>DATJRS010000009.1:0-8428 GCA_035504535.1 Solirubrobacteraceae bacterium | reverse complement strand
GACCGGTTCGAACTCCTCGGCTTTGAGCTTGTTGCCGCGCTTGACCAGCCGCGCGACCGGGTTCTCGGCGGCCAGTGGCGGTGAGGACGCCGTGGCCCATTCGAAGATCGCGTTGGCGCGGTCGAGGTGCTGGTTGATCGTTATCGGCTTCAGTGGCGGGATCTGGGTCTTGGCGACCCAGTCAAGACCCTTCTCGCGGGCCTGGCGGTACTTGATGAAGTGGGTCTCGGTCAGCTCGTCGGCGCGGCGATCCCCGAGGTAGTAGGCGAGTGCGCGCAGCGACGGCTCGTAGTTGCGCCAGGTCGTCGCGCGCACCGTGCCCAGCTTGAACGCGCGCCAGCCGTCGATCAGCTCGCCGAACGTGACGCGTGCGGGTGCGGGAGGCCGGCGACGGACGGGAGACGGGACCAGCGCGGGAGCTTGAACCGGTGCGGGAATCATCCAGCCGGCGTGCATGCCGCCGCGCTCAGTCCAGAGCTTTCGGCGCTGCTTCTCGGCGTACCACTGGTCAAGGAACACGTGCGCCTCCTGCTCTGAGGCGAAGGAGCGGCGAGCCCCGCGGCCGGTCTCAAGGCTCTTGTAGGTCGCGACGTAGGCGCCGTCCTGGATCGAGATCGAACCACGGCCATAGCCTCTGGGCTTAGGCTTGGGCAGGCGCCTGCGCCTCGGGCGGGGTCTTGCTGAGGTATCCACGACTATGGGGGAGTTATCGGCCAATGTGGCCTTTCTGTGAGATTGAGAGCGACTATGACCTACGACGCCACGGAATAAAGTGGCGTATTTGCAGGCCTTTTCTCTCGATCTGACCTAAATCATAATCCGCGTGTCGGGGGTTCGAGTCCCTCCTCCGGCATCGAGGTTGTTTGCGGGGATTCCCTTTGTTTCCGGGGGATTCCGCGGATTGGTTGGCGCGGCTGGCGACCGCTAGGAACCGCCAGAAACCGCTGGTTCGCTGACAAAACAGTCCAACCGTCCAACATCGGGCCGAGCCGTTTGGCGAACCGTCCCGCGCATTGTGAGGCCCGCACGTCAAGAGACAGCTGCCCGTGCGAGGCGAAGGCAGGTCTGCGTGTGGCGATTCGTGGGGGCGACGGTCTGCGCCAGCCTGCTCACTGTGCTCGGAACATCGGCCGCGCCCTCGCGCAAGCGGCGATGAATGGACCTCGACATCGCTGCGGTGCCCGGCCGTGATCCGTCCCGCCGGAGCCGCGCGGATCAGCTAGTGGGCGACCAGGACCTCCAGCGCGACGATCGCCAAGCCGATCGCCAGGTTGAGGCCGATCGTGACGAATGTCGCGCCCGGATGCAGGCGTTCCAGGCGGGCGTATCGGATGCCCTGGGCCGCGAGTACCGCTACCCCGAGCCAGAGCGCCAGCTGTACGCCGGTTCGATGTTCCAATACGCCAGCGGCACCCAACGCGACAGCGACCAGCGGAATGATCGCTGCGGCGATCACCGCGAACTCCCGGCGGGCGATCGAGGCGACCTCGTCGACCGAGATGCGTCGTCCCAGGCTGAGACTCTCGCCGAGTGCGTGCGAGTAGACGTGCGCGAGCCATAGAACGACCGCGCTGCCGCCGGCGAGGACGACCAGCCGCCAGAGGTGGTGCTCGTAGGCGTGCGCACCCGCTGCGATGACAGACATGACGACGATCGTCCCGTACACAGTCCCCGCGATCGTCTGCGGGTCACCCAGGAGCAACCGTTTCAGCCGCTCGTTGATCAGCGCTCGGTATGTTCGCCAAGGCTGATGTTGTACGGCGTCCCGCCCGGGTTCTGCCCAGGCGAGACAAAGCAGACTCGGCAGGGTGAACCGCCGTGGGGAGCGCCTCACCCAGATCAGGTGATGACGGCCGCCACGCGCCGCGAATCCTTGTTGGGACTCCTCGAAAGGAACGACCGTGTCCGAGCAATCCGACCTGCCGCCCGGCCTCGCGGACCGTGCCGATCTGCTGCTGCAGTCAGAGACCTACGCGGATCTCGCCGGCATGATCGTGAGCTCGTTCGAGGCCGCCAGCCTCGACCGGAAAACATTGATGCTCGTCTGGCTCGCCGCTTTGGTCGCAATCGACGCCCCGCCGGAGTCGTTTCTGATGAACCTCGGTGCCGCTCACCAGAGCGACGTCCAACTGGACCAGGTCCACGGGGTCCTGAGAGCTTTGGCCCCCATCGTCGGAGGGCCGCGCGTGGTCTCGGCAACCGTCAAGATCACCGCGCTGCTTGAGAGCCAGGCCTGACGGCGAGGAGTTCAGGCCGGAGTGACCCAGACCCGAGCAGCCCGTGTCTGTACCACGTCAACCGAGCACGGTCGCGCTGAGATCGAGGCAGTCGTCGAGCAGCTCCTCCGGAACTTCACCAGCGAGCGATGAAGTGGCTGCTCGCAGTCCTTCTCGGAGTTGTCATCCGTCATCGGCGCGCTCGCAGTGGTTACCCCGGCCGCTTACAGCCGGCGCGCACGCGGTTGCCGGTGTCATCGACTTGCCGAAATCAACGAACAGAACCGGTAGCGAGGTGTGAAAGATGACCGGCCGCCAGATGCAACGCAACGAGGGCAACCCCGACGCCCAGGCAGAGGTACCCGACAGTCAGATCGAGTGGGGTCAAGAGACAAGCTGGTTCAACTACAAGACGGGAAAGTGGGAGTCCACGACCGTCACCATCACCACCAACCTCGAAGCGGAGGCACAGCGGGCGCTTGAAGTCGGGGTGAACGAGCACAACCTGGCCATCGCGGCCCACGAGCGAGCCAGCGACGCGCTGCGCAAGGCGGTCGAGGCCGGGGTCCCGGTCCTGCTGCTGGCCCACGCGACGGGAATCCCCCACGACACGCTTCTGCAGCGGCTGGAGATGTGAGCCGCGGCTAATCCGCTTTGATGCTCCGGAGCGCCGGCCTTTGGGGCGAGAGGCAAGGCTTGTTGCTCAACGTCGCCATCGTCGGCGGCGCTTTGGCTCAGCGATCCCGAACATCTCCCGGTAGCGCTGCTCTCGTTCGGCGGCCTCCTCGGGCGTCTCCGGCCTCGGGGCCGGTCGTTCCGCCTCAGCTGTCGGGCTAGGCACAGACGCTGCCGGGACTCGGACGTCGTGCGGGGCAATGCGGATGTTCCCGTCGAGGGTCGGCGCGGCGCCGCCGGAGGCCTCAGGCTCATCAGCGGCCCGCCCTTCGCCCTCCGCATCGGCGCGGACCAGGGCGGCGATCTCCTCCGCGGTTGTCTGCACGATCGCGCTGAAGTCGGGCGCCGTGAGCCAGACCTTCTTCGCGAGGCGTGTAATCCATCTCGCGACCGATGCGCTCGCGCAGTCGTAGCGCACGCCGGCGTAGCGTCCCACGTGGACGGCGTCGCGCCATGCTTCGAGCATCAGCTTCTGGCGATCTTCGCGGCGTCCGCCGCTCTCGCCGATCACCGCCCATGGCGGACCGGAGGCCTTCAACCAGACAGCGACGTCGGGCAGTTGCGTCGTGTGGCCGCGCTCGCAGTTTGTTGGGACTTCCCAGCGCTCGCCGTCGAGCGCAAGTTCTCGCGCGGACCTCCACCTTCTGCCTCGGCGTTCCGCGCGTGCCGGTGACCATTCGACAAGTACGGCGTGCGCGATGGTGGTCGCGGCAGGCGGCGACTTGACCGGGCGGACGCCGCCGAGGCCTGCCCGCTCGAGACCAGGCGCGGTCAGCCAGGCGACCGACCCCTGCCCCCAGACCCATGGCATCCGAGCCAGCCAACCGGCGGCCTCGAGCTTGGCGACATGCCTCCGTACCACGCGCTGATCGAGCTCAAGTGCCACCTCCACCGCTGGCAGCGATACGACTCCAAGCCGTCCGATGAAGCGCGCCACCCTCATCGTCCCAGGACCTGGAACCACGCCCTCGGTGATCACGAACCGACCAACTGAGGTTGCAATCGCCTCATGGCCGTCCGCCCCGCCCGTACCCACACCGACACTCCGGTCTCGACTGGCCAAGAGGGCGACAGGATGAAGAAAGACCAGTCCGGGCGGGGCGGATGACCGCTTGAGCTGGTCCGCAGATTGGTCCGTCCGGCGCGCGGTATCGCGGACCAGGCTGCGGTCCGGGTCAGGTCACTCGTCATCCGGCTCCTGAGTGGTGTCGGTGTCGGTGTCGCTTGCGTCCGGCTGATCACGCGTAGGCGGCCATTGCCGGCCTTCCTGCTCGAGCAGCGCGTCGACGATGTCGTGCAGTACCAGCGAGACATCCTCGAGCGCCTGTCGCTCGGCTGGCACGGAGTGCTCAGCCATCGCGCGACCGAGCTCTTCGACGGCTCGGTCGGACCGCACCCAGAGCTGCGCTATGTGAAGTTGCTGCCACCGCTCGACGAGACCGATCCCGCCGAGCGGCTTAACGCCTACCTGCGTCGACGGGCACAGTGACATGTCGAGAGCGTCATCCCCACTCGCGTTCAACGCGCTCGCGACCGAAGTCGCGCGCCTTCCCGAGCAGGACCGCCAGGACGCGGTGGAAGCGCTCACGACGATCGGAGCGACACTAATACGCGACCTGTCCGCGCTCGCTCCCTCAGAGTCGCTGACGGCGGACGACCTCGGGGTGAGCCGTCAGCAGCTCAAGCATCTACGCGACGGGGGCAAGTTGGTTGCGCTGCGGTTTGCCCATGCACCGCGAGTTCGTATACCCGGCGTGGCAGTTCGACTCCCACGGGGCAAACGCTCGACCGCATTCCCGAGGTTCAAGACGCGGCGGCGGAGGCGAAGCTCTCTCCGTTGGGTCTGCATCTGCTGATGGTCTCGCCGTCAGCGGAGGACGGTACGGCGCCCGCGGACTGGCTCGCCTCTGGCAAACAGGACTACGTTGTAGAACTGGTGGCGCTCTCGAACGCCCACGGGTCTTGACCGTCGAATATGGATCTCTAATCGTCGGTCGTGTCGATAACCTCGTTCATATGGAGCCTAGGTCCACGAGTCCCGCATTGCTCGGCGAACGACCCGAGATGTCTGAGCAGGACCGGGTCCAGCGGCTCAACGCACTGTGGGACCGTCTGATGGATCCGGACGGCTTCGATCGTGAGGCCCTGAAGAACATCAAGCAGCTGGACGAACGCGACCAGTAGCCGCCGATGGACGCCGTTGAGCTGCTGAACGGCGGCGCGTCGTTCGTGATCGATACGTCGGCCTGGTGGCGCGTTGAGGTGCTGCCGCCGGAGCTTCTAGGCCCGCTTCGGAGAGCCACGATCGAGGACAGGATGCTGATCACTCCCGTCGTGCGGATGCAGATCCTGTACTCGGCGCGCTCGTCGGCGGAGTACGTCGCCTACGACGTTGAGCTGTCAGCTCTGCGAATGCTGCGTAACGACCGGGCAGTCGCGGACGCCGCGATGTCCGCGGTGACCGAGTTGGCCTCCCGGAGCGACGGCTATCACCGCGTGTCGGTCACGGACGCGCTTATCGCGGCGGCGGCCGCAGAACATGGCGGGCTGGCGGTGCTCCACAAGGATGGCCACTTCGACCGCCTCGCTGAGGTTCTCGCATTCGAGAGCGTCACGCTGCCGGTCGACTGACCGATTGCGCCTCCCGCACGGAGAACGTGATGCGACACTGCGCGCGTGCGTCAGCAGGCCACGCTAATCATGGACACCGGCGAGGAGGTTCGGGTCGAGGTCGAAACCGATGACCTCGATCAGGATGAGTTCGTGCTTTACCGAGTTGGCCCAGCCGAACCCCCACGCGACACAGCTCCCTCTGACGGTCCGCCAGCGTCGTAGCCGGTCACATGGCGACGGGCAGCCGTACGGTGCCGAAACCCGGCCGTTTCGTGCACGCTGGCTGACAAAACAGTCCAACCTGCCGTCCAACATTCCCCGAATCGCCCGTAAACGCTGAAAGGGCGGCCGGGATCATCATCCGCGTGTCGGGGGTCCGAGTTCCTCCTCCTCCGACACCTCCTCCTCCGGCATCGAGGTTGTTGCGAGAGATTTCCCGTTGTTTGCGGGTGTTTCCGCGGATTCGGTCGTGCCGCCGGGGACCGCTACGAACCGCCAGAAACCGCTGGTTGGCTGACAAAACAGTCCAACGAACCGTCCAACATCGGGCCGAGCTGTTCGGCGAACTGCCCGACCGAGCGTGGCCCTCCACGGCACGGGCGATCGCGCGTGTGTCCTCTGGAGGGTCGAATGCGATTTTGAGAGAAACGGAGCTCTCGGGCGGTCGGTGGGGTCCGTCACAGGTTGGCGGGAGCAGGTGCGGCGGTCGATGCTTCTGCCCGTGGGTGGTTGACGATCGCCACGCCGGCGATCACGACGACGATGCCGACGGTGGCCGCAGGGCCGGGCAACTGGCCTTGGGCGGCTTCGATGAGCACGGCGACGACGGGGACGAGGAATGTCCAGGCATAGACGCGGGTGGACGGCCAGCGAGCGAGCGCAGCGTTGAAGCCGACGTAGACGATCACCTGCCCGCCGATAATCAGGTAGGTGAGCTGTGCGATCAGAGTCGGATCGCTCCAAATAGTTGTGCCGCCGTCGAGTAGCGCGAGCGGGATGAGCGGAATGGCACCAGCGAGGAATTGGGCGGCGGTGTGGCCCGAGACGTCCAGGTCGGGCTCGCGTTGAGTGAGCACCCGCATTCCCAGCCCGCCACCGGCCCAGCCCAGCGCGCCGAGCAACGCGAGTACGAAACCGATGGCAAGCCGGGATCCGTGGGCGATCTTCCCCGGGTCAGCCAGCACAACGAGCAGTACCCCGCAGAAACCGATCACGAGTCCGATTGCCCGCAGGCGCGTGATCGGCTCGCGTAGCGCGACGCGAGCGATTAGCGCGACGAAGAAGGGTGACGAGTTGAGGAGGACCGAGGCAACTGCGGCGCCGGCACGGGCCGTGCCTACGCTGATCCCCACCTGGGTCAGGGTGGTATTCCCGAACCCGATCGCGAACGCCCACTTCCAAAGCCTGCGGGTGCGGGGTAACCGGCAGCGGAGGAGCGGCAGGGCCAGAGCCAGGACCAGGCCGCCGACAAGCGCCCGCAGTGTCGCGATCATGATCGGCGAGGTGTGCTTGAGCGCCGAATCGGTGACGGGGTAAACGACTCCGGCAGCGATCATCGACACCCCGAGGATCAGCGATACCGGTAGGCGATGACGCTGACTATCGATAGCGACGCGATGCTACGTCAGGTGCTCGCGGGCGCTCAAGGGCGCATTGCTGTTGGGCTCAGTCGGCGGCGGGACCGAGGAGCCGCTCGACGAGAACGACATCTCGCCATTGCCCGTCGAGCTTGCCGTGGCGACGCTGCACGCCGACTTCTTCGAACCCGGCGGCGCGATGCGCGGCCCGACTCGCGTCGTTGTTGGTGAACACTCGGCTGGTGAGCTTGTAGATCCCGTGGCGCTCGGACGCCGCGCAAAGCTCGATCAGTAGCGTCCGTCCAAGGCCGCGGCCGCGGGCATCTGGGTGAACGTAGACCGCGTGCTCGCCGACGCCCTGGTAGACGCACCGGTCCGAGTAGGCGCCGGCCCGTGCCCAGCCCATCACTCGCTCGTTCTCTGTCGCGACGATGAACGGCTGCCCGTCTTTGACCCAGCTGGCGATGTCTTCGGCCGTGCGCATACCGGTCTCGAACGTCGCGACGCGCTCGACGATCCCCGCGTTGTAGATCTCGGCCACCCGGCCGAGGTCCTGAGCCTCGCCGGGACGGATTGTCAGATGATCTGGCACGACAGTCATCGCTAGAGCCGGCGATCCCCTATGTTCCGCTTGCGGGGTCAAGCGCCCGGAAGAGCGAGTCGAGTCGGGGGTCCTGGTTGATGGTTTGGACGGCAAGGGTCAGCCGGCCGTGGGCTGGCTCATACGTTGCCTCCACGAACCGGCAGCATCCCCGTTCGACCTCGAGTGTGTTCTCCAGCAGGCCTCCCGGAAGGTCCGCTCTGAGCTCTGCGACGACCTTGCCGGGGGTGCGCTCGAGACTGATGACGTGCTCGGATAGAAGGTGGTAACGCCGCAGCTGCCATCCGAACCCGGCTTCACCGAGTCCGCAGCCGACTGGGCGAGCGCTGGCGTTCACGCTTGCAGAGGTTTGCGAGCGCGGATGATCGCCGAGGCCGCGGAATCGTGGACGCGATGAGTCTCGGTGATCTCGATCTCTCCCAGACCGGCCGCCTCGAGGACTGAGCGGAACTCGTCCTCGGTCAGCGCGCCGGCGATGCAGCCGGTCCACGCCGCCATGTCGGCGCGGGTCTGCTCGTCCATGTCGGGGTCGGCGACCACGTCCGAGACGGCGAAGCGGCCGCCGGGGCGCAACACGCGCGCTGCCTCTCGAATGACTTGAGGTTTGTCGCGAGGCTGTCGCGCAACCCCTCCCGTTGTGAGGGGCAGTTGTGACGCTGTTGGCTCCGTTTTGGCGGTGCGAGCGCCTGGGGCCTGTTTCAGGCCCCGGCGACGGTGAGCTGGTGGCGGTGGAGTTTGGTGAGGTT
>DATJRS010000008.1:0-181251 GCA_035504535.1 Solirubrobacteraceae bacterium | reverse complement strand
ACCACACCGATCTGCCCACAGCCCGCCGTCCCAATTCCTCCAGCGCGACCTAAATAGCCACCCCGTCCACAAATCGACACTTCACACACCGATCAGTCGCAGGTCACGACCATCTCGGCGCCTATCGCAAGATCCGGGCTAACGTCGCCGGCTGGCGTCAGCTACTGCCGGACGTTGATCTGATGGTCGCACCCTTCCCGCCCATCGACGGCCAGCTACTCCCCGCGTTACAGGTCGGGGTACATCTCCAGCATGGTCTCGACAACAGGCCACTCCTTGGAGCCTTGCTCCATTACGTCGGTCTCCTCGCTCCGCTCGACCGCCCAATGGCGAGGTCCGGAACTATTGGCGCAATCGACCAAATCGGGATAGAGCACGATGGCGGCTATGTCTATCCCTGTCACCTCATCGATTGCCGCTCGTATGGGGGCTTTAGCGGGTCTCCGTGCTTCGTCGAGTTTCCATTTCCGAGCCTGACCCCGCGATCGCCGCCCGTTCCAATTCCCGAGCCCGACGAGCCTGTCGGAAGGATTCGATACGTCCACCTGCTGTGCGGGATGTTCACGGAACACTTCGACGACGAGGATCCTATGAAGGCGGTGAGTCGCCTTGGAATCGGTTACGTCCTCCCTGCCGACCTCGTCTATGAGGGTCTAATGACACCCCAGGCGCAGGAAGAACGACAACGCTGGGACAGCCTTAGCATCTGGCCACCGCCTGGTTGGGACCCCGCAGAATCAACGCTGCTCTGACCATGTTGCACGCCGAACGTCCGTCACACGGCCGATGCCTTTCACCCCGGCCGGTCTGAGCCATCAGGATACTTGGATGCCATACAGCTTCAATTTCGACGCCGAGCCGTTCATCGACGTTGACGTCGTGGCTTCGGGGATGGGACCAGCAGTGGTGCCTCTCATACTCCGATGGGACCGGGACGACAGGACAGTGCACAGCCAGGGCACCGCGTTTTGCTTGGCTGGCTTCACATCGGGCGATGCTCTATTCGCGACGGCGCGGCACGTCGTGGCCGAACTCGCCGGGCAGGAGGAACGGGTCGAGCCATTCCTCTTGATTCCGAACGCGCGCGATCCGTCAAACCTGATCGGCGTTCAGATCACTCAAGTGAGGCTTGCGAGCACCTACAGTGACGTGGCGCTACTGGTCGCAAGACCGTCGGAAGCTGTTGTGCCGGTCGTCACGCCGAAGATCCTTCAGCTCACGTTTGCTCCGCCGCGTGTTGGCGAGAACACGATGGCATTGGGCTACGAGGTACCGGCGCTCGGGCAGCCCGGTGTCATCAAGGTGAGTTACGAGCTCAAGGCCGCTCGCGGCGAGGTCGTTGAGGTCCATGAGCGGCGACGAGGGGGCCTGGTGGACTTTCCCTCCTTCCGGACGACCGGCCTCTACAAGCACTCCATGAGCGGCGGACCGATCATCGATACCGACGGGCTTGTCGTGGGCATCATCTCGACCGGCTACGAGACCTCCGAGCCGCCGCCGATCGGATACGGGGCCTGCACGGGCGCTCTAGCCGAACTGACCGTTGAACTAACGAACGATGAGAGCGTCGTTGAGGAACTCAGCGTTGCCCGGCTTGCCGACCTCGGAATACTGGGCGCAGGCGGCATCGAACTGCGACTGGATCGCGACGAGAAAGGCGTAACGCTGTCATGGCCCACCGAGTAGAGGTACCACGCGCAGCCGCACAGCCTCGAGGGTCCCGCGACATCAGGTTTCCACTCTCCCGCGCGCACGCTCGCGGATCTGCTGGCGCAACCCGTCGCGGATCTCCTCGTAGATTGTCGTGGAGGTCTCGACGGCAGTCTCGACCGATACGACGAGGGCGTAACGGACCGTCTTGCCGGCACGCAGTCGCTGGGCGTCGTCCATGCACTCGATATGAATCGGGAAAGCATCACGTTCGCCGAACACCATCGCGCGGTCGCCATCGATGATCTCGTGTTGGAGACTTCCTCGCCGAACGCTGTTGTGTTCGGCATCGATCCGATCTCCCGCGGCAAGATTCGTATCGGGGGTGGCGAAGTAAACCTTTGCGCCGCGATACCGCGTCACCTGTCCAACCGTTGGCACCGTACACGCGAGGGTAATCGTGAAGCGGTGCCATTCTGCGCGCGCTCGAAGTGACGGCGGCAACGGCACCGCGAACGTGTGGCGTTGGTCGCGAGCGATGTGGCCGGCTGCAACGAGTACGGCCCGATTCGTCGCCGCCGAGCCAACTCGGCCTGTATCAAGCGCGCCGTATCCGAGAAGCGAAGTGAGCCGGCGGCGCGCCTGCTGGTTGTCGAGGCCGAGTTCTGCGCGCAGCCTCGGCCCCCATCGCCCCCAACTGCAGGCGTGTGCCACCAGCGCCCGAACCAGCAGCGGGTGGTACTGAGGATCAGGGAGTGGCTGGTCGTCGGTGCTCGGCACCCCGTTTTCGAGGACGTCGAATAAGCGGCTAGCCTCGCGCGTTACGATCGCCGTTGCGTTGCTCGTGCCCGCAGTGAACACGGTGGCGTTTGTCGCGCCCGGTCTTCCTGGGGCGGCCACCTGGACGCCGGGTCCGGAGGTGGCGGTCTCCGCTGGTTCGATGCGAACCGAATCGTCGCCGGGCTGAATCACGGGGCGTGTATAGAGTTCCCGGCCTCCGATGTGGTGGAGATCGGGCTTAACAGAGCGGTCTACACCGGGACCGGTCGCACTGAAGAGAGCCGGCGCGCCTGGGTCGACTATGTCCCACGCGGTGTCGGGAACATCGACGTCTCCCAGCCCATCGTCGTGCGTCGCTCCGACGGTCAGAGCGTTGAGGGCATCCCCGGGAGGCAGGACGCCTCGGAGCAGACTGCGTCCGTATACCGCGCGAATCGCCGCCGAATGCGCCGAAGCCGGATCACGTGCTGCGCGAGCGGGGATCGTAATCGGGTCGGTGTAATTGCCTGCGCTCACGACGAATAGCAAGTTGTATGAGTCGGCTAGCCAATCAAGGAGTCGTCCGGCCGAACTCATCCTCCGCACGAGAGCCCTGCTCTCATCTCCGATCGACAAGTTGACGATTCTCACGCTCGGCGCGGCAGCCGCTCTGCCTGCCTCGCCCTCAACGATTCGTCTGACCGCCTGATGAAGGAGGTCTGTGAGAAGCCTCGTCGGGAGGACCTGCTCGTGCTTGCTGAAGACCTCGTGGGGTCGCATGATTGGCCGGACGTAGACCGGCCGATCCAAAGGTTCTCCCGGCGTGGATAGATCGCCGTGGACGATGAGCGATGCCATCGCCGTGCCATGGTTGCGGGACGACACTTGGTAGTCCTCACCAACCCCATCCGGGTCATCTATTAACAGCCTGCCGCTCAGGGCGTCGTGGTTTGGGAGAGGCAACCCGTCAAGCAGTGCGATTCGGGGCACCCCCTCGATCCGCCCTCCAGGGGCCAGCCGCATCTGCGCTACAGGGTCAGGCGTGGCCGGCGCGGTGGTCATAGGTGTAAACGGACTCACGAACATGACCTCATCGGTCGTGAGCAGTCGAATCGAGCCTGCTCCGGCGTCCAGAACCGAGCGGACCTGCTGAATCGGTAGTTCCGCCAGCAGCGCGTGGTACCCGATGTCGCCGATCTGGGAGCGGTCGAGGACGCGGCCGCCGCCGTCGGCAACGATTTGCTCCACCTGCGTCTGTGCCACACCACGCGTGGTCACGTCACGGCGGTACCACAACTCGATTTCGACCCTGACCGTGCTCACAGACTGTCCGACGACGTCGAGCGTCTCCCGCCAGCGTTCGAGCAACCCGGTCTCCCGGACGCGATCCTCCGGGCCCCATCTTCTGATCGCCGTCAACTGTTCGAACGCCGCCTTGAACTTGCCGAGCCCGTACTCGAAAGTCACGGACTGATCCTGTTGCCACAGGTCGAATAGGTGCATTAGCTCATCGACCGCCCTGGCGTTGGACATCACCAGGTACAACGAGTGTGGGATGGTGTTATCGGTGCGGCCAACCTCCTCCCCGAACATGTGGAAATCGTCATCCGGGTCGGTGCGCTCGCCGAGCAGTTCGGTCAGGAACTCCAACCCTGTGATCCGGTCGAGCGCATTGCGAAAATCCTTGACGCTGCCAGCGAGGTCGAGAACAACCACCAACGCCGGGTCGACCTCGTCGGGTGTGTCAGCGGCGAGCTGCGCTCGTTCGGCCTCGAACGCTGTGGTCAGGGCACGAAACTGGGGTGTCAGCCGCTCGCCCTGACGGCTGGCACCCGGTCTTGAAAGCCGCGGTACGTCGCGCGGGCGTTGCGCGGGCCTCTCCCCGACCGCTGGTGGGCCAAAGGCGAGCAGAGGCCGAGGGTCCCCGGTCACTCGGCTGCCTGAACGCGCCTGTGCTCGAGCCGCTCTTGGACAATCCGCCGGAGGCTGCCTCCTGGCAACTCCAGGACTGCGCGACGTCGGACGTCGATCGCGAACTCCTCCAACTCGGCAAAGCTCGCCCCCGCGAGCTTGTCAGCCAGGGTACGTGGCGAGAAACCGAGGTCGCCGCCCAGGCGCTCGGCTAGTCGCTCGAGGAACCGAGTGGCCTGGGCCCGCGTGGGCGGTTCGAGCTCGACACGAATCTGAAAGCGCCGCCACGCCGCACGATCAAGCAGCTCGCCGTGGTTAGTCGCGCCAATCAGCATCACATGTGCCGGCAGTCGGTCGATCTGAAGAAGCAGCGTCGAGACGACGCGCTTGATTTCACCGGTCTCGTGCTCGTCCGAACGTTCCTTAGCAATTGTGTCGAGTTCATCGAAGAACAAGACGCAGCGCCGGGTTCGTGCGAATTCAAAGGCGTTGTCGATGCGTGCGGCAGTCTCGCCGAGGAAGCTCGAAACCACGCCCTCGTACCGAATCACGTAAAAGGGCAGAAGTAACTCCGACGCCATCGCCTCCGCGACACTTGTCTTACCGTTGCCAGGCGGCCCAGAGAGCAGCAGGCGGTGACGCGGTTCGATTCCGTAACTGCGCAGAAGGTCGGCGCGCTTTTGTTCCTCGATCAGCTCCGAGATGACCCGCCGCGGAACCGGTGCCAGCTCCAAATCGTCCAGGCGGCGATTTGCAACGGCCTCGTGCACGAGGTCACGGATGGCAGTCGCACGATCGTCGCGGGGGATGCTATGTCCCGTGGTGGTGATCAACTCCGCGAGGCGGTCGGCCAGCAGGTGATGCTGATTCGCGCGCTCTTCGGCGATCACGGCCTCAACCAGGACGCGGAACCGGTCCCGGTCGCCCTGGCGCTCAGCCTCAACGAGGTCGAGGAGCAGATCTGCCCGCGCCATCTCCCGCCTCCTCAGTCGCTATTCGCATTCTCGGCACGCCTTATCGTAGGGCGATCGGAGCCTACCGAGCCGCGCCGACAGCTTCGCCGCAGACGATCAACGGCCGGGCAGCGCACACGCGACCCCATGTCAAGCGCTACAACTGGCGCTGGGTCGTGGACAAAACGCTGGCCGACCGTTCCAGCGATCCTCAACACCCTAAGCCGGGGACCAGCCGCTTTCGCTCGACGTCGGCTGTCGGCACCGTCGGTCTGGCTCCAGCCCCGACAACGCCAAACTGCGTGATCGGACGAAGACGAAGATTGACGAGTCCGTCCACAAGGAGTCGTCCGCCGCCGACGGCCGTCGCACGGCGAGCTCAGGCGGTCGGGACCAATGTTTCGACCTCCTCGCGAAGGGCCGAGAGCGCCGCAATGGCTCGCGCCTGTATGTGCTGCCATGCGGCGCCCCACTCGTAGACAGGCAGGGAGATTCCCAACCGGCTCATCCCTCTGGCGGCTCGGTCCTCGGTGCCGGCGTGCTGGCGCCAGACCCGCAGGTCGAACAGCGCCCGCAGATCATCGACCGCTGCGAGCGCCCGGGCAGCAGATTCCTCAGTCAGCTTGGTCTGCAGGTAGCCGCTCAGATCCACCAGCTTGCTGTCGCTTCGGTCAGGAATGTCCACCCCATCGAGGATGCTGCACACGGCGCTCAAGCGGGACTCGAACTCGTCCACGGTGGTGCAGTCGAGCACAAGCTTGGCCGCGGCCTCAGCGCGTCCGATTCGGATCAGCGGTTTGCCGGCGTGAAGGCGCCAGATAGCGTTGAGGTAGTCGATCGCCTCCGGCAGCGAGAGCGGCGACGGGTATAGAGGCGGTGGCTCCGGAATCGCTGGAGTCAGGACTTCGACGAGCCGCCCTAAGTACTCCTGGGCGGTTCCGATGCCGGCGTACCGGCGAAGGAAGGGACTGAGCTCTAGCTCCCACGAGTCGTCGGACGGACGGGCAGTGCAATGCCACGTAGCGGGCTCGTGGCGAAGCAAGCCGGGGATGTCCGCTAGCGCCACCGTGCTGACCCAAGACGGAGGCAGACGGTCTCTTATTCCATGAGAGGTGACCGCAATCGTCCGGACGTCGGTCGGCGAGGGCTCGAACAGGCGCTGCGCATCGACGAGCAACCGGAGGACCGCGACGAAGAGGCTCACCTCGCGGCTGGAGGCTGGAATCTGCGCCATGCCCGCGACCGTGAGGCCGATTTCGTCGCCTGGCTGCCGCGTCTGAGACCACGTCCATCCATACTGACCACCGCTCCACGGGCCGCCGACCGTCGGGCACTCGCCAAGCACGTGCATTGCGTCTATGCCGTGGCGGCGATACAGCTCGTGCTCGACGTACTGAAAGATCGGCCAGCGTAGTTCCGTCTCGGAGCTCGCCAGCCCGCGGCCCTGGTAGATGACCTCCAGCAGGCGCAACTGGTCAGGCATCGGCTCCGCGAGAACGGGGTGCACAGTGACCGCGAGGCTATCGCCTCGTTGTGCGCGAGAACGCCGCCTCACGAGAACGTGCGCGGGAGGCTGGCCGGGACATCTCGAGCCCCGTCGATCCAGGCGCCGGAAGAAGAAATTGCGTCGTGCTGACAAGTGCTTCTATGGTCGAGCCACCCTGAAGCGGATGAGCCGTTCGGCGATCGAACGTAATGTCGCGACAATGCGGTGCTAACAGGTACCGAGCAAGCAACCTCGCGGCGCGCTCGTGCGCTCCGACTTCCGCGTCGCAATTGCGATCGTGCGGCTTCGCGCGACGGCGTCACTGCTATGCCACGCTTCCAATCACCCTTACGCCCTCGACGTGACTATCGCATTTCAGACTTGCGACCTCGACCCCAGGCCATCCCATGGGCGACCTTCGGTTGTCACGGTCACCAGTTCGGTTCCGGCTGGGCTTGTGCTTTCGCCGACATCGAGTCGCGCCGGGCTCACGTCCACTACACCCGGACCCCCGGCCCGGTCCTCGTTCCTCGTTCCTCCGTAGCTACCGCCGTGCTGGATAGACGACGGCCCCAGGCCGCGGTATCCCGCATCAACTCCGCAAAAGGTCGGCGCTTCTCCGCTTACGTTCGGGCTGGATCATTCCGCCGTGGTTCATGGTTTGCAGGCCTTTTGCGGGATGGCGCCGACGATGTGTCTGATGACCCAACTCCGCATTTCGCCTACGGCTGGGCGAGTGAGGGGCGCTACCCTGGTCGGCCGAAGAAATCGACGATTTCGGCTACCCCAACAGCGGAGTTGGGCGCCGTTTCGCCCGGAGACTTAGATAGCGATGTGGGGGCAAGGGCGTCGGCACCGACAGACCCGGCAAGTCCATCGGGCGCTTTGCTATCGCGGCCCGAGCGGCCGGGCTTTTGCGGCCTTGCATTCCGCCGCGCGGGCGTTAACGTTGATGACCTCGATTGAAGGCTTGCTCTGGTAGAGCAACCCCCTCGCAGTGACGAGGCACCCGAGACTCAGGACATAGCCAGACCTTGATCGACGGATCTCGCGCGCCGATTCCGCGTGCACGGCCTACACGGCCACGGCATCCGGAAGCAGCGCCTCGACCCTCCCGGCTAAGGCGTCTAACCCAGCGAGGCCTGGCTCGTTCAGATCCACGGTCAGGAGCCGAATGCCGACTCCGCCGATTTCGAAAGCCACGTCAATGTCGCGCTCGGTTCGTGGGTACACGAGCACCGCCGGGCAGCCGAGACTCAGCCCGTAGAAGGCGGCCTGGTAGACGTGGGCGTTATGGAACGACCACCCTCCGTATTGATTCTGGATTTCGGCCGCCGCGTACTTTGTGTCGATCACGAGTTGCGGAGGCGATTCGATCACGATGTCGGCCGCGAACGTGAGGGGCCGGGCGGGGCTGCCTGAGACAGGCTGGTGCGAGCCCCCGCGCTGGCGCGAAACCGCGGGCAGTCGCTTGCGCAGGAGCGTGGTCACCGCTTCCTGGAACACCATCTCCATCGGGAAGAAGTACGCAGGAGCCGAGAGAGGTCCCACATCGGTGCTTGCGCCCCCCTGGTCGAAGAGGAGGCGGCAAAGCTCGAGGGCTGGTTGGTAGTAGCGGTTCAAGCGCGTGATACGGAAGGACGGCAGCTGGCCGACCGTAAGGCGGATGAAGGCGACTCGCTGAAAGCCGGCGAGCAGCTGCTCAACGCGGGCGCGGAGGCCGGGAAGGAGGCGCTGGGTTCCGAGCCGCTCGAGAGCCGCGCGGAGGATCCGGTTCTCGGGGATGTCGGGGAGGAAGTCGGCGAACTCGCAGGCCACTAGCGCGCGCTTGGCCGAGATCGTCGTGGCCTCGAACCGCAGTCTGCCCTTGACGTAAGGGAGCTCGTCCTGGACGACGACATAGTCCTGTCGGAGGCCGTACGCAAGCAGGGCCTCCGTCTCGGCGACGATCAGAACCGCGAGCCAATCGATCGTGTCGCTGACCGGTTCGAGCAGCGCGTCGCCGAGCGAGGGTGGAATCGGGAGGGTGTGATAGGCGAGGCTGGCGAGCGCCAGGATGTTGGCGACCGGGACCTTCGTCGTGACGCGGACGGTGGTGTTAGGTGAAAGCACGGCGGTGCCAACGTGTCCGCGTGGGTAGACGCGAGCTGAGCCGTCCGGGCGCCAGTCCACCCCGAGTCGGCCCTCCAACCGCGCCAGCGCCCGCCGCTCGGTGCGGGTCGGTGAAAGGACGACACCGCTTCGATCAAGTTCGCCGAGCTCGTGCAGCACACTCATGCCGGCACGAGGAACACGTCACGCAGCCGGGCGACCTCCTCATGTTGGGTGAAGAGGTGTTCGCGCAGCACTGGCTCGATGTCCTCCTCCCAGACCGCCTCGAGCCCGACGTCGCCAAGATCGTCCCGCATCAGGTACGTGTGGCCGATTAGACGGTCGGGGTCGAGCAGCTCGTCGAGCTGCTCGTTGAGCGCGACCAGACGGCCGACGGCGTGAGCGGCGATCGCGTCCAGACCGCGGGTCCCGAGCCACGCCCTCAGCACGCCTGGATCAGGCGCGAACTCGATGTGACGAAAGCGCCGACGGATGGCCGCATCGACGAGCGCGATCGACCGATCGGCCGTGTTCATCGTGGCGATGATCGTGATGTTGCGGGGGACGTAAGACTCGCCGCCCGAGTAGGGGAGGCGGAAGGTGTGCTCGGCTCCTCGGTACTCGACCGCGTACAGCAGCTCCCCGAACACACGCGGCAGGTTCGCGCGGTTGAGCTCGTCCACGACCAGAAAGAACGGGTCCTCCGGGAACTCGATTGCCTGGTCCACCAGCCTGAGGAAGATCCCCTTGCGCACCTCGTAAGCCAAGTCACTGCCCTCCGTCACAACCGGACGGATCCCCTCGATGAAGTCCTCGTAGGCGTAGGAAGGGTGGAACTGCACTACCTCGACGCGGCCCTCCTCCTCGCCGGCGAGGAGCCGGGCGAGCGTTTCAGCGATGAACGTCTTGCCGGTTCCCGGTGGCCCTTGGAACAGAAGCTGGCGCCAGCGGCCCACCTGAGCGACAAGGCGCTCAGCCCGGTCCTGGGGCCAGAAGGCGGCTGTGGCGAGATCCTTCGCCACGCTTTCAGTGATCAGCGGCCTCGCTGCAGGCTTTGAGGGCTCCGCCTTCGCCGGCGCTTCCTGCTCCTTGGCGTTGTAGAAGCGGATCCAGACGAAGCTCTGGGCGTCGATCAGGTCGCGGACCGGGACGCCTTGGGTCTTAAGCTCGTCGGCGACCGCCTTAACCAACTCGCACATCTCTGCGTAGATCTCGCCCATCGACCCCTTCGGCCAAGCGGAGTCGGGCGCGTAGCGGTCGTAGCCATAGCGGAGTGCGCCGTGTGAGTAGAAGGTGTAACGGCTTGGGTCGTAGCCAGTTAGGACCATGGCGACAAACGACAAGGAGAGCCGAAACAGCCGCCAGTTAGGCAGATAGCCACCTTTCTGCTGGAGGGCCTGCGAGGCCGAATAGGTCTGCTCGCGGAAGGCGTCGACGCGCTCTGCCACGGGGGCCGACTCGTCGACCAGGTTGCGAAACGCGTCCGCGATCATGTCGCCGAGGTCGAACTCGACCGCGCGCGGGATCCACATAAATTGGGCAAGCCCCCACCGGCCCCCGGCGAGGTTCGCCATCGCGCCGCGAACGCCGCCCACTGACGCGAGCGCCTCCGTGATGAACGCCCGATCGTCGCCCTTGAGGTCAAGCGCTTCCAGATCGGGTGTCGCCTCTCGAAACACATCGGCGATCAACGCGGGAAAGTCCTCGCGCGAGCTGGTTGCGTGCGAGAGGAGGGCGGACAGGACCAAGTGCACCGCGACCTTGTAGTCGCGCTCCTCGCTCCGATACGCGTCGCTCTCGAGCTCTTCGCCGAAGCTCACAGCCTCCCCTGCCGGGATCACAACCTTCACGGGCTCCTCCTAGCACACGTTGATGCGACTCGCGATCCTAGCTTCGTCGCGCAGACGTACACGAGTCGCCGGCGGGAGAGGCTCAGACCGCGACGTCGACTGCTTGCCGCTCGACAGCCGCCATTGAAGGTGCCGGCGCACGACAGGCGCCATGAGCTTTCACATCCACACACGCGAAGGGAGGACCCGATGCGATGACTGTGTCGGCCGTCGGGACGACGGCATCTTGAGCCCCCACAAACGCGTCGACCCCGAGGTAAGGACTCGAGGCCGACAAGACTGCCTCGAAAGGAGGCGCATCTAGTGAGAAGGAACCGTAGCACTCGCTCGAGCGGCCGAAAGCTGCCCGACGCTCGCCGGCGAAGGAGGCGGGGACGCGGCGCCGGGGTCCGGCGCACCCTGCGCGCCCTCGGCCGGCTGGCCCGCGCGCGCCGGCGCATGGAGCACGTGCCGACGCGGATGCAGGTGTGCGCCATGGCGCACTTCGACGGCCGCGAGCCCAGCTCCTACCTGCTCGACCCACGGGTCAACTTCGTGCCCGAGCTCCCGCTCGGCGACGAGGACCCGCTGGGACGGCACGCCCTGCGCTTCACCGGTGAACACGCCGGGAGCGGGCGGCGGTTCGAGCTGGTGGCGCTGCCCGACGGCGGCGCGTTCGACCTGCTCGGCATGAGCGGGTAGCCCGCTCCGCCGGCACCCACACCTGCACGGCCCGGATGGTCGCCCTGCTCGGGGCGGCCTCCGGGCCGTTTGTCGTTCCCGGCCAGTGAAGGGCGCGGAGCAACGATGCGGGCGACCTGGCCCGGGAGGGCGGTCCGCCGTTATCGCCGCGCCCCCGTGTGGACGCCGTGCGGCCTACGCGCCGCCCGCACCGGCCACATCGAGCTGGCCGCGGCCGTCACACGCGGCCGCACAACCCAAGCAACGGAGGTTTCCAGATGCAGTCGATGACCCACGCCGCGCACACGCGGCGCCACCTCTCCCGTCACGAGCGCCAGCGGCAGGCCCGCGCCGCGGCGTTCTCACGGCGGACCACAAGAACCCCGATCGTGCCCTCGCCGGTGAGCCTCGCCACCGCGGACCTCGAGCTGATCGACCGGCTGCTGCGCCGCGACCGCACCGCCGTCTCGACCGCGCTGCTGGCGATCGCCGGGATCGGAGCCGGTGAAGCCAGTCGGCGGGCCGTGCTCTCGGCGATCGCCGAGGCGGCGTGCTGGGCGCAGGCCGACGGCACGATCAGCCCGCAGAGGGCCGAGCAGATCGCCCGGCACGTAAGGCTGGCGCTCGCCGGCGGCTGCTAGCCAGTAGCCACCTGACCGGTCATGCCGGGGCAATCTGTCCGGTCCGCTACGCGGGTGGACGAGGAGGAGCTGTTCGCCCGGCACGCGGGCCGGCTGCAGGTTGTCGTGGCTCGCAGCGTCCGCACCTCGGCGGCAAACGTCGACGACGCCTGCGGATTCGCGTGGCTCCAGTTTGTCCGGCACCGGCCTGAGCCAGCGAGGGCGTTCGCCTGGCTGTGCACCACCGCGGTCCGCGAGGCGGTCGAACTCGATCGCCGTACTCGCCGGGCGGTCGGCCTGGACCAGGTCAGCGACCTCCCAGCGGCTCTTGCTTGGTCCCGCCGGTCGCCTCGAGCTGATCGCCGCCGGCGAGCAGATCCGGGCCGCGCGGCTTCGACCGCGCGAGGCCAGCGTCCTTGGACTACGCGTCGCCGGCTACACCCGCGAGGAGATCGCCGAGGCGACCGGCAAGTCCCACCGCACCGTCGATCGCCAGCTGGGGCGGGCGCGGCGCAAGCTGCGTGATGCGCTCCGGGCTGCGGCGGCGGTAGGGTGAGCAAATGGCTGCGTCCAATCCGACCGTGGTCGAGGTCGTGCGGTTTGAGGACCTTCCGCCGGGCTCGCTGGCGAGCCGGCGCGCCGTGGTTCGCTGGAGCGACGGCACCATCGGGGAGTGCCTTCGCTGGTACGCCGACGAGGTGCTCGTGAGCGAGGGCGATCTGATCGGCAAGACCCAGGAGCAGCTTCGGTCGCTGCACTTCCACCGGGACCGCGACTGGCTTCAGTCGTGAGCGGTCACGGCTGAGGGGAGGTCGGGTGAGCGCGGGCGGCGATGAGTTCCTCACGGTCGCCGAGATCGCCCGGATCCTCAAGCTGAACCAACAGACTGTTCGGAACTGGATAGACCAGGGAACGCTCCCGGCTCTGCGGGTCGGCCGGCGCGTGCGGGTGCGCCGCTCCGATTTCGACGCGCTGGTCGAACGCGGGCGAACCGCCCCCGCGCCCTCCGGCCCCTCGCCGGCCCAGGCGTTCAGGGAGGGCGAGCTCGATCAGGCTCCGACCGTCGGGCCGGAAGAAGACGAGTAGCAGCGTCGCGCCGGCAGCGACCGCGCGACGCCGGGCCCCCGCACTCGCCGGACCGGCGGGGCAGCCAGCTCGCGAAAGCGAAGTGGCGCGCAGAGCGCTGCGCGGCCTCATCACCACAACTTCGAAAGGAATACCGATGAAGCGCACACCGCTGCGCCGGCGCGCGTCTCTGCGCGCCAAGACGCAGCTGCGAAGATCCACGCCGCTTCGGCGAACGCCGTCGATGGCTGCCTCCGACGTTCAGCGCGCCGCCGTCGCCGGCCGGGTCTGCATCGTCTGCGGTACCGACCGTCGAATAGATCCGGCCCACCTGATCAGCCGTGCCGCGGGCGGGTGCGGCGCGGCGACTTGTTGCGTTCCGTTATGCCGACCTCACCACAGGGCCTACGATCGCGGCGAGCTGGATTTGTTGCCCTACCTGGAGCCCGGGTGGCGGCCGCAGCTCGCCCATGCCGTCGGGCACGCGGGCCTGGTGGGAGCGCTGCGGCGGATAAGCGGCCGTGGGGAGCAATCCGGTGAGAATGGCGGGTGATGACCGATGCGGAAATCCGTGGCCTCGAGCGGCGGTAGCCTTGAGCACATGCCGACGTTCGTCCGCGACCCTCAGCCGGCGGAGTTCGAGGCGCTGCTCGAGCGGCGCCGCCGTCTGGGGCAGGACCTGTTCGACGAGGTCTGGGAGGGTGTGCTGCACGTGAATCCCGCGCCGCACAGCCAGCACGGACGTCTCGAATGGCAGCTCGCCGGGATTTTGGCGCCGCTGGCCGACGCCGCGGGGCTGCGGGCGCTGGGTCAGTTCAACCTGGGGGAGGAGGGCGACTACCGGGTCCCAGATGGAGCGCTCGTTAGCCCGGGCCCCGATGCCGTCTACCTCCCTACGGCCGCGCTCGTGCTCGAGATCGTCTCGCCCGCCGACGAGACGTGGGAGAAGCTCGACTTCTATGCCGCCCGCGGAGTGGAGGAGCTGCTGATCGTCGACCCGCAAGAGAAGGCCGTCAGCTGGTTGGGCCTCGAGGCCCGCGAGTACAAGCACCTGAAGCGCAGCCGGTTGATCGAGCTGGCTGCCGCCGAGCTCGCCGCGCGGATCGACTGGCCGTAGGCGCCATCGTGACGCGGCTGGTGATGAATATCGGCGACGTGGTCGAGGTCGAGGGCCGCCTGTATGACGTCGTGCCAGACAAGCAAGGGGGCGCGACGCTCGAACCCGCGATCACGATGACCGTGGACGAGATCCTCGCCGCCCACGGGGAGCGGGCGCTCACCAGCGAGGAGTTCGAGACCTACTTCGGGGACCTCCCCTCCGACGGCGAGGGATAGCCGCGCTCGTCGAATAGCACGTCCTGAGGCGACCCGTGAAGCACCAGGGCACCGAACACGAACACACGTTCCCCTGGTACGTCAGAATGGCGCGATGCGATCGAGCGGACGAACGCCCAGCCGATGACGTCACAGGGCCACGCCGTCTCCAGGTTCGCCCGGGCGATCAAGACCGGCAACCCGAACATCGTCGTCGCCGCGGCGGCGGAGCTCCCGAGGCTCTCGCTCGCTGATGCCCTGCTCGTGCTGCTGGTCTTCGCCCGGGCTCGCGCCCCGCAGACCGAGGCCGCTGCTGTTAGGTGGGCGGCGCGGTACGTGGCCGAGGTTCGGCCGGCGCCTGAGGCGCGTGAAGCCCACCTTGTGCTCAGCGCCGCCTCGGCGCTCGCCGGGCCCTTCCCGGCGGCGGGACGGGAGGCCCTTCACGCCCTCGCCACCCGCCGGCGCCTGAACGACCTCTGCCGGGCGCTTGACGAGTGGGAGCCGCCGGAGCTATAGGTGCCGGCGCGGACGCGATCGGGGCTCAGAACCAGGCTGACCGGATCCCGACCCTGCGCTTCAGCTCGTTGGCGCTGGCAGGCGCCACAGAGATTTTCCACGGCTCTGATCTCCGGGACGGGGCTCCCCAAAGCCAGTCATTGGTCCCGGTACAGGAGTAGTTGGCGCGCCTGCCCTGAACGACGGTCGTAGCCCCGGTGTCCAGTCTGCATTTCCAACCTGACGACGTCACGAGCGCCCAGGGCAGCCCGTTCGTCGACGGCTTATCCGGGTTGGCGTACCTGGTAGGGAGCTGCGCCGTCAGCTTGATCTCGACCGCTCGCGGGCTCCACGGTCCGCTCGCCGGGCAGAGCACGAGTCCGGAAGCGCTCGGCGAGCTGAAGCACGGGTCGTAGATCAGATTCCCGCTCAAGCAACGCCACGCGTCGCTTCGAGCCGCCGCCAACGAACCGATCCAGCAATGACCACGCACGGTACTGACCACGTGAACCGTCGGTGCTCCGGAGGACGCGAACGGTGTGTAGATGCTCGCCCTCGTGCGAGTCGCAGCAGCGGCTGCGGTCGGAGCCAGGAGCGCGACCGTAATCGCTGCGGCCATGACTATTCGACAGGCTCCGCCTCGGAGGGTCACAAGGTCTGCACTACTTCCAGAGCGAGCGCCAGAATCCGCTTCTCCCGAGCGCGTGGCCGACGGCGACGTTCTTGGCGCGGCGAGTGACCCGGCGTGGATTGCCCGAGGCGACCGCGCTGATGTCGTTGGAGATCCTGGCGGCTCGGTAGAGCTGTGAGGTGAGGCTGCGGCGTCGTGCCATCGTGCGCGGAGCCTACGCCGAGCACCAGCGGACTGCGAGCGGGTGTCAGATGTCAGACGTCGACAACCTGGCGCAAGATCGCGTCGCGCACCGGCCCGTCATGCAGTCCGTGCACGGACGCGACCACGGACACCTCGGCCGGGTACCAGGCGACCACGCCTCGCCGACGTGCCGGCAGTTCAGCGAGGCGGATCTCGAGGCGTTCGACGAGCTCACAGTGCAGGCCGAGTTCGACGGCGCCGGCACCGGTGGATGAGCCGTCGGTTTGGTGGCGGGCGACGAAGATCGCCTCCACCTGTCCGTCTCGGTTTCGGCGGACGCCGGTGACAGCGAGTCGCTCCTCACGGCGGAGCTTGTGCTTGACCCACGCCGTGCATCGGCGTCCGGGGAGGTAGGTCGAAGTGAGGCGCTTGGCGACCACGCCCTCCAGCCCGAGTTCCCCTACCCGGGCGACGAAGTCATCGCTCCGCTCGACCACCAGGCTCGTCGGCGTTCGCCAGGCGGGGCCATCGAGGTCGAGCTCCTCGAGTAGGGATCGCCGCTCCGCGTACGGGAGGACGCGAGTCGAATTGCCGTCGAGGTGAAGGAGGTCGAACGCCTGCAGCATCGCCGGACGCCTTCGCGTACTTGCGCCGGTGAGACGGTGTCGGAGTCGGCCGAAGTCCGGTCGGCCATCAGGCCGCAGGCAGACCAGCTCGCCGTCGAGCGTGACCCGACGCTTGCCGAGCACCCCGGCGATCTCCGCAAGCTCGGGGAAGTCCTCCGCGCATTCCCGACCGTTTCGTGTGCGCAGCGAGACCGAGCGGCCGTCGTAGCGAAGCTGCGCCCGGCAGCCGTCCCACTTCACCTCAAACGTCCACGCCTCGCCGCTCGGAAGCGCGCCCGAGGTGAGCAGCATCGGCGGGATGAACGTCGGCTGATGCTCGTGGTAGCGCACGGCCAGGCAGCGTAGCCCTACCGGCGAAATCGGTCCATCCGCGACGCCGCAAATAGCAGGCACAGACAAGAACGGCCGCCCTCATCGGGGCGGCCGTGAAACCCATGCCCTCACGAGATCTCTTGGCCGAGACGCGAGGGCGGGACCTACAGGAGGTTACTCCATGCACACCCTGTCAACCAGGACTCTGTCCGCGCTCGCCTATGACCGCGGCGAGGAATACGACCCCGGTCAGCCGATCGGACCCGACCTGCTCGAAACGCTGGCGCTGGCCGAGCACGCCGCGCCGGTGATTGGCATGGACGGTGCGTACGAGCGTTCGCGCCAACGTCGGCGCGAGCGCCGGCAGCTCAGCCTGATTCCGGAGTGGTTCTCGGCGCAGGACCTGATCGCCGCGCCGTGGGAGACCACCGAGCACCGCCTCGCCTAGCGCTCGGCGCGGTCGAGCTCGCACGACGCGGGCACAGGCGCGAGCGACCGCTCGGCCAGCCGCATTCACCTTCGTCGCCGGGCGTCGTTCGCGCGCGCTCGGCGGCCATCCCTACTTCACAGACAGAGGAGGACTCATGTCCGACACCACCGAGGCCACGATCCTGCTGGCCGAGGAACACGACGCCACCCGTGTGTTCCTGCACGACAACCTGAGCGCCGACGGCTACCGGGTGCTGGTGGCTCCCGACCGGGTCAAGGCGCTCGCGCTGCTCTCGACGGCGCACCCGGATCTGATCGTGGTCGACATCAACGGGCAGACGCTCGAGCTGCTCGACATCGTGCGCTCTGGCGAGGGGATCGCCGGGCGGGCGGATCCGGACACGCCGATGATCGTGCTGAGCCGGGACGCCGATCGGCTGCAGCGGATCCGGCTGCTCGAGCGCGGGGGAGACGATGTGGTGAAGAAGCCGTTCGCCTACCCGGAGCTGCGCGCCCGGATCGGCGCGGTGCTCCGCCGCTCGCGGGCGACACGGTGCGGCAGGCGGATGCTGCGCGCCGGCCCGGTCGTGATCGACGTGCGCTCGCGCGAGGTGCGGGTGGGCGAGCGGCCGGTCGAGCTGTCGGCGACCGAGTATCAGCTGCTGCTGGCGCTCGCCGGCGAGCCCCGTCGCGTATTCACCCGCGAGGACCTCCTGCGCTCCGTGTGGGGCCTCGACACCTTCGGGCGGACGAGGACGCTCGACACCCATGCGTTTCGGCTTCGCCGCAAGCTGTGCGCGGGCTCGGACGAGAAGCTGGTGGTGAACGTGTGGGGCGTCGGCTATCGGCTGATGGACGCGGTCAGCACGTCATGAGCGACGGCGCCACCCCGGCCAATGTCGAGGGGCTCTACGAGCAGCTGGCCTGCCAGCGCGCCGGGCGGGCGCAGGCGGTGCTGGCTCGGCAGCTGAGCGTCGAGCGGCTGTTCGCCGAGAGCGCGGCCGCGCTCGAGGACGCCGCGGGCGTGCTGCTGCATGCCGCCACGGCATTCATCGCAGTCGAAGGTCCACTGCCGGGGCTGTTCGCCGAGCAGGCGGGCGCGCTGCTGGCGGTGGCCGCCCGCTTCGAGGAGGCAGCCGACCTGAGCCGCTCGGATCACGGAGGAGGGGAGACACGTCCGTGACTCCGTTCACCTACCGCGACGCCACCGGCGTCAGGCACGAGATCGTGGTGCGGACGACATCGGCGGGCGAGTGGGAGGTGCTCGACACCTGCGCCGGTGAGACCCGACTGATCGAGACCCTCGACGGCAGCGTCGACGGCGAAGCGCAGGCCCAGGCAATCGCCCGCGACTACGTGACCACGGGCCGCTTCACGGCACTGGCGGGGCGCAACGTCGGCGAGGCCATACCTGAAGAGGGAGGAGCAGATGCCCACAGCGACCGCCGTCCGCGATCCGCAGCGCGCCAGTCGCGCAACCGCGGGGCTGCGCTGTCGTATCCGACTGGCTGATGGGCGCGTATTCGCCGGCGAGCTCGCGCCCGAGCGTCACCGCTCAATGCAGATCGGGATGCTTCACCAGGACACCGACGGCCTGGTCGAGCTCGCCGCCGGCGCTCGCCGCGACGGCCGGCTTCAGATCACCACGCGCCGGCGAGCCGACCACTTCCTGCCCGGCGGTCGCTCCGGCGGGGATCAGTGGCGCCGGACGCTGCTCGAGCTCGCTGCCCAGCACGCCGACCGGGGTGAGGAGGTGTTCCTCGCCCCGGCGGCGCGGTATACGCGGCGAGGCGACAAGCACGCCGTCTGCGCCAGCCAATGGCTGTGGGTCGACGTCGACCAGCCCGGTCAGCTGCACGCGCTCTGGGCGTTCCTGGCCGAACGGCCCTGCCACCTACTGGTGGAAAGCGGAGGTTCGGGCGGCGTGCACGCCTACTGGAAGCTGACCCAGCCGCTGCCGGCCACGCGCACCGTGGCGGGGACGGGCGAGGTGGTCGAGCCGATCGAGCGCGGCAACCTGCGCATCGTTCACCGGCTCGGGGTCGGCGAGGACGGCAGGCCGAACGTCGCCGACGCAGCCTGCGCGGAGCGCTCGCGGGTCATGCGCCTCGCCGGCACGATCAACGGAAAGACCGGCGCGCACGCCCGCGTCATCGAGGCGGACTTCCAGCTCCCGACATATGCGATCGAGCAGCTCGTCGGCGACCTCCCGGACCCCAGCCAACACGTCACTCGGCGGACGGGCCAGCACGGCCAAAGCCGAGATCAGTACAAGCGGATCAGCCCACCCGACTACTTCGAGAAGCTCGCCGGGATCGTGGTGCCGCACGACGGACTCGTGTCCTGCCCCGCGCCCGCGCACGAGGACCGCAACCCGTCGTGCTCGGTCGGCGCCAGCCCGGATCAGGGCTGGTGCTGCCACTCGGGCACCTGCGGCGCGCGGGGGGCGATCTACGACCTGGCGTCGGTCCTGCTCGGCGGGCCGTGGGGGCACGAGTTGCGCGGCGAGGCGTTCAAGCGCGCCCGCGCGTACGTCGTCGACGTGTTCGGCGAGCTGAGCGAAGACCACGACCGGGCGGCGACTGGCAGGCACGGTGAAAGGAGCAGGCGATGAGAGAGACGGACGGCCCGCGGGCGGCCACGGCCGAGCATCCCGGAACACCGACGGTTGCCCCGCGGTTCACGCGTGCGGCGCAGGCCGAGCGATCGCGGCTTGAGGGCAAGCGCGAGCAGCTGCTGCGCAAGCGCGAGGCGGTGCAGGGCGAGCTCGGGGAGATCGATCACGCCGTGGGCACGATCGGTGAGCTGCTCAAGCTGCTCGTGCCGCTGCTCCCCGCTAACGGCAGCGAACCTGGGGCGGCCAGCGACGAGAGCAGGGCGGAGGCTGACCGCGGCGCATCAGCGTCTGAACGCAGCGAGACTGATGAGCGCGATCCCATGCAGCGCTGATCGTTCCGGACACGGGCACCACCCGTCGATCGTCGCCGACCCCGCGGCCGTGCCAACGGTCGGTCAGACGAGCGGAGGACTCGCCGACGCGTCCGGGGGTGCCACCAACCAACGAGAAGCAACCAAGGAGCAATCACGATGACAGGACAGGCGACGGCGAGAGCACGCGGCGAACCCGACCTCGGCCAGGCGTTCATGGACGCCGTGGATGCGATCGCCGACATGGCTCGGCGCGTGCAGCTCAACGGACCCGAGCCCGTTTACGCGAGCGAGAAGCTCGGCCACGCGCTGTACAAGGCGGCCGAAGGACTAGCGCTATGTGGCGTTGCGATCGACGAGGTAACGGCCGAGATGGGCCGGGGCCACGAGCACGGCATCTGGCTACGAGGAGAGGACCGAGACGGACCACGGGCGGCGGTGCCGTTCGTGATCCATCCGGTGTCGCGGGACGACGCGTGCGTGCGTGTGACCTCCGCGGACGATGCGGTGCTAGTGCTTGTGACGCATGGCCGCGGAGCCGCGGGGCTGCGGCTGACCGCGAACGAGTCGCGGGTGCTGGCCAATGTGCTGGGCGCGGCGGCAAAGGCGCGTGGAGGGGCGTCCATGACGCTCGGCGGCGTCGGACCCGGGGACATCGTGCTCGCCGACCGCAAGGGCCGGCGGTTCTACGCGATCGTGATCGCGCGGTGCGAGCGCAAGCTCGAGGTCGAGCCGATCGACCGCCGCGTCAGCTACCGGCGCGTGAAGGCGCGCGAGGTGCTAGGCATCTGGCGCAAGAGCCGCGCCACGAGCACGCGCAACGTCGAGGCGATCATGCCCGCGGCATGAGTCAGCGGGCAAACGGCAGCGGTCGTGCCGGCGAATCGTTTGCCCGGCTCGTGGTCGTCCGGGTCGAGGACACGATCGAGCCGGCGCTCGCCGGACACACAGGCGGCAGCTACGAGAGCCCGCCCCAGACACACGAGGAAGCGATGGCGCTCGTACGAATGCTGCTCGGCCGCGCGGCTGCGGATGTGGATGGTGAGCGGCAGTGGACGGCATCGATCGCCGGCGGACGGCGCGTGGTCACGGTGACCGAGGAGCCCAACCGATGAGCGAGCAGCCGGTGACGCTCCGCGAGCACATTCACGCGGCGCTGCTCGCCGCCGGACCCGTCGGGCTGACCATGGCCGCGCTCGCCGAAGCGATCTTCGGGCCATGGAGTGCACGGGAGGTGCAGGACACGGTGCGACGACTGTGGGACGTGGGCGAACTCGCCCGCCGCCAGGACGGCACCTTCGTACTACGCGAGCGGACCGCGAGGGAGACAAGGCAGGCCGACCGCGACCTCGACGAGGCCGTCAGGCGGGTCGCGGAGCGGGCGCGGCGGGCCAGCCACCAGACCGAGGTCCGGGTGCGCAAGGTCGACCCCGCGCTGCTGCGCGCGTTCCGCCCGACGTGCCACACGCAGGTGATGCCCCGGCTCGACGGCCGCTGCCCGGCCTGCGGTACACAGACCGGCGCGAACCTCGAGGCGCCCGAGCCGGCGTCTCGCACCCCCCGGCGTCGGAAGCCGCTGCGCAAGGGGCAGGACGGATGGGGGCCGCTGTGCCCGCGCTGCGGAGGACCGAAGGGTCTCCAGGCCCACATGTGCAGCAGTTGCCGGAAGGGGCAGCGCGGCGGCTACAACCGCGGCCGCTCAGGCGGCGGCCATCCGGTGCATATCACCGAGGATCTGCTGGCCGAGGCGCGCCGGCTTTACGCGAGCGGGCTCAGCCTCCGCAAGGTCGCGGCCGAGGTTTACCTCCGCACGGGCTACAGGACGGTCGCGTCGTGCGCGGAGGCGCTCTACGGTCACTTCAAGCGCCGCGGCTGGAAGCTCCGGCCGCAGCGCGAGGTGACCGCGGCGCGCAACCACAAGCACGGACGCAAACCGCGCAAGCAGACCCGCGAGCAGCAGAACGCCTACCGCCGCTGGCTGGCCGAGCAACGCGGCTGGCAGGCGGTGCAAGGACCGGGGCGGCCGCTGTGCAAGGGCGTGAAGCAGAACCCGCCCGGGAAGGGCAGGCCCTGCCGGCGCCGGGCGCTGGCCGATTCCGAGTACTGCTACTCACACGACCCGCGCCGCGCTCCGGAGCGCCGAGCGGCTACTGCACGGATGCGCGCTCGCGTCGGAAGTGACGCGACGACGGCACTGGCGCGGGCCGCTTGAGCTTCACGTTGCTTGTTTTAGGACGTGATTTGTCTAGCTTGCGGGATGCCAGCCCTGTCCGTTGCGCTTGATCTGCCCCTCTGACGCGAGTCGCGGCAGCACGCGGTACAGGTAATTGGGCTGGATCTTCATCGCCTCGGCGATGTCCGGAATCGTGATGCCGGGCCGCTGGCGAACCAGCTCCAAGGCCTGGGTCGCGCGCGTGTTCCTACCGCTGCGGGCCGATCGGGTGCGCGCCGGCGTGCTGACGCGTCGTCCGGTGCGGGCGCGGGTGGTGCGTGTAGCGGCGCTCCGCGCACGGGTGCTACGGGTGACTGAACCGCGGGGCCGGCCGGGACCGCGCCGTCCGCCGGTCAGGGCAGAGCGTGCTGCCTCAAGACGGGACACCTCCTCGCGCAGCTGACGAATCTGCTCATCGATGCCCCTCACGGTGCTGTCGACAAATTCAGGCATGAGTTCTCCTTGTCTGGATGCAAATGTGTGAGTGACGATACAACGCCGCTTGTTTTGTCAAGCGGCCGGCGGTGGCATGCACGGTCGGTTGCGCGACCCCACGTGTAGGAGTGACGTAATCCGATCGATAGCGAAGCTCAAGTGACTCGCACGAGGTTGTAGCGAAGATGGATTGAGTTCGGCTCTCCGCCCCGAGGCAAAGGCAACGGCGGATCGACCTGCGCTGAGGCCGTAGCGGCTGTGCGCCCATCTTTACCCAGACGTACTCACCATAGGAGGTGATGCGATGCCTTTTCCGGAACCGGGCCCTCGCGATGACGCGGCGCCCGGACCGGCGCTTCTGCTTGCGGACCTGACGGCAGAGCAAGCACAGGCGGTAACTCATGGCAGCGGTCCGCTGCTGCTGCTCGCCGGTCCCGGTGCCGGCAAGACAAGAACACTGACCCACCGGGCCGCCTACCTAATCGGCACCGGACGCGCGCGACCGTGGGAGATCCTCGCGGTGACGTTCAGCGTCCGCGCGGCGGGTGAGCTGCGACTGCGGCTCGCCGACCTGCTCGGCGAGGAAGTGGCGCGCGCCGTGACGGCGGCGACGTTTCACTCAGTGTGCGCGCGGCTGCTGCGTGAGCACGCCGGCGTGTTCGGGCGCACGGAGCGCTACACGATCTATGACCAGGGCGACATGCGCCGCGTCGTGGACTGGTTGCTGTCCGATGCCGAGCGGGCTCGGATCCAGCGCGTGCTGCCGGATCACGGGCAGCCGGCGAGCGCAGAGGTGCTTGCCGAGATCTCCCGCACCAAGAACCTGCTGCTCACGCCCCAGAGTTATGAGCGGTCAGCGGCGGCCCATCCGGCGGGAGCTCTGATCGCCGCCGTGTGGCGTGAGAGCGAGACGGAGCTCCAGCGCTCGAATGCGTTCGACTTCGATGACCTGCTCGCGTTCACCGTACGACTACTGGTCGAGCACCCGCACCGGCTTACCTGGCTTCGCCAACGGTGGCGCTGGATCCTGGTCGACGAGTTCCAGGACACCAGCCACGCGCAGGCGACCCTGGTCGACCTGCTCGCCGGCCCCGACGGGAACCTGTGCGTGGTCGGAGACGACGATCAACTGATCCACGGTTGGCGCCACGCCGACCCGAAGCACATCCTCGGCTTCCGCGAGCGACACCCGAGCCGCGCGGCGATCGTGCTCGGCCGCAACTTCCGCTCCCGGGCGGAGATCCTCGAGGCGGCGGTCAGCTGCGTTCACCACAACGAGCACCGCGCGCCCAAGACGCTGATCGCGATGCGCGGCACCGGCGGGCAGGTCCGCGTCGTTGGCCTCGGCAACGAGTACCAAGAGGCACACTGGGTGGCTGGGCAGATCGCCGACGCGCTCGGTGCCGGGACGCCACCGACGGAGATCCTGGCGCTGGCCCGGACCGGGTACGCGACCGAACCGCTCCAACACGCGCTAGCCCAACATGGAATCCCGCACCGGGTGCTCGGTTCGCTGGGGCTATATGAGCGCACCGAGGTGCGCGACGCGCTCGCGTACCTCGCGCTGCTGAAGAACCCACGCGACGCGCAGGCCCTCCGGCGGGCGATCGCCGCGCCCCGTCGCGGCGTCGGCTCCGCGACGGTCACACGCCTAGTCAATTGGGCGCGTGACCGCCACCACGGTGACGTGATCGCCGCCGCGGCGCACGCCGAGGAACTGGATCGCGTGCCGAGCGAGGCGGCACGGGCTCGGCTCCTCGAGTTCGGCGCCGGCCTTTCGCGTGTGCGTGCAGAGCTCGAGGCGGGACGCTCCCTCGGGCACGTGGTGATCGCCACGGTCACCGTGCCCGGGGGCCTGGTTCGCCACTACGAGCATTTGCGCGACCACTCGCCCAATCACGAGCGACGTGCCGATGCCGAGCGGGTGCTCGAGGACCTGCGTTCACTCTGCCGCGCGGCCCAGGGCCACGAAGAGCAGCACGAAAACGCCAACCTCACCGGGTTCCTCGACCACGCCGCCGGGCTGCACGCCCAGGAGGTCGACGCTACCAACGATCACCGAATCACGGTGAGCACGATCCACCGCGCCAAGGGCGCCGAGGCCGAGCTGGTCGTGCTGCTGGGCTGCGAGGAGCAGTTACTCCCGTCGTGGCGCTCGCTGTCCTCGCCCGATCCGGGGCGGCTCGAGGAGGAGCGCCGCCTGTTCTACGTCGCCGCCACCCGCGCCAAGGACCGACTGCTAATCACCCACGCGGCCGAGCGCGGCCGGCGACCGACTGGGGGTCCCTCCCGGTTCCTGTGCGAGGCGGAACTGGTCAGTCGACCCGCGCAGCAGGCCGCGTAAAACGCAAATGACCGCCACATCACTCGAAGGAGGCAGAGATGATCCGTAGACTGCGGCCTATGGCGAAGCGTCCCCCGGTGACTCGCGCCCAGGCCGCCGCCGACGCGGTCGCATCGGTCAGAGCGGAGGGGCTTGACCCGGCCGAGGCCGAGGTGCTGCTCGCCGCGTGGTCGCGCCGGGACATCTCCGACGAGCAGCTCGAGGAGGCCAGGCTGGCGCTCCTGAACGAGCCGTCGGTGACGGCCAGCGAGCTGCTGTCGCGTGCCCGCGCGGCGTAGCGCGTGCCGGCAGACCCCTACGTCTATCCGGACAGCTCGTGCCTGCGCAACCGGCTCGGGATTCGCGACCCGGACGCGCTGGCCCGGATCGAGGCAAACCAGACGGCGATCATCCTCGCCCAGCTTGCGCGCGTACGGCTGGTGGGCCGGTATGACCTGGCGCACCTCAGAGCGTTTCACCGCCGGATCTTCAGCGACATTTACACCTGGGCGGGCGAGCTGCGCACGGTTCCAATCGCCAAGGAGCAGAGCCTGTTCGCGCGGCCCGAGCACATCGAGCCGTATCTGCGCCGCGTCTTCTCCGAGCTAGCCGGCGAGCGGTTCCTGCGCGAGCGGTCCGCATGAGCAGTTCGTGGATCGAATCACCCACTACCACGCCGAGCTCAACGCGGTCCATCCGTTCCGCGAAGGCAACGGCCGGACGCAGCGGGCGTTCCTCGCGCAGCTCGCCCGCGACGCGGGCCACCACATCGCCTGGGCGCGGCTCCACGCCGACCGCAACGTCGAGGCCTCGAGGGCAAGCCTCCACGGAGACAACCGACTCCTCCGCGAGATGCTCAACGAGCTGGTCGAGCCAGCGCACTGAGCGAACCGCGAACGCTTAACCGCAGCGCTAGGAGCGCCGCGGCGTAGACAAGTCCGCGGCGCTGCCCCCGCGGCAACGAAGCCAAGCAACGCCGATGCGGCAATTCCCGGCCGCGCCCACTCGCGACGCACACCCCTGCCGGGCCGAGGCGAGCGAACACGACCCGCCGCGCACGCGGCGGGACCAGCCACACGGCGCGCTGCCACGAGCGCGCCGTCGATCCACCACAACCACAGGAGATTCACGATGCAGAACACCAATCGCAGTCCCGAGCTGCCCGCCCGCACCCACGCCAACGCAGCGGCATCGTTCCGCCGGCCCTTTGCGCCGGGAGCGATCGGCTTCCGCGCCATGACCAAGGTCCCGTACAACGGCGACCCCCAAGGTGGCGCTCATGTCGCCGCCTACCTCGGCGCGCAATCGGTGCTCCAGCGCCTCAACGCCGTCGTGCCCGGACGCTGGCGCATGGAGTTCAAGCTGCTCCAAGCCTCCAACGGCGCGAAGAAGCGCTACATGGCCTGCCGCCTCATCATCGCCCTGCCGCTCCGTCCCGGCGCCCGGGACGTCGAGGCCGTCTACGAAGACGTCGGAGAGCTCGAGGTCGGCTCCCCGGCCGGCCTGAAGGCGCTCTACTCCGACGCGCGCAAACGCGCCGGCGTCGCCGCCGGCATCGGCGCCTACCTCTACACCTCACTTGCACCAGTCCTACTGCCGATCGGCTCCGAAGACCGGCAGGTTCAGGTGGTATCCCGGCCTGGGGGAGATGACCTCATGCTCTCGCCCGCTACCGAGGCATGGCTCCGGGAGCGCTACGCGCAGAAGATGAGCACCGACGAGGTGCGCCGCGACCTCGGCGAAATTCTCAGCCACGGCGAACCCGCGTGCGGCATCGGGCAAGGGGAGGTCGCCGACCACGCACCTGGATCACCGGGCGAGGCGTTCTGGGCCGGCGAGCAGACACCGGACCAGGTCAAGCCCGTGGCGGAGGACGGGCCAGAGGAGAGCGCGACCTCGCCGGCCGAGAGTTCGCCCAAGACCAACGGCGTGGTGCACGTCGACTTCAGCGGCCGCGGGCCGGACGCTGCGTAACCAAGAAAGCGAATGACCGACTGGCCTGAAGACATTGACGCGTGTCGGCCGCGCTGGCTGATGGCGCCCACTAATCTGCTCCCCCGCGAGCAATGGCTGTGGTGGGAGCAGCTGTGGACGGACGTGATCTCGCTCTCCCGGCGCTACCGCATCCGGCTCGGCCACCGGTGGTGGGAGGACGAGGTACAGGTCGAAACGCTGGCGGCGCTCGCCGCCTGGGTGGAGCGCTACGACTCCGGCGAATGGGATGACCCGCCCGGCAAGCTCGCGCTGCTCTACGACCTCGAACGGATTCGAGCGCTGGTCCTTGGCGGCGAGCCGTTTCACCCCGACCGCGACCGCCTCGCGTTCGCCCGCTTCTTGATCGAAGCGGGCTGCCAGCCACCGCCCGAGAACTGACCGGCACGCCGCAGGAACGGCCGGCCCAGACAGCGGTTGGCGGTTAGGCGGCGGCGAGCCGGCGGCGGGCCTTCTGCACGGACGGGAGCGCGCCCTTGGCCTTCGCCAGCGGCCGGGCACGAAGGTCGACGCTGGCCGGTTTGGCGGCGATCGTGATCGCCTCCCCGGTGGCCGGGTTGCGGCCCTGCCGCTTCTTCGTCGCCGGCTTGACACGCGGGGTGAGCTGCACCAGCCCGCCGATCCGCACCTTCTGGGCATTCCCGATCTCAGCGAGCACCACCTCGTCGAGCGCGTCCAGCGCCCGCTTGGCCTCGGCCTTGGACAGCTGCGACCGCTCGGCGATGGCGCTCACCAGCTGGGTCTGGGTTAGGGGCACGGCACTCCTCCTCGATCGACGGATTGACGCGGAGATTCAAACCGGCGCGGCGGACAGACAGGACGGGTGCCGTGCCCGATCGCAGTACCGGAGAGAAGGGCGTCGCTCCGGCAACGACATTCATTCACAACCGGAAGGACACATCATGTCTCACGGACTCACCAACAACGACAGCATGTTCAGCGTGCGCGAGATGCCCTGGCACCGCCTTGGCGTCGTCCTCGACCGTTACCCCCGCTCAATCGACGACGCGCTCGACAAAGCGGGGCTCGGCTGGAAGGTCACCCACGGCGACGTGCTCGTCGTCAGGGCGCCGGAGTGGACCGACGACTTCGGCACCAAGCACGCGGCCGAGCTGATCCCGGCCAAGGGGTTCAAGGCCAACCTGCGCGAGGACACCGGCGAGGTGCTCGGCATCGTCTCCGACGAATACGAAGTCGTCGACAATAGAGACGCCTTCAGGTTCCTGGACGCGCTGATCGGCTCCGATCTGCACTTCGAGACCGCGGGCAGCCTGTGGGGCGGCCGGCGCGTCTGGTGCCTCGCCCGGCTGCCCGAGTACATCGAGCTCGGCGGCGACCTGTCGGCGACCTACATCTACGTTGCCAACAGCCACGACGGCTCCATGGCGGTCACCGCCGCGGCCACACCGATCCGGATCGTATGCGCCAACACCCTCGGCGCCGCGCTGCGCCAAGCCGAGTACGGGGCGCAGGCCCAGCGGACCTTCCGCTTCCGCCACACCGGCAACCTGCAGACCAAGTTCGCCGAAGCGCGCCAGGCGCTCGGGCTGACAATCGACTATCAGCAGCAGTTCAAGGCCCTTGCGGATCGACTGGCGTTTCAGCCGATGAGTGAGCCGGCGCTGGAACGTCGTGTGCTGCGACACCTGTGGGTGATCGACGACGACACTGGCCCGCGGGCCCGGGCCAATCGGGAACGGGCGATCGAGCACGTCCTGGCGATCTTCCGTGGTCGTGGCACTACGGGTGACACCACCGGCAACAGCCCCGGAAGCAAGTGGGTGGCGTTCAACGCGATCGCCGAGCACCTCGACTACGGCCGTAGGTACACGACCCGGACCAACCAGGTACAGCGCTCGTTCGAGGACACGTCGCTCAAGCAGCGGGCGCTCGAACTGGTATCGGCGGCATAACAGAACCGCCCGAGGTTGATCATTCAGGGTGGGCTTCCAAAGCGAGCGCGGACGCCCGCCCTGATCTCTCTCACCTCCGCGCGAATCGCGTCACGAGTCCGTAGCGGATCCATGGCGGCCGCGCGCGAGTCGACCGCCAACCGGTGGAATGTTCTTTTTGTCAACGAGGTCGATCCAGCACAATTGGTAGGCACCTGGAGATCCGACGCATCCAGCCTCACCTATTACTCGCTCCGCACCGCGGCGATCATGCGCGACTGCCTGTGCCCGGACGCCTGGTCCGAGCCGGCATGGTCAGGGATCGGAACCATCTTGATGTTTGCGTGTTGCTCGACGAGAATGGACCCGTCATGCCGATCGCCTGGACGGCCATCATCGGAGGGCGGACAGGCTTCAGCCGTCATCTTAAGGAGACGAGGAAACATGGAGGCTTTTTCCGAGCCGCCCGCACTCGAGATTCCCACCAGCGACGAGCAGAGACAGATTGCGGCGGAGATCGGTTCGCTGGCGACACGCATCAGCTCCGCCCGCGGACCACACGAGCTGCAACTCATCGTCGTCGAACTACGAAGTAAGGTGGAGGCGCTAGCGGTCACCGTCTCTGCTTCTAACGGAACCTGTAGGGAGGACGGTGCGCCGCTCTACCGAGCGAACGGTCCGGACGGCGCCTACGACTACTGTATCTACGGACACCGCTGGCCAGCCTGACATTCCGACTTGCTGGTCCTAGCGAAGAGCACCGGTCTTTCCATAGTCAGCACGGGGACGTGGGTTGCATTAGCCGCGTGGGTTGCCATTGCCGCGGCTGCGGGTGCCGCGCGTAGGTACAGGACATGGGCGGCATCGCTCGCGCTACGGAGAATGAAGCTGCTCACGCGATGGAAGGTCGCGTGTGTCGTCGGCCTCGCTCTCGGACCTGCGCTTCTCGGCCTGACGCTCACCGCTCTCGCTGTTGTTGCGGAAGCCGTCGCCGCCCTGAAATCGTCCACGGGCGAGGACATCACGATTCCTCTGATCGTGGCCCTGGTGGGCGCTGCGCTCTACGACAGGATCATCCACGTTCAGGATCTCTATTGGCAGGCGGTCGATGACTCGCTGGATGCCGTACTGAACAAGCTCCCCCGCGGCGCCCCATGGGATCAGCCGCCAACTTGCACGGACCCAGACGATCCACTCTGTCAACGACGGGTGTTCAACAGCACACACGCGATGCTCGGCAGCGGCCGCCGGCGTCATCGAGCGATGGCGCTGCGGCGGATCATCGACGCACCAATATGCTCACAGGTAACCGCCCACGGTGATTGGAAGTCCGTGATCAAGCGCACGGAGTCCGCGAATCCGTGGGATTCCGGAACGAACATGCTCTTGTGCTACGGGGTCGTCGCCTTCGTGATCCCGCTGCTCCTCTGGTGCGGAGGTGAGCTCATGAGCGCGATCTTGGGGGTCAGCTCCCAGTGGCCGGTCGGCATCTTCGTGGCCGCCGCGGTGGTTGGCGTCGCCGGAGTGATAGCGATCGTCGGCCGCCCGCGGTCCAGACTGTCGATCGACGTGCTGGCCGTCGGTACATGGGCTGTGCTCGGTCTCGTCGTGGCGCCCGTGCTCGGGCTCGCGCCACAGTGGGTAGCGATCGTTTGCTACGCCGTCCTCCTACTGAGCATCTTGGCCTACGTGCTTGGTTTCGGACGTGGAGAGACGGCGTTAGTCCACGCCATGAGCTGGTCGATGGCCTGGACCCTGCTTGCGGCGTTCTTCTCGTTCAGCGCGTACCGGCTGGTCCTATACCAGTAGCCCGGGACGCCGGGAATGAAGCGAACCGAACGGTCTCCGAGGGGAATCGACCGATGATGATCTCCGAGTCGCACGGACCGCGCAGATCAGTCGAGGTTCACCGAGGGCGTGGGTGTTTCATGGGTTGGGCCGATCGCGATGGGTCGACCCAGGCCGAGGCCCGGCTCCGTACGCGCCATCCCCGCGACGGATGACCCCAGACGCTGCGCTCGGCGACGCCTGATCGGTTGGGAGGCGGACCTCGGTCGGGGCGCTCGCTGGGCGGCGATCGAGGGCTCCGTTGCGGTGCAACCCGAGTCGGGCGGCCGCTTCAGACGATCCCGGGGGGCGGGTGGCTCGGCGCCCTGTATCTGACCTGTAGGAGGTCCATGGTTAGGCCCAGGCTCGACGCCCGCTACACCGCCGCGATGGCCGAGTGCGGCGGGCGCTGCCCGATCGAGGCCGGCGTGATCGGCCGTCTCGCCGACCGCGAGTGCAGAAACGGCCGTCTGTCGTTTGACCGCACGGCGGCGTGCGGGTGGGGACCTCAGGAAGGCGGGGTAGTGATGATCCTCGCCACCCAGCGATCGGCCAGCGGATCAAACCGCGAAGCTGCCTAGGACGGTGCGGCGGCAGGCACCGCCGGCAGTGGTCCTGGGACCAGGGCGGTAGCGTTCAACGTGTCGCCGAGCATCTCGACGACGGGACACGATCCAACCCAACCAGGTGCAGCGCTCGTTCCAGGACACCTCGCTCAAGCAGCGAGCGCTCGAGGTGGTGGCGGCGGCGTGACGTAGCGTCGCACGACAAAAGGGATCGGGCTGGGCATCGTGACGACCATAGATGCCCAGCCATTAGTTCAGCCGCCCGTGGAGCAGTCGGAACAGTGGGAGACGGCGATGTTCTTCGCGCCGCGGCGCCGCAAGGCGAAGGCCATCTCCATTTGCGCCCGGAGTCCAGCACGTTGGGTATGGCGTGAATGCTGGCGCGCGGCCGCTCAGGCAGCGGTTCGGCGGAGCATCTCGACGACCAGGAAAGCGAGTTCGAGCGCCTGTTGGGTGTTAAGCCGTGGGTCGCAGGCCGTTTCGTAGCGCGAGGTGAGCTCGCTGTGGGAGATCATCTGAGCGCCGCCGAGGCATTCGGTGACGTCTTCGCCGGTGTGCTCGATATGGATGCCGCCGGGGTGCGTTCCGAGTTGCTGGTGGACCTCGAAGAAACCCTCGACCTCGTCCATGATCCGATCGAAGTGCCGGGTCTTGTGGCCACTGGGCGACTCCTCGGTGTTTCGGTGCATCGGGTCGCACTGCCACACGACGCGATGACCCGAGCGGGCTACGGCTTCGATGATCGGCGGCAGGAGCTCGCGGACCGCCTGGTTGCCCATCCGCGAGACGAGGGTTACGCGGCCGTCGACGCGCTGGGGGTCGAGCAGCCCGACGAGCTCGACGGCGTCGTCCGGCGTGGCGGTCGGCCCAAGCTTTACCTGGACGGGGTTGGCGATCAGCGCGCCGAGGGCGACGTGGGCGCCGTCTAGCTGGCGGGTACGGTCACCGACCCACGGCTGGTGGGCCGAGAGCAGGTAGACACGATCGCCCTCGGGCCGCAGCAGCGCCCGCTCGTAATCCAGCACCAGCATCTCGTGGCTGGCATAAAGCTCGACCGTACGCAGCGAGTGGTCCTCCACGCCGCAGGCCGACATGAACCGCAGGCTGCGGTCGATCTCGGTGGCGATGCGTTCATAGCGTTTGCCGGCGCTGGAGCGGCGCACGAAGTCCATGTTCCACTCATGCAGATGGTGCAGATCGGCCAGGCCCGCCGAGGTGACCGCGCGAGCCAGGTTCATCGCCGCCGCGGCATTGGCGTACGCACGGATGAGCCGATCGGGATCAGGCCGCCGCGCCTCGGGGGTCGGCTCGAGCGCGTTGATCATGTCGCCACGGTAGGACGGCAGGCCCGCCAGGTCGGTGTCCGAACTGCGCGGCTTGGCGTACTGGCCGGCGATGCGCCCCACCTTGACGACCGGCATCGAAATGCCATAGGTCAACACCACCGCCATCTGCAACAGGGTGCGGATCGTCCCGCGCAGATGCGCCTCGGTGTTATCGATGAACGTTTCCGCACAGTCCCCGCCCTGCAACAGGAACGCCTCACCGCGCGCCACCATCCCCAGCTGGGCCTGGAGCCGGTCGACCTCCGCGGGGACGGCGATCGGCGGAACCGCCTCCAGGACCGCGCGGACCCGAGCCACCTCCTCGGGATCGGGCCAGGCCGGCTGCTGCGCCGCCGGCCGCGCCAGCACCTCACCCACCGCCGTCGCGAGAACCCCCGACAGCGATGACCCTCCGGCCGGCAACACCTCGGCGACATCGACGCTCCACGTCATCCCGATAAGGCTATGGGACGGCGACATCCAATCAACCCAAACCCGCGCGATCGTCTAGCACATCCCTGCGCTAGCGGCGCCCAGCACTGGCCAAACATCGGAGCCCTGCGATCCCTACCCGCCGTCTGATGCCACGTGGAAGGGACCCCCACCACCCCGTGCTGTATCTCACGGGCAGCACGACGATGGCCACTCCCACCTTCACCGCCCGCTACACCGCCGCGATGGCCGAGTGTGGCGGGCGCTGTCCGATCGAGGCCGGCGTCCTAGGGCGGCTCGCCGACCACGAATGCCGACACGGCCGCCTGCCGTTCGATCGGACGCCGGCGTGCGGCTGCTGGTGCGCGGAGGGCGCGGCGGTGTTGGCGCTGGCGCGGCCGGTCGAGGCGCAACGCGTTGGTCGCCGTGCTGCCTGAAGGATCGGACGGATGCCGCAGCGGCCAGGGCGTCCCGGCGATCGTAGGCGGGCGACACCCATAAGCGAGCATTTTTTTGTGCCCTCATCGTCGATCCAGCACGTGCGGTAGGAACATGGCTCCGCCGCCCGAAAATCGCCCTAGTGGGCGATGGGCACCGGGGGCATCACAAGGGATGATCATCGCGTCTGCTCTCGGCTGCGGCCTGAGAGCTCGCCCTGTGCCGATCGCCCCCTCGGCACAGCGGGTCGGGATCGTCGGAGTTGGCGCCGCCCAGATGCTGTCCGAGATCGGCGACTGCCGCGCCCGTTACTGGCGATCTGGAGGGACTTCGCCTACGCGGGTCGCGTGTTCAGCGACTAGCGGGTTGTCGAGGATTGCGATGGGCACGGTGAGTTGCCTAATATCGCGTTCGTGCTCCGATTGCCGACGACGGCGACCGGTTTTCCGAGGAGCAGGCGCGAGTCAGGTGGCCGGCCGATCGCAGCCTCTCCCCGTCCCGGTGGAAAGGCGTGTACATGCGAGACGAAGTCCGGACGAAGGTAATCGGGGTCTGGGCGCCGCGGGACCTTCGGGCGAGGGTGGCGGAGGTTCTCTCGGCGGCCGGCCGCGACTCGTCGAACACGATGCTTGACGATCTGGCGCCCTTCGACCACTACCACCCCGGCGGTGCGGAGATCTCACGCCGACTCGTCCGTGCCGCGGGGCTCGAATCGGGTCAGTATGTGCTCGATGTCGGCTCGGGCTTGGGTGGTCCGGCGCGGATGTTGGCCCGGGAGCTCGATTGCCGCGTCGAAGGGGTTGATCTGACGCCGGCGTTCCTCGAGACGGCCGATTTGCTGAGCGAGATGACGGGGATGACCGGCGAGGTCAATTTCCAGCCGGCAGACGCCGTGGACTTGCCGTTCGAGCCTGACACGTTCGACGCGGTTTGGATGCAGCAGGTGGCGCAGAGCGTGCCTGAGAAGGAAGACGTCTTCCGGGAGATCGCTCGCGTTCTGAAGCCAGGTGGCGCGCTGGTTCTCAACGATTCGTTTATGGGTCGCGAGCGCGGCGCGTTCACCTATCCGTCGGTGTACGACCGGGACGGTTCGATCACGTTCATCGCCACCGCCCCGCAGCTGCGCAGACTGCTGGAGGAAGTGGGTCTGACGATCGAGACCTGGATCGACCTGACTGCCGAGACCAGAGAGTGGACCGAGCAGATCATCGAGGGCCTCTCCGCTTCGCCGAACCCGGCCGGCGCTCCGGTCGCGATCGAGGGTCTCGACCGATCGATCTTCTCCGGAGCGGAGGAGCGGTTGGCGATGATGCGAAACGCGATCACAGACATGGACAGCGGAAGCCTCGGCTTCTTCGCGGCGGTCGCCAGGAAGTTGCCGTAGAGGTCGGACACTCTGTCGGCGCGGATGGCCCCAGCGCTCGAGACCCAAATCGGTGCCGGGATCGGTTGAGCCCACACTGGAGGGCTCCGGAGCTCAATTCGAAGCGTGGTCTTCGGCGGTGGCCTGATCTTCGCGGTGGGAGCGGGCCTCCTCGTAGCGACGAGGCACCCGAGAAACCCGCCGGGCGAAGGACTACGTCACAACCTGACGGCTCCCGGTGCGAGGCAACTGCACAGCGCCTTGACCCGGACACGACGCGACTCCTGGCGGCGAAAGCGAAGCGAGGCCCCGGGGCAGGCGCCGCCGGGTCCGCGCAATCACCTGATAGGTGGCGACGATCATACCGTCGGCCTGACACGGCATCGACGCCGCTCTGAGCTCGGTTGCCATCGAGCGCTGGGGGTGAGCCGGAGCAAGTGTCCAGACGGCGGCGATAGGTGTCTATCACCGCCTCAGGGAATCGCTGACGGTTGCACGGTGGTGTGCGGGGAGCCATAGCCGCGCGTGTCCAGATACAACTCGAGCGCATGAGCTGAGAGCTTGGGATGGCTGGTACGCCCTTGCACCACATGCGCCAGCGGCAGACGGTTCGCGAACACGCCGGCTCGATCGAGAACGGGAATCTCGACATAGGGAACTAAGCCGTCGGCGGTCGGGCGAAACCTGATGTCGAGTCTCTCGGCCGGCGATGGCAATCCCGGAGGCAGCGGCGGACGGGCTTCGCGATTGCCGGTCCGCTGCTCTTCTTCGGGCTCGATCTCGTCGCGGAGGTGAATGATCTTGATCAACCGCCATTCGGCGTCCCCGGCGCATGCGGGATCCTTGAAGCAGAGCATCGGCTCCGATAGCGCCACGTTCAGCGCCGGGATCGCCGGGTCCGGGAAGAGTCGATCAAAGGCCACGCCGCGGCTCATCATCGCCTCGGCTATTTCAATCCAGGCGCGAACGAGGGCAGAGGTGATTCGTCGCTGTTGGCTCTCCTCGTAGATCACCCGGCGCAGAACGGTGTCGGGCGGTGCCCAGAACTCGTCGATCATCTGGAGCTCGAGGCCCAACGAGTAACCGACTTCACCCGGACGGCAGCGCTTCCACTGCGACAGCAGATCGCCGTCCTCGCAGAAACACGAGGCGCAGGGTCGTGCCAACCCGGATCCGAACGGGTCGACCATGGGATCGGGCGCGTGCGCGATCAGTTCCTTAAGGTCCTCATGGGTGGCGTGTGCCGTTTGGGCCGCGACGACCTTTCGGACCAGGTCGAGGGCATAAGACAGCTCCGAGGAATCGCCCATGAAACGAATGTCCGAGGCCCAAATCGCGGTCTGGGAGAGGATGCCGTCCAGTCCGGCAAATGTGGTGTAGTGATAGAGCCGTTTTGGCGTGCGACCCTGCAGCGCTGACAGAGCAGTCGCTCCCGCAGCGCGTAATTTCTTGCCGAACGACGCCCACTCGGTGGTGGCGTGCTGAGAATCCGGCTCTCCCACAACTCGATCCTTGCAGGCTTCGCGGTCTGCAGCGTTGGTGGGCGCTGGTGCCGCTGGGATCGCCCGCGATGCAACCCCGGCCGGGCTCGCACCGCGGGGGGTCTCTCGGAGCCGAGGAATGTCGGCGCGTTCGGCCGCCAGTCTCGCTGATCGCGTACACGTCCCCAATTCCGCCGCCGTGGTGAGCTGAGCGAACTACTGTCCGTCGGCCGACTGGCCGAGGGCTGGACGGGCCACCGGCGCTCTCGGTGCTGAACGAAGTGAGATCGCCCCGGTACCGGCGGGTATGAGGCCGGACTCGGGGCGCACTCGAGGGAGGAGAGGTCCTAACAAACGCAAGCATGGCCCCCTCGGCCCGCAAGTCAAAGACGGGTCTTCGCACCGACCTATAAGCGCCGCTTCTGAATCGGAGCACGGATCAAGGGAGGAGCAGGCCCCGTTTGACACCGGCCCCAACCTGCCTGCGCGCGGCGGCCGGGGCCTCGCCGATCCAAGGGCCAATACCAACCGCAGTCGGCCTCCCGACGGCTGACTGTCTACACGGTGATGATGATCGTTGCCGTGGTGCCAAGGACGGATCTGCATGGATGGCGGTTGGGGACGGACTCCACGAGCAGCCGGCGGGGCTTTCTGCGGCATCTGATCACCGAGTTCTGCAGCCGGCGTGGCGAGCAGGGCGGCGATGAGCACGCTGCCGGCCCTACGAGTGGTGATGAGGGGCCGTGCGCCAACTCCACTCAGAACCCCCACCGCCCGGGCATTACCGAGCTGTGGCCATGTGACGATCGATGAGATGCTCATGATCGCGGATCAGTGTGGCTTGAGTCATCGACTCGAAGACGTGCCCGGGCGGGCAGCGCGCGATCATGGCCAATCATCGCCCACCTCATCGGGCGACCGGTCAACGCCGATGCGTGTGAACAGGCCGATTGGGGTCGCACGAATCATGCGTAACCAACCGTGAACCTCTGACCGACGTGCTTCGGATGTTCGAGCTCGTCTAGGAGAGCCATCGCGTAGTCCTCGGTCGAGATCCGGCTTTGGCCGTCGGCATCGAACACGGCCTCGTCGTTACCTAGTGTGAACGTGCCGGTGCGCTCGCCGGGTTCGATGATGTCGGCTGGGCTGAGGTAGGTCCACTGCAGCTGTGTTGCTTCCTCGCGGTAGACGGTCAGAGCCTGTATTTGAGCCCGCGATCCAGGCTTCCAGGCCTCGGGAAACTCGGGGCGGTCGATTAAGCGCACGCCTTCGGGGGTCAGGAGGCTTCCGGCACCACCGACGACGAGCAGGCGATCGACCCCGGCGTCGCGGAGCCCTTGGATCAGTGCCCGGGCAGCGTCGACAATCAGCGTTGGCTCATCGTCCGCCCCGAAGCCGCTGACGGCGCTGATCACGGCGTCGTGGTCGGCGACGCTGGCGGTGACACTGAGCGGATCGGTCGCGTCGCCGGTTATCACGCGGGCAGTGCCAGCCATAACGCGGTCGGGGTGACGCGTGATCACGGTCACCGCATGGCCTCGGTTCACGGCCTCGCGCAGGATGCAGGAGCCGATGCGCCCAGAGCCGCCAAAGAGTGCAATTCGCATGCTGACCTCGTTACGTGTGTTTGACAGTTGGTGTTTGCGGAGTCCCGCGGCCGGCGAGGTCCCGGGGCGCGGGCCCACTCGACGGGAGAATCCGTGCTATCGGTCGGCGCCTCCGAGCATGGATGGTGGGTCCGGCCGGTCCCGAGGTGGGTTGCGCGAGCGTCTTTTAGTCTCGACCGATGGGCACGAATGCCCTGCGATTGCTTCACACCGCAAGGTTCGGTGACAGCTGCTCACACCGCACCCAAGGATCATCTCCGAGGCGCGGTGCCAGCCAGAGCGCTTACCGTCGATGAGGCGCTCGCGCTGCTGAGCCGAACCCACTCCGGCCGGGTCCACCGCTGGCTCACCCCACCGGCCACGGCTCGAGCACCTCGCGAAGCTCCTGGATGTGCGCGGTGGTGACGTCGACCAAACCGTCGCCCAACGCAGCGGTCGGTACCGGGGCGTCAGCCGGTCTCCGGGCACCGTACTCGCTCTGGGTGTCGTACCCGACGAGCGGGCGCTCCGCCCACAGCGGCTTCCCGCCCGGCCGCAGACGCGGAATGACCTCCTCGGCGAACATCGTCAGCGACTTCATCGTCAGCCAGCGAGGCTTCGAGCCGGCGTTGGCGCCGATGATCACCCGGCGGGCGCCCGCTTCCTCGAGCTGCTCCTTGAGCTTCGCTGCCACTGTCTCGGGGGACCCAGCGATCACCCACCCCATCTCGACGAGTTCGTCGAACGACATGTCCTTCATCGGCTTGCTCCGGTATCCCCCTCCGAGGATGCCGCGCATCGACCCGGGCGAAATGTAGCCGGGGGGGAAGTTATCGTGCATTGGGGACTGGAAGAAGTTCTGGTACTGCCAGAGTTCATGGGCCTCGGTTTCGAGCCGCGCCTGCTTGTCGGACTCGGCGACGTGGATGGCGACGACCTGGGCGATTTGATCCGGCGCTGCCTCGTAGCCTTCCTCGCGGCACATCTCCCGAAAACGCTCGACGTTCTTCAACAGGACGGGTCGCGGATTGAGAACCGGAAAGTACGTGTAGCGGTACTTGGCGACGAGCTGAAGGGTCTCGATCGAACCTCCGCCGGGAATGAAGATCGGCGGATGGGGCTCCTGCAACGGCTTGGGCCAAAGGTTGACATACGGAATCTGGAAGAACTCGCCGTTCCACTCGAATGGGCCGGGATGGGTCATGGCTGCGATCAACAGCTCGTGGGCTTCGCGGAACCGTGCGCGCGCCTTCGCCGGGTTCATTACACCGAGCGAGTGGTACTGCATCCCGTGACCCATCGGAAGGCCGACGATCAACCGACCGCGCGACATCGTGTCGACCGTGGCGATCTCCTCGGCCAGGCGGATCGGCGTCTCGTACGCATTGATGATCGAGCCGATCACGCCGATCCGGATGCGCTGCGTCCGAGCGGCCAGGTAGGCCCCGGCCAGCATCGGGCTTCCCAACACTCCGATCGGCCCGTTGTGCTGTTCGCTCATGACCGCGCCGTCGAAGCCGAGCCCTTCGAGCGCCACCAGGGTTTCTAATTGGTCCTCGAGTACCCGCTGGCCCAAAGTGCGGTCGTAGTAGGCGTTGGGAAGCTCGATGTAGTTGGACTTGCGCTTGCCGGCATAGGGCACCTCGGGATAGGCGCCATCGAGAATCACGTTGAACTCGTAGTCAGTCATGAATTTGCCTCTGCTGAGGGGCGGGCACCGGGTGCGGTGCTCGCCGCGATGTGCGCGGCGACGAGGGCGGCCACGTCTCCGGGTTGCTCAAGTTGGACGAGGTGGCTCGACGGCTCCCCTTCGGCTCCGGCGACGACCGCGAGACGGGCGCCCGGAATGAGCTCGGCGTATCGGCGCGCGACTGCGTTGGTCACCAGGCGATCGTCCTCGGCGCCGATCACGAGTGTGGGCGTCGCCACGCGCGGTAGGCGGTGATCCAGCTTGCGGTCGTACCGCGGGTTCCAGCTCAGCTTAGCCCGCGTCGTGCTCTCGGTGAACGCCTGGATCACGTCGCCCGGGAAGCCCTCCTGCTCAAAGAACTCGGTGTAGCGATCGCTGCGTCCGTTGAGCAGCGCTGCAAGCGCCTCCTCGGGCTCCAACCGGAAGCTGTCGAGGCCCGGCGGGGCGATGCGATCGGCGACCCGCAGGCCAGCCGGCGTAATCAGCATCAGCGACCGGAAACGGCGGGGGTAGAACACTGCAAGCTCGGCGGCGATCCAGCCTCCGAGCGAGTGGCCGACGAGGTGGACGTCGTTTAGGCCGAACGCATCGAGCAACGCGTCGTAATGCAGGACGTAGTCGTGCATGTCCTCGAGTGTCTCGGGGGACCCGGTGTCGCCGAATCCTGGGTGCTCCGGAGCGATGACGTCGTGATCCGCGGCCAGCTCCTCGAGGAACGGCAGCCAAAGCCGCGTGAGTCCACCGCCGTGGAGATAGACCAAACGCTCCCCGACCCCCTTGCGGCGGTACGCGGTCCGAAGTCCGTCCACCTCGATGAACGACGGTTCGCTGTAGTGCGCCCACATACGTTCCAAGGAGGCGGCCCCTGGAGAAGCCGGTGGCATGGTTTACAACCTCGTGTTCGTTATTCGACCTTGGATGTCCGCTATAAGCTACGGTGTGAGAGACACGGTGGGCGTGATTGTCGCGGGCTGCGGGCTGCGGACTCAGCTCACGAAATATGCCTTCTGCATCATCTGCGCGCCGAACCCGTATCCGCGCACGTCACGGGTCGGGAAGCCGGCGAGCTTCGAGCTGTACGCGCCCGGCAGGTTGCCGAAGCCCCAGATGATGTAGCCGCCCTGGTCGTAGAGGATCTGCTGCATCTCGACGACGATCCCGTCGCGACGGCTCGCGTCGAGTTCTGCGGACGCCTGCTTCCACAGGGCCTCATAGCGAGGCAGATTGAAGTGGGTCTCGTTGATCGACGCGAACGGTCCGTCAGCCAGCGCCGACGTGGTCATATAGGTAAGCGCCGGGTAGGTGTCCACGGCGAAGGGCCACGACAGATAGTTTGGCCCGAAGAGCGTGGCGCTATCGACGACGCGGACGTTGATGGTCGCCCCGATCTGCGACGCGTTTTGCGCGAGCACCTCGCACTGTTGAACCGTGCCCTGTACCAGATCGCTCGTGACGAGCTCGACGTTTAGGTCCGAGCGTCCCGCCTGCTTGAGCAGTGACTTTGCCTCCTCGAGATCCTGTGACCGTTTTAGCGATTTGTCGTATGCGGGATCGAACGGCGCATACAGATCCGCTCCGATGAAGCCATACCCCGAGAATCCCTCTTCGAGCACCTGCTGGCGGTTTAAGCAGAGACGAAGCGCCTGGCGCACGCGCACGTCGTCGAACGGCGGTGTGTCAACTCGCATGGTGATAGGGGTGAATGCTCCGCTTGGCGAGTTCCAGACCCGCAGGCCGCTCGTCTGTTGCACCTGCGTCACTTGGGAAGGCAGGAGCAACGAAACAACGTGAACCTGGCCCGAGAGGAGCGCGTTCAGGCGGGCCGTGTCATCGTTGATTACGGGGAGGATCATTTCGTCGAGAAATGGCGTGCCGTCCCAGAAGTTCCGATTGGCGACCATCGTCGCCTGGACCCCCGGGGAGAAGCTCGTCAGTCTCCAAGGTCCGGTCCCGATTGGCCGGCTGAGATCGAAACCGACCGGAACGATGTTGTTGACGCCGCCGTCCCCGAGCGCGACGTCGAACCACCCCACAGGGTCATGCATATCGAAGCGCATCGTCAGCGGATCGATCTTCGTCATCGACGCCACGAGCCCGGACAACCATTGGTTGGTGGCGTGCGTCTTCGGATTGAAGATCCGCTGAAACGAGTAGATCACGTCATCGGCCCCGACGGTCTTTCCGTTCTGAAATTCGATGCCTGCCTTTAGGCGCACTGTCCACTGGCTTCCGTCCTTATTGGGCGTGATCTCCTGCGCAAGGCGATTACGAAGGACGAAATTCTCGTCGATCTGATTCAGCTGGTCGTAGAGAGACGCGGAGTAGAAGACCTCGGTGGCGTTCACGTTGACGTGAGGATCGGGAACGTCGGCCGAGCTTCCGCCGCTGAGGGCAAGGTGAACCGTGCCGCCGCGGCGGGGAGGGCCGGACGCGGTCGATACCGACGAGCTCGACGCCCCGCCGCAGGCCGCGAGCACGCCGGTCATCAACAGCGCGACGCCACCTGCGCCGACGCGCCTCAGCAGGTCACGACGACTGAGCTCGCCGCCTAAAGACTCCGGCGCGGGCGAGTCCTGACCCAGATGCATGCGTGGATCATAAGCAGCGGGCATCTCGTGAAATCCCCTCACTGTGCGTCGGTGTGCATCTCTTTCCGCGGGCGCTCGTCCGCGTCGCACAATCTAGACGCCTTTCAATAATAGTGCAACTGATACCGAATATCGAACAGCAGCTTGAACTAAACTGATGCGAGGCGCAGTGCGTAGGGGTCGGTTTGAGACCGCCTCGCTGTGAAGCCGCTTGCCGTCCGCGACAGGGCCAGGTCGGCCGCCATCGAGGTTGTTCGGAGCGCGATGTCGCCGTGGCCGCTGTGACGGGACCGGAATGCGGGCGCCGGCACCCGTTATTAGGATACCCTAATAGACACTGATGACTGCCGCCGCGCAGAGCCCCCGTCCCGAACATCGCCCAACCCCCCGCCTCGTCGAGGTCGTTGACGTGATCGAACTGACGCCGAGAATGATTCGCGTCGACTTCGGCGGCGCTGGCCTTGAAGGCTTCTCAGCCGGCGAGTTCACCGATCACTACGTGAAGATTCAGTTCCCTCCGGTAGGCGCGGATTACGCGGCCCCCTTCGACCAGGAGGAGATCCGGGCCACACGCCCGCGGGAGCGCTGGCCGCGCACGCGTACGTACTCGGTGCGCAGGTGGGATGCCGAGCGTGCCCGGCTGACGGTCGACTTCGTCGTGCATGGCGATGAGGGAGTTGCGGGCCCTTGGGCACAGCAGGCGACGCCGGGCGACCGCCTCCAGCTGCAAGGCCCCGGCGGCGCCTACGCGCCCGATCCCGACGCACCCGCGTATCTGCTGGTCGGCGATCCAAGCGTCATGCCCGCGATCGCGGCTTCACTGGAACGTGTCCCCGCCGGGCGCCCCGTCGACGTGATCCTTCAAGTCGCCGACGCGGACGATGAGCTCGAGCTCACGACCCCCGGGGATCTGCGCCTCAAGTGGCTGCACGAGCAGGGAGATGACGTTCTTGCTGAGGCAGTCCGCGGGCTCGAGCTACCCGCGAGGACCGACGCCTTTGTGCACGGTGAGGCGTCGTCGGTGCGCGCTCTGCGCCGCCACCTGATCGTCGAGCGCGGTATCTCCCGCGACGCCCTCTCAGTGTCCGGCTACTGGAAGCGCTCGCGGACCGAGGAGGGCTGGCGCGAGGACAAGCCCGCGTGGAACCGTCTCGTCGAGGCGGACGAGGGCGAGGCCGCGTAGCCGCCGATCAGACCCATGCAGACCGCGGCTTCCGAGGATGTTCACGCCTACCGGGTGTCCGCCGCGCGCGACGGCGACGGCTCGGAATGGCGGGACGCCTCACCGCACCGGCCGGAGCTGTCGATGTCGGTTGGCGGGTGGACGTGCGCGGCCTACGACCGCTCTGGCACCCGCTCACAGTGTGCTTGCAGGGCACGGCCGGCTTCGTCGACCCATCCCTTATGACGCGCGTACTCGACCATGGCATCGAACCCCTGGCGCCATTCGGGGTCGCCGGCCGAATCACCGGCCAGCGCCAACAAGGCGGCGATGTCGAGGAAGGCGTCACCGTCATCGGCCACGTACCCGACGCTCGATAGGGCATCCCCGAGATCCGCGCCGTCACCGTGCACGAGCACCTTCAGCGACCGCAGGTCGCTCACCTCGCGAAGCAAGGGCGGCGCCGCGTCTGGCTCGAGGGAAACCAAGAGATACATGCCGGTGCTCGGCTGCCCGGTTCAGGTCCGGCTCAGAATCGCCTCGAAGATTCCCACCGAGCCGACTTCGAAATCCTTGACGCTGTTGCCGGCCATCTCCATCCAATTCTGACCGTGAAGGAGGCTGATGTCGAGGCCCGGGACGGCGATCTGGCCCTCCCGGGCGTTGACGTCGCCCGCGGCGCGCTTTGCGTTTGAATCCCACGCCTCCTGCGTCCCGTCGATCCAATCGACGATCTGAAAGCCACTCGCCTCGATCACCGCTCGCATATCGGCGTCCGAGATGAGAAAGCTCGCCGACTCGTCCCTGGCCCACATCGCGGGGAAATGCACATCGCCCGAGCGACCGCGATACAGATCGTGAACGACGGCCTTGGCACCGGGTCGCAGGACGCGGCGCAGCTCGCCGAAGAAGCGCTCCTTGTCATCGACGTTCTGGACGGCGTGCTGGGTCCAGCCGAGATCGAACGTCTCATCCACAAACGGCAGCGACGTCGCCTCGGCCTGCCGGAAGCTGACCAGATGGGAAAGGTTCGTCAGCTCGGTCAGGTACTCCGCGGTCTCGAGATAGGGCGGGGTGATGTCGACACCCGTGACATGGCACCCGTAGGTGGCGGCGAGGAATCGAGCCGGGCCTCCCATCCCAGCTCCCACGTCGATGACGTCATAGCTGTCGCGGACACCGGCGCGCTCGGCAAGGCGCCGTGTGGCCAGCGTGCCCATGACGTGGGATTGATCGAGCGAGGCGAGGTCGAGCACGCCCGTGTTGGTGCCGTCCTTCCCGGCTGCCTCGAGTACCGATGACACCCGCGATCTCAAGTCCGACGGTGCATAGTGCGTGGCGACCTGCTCGGCGACGTTATCGGTCATGATGTTCCTCGAACTCTCCTACGCGGTCGGCGATTCGGCCCGCGAGCCTACGTGTAGAGGACCTCGCTTAGAAGTGCCGCGTGCCGCTATCACGAACGGTCTCGGACGCGCCGATCGAATTGAGGTAGCCGATGGCGTCATCCAACGACACGACGTCGGCGTACTTGGCCTGGATGTCGAACAGGTTTGCCTCGTGCGGACCCGGGGCGCGATCCCCGACGCATTCACGCGGAACCAACGTAGGCCAGCCGTTCTGCATCAGGTCGATCGCGGTCGCGCGGATGCATCCGCTCGTCGTCACACCACAGAGCACGATGGTGTCGATCTGGTGGGAGACAAGCACCGCTGCGAGGTTGGTGCCGAAGAACGCTGAGGCGCCCTTTTTGACCAGCGTGACGTCCTCGGGCTGGGGATCGAGGCGGGGATCGGTCGTGACCCACCGTGTCCCGATCACGATCGTGGCCAGGTTCGGGGACTTCGCGGTCCACAGGCCCGCATCCTCGGCGTTGGGCTCGAACCCGATCATCGCGAACACGACCAGCACTGAGCGCGCGCGAGCGACATCGAGCAGTCGGCGAGTGGCGAGCACCTCGTCGCTGACATCAGCGCCCACGAGGCTGGTCGGGTCGGTGAAGCCACACGAGAGGTCGACGACGAGCACGGCGGGACGCGCTCCGAGTCGGAGCTTGCGCTCCATGCGACCCTCGTAGTAGGCGCTGGCGGGAGTCGGAGGCGGTTCGGCGCTGGAGGAGGGCATCGCGGCTGAGGGCCATCGTAGGGTCGAGCACCGACCGTTCAACCCGGGTGTGCGGCAATGCCGGACGTGCAGTTCAGGTTTGCAGAACTCTCGCGTTGATCGGGAAAACCGGGCGGTCTAGGCTTCGCGCCGCAAATCACCGCGCTCGCGTCCCGCTTCAGCGACTCGGTCCACCGGTAACGACGACAGGGGGGCATCTGCTATGGCCCAGTTCTGGCTCTTCGACGTGACGAACTACCCAGGCGAGATGTCGCCAGGCGCCTACGACTCTGAGTTGGGCGCCACGGTCCTCAACGGTCACCTCGATGAGTGGGAGCGGGCCGACGAGCTGGGCTTCGACGGCATCTACCTGGCCGAACACCACTTCACGGCGTACAACCTGACGCCCTCGCCAAACGTGCTGCTGGCGGCGATCGCACAGCGCACGCAACGCATGCGCTTCGGGACGATGTGCAACGTGCTGCCGTTCACGCAGCCGCTGCGCATCGCTGAGGAGTTCGCGATGCTCGATGCGATCTCGCACGGCCGGGTCGAGGTCGGCCTGGGTCGCGGCGTCGACGAACAGGAGTTCGTCCGGTACGGGATTGCGCTCGACGACGCGCGACCCATGTTCCTGGAGGGGTTTGAGTTGATCATGAAGGCGTGGACCCAGGACACGTTCACCCACGAGGGAAGGTTCTACCCCCTCGTCGGCGAGTGCTCGATCTATCCGCGACCCGTGCAGCAGCCGCACCCTCCGCTGTGGATCACGGCCGTGAGCCCGCCGACGGTTGAGTGGGCGGCGGAGCGCGGAATCGCAATCACCTCCGGATTCGCACAGGCACAGGACATCGCGAAGAAGTTCCAGCACTATCGCGAGGTGGCCGAGACATTCGGGCATTCCCCCGCCGCCTCGCAGTTCGGTTTGTTTCGCCACGTGTTCGTCGCCGATACCGATCGGGAGGCCCGTTCGCTGTGCGAGCCGGCGCTGAACCGCTACTTCCAGCTGTTCGCGCCGGCGGCCCTGCCGAAGGATCTGGAGAAGATGGCGGTCGGGGACTACGCGTACTACAAGGAGGCGTTCGCGTCGTTCTTCTCCGATCGCCAACCGACGTTCGAGGAGATCTGCGACAGCGGCTTCATCATCTGCGGCGATCCGCGCTCGGTTCGCGACCAGATTCTCGAGCAGCTCGAGGTCACCGGCGCCGGACGTCTGCTCGCTCAGGTTCACTTCGGTGATCTCGCGCTCGACCGTGTGATGCACGCCGAAGAGCTGCTGGCCACCGAAGTCCTCCCCGCCGTGCGCGAGCTTCAATCCGAGCTCGTCGGCTGACGCGGGCGAGATGGGCGCATCGCTCTGCGTCGGCTTCCTCGGTCTGGGCGAGGCCGGCAGCGCGATCGCCACCGACCTCGTCTCGCTCGGCGTCGAGGTCCACGCCTTCGACCCCCGCCCGGTCGCCGCGCCGCGGGGGGTTCGGATCGTCGCCGCGCCGCGGGAGCTGGCCGACGCCGACGTGATCCTCAGCATCAACTCGGCGAGCGCCGCGCAGAGCGCCGCGGCAGCGATGGCTCCATATCTCGGCGCAGAGATGGTGTATGCCGACTTGAACTCGGCGAGCGCGGCGCTCAAGCGGGCGGTGGCGGGCGTGATCGAGACCACCGGCGCCCTGTTCGCCGACGTCGCGCTGATGGCGACCGTTCCCGGCAATGGCGTGCGGACGCCGTCCTTCGCGTCGGGCCCCGGGGCAGCCCGCTTCTCGGAGATGCTCCGCCCGCTGGGCATGCCGGTCCAGGCAATCGGCGCCGAGCCGGGCGCGGCCTCGACGCGGAAGCTGCTTCGCAGCGTCTGGATGAAGGGCATCGCGGTGACCGCGGTCGAGGCGCTGGGGGCTGCGGAGGCGGCGGGTTGTCACGCGTGGATGTGGGAGGAGATCGCCTCCACGCTGTCCAACGCCGACGAGGCGCTGTTGCGGCGCCTGGTCGACGGGACGATGCGACACGCGGCGCGCCGCGGGCATGAGATGCAGGACGTGTCGGCGTTGCTGCGCGAGCTCGGGCTCGTACCCCACATCAGCCAGGCGGCGGCCGAAGCGCTGCATGAGCTCGCCCGGACCGGTTAGTTTGGCTGCTTGCCGCGGATACGGTTCAGCAAAGCTGAACAAACCAATTGCGGATGGTCGCTCCCATCCGAAATACTGGCGAGATTCGGGGCGACCGCGACGCGTGGCCTCAGTCACTTGACGACATCGACGGAGGAGATTTGAGCATGGAGCCATCGATTCACGGTCGCGTTCGGTCCGGTGGCGGCACCGTCTCAGCCGTCGTCGGGGGGCCGACGGTGCGCCGTCGCCATGTGGCGGACGACCGCGGACACAGACCTGAGGTACCGGAAATCGACGGCCTGCCGGGGACGCTGAAAACGCTGAACAAGGCCGGTCGGGTCCTCGACCTGTTCGGCGTCGACAAGGACGAATGGCGTCTGACCGAGATTGCCGACGCGCTCGGCCTGTCGAAGTCGAGCGCGCATTCTCTGTTGGCGTCGATGAGCGACATCGGCCTGCTGACCCGGACCCACAACAGCCGCTACCGGCTCGGATGGCGCCTGCTGACGCTAGGAGAGACGCTCCTGTCCAGCAGCGGCTTCTCACGTACGGCGCAGGTCGTCGCCCAGGGCCTGGTCGCGCGCTTTCAGGAGACGGTCCATTTCGCGACCCTCCAGGGGAACCAGATCATGTGCGTCAATATTGTCGACGGCACTCATCCGGTGCGGGTCGGCGCCTCGCGCATCGGGATCTGTTTCGGGATCCACGCCGGCGTCAGCAAGGTGCTGCTGGCCAACCTTCCCTGGACGCAGGCCGAGAAGATCGTTCAGTCGCACGGCATGGCGCCGATGACGAGCAAGACGATCACCACTGTGGCGGGATACCGGGCCGAGCTCGAACGAGTTGCGGCGCAGGGGTGGGCGGTCGACGCTCAGGAGTGTTTCAAGGAGGTGTGCTGTGTCGCCGCGCCGATCCGCAATCAATCGGGTCGAGTGAGCGGGGCGATGAGCATCGCGGCGCCGTCGTACCGGTTCGTGGTCCGACGGGCGGCGTACCGGTCGGCCGTGGTGGAAGCCGCCGGGCATATCTCCCAGCTGATTGACGCGCTGCCGTCCGACGCGGACGCCCGAGCTTCGGTCAGGTGAGTCTCGGACCGACGACTCAGCCGCACCGAGCGCAACCGCCAACCTAGACGTCGCCCGGCACCGATGAAGCTCCCGCTCGATCCGTGCGGCGTGCGCGTGTACGACCTATCCCAGCCGCTCGAACAAGCGACTCCGACCAGCCCGAACCACCCTGGTTTTCAAATCGCGCTGATGCGGCGCCATGGCGACGTCGTCCGCGCCGACGGCAGCTCCGGGGCGAACGACCTGATGACACTTGGCACGCACACGGGGACGCACATCGACGCGCTCTGCCATATCGCCAACCGGGGCATCCTGCACGGCGGCGCGGACGCCGCCACGGCGTTGCGAGGGGGGCGGTTTGCCGAGCTCGGAGCCGAGACGATCGCGCCGATCGTCGCGCGCGGCGTCCTGCTCGACGTGGGCGGCCAGCTCACCCCCGACGGAGTGTTGGATCCGGGGAAGCGGATCGACAGGCCCGAGCTCGAGGAGGCGTGCCGGCGGGCCGGAGTCGAGCCGCGCGCCGGCGACGTCGTTCTGGTCCGGACCGGCTGGACTCGACACCTGGCCGACCCGGAGGCATTCCTCGGACGGCGCACCGGCGTCCCGGGAGTCGATGAATCCGGGGCGAGGTGGTTGGCCGGCCGCCGGGTCCGCGCCGTAGGCGCCGACACGATGTCGTTCGAGCACATCGTGCCCGGGCCTAACCCGCTGCTGCCGGTTCACACGATCCTGCTCGTTGAGCACGGGATCCACATCATCGAGATGCTGAACCTCGACGAGCTCGCTCAAGACGGTGTGGCCGAGTTTCTTCTGATCGCGGCGCCATTGCGGATCGTGGGCGCCACGGGTGCGCCGATTCGACCCCTGGGGATAGTGAATGTCCACGCTCGCTGAGCAGCTGGCCGAGTTTGCGGCCGGCACTCGCTTCGAGCAGCTGCCGCCAGAGGTGGTGAGCACGCTCAAAGCCCGCTGCCTGGACACCCTCGGCGTGGCGCTGGCTGCGCGGGGCGTCGACGCCGCGCTGGCCGTCTCCGATGTCGTACGACGCTGGGGCGGTCCGGCCGAGGCGACGTCGCTGATGACGGGCGAGGCGCTGCCCGCCGCGCACGCCGCCCTGATGAACGGGACCCTCGCGCACGCCCTGGACTTCGACGACACGCACCTGCCGTCAGTGGTTCACCCGAGCGCGGCGCTGGTGCCGGTCGCACTCGCCGAGGCCGAAGCCGCTCGGGTGAGCGGACGTGAGTTCCTCGCGGCGCTCGCCTCCGGGTACGAAGTTTCGGTCCGACTATCGATGGCCCAGTTCGACAAGGAGCTCGGCAACTCGGTGTTCTTCGAGCACGGGCTGCACGCGACGGCGTCGATCGGCGCCCTGGCCGCCGCGGTGGTGGCGGCCAGGCTGCGCGGCCTCGGTGCCGAGGGGATCGCCAACGCAATGGCGATCGCGTGCAGCATGGCCGCCGGGCTCGCAGAGGCGAACCGCACCGGAGGCACGGTTAAGCGAGCGCATTGCGGATGGGCCGGACACTGCGCGATCAGCGCCGCGATGCTCGCGCAATCCGGGCTCACCGGACCCCCCACGTGCCTCGAGGGCCGCTTCGGCTTCTTTCATGCCTTCTGCGGCGAGCGTTGGCATCCCGGGGAGGTCATCGCCGGTCTCGGCTCGGAATGGCTCTCGCCGGCGATCGCGTTCAAGCCCTACCCGTGTAACCACTTCACGCATACGGTCGCCGACGCTGCGCTCGCGCTCCGTGCGCGTGGACTGACGCCGGACCAGGTGCAGAGCGTGACGATCGGCACAGCCGCCGCGAGCTGGCGCACGATTGGCGATCCAATCGCTGAGAAACGCAGGCCTCAGACGCCCTACCACGCCAAATTCAGCGCCCCGTTCGCATTCGCTGCGGCGCTCGTCGGGGGAAGCGGACTCGGCCTCTCGCACGAGGACTTCGCGCCCCAGACGCTAGGCGACCCGACGCGTGCCGCCGTCGCCGACCGATGCTCGGTGATCGTCAGCGAGGCCTGCGACGCGATCTTCCCCTACCACTTCCCAGCGATCGTCGAGGTGCAGACCCACGATGGGCGGACGCTCACCGAGCAAGTCCTGACGAACTTGGGCACTGCCGAGCGCCCACTGAGCGACGATGACCTGGCGGTAAAGCTCCGCTCGAACATCGGCGCGGACGGTCAGGAGCTCCGCGGGCACATCGCGCAGCTCGAGCGGGCTCCGTCGGTCAGCGAGTTGATGCTCGCCGCGAGCCGCATCGCACCGCGCGAGGCCGCCTGAACTGTTTTTTTAGTCCGATCGCGCGTGGGTTCGGGCTATCGAAACATTCCGATTGCATTGATCACCGACCGCGGGTTAATTGTGGGCGTCTCCCGTCCGAGTCCGTCCTCCAAGCGCACAGCCAACGGAGATCACAATGGAACAACACGCAGATCTCATCCCGCTATTCATCCGTCAGTTCGAGATGTGCCAGGTGCGAACCGACGAGATGGTTGTCGTGCTCAGCGACACCAGAAGCCGCGAGGACTACATCACCTCGGCGTGCGCCGCCGTCCGAGCGCTGGGCGCGACCGTCATCGAGGTGAAAATGCCCGGGATCGGGTGGCGGAGCAGCACGGTCACCCGCGGTATCGGCGGCGCCGTGCCGACGCTCGTGCAACCGTCGGCCACCTTGGACTCCATCGTGCGACTGCTCCAGGACGCCGACCTGGTCATCGATCTGCTCCACGAACGGATGACGCACCTGCCAATCCGAAAGGCGATCTTGGCCGCCGGAACCCGCATCCAGACGATCTCCGAGCCGCCCGAGGTGCTCGAGCGGCTGATGTGCACGGACGAGCTCCGGGCGGACGTCCTGGCGATGTACGAGCGGTTCGCGAACGCCAGCACATTGCGACTCATTTCGCCCAGCGGCACCGACGTCGAATACCGCTTTCACGATGCGCGGCCGGCCCTCTACAACTACGGGGTCGCCGACGCGCCGGGGCGCTGGGAGAACTGGCCGACCGCGCTCGTCACCCGCTACCCGGAGCCGGGCACCGCGAACGGCGTGGCGGTCATCGCGCGGGGCGACATCATGTTCCCACTGCGACGCTACGCGTCCGATGACGTGCGCATGACGGTCGAGGACGGCTACGTCCGCGAGGTCGAGGGCGGACACGACGCCGACCTAGTCGTGGAGTTCCTCAACAGCTGGGAGAACCGCGAGTGCTGGGCCGCGTCGCATCTCAGCGTTGGCCTGCATCCCGCCGCCTGGTGGCACGCGCTCGAGTTTTTCGATCGCAGCGAGATTCTCGGCATGGACGGCCGGTGCGCTCGCGGGTGCTTCCTGTTCACGACGGGACCCGACAGCGTCGATAACCGCTACGTCGAGGCCCACATGGATTATTCGCTGCGCAATTGCACCGTTTTGCTGGACGGGCAAGCCGTCGTCGAAGAAGGGCACGTCGTGCTGCCCGGCTCGCCGATCCCGTCGGGCGCTCGCACGAGCGCCCAACCCGTGACTCGCTGAACCAGGGCCGGGGCGCTCAGGTACGCTGACGCCCGCGGCTGCGCGAAGAACCAGGACGATCTCGAGGAGCTCACGATGAGGCGCAGGATGATGGGCGCGCGTTCGCAGCGGATTGAAGACGACCGGCTCGTCACCGGCCGTGGGCAGTACGTGGGGGATCTGCGCCTCCACGGGGTGCTCGACGTCGCGTTCGTACGCAGCCAGATCGCCCACGCGACCGTGCGGGCGGTCGATGCGCAGGCGGCGCTCGAGCTCGACGGCGTGATCGGCGTGTTCACGGCCGAAGATCTGAGTGACGTGCGACCGGTCCCCGAGAGTTCGCATTGGGCAGGTGCGGTCAGTTCGTTCCCGCTCGCCCGCGGTCGTGTCCGACACGTCGGACACGCGGTGGCCGTGGTCGTGGCCCGCGACCGCTACCTGGCCGAAGATGCGGCGGAGCTGGTCGAGCTCGATCTGGAACCGCTCTCGGTGGCCGCCTCGGTCGGGGCGGCGCTCGCCCCCGATGCGGTCCGGCTCTACGAGGAGTGGCGGGACAACTGCTGCGTCGCGGCCATGGTCCGCGACGACCCGGCCGTCGCCACGGCGTTCGAGCGCCACCAGACCGTGCGCGGCAAGTTCACGGTTCAGCGCCAGGCCGCCGTCGCGATGGAGCCGAGGGGTGTGGTCGCGCAGTGGTCGGGCGATCGCCTGACCGTATGGAGCTCGACGCAGCTGCCCCACATGCTGCGCAGCATCCTGGCGAGGATGCTCGGCCTGCGGGAAGGGGACATCCGGGTAATTGCCCCCGACGTCGGTGGCGGCTTCGGCGGCAAGGCTCAGCTCTATGCGGAGGAGTACGTGACCGCGTGGCTTGCACTCCGCCTCGGCCGACCAGTTCGCTGGATCGAGGATCGCTATGAGCACATGATTTCGGCGTGCCACTCGCGCGACATGGTGTTCGATCTCGAGGCGGCCGTAGACCCGCGGGGACGGATACACGCGATCCGTGGGGCCGTCACCCAGGACCTCGGGTCAGGCGAGGCGTACCCGAACGGATACACGCAGCTGTTCGTCGCCGCCGGCGTACTTACCGGTGCATACCGGATCCCGCACCAGCGTCTGGAGGCCTCAGCAGTGGTGACCAACAAGACGCCCAACGGGGCGTATCGCGGGTTCGGCGTTCCTGAGGCCGTGTTCGCGATGGAGCGGCTCGTCGATCAGGTGGCCCACGAGTGCGGCGTCGACCGAGTCGAGGTCCGGCGCGGGATGCTGATCAGGCCGGAAGACCTCCCGTACACGACGGCCACTGGGGCAAAGCTCGAATCGGGAAGCCACCTCGAGGCGTTCGATCGAGCGGTCGAGTTGGGACGGGCGGCGAAGGAGCGAGTCGCGGCGGCGGTCGCGGGCGATCCGGCGCTCCGGGTCGGCATCGGCTACGCCACGTACGTCGAGGGGACGGGCGCCAGCTACTTCGGCGCGACCGGAATCTGGGGCGCACACGACTCCTGCGATATCCGATTCGAACCGGACGGCGGGGTCACGGTGAGTGTCGGCGTGACCACTACCGGGCAGGGTGTCACCACGATGGTCGCGACCGTGGCCGCCCAGGAGCTGGGAATCGACATCGATCAGATTCGAGTCGAGATCGGCGATACCGATGGGGCGGCCTACGGAACCGGCTGCTGGGGCAGCCGAAGCACGGTTGTCGCCTCGGGCGCGCTGAAGGAAGCGGCCGGAGAGCTGCGCGAGAAGGGCACAAAGATCGCCGCGCATCTCATGGAGTGCGCCGTCGAGGACATCGTAGTCGGGGAGGGGCGCTTCTCGGTGGCGGGTTCGCCGGACAGCGGGGTGAGCTGGGGCCGGGTCGCGGAGGTTGCCTTAAACCGTACGTTCGAGCTGCCAGCCGACGTGACCCCGGGACTCGAGGCCCGCGCGACTTACGATCCGCCCGGCATCGACCACACGCCGAACGCGGACGGCTTGATGCACGCGTGCGTCACCCACAACAATGCCACGCACGCCGCGGTCGTCGTGGTGGACTGCGCGACCGGCGGGATCCGCGTCGCCGAGTACATCGTCGTGCAGGACATCGGCAAGGTGTTCAACCCGATCATCGTCAAGGGCCAAGTGCACGGCGGCGTCGCCCAGGGGGTTGCCGGAGCACTGCTCGAAAACCTCCCCTACGACGAGCTCGGCAATCCGCTGGCGACAAGCTTGATGGATTACCTGCTTCCAAGCGCGTGCGAAGCGCCGCCGATCGCGCTCGAGCAGATCGAGTCGCCCGCACCGGAAACGGCGCTGGGCGCGAAGGGAGTGGGGGAGTGCGGCGTGATCGGTCCTCCGGCGGCGATCGCCGGCGCGGTCCAGGACGCGCTCGATGGCTTTGGTATCGATCGCATCAGTCACACGCCGATCACCCCGGCCGATGTGCTCGGTCTACTCGCTGAAGCCGCCACGCGGTGAGTTGGCCACCCTGCGCGAGTTCGGGATGCCCGGATCGCGCGGTTGCCGCGTCGCGCGCGTGAACCTAGCATCGAGCCCCGGATAACTGCCGAGAGGAACCGAACATGCCCGAGCTCGATGTGAGCGCGCCGTCGCAGGGCGGCCGGATCGCCAGGACCCCGCCGCGCGCGGAGAGCGTCGGCAGCCTGTTGCGTCCGGAAGCGCTCAAGGCCCAGTTCATGCAGACTTATGGCGATGGCGTGATCTACGCCAACGCCCTGCCCGAGGAACAACGCCGCACCCTGAAGGACCTCGACGAGCTCGCGACCTCGCTCGTCCCCGATCTGGTGCGCCGTCAGATCGACGCCGGCATCGATGTCGTAACCGACGGCGAGATTCGCCGGGGCCTGTTCACGAACAGCTTCCTCGATGCGGTCGACGGCATTGACCTGACCGGTGAGACGCGCGCCGAGGGACGCTCGGCCGACGCCTACGCGATCCCGTTGGTCACCGAGCGGCTGACCAAGCGAGGCAACCCAGCGCTGCGAGAGGCTGAGGTGATCCGCCGGGCGACATCCTTCCCCACGAAGATGACGTTCCCGGCCGCATCCTATTTCTACTTCCAGATGTTTCTTGAGTTCGACCGTGTCGTCTACGCGGACCGGGACGCGATGGTCGAGGCGATCGTCGCGATCGAGCGCCAGCTCGTCGACGAGGTGATCGAGGCGGGTATCCGACACGTGCAGTTCGACTTCCCCGTATACCCGATGCTCGTGGATCCGAGCGCGTCCGAGCGCGCGGCGGCGATCGGGGAGACCCGGGAGTCATTGCTCGCAAAGGCCCTCGCGGTCGACGCGAAGGTGGTATCCGGGATGCCGTCGCACGTGACAACCGCCTTGCATTTGTGTCGCGGGAACACCAACCAGTTCTTCGTGGGCTCGGTCGAGCCGATCGCCGAACGCATCTTCGCCCTGCCCTACGACCGGTTTCTGTTCGAGTGGCATGACGTGAGCGAGGACGGCTCGTATGAACCGATCCGTTTCGTCCCGCCGGGCAAGACGATGGTGATGGGGCTCGTTAGCACGAAGACGCCGGAGCTGGAGGACGAAGACGAACTCCTGCGCCAGATGGAGACGGCGGGCAAGCTGCTGGACGTCTCGCAGCTCGGTATCTCACCCCAGTGCGGCTTCGCCTCAGCCTGGCGCGGGCACGCCTATGACGAGGAGACGCAGTGGCGCAAGCTGGAGCTGGTCGGTCGGGTGGCGGAGCGGATCTGGGGTGGTGCGTGAGCGGGCCCGGCTGTGCTGTTTGAAGCCGGGCGCATCGGGTCGCTCACCGTCCCGACCCGGATCGTCCGCACCGCGACCTCGGAGACGATGGCCTCGGGGGCGGGTGAGGTGACCGACGAACTCGTGTCCCTGTACGCGACGCTGGCTCGGAGTGGGGTCTCGCTGATGTTCATGGGCCAGATGTTTTGCGAGCCGCGGGGACGCTTCGGCTTCGCCCAAACCGGCATCCACGAGGACGAGCTCCTGACCGGGTTGCGCCGGCTGACCGACGCGGTCCATCGCGCGGGCGGAGCCATCTTCGCCCAGCTTGCGCATGCGGGCAACCAATCCCTTATTCGCGATCTGCCCCTGGTCGCGCCGTCGCGCGCGCCCAATGCGATGACCGGACTGTGGGCGCCGGCGGCAACGGAGGTCGACGTCGCGCTCGTGATCGACGCGTTCGGGCGCGCCGCCGGGCGGGCAGTCGAGGCCGGCTTCGACGGCGTCCACATTCATGGGGCCAATGGGTACCTGATCAGCTCATTCATGTCGCCTCTATCCAACGACCGAACCGATCGCTGGGGCGGCTCGCCGGAGGCGAGGAGCGAGTTTCCGCTAGCGGTCGTGAGGCGCGTGCGTGGGTCCGTGCCGGATGGTTACCCCGTGACCATCAAGCTCGGCGTGATCGACGAGATGCCCGGCGGACTGACTCTCGGCGAGTCGCTGCCGCGCGCGCAGGCGCTCGTGAGCGCCGGGGTCGACGCGATCGAGGTCTCGTCGAACCTTGCGATGAGCTACTCGTTCAGCGCCCGGCCCTACGCCGGCGTCACCCGGCGTCAGGCGGCCGAGGATCTGCTAGTCCACCGGCTAGTGGCGAGCCGACAACCAGAGGCTTACTTCAGGCCGCAAGCGTCCTGCCTGAGCCGCGCCGTGTCCGTTCCCGTGATCCTCACCGGTGGGCTGCGGCGCCGGGCGGTGATGGAGTCGGTGCTGAGCACTGGCGACGCCGAGTTCGTCGGCCTCGGTCGCCCGTTCATCCGCGAGCCCGATCTCGTCAACCGACTGCGGAGCGAGCGGGCCGGGCCAGCGGCATGCACCTCCTGCAACATCTGCGCGATGCACGACGAGTATCACTCGCTTCGATGCTGGCGCTACCCGCGCCGTAATCTGGCCGAGCATGCGCTGTTTCGCCTGAGAGGCGGCTTCCGCGGCTAAGCGGGCCGCGGGTGAGGCGTCGATGACGGTGGTTGCCCTAACCGGTGCGTCCGGTCGTCTGGGTCGACTCGTGATCGAGAGCCTGAGTGAACTGACGCGACCTGGTGATGTCGTGCTCGCGACGCGCGACCCCGACGGGTTGCGGGCAGCGGTTCCCCCCGGGATGCAGCTTCGTTTCGCCGACTTCGATGCCCCCGAATCGCTCCCCGCGGCGTTTGCCGGCGTCGATCGCCTGCTGGTGATCAGCACCGATCATCTCGGCGAGCGAGTTCGCCAGCACCGGGCCGCGTTCGCAGCCGCGGCCGCCGTCGGTGTCGACCAGGTCATCTACACCTCGATGCTCAAGCCGACCGCCGCGCACCCATGCGCGCCGCTCGCCAGCGACCACCGCCTGACCGAGGAGGCGCTTCGCGCCGCCGGCCCTATTTGGTCGATCCTGCGCTACGGGTTTTTCGCAGAGACTCTACTTGGGTCGGCCGAGCGAGCAGTGCAATCTGGGCGGTGGATATCGAATGCGGGCGGCGGCCACGCCTCGTGGGTGGCGGTCGCGGACTGCGCCGAGGTCGCGGCGCATGTCCTCGCCTTCGGCGGTCACGAGCGCCAGATTCTCGAAATCGTCGGCCCGGAGGCTCTGTCCTACGCAGACATCGTCCGACTGCTGGCGGACATCAGCGGCCAACCGATCGAGCTGGTATCGCTCGACGACCGCGCCTATCGCGAGGATCTCATCCGGCGCGGCGCCGCGGAAGCCGACGCGGACGAGTACACATCATTCGGCCCGGCGATCCGGCGCGGTTTCGCCACCGCCGAGACCGGCACGGTGCTGGAGATAACCGGCCGTTCCCCCCGCGGCCTACGCGAGGTCCTACTCGGCCACGGCCTGGCCCCCGGGGCCGCGCGCTCCGCCAGCGCCGGGCCAATCGCGGCGACATGATCATCGACCATCAGGCCCACTGGTACCCGCCGGCCTACCTCGAAGCGCTCCGGAACCGCTCTGATTACCCCCGATCGAGCCGCGCCGACGATGGCGGCTACATGCTCGAGACGGACCCCGGCCAGGTCTGGCCAGTCCCCCCGAGGTTCGTTGACCTCGAGCTGCAGATCCAAGACATGGACGAACACGGGATCGACGCGATGGTCGTGTCCCCAGGCGCGTTCGGTGGTGACTCAAGCGGACTCCCCGCCGAGGAAGGAATGGCAATGATGAGGTTGCTCAACCGCGAAACCGCCTCGGCCCAGCGCCGCTATCCCACCCGCATCGCCGGCCTGGCCGTGCTGCCGATGCACGATCCAGATGCGGCCCTCGAGGCGCTCGCCGAGGCGATCGAGCTCGGGTTGCGCGGCATATCCCTCGTCTCCAATGTCGGTCAGCGGTCGATCGCCCGAACCGGCACGGCGCCGGTGTATGCCGCCGCCAGCCGCGCCGGTCTGCCCGTGTTCCTACATCCCGCCCAGCGGTCGCTCGCCGCCCACGCTGGCTATTCGCCGATCGTCGAGATGGGACTCAGCTGGATGTTCGACACCGCGGCCGCGGCGCTTGCGCTCGTGTACGAGGGGATCCTGGACGAGTGCGAGGACCTCGTGGTCGTACATCCCCATCTCGGCGGAGTGCTGCCCTACGTCGTCGAGCGCGTCGCGGCGCAAGCCAGGCTGGTGGAATCGCGGGCGCGTCACCCGCTTGCCCACTATCTCACCACGCGTTTCTACACCGACTCCGTGGGGCTCTCGGCCGCGGCGCTGCGGCTGGCCGTTGACACCTACGGGGCCGAGCGGGTGCTGTTCGGGACCGACTTTCCCTGGCTCGATCGACGGAACTCACTCGACTTCGTTGCGGCCGCCGTCGATGAGCCGACCAGCCACGCGATCCTCGAGCGAAACACGCTACCCGGGCTGCGGTGGGCAGCCGAGCGGGCGTCCGCACGCCCGCGCTAGCCAAGTTTCAGTTCGTGGTACTCGTCCACGAGCTCGCACAGACGCTCAACCGACGCCTCGAACATGGCCGCACCGGTCTCGGCCGTCGCGACGGTGGGATCGCCGATGACACCTTCCGGGTAGCGCTCCTTGAGGTTCCAGCCGATGGTCGCCTCACCCGGGCTGAACAGGTCTCGGGTGGTGAAGCTCACGCCCTGGGCGTGCATCGGGTCGAGCGGGTGCGCGCGGGCGCGATTCATATGCACCAGCTCGTGGGCAATATGAAGCACCAGGGCAGTCTCAGCCTCGCCGGCGTGAAACGCACCTCCTTGCGGGCTGACGCGGACGTCTCGAAATGCGCCAGCCGCCAGGGGCAAATAGTTGACCTGCATCACGCGGGCCCCACGGGTCTGTGCCATTTCGGCAAGCACTATCTGCGCCGGGGCTCGGTTGCTGCCGTGAGCCACCACCAAGACCAGCTTCCCGAAGCCGTCGTCGAGGATCGAGTTGCACAGGTCGCGCAAGAGGTTCAGGAACGTCTCCGGGCGCAGCGTCAGCAGCCCGCCAAAGCCACGATGAGCATCGGACAGGCCCCACCAAACCGGCGGGGCGACGATCATGTACTGGCGCCGACTTGCCGCCTCCTCGGCGACAGATAGGGCGCAACGGATGTCGACGTCGGTCGGCAGGTGCGAGCCGTGTTGCTCGACCGCTCCGACTGGAAGCAACACCACGTCGCCGGCAGCGGCGGCGTCCCGAAGGTCCGGAGCGGTCATCTCGCCCCACCGGCGCGGTCGCGACCTGGGAATCACTGACATCTCGGCGGCATGACGAAGCCTTCGATCGGGAGGAAGTGAAGCGCGGCGAACCGTAGATGGGTGCATCCCGCCGGGTCAACGATCGGGTTCGCGATTGGTGAACGGTCGCGAATTCCGGCTATGCGAACGCTGCACTGGTGGCTGCGCGCGCGAGCCGAGAAGATCGGCACGGCTCTCGGGGTGACGTGCGCAGGCAACAGATCTCGCCGGGCTGCATCTGCCTATGACTCGATCGATGCGCAAGTGGCTGCCGCTCGTCGCGATCGGCCTCGGGTCGTTCATGCTGCTGATCGACATCACGATCGTCAACGTCGCGCTGCCCGCGATGCTCCGGGATTTGCGGGCGTCGTTCGGTCAGATGCAATGGGTGATCGACATCTACCCGCTCGCGCTGGCGACGCTCCTGCTCGGCGTGGGCTCGACAGCCGATGTCCTCGGACTCAAGCGGGTGTATGTCGCCGGACTGGTTGTGTTCGCGCTGTCCTCGCTCGCCGCCGGTCTGTCGACCGGCGCGTTGATGCTCATCGGCGCCAGGGCGGCGCAGGGGGTGGGAGCGGCTGCCATGTTCGCGACGACGATCGCCCTGATCAACAGCTGCTACTCAGGTCGCGACCGTGGCGTGGCGTTCGGGGTTTGGGGCGCGATCAACGGTGCGGCCGCCGCAATCGGTCCGGTGTTGGGCGGGGCGCTCACCCAGGGCCTGTCGTGGCGCTGGGTGTTCTTCGTCAACCTTCCGCTGAGCGTACTCGCGGTCGCGATCAGCCTCCGGGTGCTCGCCGACGAGCGCCTCGAGCGGGGGTCGCCCATCGATGGGCTCGGCGTGGCGACATTCATGCTCGCCGCTGGCGCCGGCGCGTTCGCGCTCACGCGCGCGGCAGAGGTCGGCTGGCGCTCGACCACGCTCGGCGCGGCCGCCCTCGCGGCGGTGGGCGCACTCGCCTTCATCGCCGTCGAACGGCGACGAGACCGGCCGATCCTTGATCTGCGGCTGCTTGCCCGCCCGTCGTTCTCCGGGGTGCTGGCGGGGGCGCTGCTGCTGTCGGTCTCTGCCTTCGGCTACCTGGCGTTCCTGTCGGTGTGGCTGCAGTCGATCCGCGGCCTGAGCCCAATCGGCGTCGGCCTTGCATATCTCCCCCTCAGCGTCGTATCGCTCGTCGTCTCCCTGCTTACCGGCCACGCCTTGGCCGCGCGCTCGGCGCGGTCGATGATCAGCATCGGGCTCGCCCTGATGGGCATTGGCGCGCTGATGCAGGCGCATCTTCATGCGGGTTCAAGCTGGCTGGCGATCGAACCCGGTCAGGTGGTCGACGGCGTGGGCGTGGGCCTGGCGATTCCCGTGCTCGCGTCGGCCGCGCTCGCGGCGGCGCCACCGGCCCGCTCGGGGATGGCGGCCGGGGCGGTGACCACCGGGCGTCAGCTTGGCTACGCCCTCGGCATCGCCGCGCTCGGCTTGCTCTGCCAGACACGGCTGACCGACACGTTCGCGGCCAGAACCGGCCACCGGCTGAGCACCGGCGCGGCGCAGGCGGTCACCGCGGGCCGGGTCGACGTGGTGCTGAGCGCGACGCCCGTAGCCCATCGCGCCGCGGCCGAGCTGGCGGTTCGCTCGAGTTATGCCTCGGCGGTGAATGCGACAATGATTGCCGCGGGCATCGCCGGGCTTCTCGGCGCCGTGATCGTCGTCGCGGCGTTGCGCCCGTCGACGGAGTAAGCACGTTCGCGGCAGGTTTCGGATTGTCGAACGCGGCGGTTGTGGCGTCCGCCGGCCCACACCTAGACTGGCCGACATGACACAGGTGTGGCTGTTCGATGTCACTAACTATCCGAGTGATCCCGCGCCAGACAAGTACGACTCCGCGATCGGAGCCGCGGTTCTCAACGACGGCTTGGCTGAGTGGGAGAAAGCCGAGCAGCTCGGCTTTGACGGGGTGTATCTCGCCGAGCATCACTTCACTCCCTACAACCTGACCCCGTCGCCAAACGTGATGCTGGCCGCGCTCGCGCAGCGCACCACCAGAATGCGCATCGGCACGATGTGCAACGTCCTACCGTTCACGCAACCACTCCGGGTGGCGGAAGAATTCGCGATGCTCGACGCGATCTCCGGCGGCCGAGTCGAGGTTGGGCTGGGACGCGGCGCCGATGAGCAGGAGTTCGTCCGCTACGGGCTCAAATGGAGTGATGCCCGTCCGATGTTCATGGAGGGCTTCGACCTGATCAAGAAGGCTTGGACCCAGGACACATTCACGCACGACGGACACTATTACCCGCTGATCGGGGAGTGCAGTATCTACCCCCGGCCGATCCAGCGGCCGCACCCGCCGCTGTGGATCACCGCGGTGAGCCCGCCAACCGTCGGCTGGGCGGCGGAGCAGGGAATCGCGATCTCATCGGGGTTCGCGCACGCGCGGGAGATCGCCAAGCGGTTCGATCACTACCGTGAGGTGGCCAGTGCGGCCGGGCACGACCCCGACCCCGACCAACTCGCGCTATTTCGGCATGTGTTCGTCGCGGAGACCGAGGCGCAGGCGCGCGCGCTGTGCGGGCCGGCATTCGACCACTACCTTCGGCTGTTCGTGCCGGCGGCGCTGCCGGTCGACATCGACAGCATGGCCGTGGGCGACTACTCCTATTACAAGGAGGCGCTAGCCCCGTTCTTCGGCGACGGTCCACCCACGTTCGACAGCGTCCTGAAGACGGGCATCATTGTTCTCGGTACGCCAGAGCAGGTGCGCGAGCAGATTCTCGAGCAACTCACGCTTACCGGGGCTGGCCGACTGCTGGCGCAAGTTCACTTCGGCAACATGGCGTTCGAGGAAGTCCTGCGCGCCGAGGAACTGCTCGCCACCGAGGTGTTGCCCGCCGTGCACAACCACAACGCCGCGGCGGTGGCCTGACATGTCTGACACCACGACGAGCAGGCCACATCTCACGCTCGTGGGGGCGCAAAGTGTGATCGCGGCGGCTCGGGCTCAAGCCGCCGCGATGGGCATTCCGGTGTCGATCGCCGTCGTCGACCACGGCGGGGCGCTCCTGTCGTTCGTGCGCATGGACGGCGCCGCGTTCGCCTCGGTCGAGCTCGCGATCGACAAGGCACACTCGGCCGCGGGCTTCGGCTATCCGACCGAGGATTTCTTCGCCCTTATCAAGGACGACGTGTCGCTCCTGCATGGCCTGACCACCCACGGGCGGCTGGCTCTATTCGCCGGTGGTGCTCCGATCATGGTCGACGGTGCCGTAGCGGGTGCGCTCGGGGTAAGCGGCGGACGCGGCGTCGACGACGTCGAGGTCGTCAAGGCCGGGCTCGGCGCTCTCAGCTAACCGTCGCTGGAACCGCGATCCGGATGAGACTGCGCAAGACCGATCCGCGCTGGCCGCGCATCGAGGATGACCGGCTCGTGACCGGGCGCGGCGAGTACGTCGGCGACATCCGGCTTCGAGGAATGCTCGAGGTCGCGTTCGTGCGCAGCGACGTGGCGCACGGCCGACTTCGCGGCGTCCGCGTCGACCAGGCAGCGGCGATGGGAGGCGTGCTCGCGGTCGTGACCGGCGCTGACCTGGTCGACGTGTCGCCGGTGCCCGAAGCGTCGCCGTGGGCCGGTCCGGTTCGGGCGTTTCCGCTGGCGCGCGACCGGGTGCGCTATGTCGGGCACGCGATCGCAGCGGTCGTCGCGCGCGATCGCTACGTTGCCGAGGACGCGGCCGAACTCATCGAGGTCGAGGTCGACCCGTACCCGGCCGTGACCATGCTCGAACAGGCCACCGCCCCGGACGCCGTGAGATTGTACGAGGACTGGAACGACAATTGCTGCGTCCGGGCGCCGGCGCGAGCGGACCCCGAGGTGGACGCGGCGTTCGCCCGGCTGCGCCGAGTGGGGGGGCGCTACACGGTCCAGCGCCAGGCCGCGGTGCCGATGGAGGCGCGCGGAGTGATCGCGGATTGGTCGGGTGACCGCCTGACGGTCTGGAGCTCGACCCAGCTGCCGCACATGTTGCGGGCGATCCTCGCTCGAGTACTCGGCCTGCGCGAGGGTGACATCCGAGTCATTGCGCCGGACGTCGGGGGCGGGTTTGGTGGCAAGGCCCAGTTGTATCCCGAGGAGTACCTGCTGGCGTGGCTGGCCATCCGGATCGGACGGCCGGTGCGGTGGATCGAAGATCGCTACGAGCACATGGTCGCGTCGTGTCACGCCCGAGACATGGAGTTCGATCTCGAAGCGGCCTTCGACGAGCTCGGCAGGATCCACGCCGTCCGTGGAGCCATCCGCCAGGATCTCGGGTGCGGCGAGTTATACCCGGCCGGCTTTCCACCGCTGTTCGTCGCCGCGGGCACGCTCACCGGCCCGTATCGCATTCCGCACCAACAGGTCAGCGCGGAAGCGATCGTGACCAACAAGACGCCGGCTGGGGCCTATCGCGGCTTCGGCGTGCCCGAGGCGGTGTTTGCGATGGAGCGGCTGGTCGACCAGGTCGCGGTCGAGTCGGGCGTCGATCCGGTCGAGGTGCGCCGACGCATGCTGCTCGAGCGGAGCGAACTGCCGTACACCACGGCGACGGGGGCCAGGTTGGAGTCCGGAAGCCACCGCGCGGCGTTCGACGCGGCGGTCGAGTTGGGCCGCGAGGCCAAGCAGCGCGTGGCCGCCGAGGTTCAAGGCAACCCGGCGTTGCGGGTGGGCGTCGGCTATGCCACCTACATCGAGGGCACGACGGCGAGCGCGCTGGGCGGGACCGGGATATGGGGGGCACAGGATTCGTGCGACATTCGGTTTGACCCCGATGGCGGCGTCACCGTTAGCGTGGGGGTGACGACGACGGGTCAGGGCGTGGCGACCATGGTGGCGACCGTGACCGCGCAGGAGCTTCGAGTGGAGCCCGAGCGGATCCGGGTCGAGATCGGTGACACCGATGGTGCCGCCTACGGAACCGGCGCCTGGGGGAGCCGGAGTACGGTCGTCGCTTCGGGAGCCATCAAGGCGGCAGCGGCGGAGCTGCGCGAGAAGGGGTCGAAGATCGCCGCTCATCTGTTGGAGTGTGCGCCGGAAGACCTCGTCGTGGCCGATGGGAGCTTCTCCGTACGGGGCTCTCCCGGACAGGGCGTGAGCTGGGACCGCGTCGCCGAGGTGGCGCTGACGCGGACCTTCGAGATGCCCGACGACGTGCCCGCCGGTTTGGAGGCCCGCTTTACCTATGCCCCGGCCGGCCTGGATCATTGGCCGCGCGAGGACGGGATGATGAACGCGTACGTGACCCACAACAACGCCAGCCACGCCGCCGTGGTCGTGCTCGACACTGAAACCGGCGCGATTCGCGTGGGCCATTACGTCGTCGTCCAGGACGTCGGCAAGGTGTTTAATCCGATCATCGTGAATGGGCAGGTGCACGGTGGGGTGATGCAGGGCATCGCAGGAGCGCTGCTTGAAGAAGTGGCCTACGACGACGCGGGCACGCCGCTGAACACCAGCTTCATGGACTATCTGGTTCCCAGCGCCTGCGAGTCACCCACCATCGAGCTCGTGTCACTCGAGACGCCCGCGCCGGAGGCGCCGCTCGGGGCGAAGGGGGTCGGCGAGATCGGCATCATCGGGCCTCCGGCCGCGGTGACCGCGGCCGTTCAGGATGCCCTGAGCGAGTTTGGGGCCGCGCAGATCACGCGCACACCGATCGGGCCGGCCGATGTGCTCGCGCTGCTCGACGCGGCGAGACCCGAGGCGCTGCGGGCGTGAAGCCACCCAAGTTCGCCTACGTTCGACCGGCCTCGATCGAGGAGGCGATCGGCTTCGTCGGCGACGGCGATCGCTTCGCGAAGGTGATCGCCGGCGGTCAGAGCCTGGTCCCCATGATGAACTTCCGTCTTGCCCGCCCGGAGCTTCTGGTCGACCTGCGTTGCGTGCCGGGTCTGTCCGGAGCCCGCATCGCGGGTCGGCGCATCGACGTGGGCGCGATGACCATCCAGCGCGAGCTGGAGCTCGCTGACGACGTGCACGCGCTGTGTCCGCTGTTGCGCGCCGCCCTCGTCCACGTCGGACATCAGCCGACGCGCAACCGCGGGACGGTCGGCGGCAGCCTTGTTCATGCCGATCCGGCCGCCGAATTGCCGGCGGTGGCACTGGCGCTCGACGGCGAGATGATCGCTCGCGGCCCTTCCGGGTCGCGCACGATCAAGGCCGAGAACTTCTATCTCGGGCCGTATACCAGCGCGCTCGCCGACGACGAGATCCTGGTCGAGGTCCGCTTCTCGATGCCGGCCGGAACTCGGACCGGGTTCATCGAGTTCGCCCGGCGCGCCGGCGATTTCGCGCTCGGCGGCGTCGCCGCCGCACTGTGCCTCGACCACGACGTCACGACGATCGAGGACGCTCGGATCGCGGCGTTCGGCGTCGGGAGCACCCCCCTACGGCTGCGAGCGGTCGAGGACGCACTGCGCGGTGGGTCTCTGGGCGCGCCGCCAATCGAGCCTGCCGCCCGGGTGGGTGCCGAGGAGATCTCGCCGATCGCCTCGCATGGGGTCAGCGAAAGCTACCGGCGGCGACTCATCGCGGCGCTGCTGCGACGAGTGCTGAAGGAGATGATCGATTGAAGCCGGTGAGTAGGCCACAGGACGAGGTTGACATCGAGCTGATCGTCAACGGCGAGGCGGTGCGAACACGCTCGCCGGCGCGTCGCCTGTTGGTCGACCTGCTCCGGGACGAGCTCGATCTGACCGCCACACATATCGGGTGCGAGCACGGAATCTGCGGCGCGTGCACGGTGCTGATCGACGGTCAGGCCGCCCGGTCGTGCATCACGCTCGCGGTCACCGTCGACGGTTGCGCGGTCACCACCCTCGAGGGCCTGGCCGACGATCCAGATATGAAAGAGATGCAGCAGTCCTTCGCCGAGCACCACGCCCTTCAATGCGGATTCTGCACGCCCGGGTTCCTGATGACACTGGCGGGGGTGAATCGATGCGATGGCGCCACCGACGAGCGGATCCGCGAGCTGATCTCGGGGAACCTGTGCCGCTGCACCGGATACCAGCACATCGTCGAGGCGGTTCGTGCTGCTTGGGACGCCAGGAGCGAGCGACCATCGCCCGGGTCCTAATCACGGGCTCGACCGACGGGCTCGGTCGGGAGTCCGCTCGCCAGCTCGTCGCGGGGGGGCATGAAGTGGTCTTGCACGGCCGTAGCGAGCAGCGCGCCGATGAGGGACTCGTTGCCACCCTGGGGGCGGCCGACGCGGTCGTCGGCGATCTCGCGTCGATCGATCAGACGGTCGCGCTAGCCGGGCAGGTGCGCGCGCTCGGCCGGCTCGACGTCGTCATCCACAACGCCGGGATCGGCTATGGCGAGCCGTCGCGGGTCGAGACCGAGGATGGGCTAGAACACGTGTTCCAGATCAACGTGCTGGCGCCGTATCTGCTCACCGCGCTGGTTCCGGCACCGCGTCGGCTCATCTACCTCAGCTCGGGCCTGCATCGCGACGGAGATGCGAACCTCGACGATCTCCAGTGGGAGCGGCGCAGGTGGGACGGCTATCAGGCCTATTGCGACTCCAAGTTGTTCGACACGGTCCTGGCGGCCGCGGTCGCCCGTCGTTGGCCGGCCGTCACGACGACATCGCTCGAGCCGGGCTGGGTGAAGACGAAGCTGGGCGGGGCCGATGCGCCAGGCGACGTTAAGTCGGGCGCCGGCGCCGAGGGGTGGCTCGCGACGAGCGATGATCCGCGAGTGCGTTCGGGCCAACATTTCGACGGTCGCAGCCCGGCCGCAGCGCACCCCGCGGTGGCCGACGTCGCGATCCAGGACGGTCTGCTCGCCGCGTGTGAGCGCGTGAGCGGCGTAGGCCTGGCCTGAGGCGTGCGGGAGCGCAGCCGCCGCCCCGGGCGTCCGACGAATTCGGGCTATCGGAACCGAGGCCTACCGTCCCACAGGTCAAGAGCGGATGATCGCACTCCCCCTCAGGCGTCACGCGGAGCCACCTAGATACCCGAGTTGCGAGCGAGGGCTGGATGTCGGTTGCGCCTGTCATACCCCCGTGCCAGGCGATCACGAGTGGAAGAGAGGTGAGCATGGGTATTTCAAAGCGAACGCGGGGGCTGATTTGGCTGGCGGTGCTATGCGTCGTCATGGCGGTTGTGAGCGGATGCGGGTCGAGCTCGAGCAGCAGCAGTACCTCGACTCACGCCGCGGGCACCGCCTCCAACGCGGCCAGCATGTCCAAGCCGATCCGGATCGCGTTCCTGCCCCAGGGCATCACGAGTTACACGACGGCGATGGTCAAGGGGATCAATTCGGTCGCCACCCCGGCCGGCGGAACCGTGAAGATGTTGAGTCCGAACGACGATCCAGCCACGCAGCTATCCCAATGCGAGACGGCGATCAGCGAAGGCTACGACATCATTCTTATCCAGGCGGTCAACCACGCGGCGGCAATTCCCTGCGTTGAGCAGGCGGTCGCCAAGGGCGTCGTGGTGATCCCGACGGACCAGCCGATCGGCAGCAATCCAGTTTCGAGCGCGATCCAGGTCCCGGGGGTTAAGGCGCAGGTGCTCGGATCCGCCCTCGGCGTGGACGCGAACCTCACCATTCAGGCAGTGAAGATGGCGTGCTCGCACTTTCCCCCGCCGTGCACAATCGTCCAGACGGAGTCGATCCCCGCGCTCTTCTACTCGTCCTTCAAGGTCAGTGATGAGCAGCCGAGATTCAAGGCGCTCGGCTACAAGGTCATCGCAACACCGGTGATCGGAAACTTCGACGACGCGGCTGGGATGAAATCGGCGATCCAGACGATCTTGGTGAAGACGCCGAACATCGACGTCATCGTTTCCGATGATGACTCCTCGCTGCAGGGCGCGGTGCAGCTGAAGGAGCAGGGAAAGTTGCCACACACCCTCATCGTCGGCGATGGCGGCAGCGGGCCCGCGCTCGCGGCGATCAAGGCAGGTGACGAGTTCGCGACGACGTTGAGCGTGCCCGAGAGCACCGCCGCCGCGGCCACAACGAAGGCCATCGAGATCCTGCGCGGCCAGCCCTTTGGCAAGCCAGCCGAAACTCAGCTTGATCTCACGAAATATCCAATCGTCACGAAAGCCAACGTCGCGGACGTGACCGCTCAGTGGTAGGTAGGGGCACAAATCGCGCCGGGCCGTAGTCGATGGACACGGGACTGACGGCGAAGGTCGTGGTAATCACCGGCGCAGCGTCCGGCATCGGCCGGGCCGCTGCGCTGGCGTTTGCCCACGAGGGGGCCAACCTGGGGCTGATTGACATCGACGCAGCCGGGCTGGCCGAGACGGCCGCGCAGGCCGGTGGCGAGGTCAAAGCGGTCACAGCGAGGAGTGACCTCTCCACGGCGGCTGGAGTAACCGCCGGGATGACCGAGGTGCTGGCCGCATACGCCGGGCAGGCGGACGTGCTCGTGAACAACGTCGGCGTCGCACTTCCGCGGTCGCTCGACGCGCTCAGCGACGATGACTGGCAGGCCACGTTCCAGCTGAATTTCTTCAGCTACGTGCGAGCGATCCGACATGCGATTCCGTCGATGCGAGCGCGCGGAGCGGGGACGATCGTCAACCTCGCGTCCGATCTGGGATACCAGCCGGCCGCGCATACGCTCGACTACTCGATCTCCAAAACGGCCGTCCTGTCGCTGACCAAGGCTCTTGCCCGCGCCGAGGGGCCCGCGGTTCGAATCAACGCCGTCGCGCCCGGGCCGGTGTGGACGCCACTGTGGACCAGACCTGGCGGATTCGCGGACGCGATCGTCGACCCCAAACTGCCGGCCCGGGCTGCGGTCGAGCAGGCCGTGGCCGCTCAGCTCCCGCTCGGGCGCCTGGCCACGCCCGCCGAGGTGGCCAACGTGATCGTGTTCCTCGCCTCCGATCTGGCCAGCTATGTAACCGGCAGCGTTTGGGGCGTTGATGGCGGAAGCGTGCGATCGCTGTGAACGGGTGAGCTACCGAGCGGTCCTGGATACGTGAACGTTACGGTTGGCGGACCCGGGCCGTGGCGGATAACGTGAGGAATGTGACTGTCATGACACAAAGAACGACAAGGTGTGAGCACGCCGAGCTGCGGGTGGGCGATCTCGCTAAGGCGCTCGACTTCTACGGCAACGTGATGGGGCTCGAGGAGGTCGGCAGAGAGGACGGCCGCGTGTACCTGAGCTGCGCGGGCACCTCCCGCTTCGACCTGGCGATAGTGCAGAAAGGCGCCGGAATCGAGCATTTCGGTCTGCTCGCCCGGGGCCCGGAGCACGTGGACGAGGTCGCGGCGCACCTCCGCGAGCACGGCGTGGCGACGGCACGAGTGCACGACGCAGAGCCGGGAGTACAGGAGGCGCTGCAGTTCACCTTGCCGGGAGGAGTGCACAAGATGGAGTTCATCCTGATCTCGCCGGACGGGGTCAGGCCGGAGTCGGTCGAGCCACCGGGGGATGGCAAGCTACGTCCCCTCGGAATCGACCACGTCAACCTCAAGGTCGCCGATGTGCAGGGGACCGCCGAGTTTCTGCGGGATGTGGTCGGTTTGCGGATCAGCGACGTGGGCGTGCGGGGGGAGGAGTGGATCCGGGCCTGGACGAGGCTCGCGGATCATCACCACGAGGTCGGCCTCGGCAGGCGCGTGGACGCCGAAGAGACGCTCAGCCACCTGGCATTCGCAATGGCCGGCGTGGCGCATATCCAGGTGGCCCTCGACATCATGGCCGCCGCCGGCTTCCAGATCGAGACCGGAATCGGGCGCCACCGGATCGGCCTCGGGTTGTATGCGTACTTCCGCGAACCCGGAGGAAACCGGTTCGAGTGGTCGGTCGAGTCCGAGATCGTCGACCCCAAGCGTCCGCCCGGCTTCTACGGTGACCTCGACGACACCTTCTCCGCCTGGGTCGCCGAGGCACACAAGTACCTGCCGTCGTCATTCATGCGCGGATCGTGAGGCACGATGAGCCGGGTTGCCAAGTTCGCCGATGCGGAGGGAGTCTTCTGGGGCATCATCGACGGCACCGTCGTCCATCGCTTGCGCGGCTCCTTCGAGGACTGGGCCCCGATGCTTGGACTGGGGGTGGAGGCCGACTACGAGCGCGCCCCGGTGCCACTCAGCCAGCTGCGGCTGCTCGCTCCCTGCACGCCGCCCGCCAGGATCTTCTGCTTCGGCCTGACCTATCCCGCCCACGCCGAGCGGCTCGAGCACGTGCTGGAATCCTCCTCGCCCGAGCCGCGGAAGGCGCCCGGCGCGTTCCTGAAGCCACTGTCATCGCTGATCGATCCCGAGGCGGAGATCACGTATCCGCCGACGACGAGCCAGCTCGATTTCGAGATCGAGGCCGTCGTCGTGGTGGCGGCGCCTCTGTCACGCGACGCTCCGGGCGACTCAATCCTCGGGTATACGGTTGGCAACGACGTGAGCGCCCGGGATGCCAAGAACCGCTCGGGGGGCTCCGATTTCTTTTCGATGAAGGCGCTTGACCGCACCGCTCCGCTCGGTCCCTGGATCACGACCCGGGACGTGCTCGGGACCGCTCCCGATCTGGAGCTTCGGCTCACCGTCAACGCCGAGGTTCGCCAGCACGATCGCACGAGCAACCTCATCTGGTCCTTTGAAGAGCTCCTGATGTACGTCGACGAGCGCGTTGCGCTTCGTGCCGGCGATCTCGTGTTCACGGGCACGCCGAGCGGAGTGGCCTGGGAAGACGGACGGTTTCTCGAGCCGGACGACGTCATCGAGGCGCGGATCGAGGGCATCGGCACGCTCCGCAACCGGGTTGGGCGCCGTCGCGGGCAGGCCCGAGCGTGACCGCCCCGGAGTCCGGGTTAGAAGGCAAGGTCGCGCTGGTGACGGCGTCGAGCCGCGGAATCGGGCCCGCGGTCGCCCAAGCGCTCGTCGGACGGGGCGCCAGCACGGCGATTTGTGGCCGAGACGCAAGCGCCATTGACGTCGCCCTGGCGGAGCTGAACCGCCATGGGGGCCGGGCGATCGGGGTGCCGGCCGACCTCGGTAAGCCGCGCGACGTCGACCACCTCCTGAGCCGTGTCGCCGAGCAACTGGGGCCGATCGACGTGCTTGTGTGCAACACGGGCGGTCCGCCGCACAGTCGATTCGTCGAGGTGACCGCGGAGGACTGGGAGAGGTGGTTCGAGGAGATGTTCTACCCGGTGGTCCGCCTCGTCCGGGCCACGGTGCCCGCGATGCAGACGCACGGAGCGGGAGCGATCGTGTTCCTCACCAGCACGACGGTCAAGCAGCCGCGAGCCGGAGCGGTCGTTTCGACGACGATCCGAAGCGCCGTCGCCGGGATGTCGAAGCAGCTGGCAAGCGAACAGGCGCCTGACGGAATCCGGGTCAACCATGTGATGCCGGGGCCGATCGAGACGGTCAGGTTCCGCAGCCTGCTTCAGGCGAGCGCCGACGCGACTTCGGTCTCGCTCGAGCAGCGCCGGGCACTCGTGGAGCGGGAGGTACCGCTTGGCCGGCTCGGACGGGCCGAGGAGGTCGCCGCCGCGGTGGCTTTCCTCTGCTCGGAGGAGTCGTCGTTCATCAACGGTGTAACGCTGCAGGTCGACGGCGGGGAGATCAAGTCACTGCTGTGAGGCCCGGTGGTGATCCGGCGCTCGGGTCTGCCGACTCGAGCATCGCGAAGAGGTTCCGGGAGAACTGCTCGACGAGGTGCTCGGACACGGCCGCGATGATGCCCCGCCCCATGGTGGCGACCTTTCCGGTGAGCTTGAGCTCGGTGCTGAGCTGGACGTGGGTGCCGGCCCCATGTGGCTCGAGTTGTAACTGTGCGGTCGCGTCCGCGGTGCCTTGACCCCGGGTCTCACGCGCCCTGATCGCGAGCGAGGCACGATGGGAACGGTCGTCGCGACCGACGACCGAGACGCCGGCTCGATATTGCAGCGAGGTGGCACCCACCCGCACCTTGACCATGACCGAGAGCGAGTCGCCATCGTGCCCGAGCACCTCGGCGCCGGGGAGGCACGGAACCACGCGCTCGAGGTCGAGCAGCGCGTCGTAGACGGCGTCGACCGTGACCGCCACATCAAACGCGTTCTGGAAGTCCATGATCAGCTGTGGACGGCGTCGGCGAGCAGGTCGAGCTGAGCGATGTCGGTGGTCGTCGGGAACAGGATCATGTCGTCGCACCCGGCGTCGCCGAACTCGCGGGCGGCCTGGCGGATCGCCGCCGGAGTTGTGAGGAGTCGCTCGATCATCCACTCCGTGTAGTGGCCTGCCCAACCGGGGTTGTAGTAATTCTCGACGTACTTGCGTCCGAGCTCCGGTCCGTCGGGGCCGAGCGCGAAATACCGGTGCGCCGCCTTCCACGGCTTGCCGTTGCGACCGAACTCCTGCCAGTACTTGTCAAACACGCCTGCGCAGTAGGAGAAGTCGGCGGTCGCGCCGCCCCCCAGGTACCCATCGGTCATCCGCGCCCCGCGCTTGATCGCAGCGTCCGCATAGCCGCCGTAGAGCAGGCGGGGCCCGCCGGCCTGGACCGGCGCCGGGCCGACGGCGCCGCCGGTCCCGTGCTCGGCTCCGGCCCACACGGCCCGCATCTCCTCGATCTGCCTTTCGATCATCGCGCCACGCTTCAGATCCTCAAGACCCGAGCCTTCGAAGTCCCATTTGATCCCGCCGATGCCCACACCCACGCACAGCCGGCCGCCCGAGAGCTGGTCGAGCGTGGCGAGCTCCTTGGCCATGTGGACGGCGTTGGTCCGAAGGGGCGTGATCAGCACCGACAGCGTCATTCGTAGCGACGTGGTGACCGCTGCGGCAGCGCCCAGGGAGACGACCGGTTCCATGTTCGGGTACACGAGACGATCGCTCGCCCCGATACCCGGGAAGTTGAGCTCCTGTGCGCGTCTGGCCCAGGCGATCGCAGACTCGCCGTTCGCACCGGGCATATTCAGGGGAAGCCCCACGGATACATCCATCTCGATCTCTCCGATCCTCAGGCCCGTCGGTATCGCAGCCGCGTACCTTAGGCTTCAGTCCTGCGCGCGATCAAGGCGCGAGTCCGACAATCCTGGATCCGGGTCCGGCCTCGACCGCCCGAGGGAACTTCGATCCACCGGCATCGATCCAGCCGACTCCGAGTCCGTACCTCGCGGCAGCTTTGATCGTAGGTGGGCCGGCGGTGCGGGGCGCAACTCCAGGCCAAACCCGTCACTGGTGAGACAATCGAGACCGCTCCATGGACGAATCCGACCGTGACCACGTTGCCGCCCTGGCGGTGAATCTCCGCCGCCTCCGGGAAGCTCACCACCTTTCGCTTGGGCAGCTCGCCGAGCGCTCGGGGATTGCGAAAGCGACCCTGATCAAGATCGAGCGCGAACGGACCAATCCAACGCTCGACACGCTGGCGGCGCTCGCTGGTGTTTTTTCGGTGGAGATCGGCGATCTGATCACGAATGTACGCGGGCCGCAGGTCGAGGTCGTGCGGGCGGGCGACGGTCTGGACGTCTCCGACGACGCCGGTATCGGACGAATCCTCAAGCGGCACCTCGCCGGCTCGACGCTCGTCGAGATCCACGACACGCGATTCAAAGCCGGCCGCTCCGAGATCTCGATCTCGCACGGCGCCGGCGCACGCGAGCATGTACTGGTGCGGAAGGGACGGATCCGAGTCGGACCGGTCGACGCTCAGGTCGACCTCGGTCCGGGCGACTACGCCACCTACGCGGCGGATCGACCGCACCGCTGGACGGTCACTGGCAGGTCGGACGCCCTGGTGTGGATCGTCCACACGTCTCCGTGGCCGGCTGCCGCGGTCGTCTAACGAAGACTGACGGCTGGTTCGGTCTCGACCGCAACTCTCGCGGTTGACGGGGTGCTGGTGATCGGCAATACTGCCGGTCACTATGGAAGTCCGCTTGGTAACTTCAAGTAACCACACCGCGGCCGAGCCGGGGCGTGGGTCGCGTGGGCCTGAGCTGGGGTGAAGCCGGCGCCGTTCGCCTATGCCGCGCCGGTTGAGCGCGGGCAGGTGCTGTCGCTGCTAGGCGAGCATGCCGGGGAAGCGAGGCTGCTGGCGGGAGGGCAGTCACTCCTGCCACTCATGAACCTTCGTCTGGCACGGCCGGGCCTGGTGATCGACCTCGGTCGAGTGGGCGGCCTGGATCAGATTCGCACCGACGACGGGTGGCTGGTGCTCGGAGCGATGACGCGCCAGTTGGCGCTCGAGCGTTCAGGCCTGGTCGCTCGCGGCGCTCCGTTGCTCGCTGCCGCGCTGCCGCTGATCGGTCACGTGGCCACCCGGAGTCGCGGCACGCTCGGAGGCTCCATCGCTCATGCCGACCCCGCGGCCGAGCTCCCCGCGGTACTGCTCGCGCTCGATGGCGAGGTGGTGGCCGAAAGCGTCAGGGGTGAGCGGGTGGTTCCGGCGCGGTCTCTGTTTCTCTCGGCGCTCACGACTTCGCTGGCAGAAGACGAGCTGGTGGCGAGCATCCGAGTACCGCTGGCGCCGACGCGCGCGTCGGCGTTCGTCGAAGTGTCGAGACGGCACGGGGATTTCGCGTTGATCGGCGCGGCCGTATCGGTGCAGCTCAGCGACGCCCAACTGTGCGAGGACGCGGCGATCGCCTTGTGCGGCGTCGCCGAGGCGCCGGTCCGGCTGGAAGAGCTGGAGCGAGTGCTACTCGGCCGCCGTCTGACCGACGATGACGTCCTCGCCGAGGCGTCTCATTTGGCTACGACGGCGCTCGATTCGGCGGGTGTGGTCGATGCCTCGGCGCAATACCGTCGCCGGGTGGCTGGGCCGATCGTCGTCCGAGCGCTGAAGCAGGCGGCCAGCCAATCCACGTCGGTGGAGCGCGCTGAATGACTCCTGAAGTTGCGGGGGTTATCGGGCAGCCGGTCGAGCCGATCGAGGTCACCCTGTCGGTCAACGGCCGAGATGTGACCGCGAACGTTGAGCCGAGGCTCCTCCTCGTGGATTTCCTGCGCCATAACCTCGGTCTGACCGGGACCCACGTCGGCTGCGAACACGGTGTGTGCGGAGCCTGCACGATCCGCTTCGACGGGGAGCTGGCCCGTTCATGCCTGATGCTCGCCGCGCAGGCAGCGGGCCACGAGCTCGAGACGGTTGAGTCGCTGAGTGACGATGGCACTCTCCATCCGATCCAGCAGGCGTTCAACGAGGCACACGCCCTTCAGTGCGGGTTCTGCACACCAGCCATGCTCCTCACGACGCAACAGCTGCTGCGCGACGTCCCGGACGCGAACGACCGTGAGATCCGGGAGTACCTCTCGGGCAACGTCTGCCGCTGTACCGGGTACATGGGCATCGTCGCGGCCGTGAAGCTGGCCCGGGAGCGGCAGCGTTCTGCCCGCCCACCGGATCGGAGCTAGCGTGAGCGAGGACACGATCGGTAGGCGTGAGGGTGAGCCGTGGATCGGGCGGGGACTGCCGAGGCTGGAGGATCCCAGGCTTCTCCTCGGCCGCGGCAGGTTTGTCGACGACATCAGCCTCGACGGAATGTTGGAAGCCGCATTCGTGCGCAGTCCGCTCGGGCACGCCGCGATCCGGTCGATCGACGCGACTCGGGCGCTCGAGCTTCCCGGCGTCCACGCGGTTTTCACTGGAGACGATCTGCGCGCGGCGTGCAGCGGACCACTGCTGTTCGAAGCGACGTTGCGTGGGCGCCAGATTCAAACCACCCGGCAGTCGGTCCTGCCCACGGACCGCGTGCGGTTCGTGGGCGAGCCAGTGGCGATCGTGGTGGCCGACTCTCGCTACGTGGCCGAGGACGCGGTCGAGCTCGTGGAGGTTGACTGGGATCCGCTTCCGGCGGTCGTCGACGAGAACGACGCGCTGCGCCCTGGGGCGCCGGTTCTACACGACAACATTCCCGACAACAACTTCGGGCACATAGAGTTCTCACACGGCGATGTCGACGGCGTGTTTGCCGGCGCAGACCGCGTGTTCAGCAAGCGATTTCGCCTCGGCCGGTCAATGGCGGCGCCGCTCGAGTGCCGGGGCACGATCGCGCGCTACGACGCGGCGACCGGGGACGCCGAAATGTGGGCGACGGGACAGGGTCCGTATGAGCGCCGACACTCGGTTGCCGCGGTTACGGGCATACCCGAGACGAAGTTGCGCGTTGTCCAGCCCGACGTCGGCGGAGCCTTTGGCCTGAAGGGTCTGATCTACCCTGAGGACCCTGCCCTGCTCGTGACCGCGAAGATCCTGGGGCGGCCGATCAAATGGATCGAGGACCGCTTCGAGCACCTTGCGGCAAGCTCACACTCGAAGGAGATGACGGTCGAGCTCGAGGCTGCGGTGCGGGCCGACGGGAAGCTGCTTGGCCTACGGGCTCGTTACGTGGGAAACGCCGGGGCCTACGCTCAACTGCCGCCAACGGCGATGGTCGATGCGCTCCTGGCCGCGACGATGCTTCCGAGCGTCTATGACGTCGACGCGGTCGCATACTCCGTCGACTGCACGCTCACCAACAAGTGCCCCACCGGTGCCGCCAGAGGCGTGGGGTGGGTGCCCGGGCAGCTGGCGCGTGAGCTCCTGATTGACGAGATCGCCCGGGAACTCGAACTCGACCCGGCGGAGCTGCGACTCGCCAACTGCATCGGCCCGGAGCCGCGCACGACCGCGACGGGGCTCCATTACGACGGTGGGAGCTATGCCGAGTCGATCCGGACGGTGCTGGAGCAGATCGGCTATGAGGATCTGCGCCGCGAGCAGGGGCGCCTGCGCGCGGAAGGGCGCTATCTGGGAGTCGGCATCAGCCCATACGTCGAGCCCGCTGTCTTTTCCACGGCCTACCGACAGGCGACAGGGTTTGGCATCGCGACCTTCGACACGGTGAGCGTGACGGTCGAGAGCGATGGCTCGGTGATCGTCCGAACGCCGTTTCACTCTCAGGGCCAAGGCCACCATACGAGCTTTGCCCAGCTTGCCGCCGACGAGATGGGGGTTCCGGTCGAAAGCGTCCGAATCGAGCAGGGCGACACCGCCGGCGGGGTGTTCGGTCTCGGCACGTTCGCCAGCCGGAGTGCGGTGATTGCCGCCGGGTCGATCGCCGCGGCGTCACGCGAAGTGCGCGAGAAGCTGCTGGCCGTCGCAGGGCATCAGCTGGAGATCGCTCCGGAGGACCTCGTCCTGCGAGACGGGCTCGTGACCGTGCGCGGGAGTCCGTCGCACTCGATGCCGATCGGCGCCGTCGCCCACGCGGTGTACTTCGGTGGTCCAGCCGCACGTCCGCGAGAACTCGTCGAGCCGACACTGTCGGCCACGCGTCATCACGACCCACCTGAGACCTACTCCAACGGGACCATGGTCGCGGTGGTCGAGGTAGACATCGAAACCGGCATCGTCGAGATCGTCAGGATGGCCGTCGTCGAGGATTGCGGCACGGTCATTAACCCGCTGATCGTTGACGGCCAAGCCGCGGGCGCCGTGGCGCAGGGCATCGGCATGGCGCTGCTGGAAGAGCTGCACTACGACGAACACGGCCAGCTCCTTTCGGGATCGCTGATGGATTATCTGTACCCATCTGCGACAGATGTGCCCGCGATCGAGATCGACCATCTCGAGACACCCTCGCCGGTTACCGCACATGGCGTTAAGGGCATGAGCAACGGCGGAACGATCGCCGCGCCGTCGGCCATCGCGGCAGCGGTCGCCGATGCACTCACCCCCCTTGGCGTCAAGATCGACCGCGCGCCAATTACCCCGGATTACCTCATTTCGTTGCTGGGTGAAGGCAGTGCCGTCGAGCATCTGCACCCCGAGGGACACGTGAGCTAACTTCCGCTCTCACGCCGCAGACTCCGTCGGCCGACCGCAGCTCCCCATAGGCGCCAACGACGAGGACAGGACGGCGGCCGGGTTCCCCAGACGATCCGGCCCGACGCCGCCGCAAGCGTTGCGCGCCCTGGTCGAAGCTATAGACTTACCGCGTATCGTGCAAATATGTTCGATATTAGGTCATGTGGGTCCTGCCGCAATCGGGGCCTGGCTTGTGGCGGCTGGAGATTTGTTCCACGAAGGAGAGGCGTAGCGCCGTGAATCGAAGCGATAACCGCATTCTCACCACCCACATCGGGAGTCTGCCCCGCTCGCTCGAGCTTCTCGATGCGGACCCGGCAACCCTCAAGCAGGCAGTCGACGAGATCGTTGCGCGCCAGGTCGATACCGGCATCGACGTCATCACAGATGGTGAGCTGAGCAAACCCAGCTTCATCACTTACATCAACGATCGCGTGGACGGGATCACGGTCCATCATCACACGGCCGAGGAGCCCGACGCATTCTGGATGCGGACGCGCGAAGCCGAGATGTTCCCCGAGTATTACGAGCAACTCACCAAAGATCTGTCTGGCGCCGCAGCGACGTTCGAGGGAGATGTCGAGACTCTGGGGCCACTCCGCTACACCGGCCATAAGCTTCTGCAGCGCGACATCGACAACCTCAAGGCCGCCGCAGCCAAAGCCGGGGCGCCCGCCGAGAATCTGTTCATGCCCTCGACCTCCGTCACCGAGGTCGAGGGGATCTTCCGCAACTCGTACTACTCAACCGAGGAAGAGCACCTGTACGCGATCGCGGAAGTCATGCACGAGGAGTACAAGACGATCGTGGAGGCTGGCCTATTGCTCCAGGTCGACGATCCGACCCTCGTCACGCATTGGATCCTCGCGCCGAACGAGAGTCTCGCCGACACGCGCCGATGGGCTCAGCTGCGGGTTGACGCGCTCAACCACGCGTTGCGCGGCATTCCGGAAGAACGCGTTCGTTACCACACGTGCTACAGCGTCGACATGGGGCCACGCGTCCACGATCTCGAACTCAAGGACATCGTCGACATCATCCTCAACATCAACGCCGGTGCCTACTCGTTCGAGGCCGCCAACCCGCGCCACGAGCACGAGTGGCGCGTTTGGAAGGAAGCGAAACTGCCCGATAACAAGATCCTCATCCCCGGCACCATCACGCACTCCACCGTCGTCGTCGAGCATCCCGATCTGGTGGCCGAACGCATCATCCGCTTCGCGAACGTCGTCGGGCGGGACAGAGTCATTGCCGGCGCCGACTGCGGCTTTTCGAGCATCGCCGGCGCCGCCGGCGTCCACGCGAGCATCGTTTGGGCCAAGCTCGCGGCACTGGTCGAAGGCGCCCGCCGCGCCAGCGAGCAACTATGGGCGTGAGCCCATCTCACCCAGAGATCCCCAAACAGGGTTGACACTGGGCGCCTGGGGGTCCCGCTACCGGGCGGGTACCCGCAGCATGGCCCGGTGGCCGTCAGGCTAACCAGGGACCGTGGTGTGGCCGGGTGGCTCCTGACACCCATCTCCCAGCTCACCACCGGTTATAGGACTCGATGCTCCGACATCCCTTGCCTGTCGGTCATCGCGGCCCGGTGATGAATCTGCGCCTCCCCGACGCATGTCGGTAAGCTGAGGGATCTGGCACTTGTGGCATTTAGAACAAAGTCAGGAGCCCGAATTGAGCTACTTGAGTTGTTCCCGGTGCGGATTCAGCCGGTATGAGCGCGTCCCACTTCCCTCTCTCGAGTACTGCCCGCGCTGCCGGGCGCGGGCGGGGATCGAAGTCCTGCTAGAGAGCTCGGAGCGCCGGGAGGCTAAGCCTCCGTCGCCTCCCTCGGAAGCGGCACCGCCGCGACCGCGCCGGTCGAGCGAAGCGGCCGGCACCCCGACTGCTCGCGTCAGCCCCTGACCGGACCCACCGATCGGAGGCTACAACCCGGCCGCGCGGCCGTTGACGGCTATAGAAACGCTCGGTGTCGTTGTTCACACCGCCGGTACGGCGCGCGAGTAGGCTGAGCCCGATGCGCGCTCCAATCACACTCGATCTGCACCTTCCCAACTTCAACTATCCGAACACCGGTCCTGATCAGCTGTTCGAGACGCTGGTCGGGATCGCGAGGACGGCCGAGGGGTCGGGGTTCAGCTCGATCTCCCTAATGGATCACCTGCATCAGATCCGCGGTGTGGGGCCTGAGACCAACTGGATGTTCGAGGGCTCGACGATGCTCGCCGGTCTCGCGGCGCGAACCTCGAAGGCCACCCTCGGGCTGATCGTAGGCGGCGTCCCGTACCGCAATCCGGCGCTGCACGCGAAGATCACGACCACCCTCGACGTCATCTCCGGCGGCCGGGCCTGGCATGGCATCGGTGCCGCCTGGTTCGAGGGCGAAGCGCGTGCATACGGATTCGAGTTCCCGCCGCTCGGCCAGCGCTTCGAACTGCTCGAAGAGGCGGTTCAGATCGCCCGGGCCATGTTCACGCAAGAGCGCGCAACCTTTCACGGCGACCATTTCCGGGTGGAAGGCGCCCTCAACAACCCCAAGCCGGTGCGCGGGGACATCCCGATCGTGATCGGTGGCAGCGGCGAGCGCAAGACGCTACGCCTGGTGGCCCAGTACGCGGACGGTTGCAACCTGTTCGGAGACGTCGAGCGGTGCCGGCACCTGCTCGGCGTGCTCGAAGATCACTGCGAGCGCCTCGGCCGCGACCCCGCCGAGATCACCAAGACGAGAATGGGTGTGCTGGTCGTCGGCGACACTCATGAGCGGGCGATGGCCAAGGTCGCCCACGTGCCGGAGGACCGGCGAGCGTTCGTGCTCGCGGGCGACGCCGACGAGGTCGCCGAACAGGGCCGGGCGTTTGCCGAGGTCGGTATCGACGGCCTGACGGTATCGATCCCGGACGTGCACGACCTCGAGACGGTCGAGCTCGCCGGCCGGGCCCTTGGCCCGGTGTTCGCGTCGGCGAGCGCGTGATCCCGGCCGGCTGATCGGGCGTCTCCAAGCGGACGCAGGTCACTCCCGAGCCCGCGCCTCTCCTGTGGCCCCGGGGCGCCGGCACCCCAGCCCAACATGGGTTCCGCGGCCGGAAGCGAGTCCATGGCGCTGTACTATATGCGAGCGATGAGAGCCGATATTCGGTCTCGCGCGCGTCCCCGTCCGACGATGGCCGGGCGGCGTTGATGCCCGGCGGGCTCGAGGCGATCGAGCTCCGCGAGCGGGTCCGATCTGTGCACCGCTCGTTTCCGAGTGGCGTCGCCGTCGTAACCACAGCAACCGACGGCACGCCCTATGGCCTCGCGGTGAACGCCTTCTCGAGCGTCTCGATGGATCCGCCGATCGTGCTCGTGTGCGTCAACACTACGGCCCGAACGCACGATCCGCTGTATCAGGGCGCGCATCTCGGGATCAACTTTCTCGCCCACGACCAGGTGCCGATCGCACGTCGCTTCGCCACCTCGGGCGGCAATAAGTTCAGCGGGGTCACCTGGCACACCGGTGAGGACGGTGTCCCGCTCTTAGACGGGGCGAGCGCCTACCTGGTGATGGAGATCCAGCAGCGCCTCGCCGTCGCGACGCACACGATTTTCGTCGGCGAGGTGACCGCGGCGAGCGCCCAGCGACGCGCCCCGCTCGTGTATTACGCGGGAGTCTTCTTCGACGGCACGGAACTGGACCTCGCGTCGTTGGACGATTCCGGTTGAGGGATGGCCGCCGGCGCGATTTGGCAGGGAGGCTCCGCCGGCCCGGAGAGCGGTCAGCGCCACAGAGCCGAGGCGATGTCCCGCGCCGCGTTGACCACGTCGGCGGCGACCTCGTCGGGATCGAGACCCTCGATCCACACTGCGCTGATCGCTGCCTCGGGTTCGTGCCCAGGAGCGGCAATCGCCGCAGCCACGCCCGTAGCGCCGGGCAGCAGCTCACCGCGCGAGACGCCGTACCCCTGCTCGCGCGCGCGAGTAACCGACGGGGACTCGCCGGGCTGCGGTGCAGCCGCCGCCAGGAGCACGTGACCCGGGCAGCCCTGACTGAGCGGATGTCGCAGGCCCGTGCGATAGGTCAGGTGCATACGCGGTTCGCGCGGAAGCACGACGAGCGCGACCACCGCCTCGTCTCCGTCCCGGATCGTCAAGGCGGTCGTGGCCCGCAGCCGATCGGCCAACCGCTGGAGCACGCCCTCAGACACCTCGTGCAGCCGGGGTCTGACCCCGGCGGCGAGCTCGATCAGCCCGGGTGCGAGGGTGTAGCGGCCGTCCGCCTCACGGCGGACCAGATGATGCTGGTCGAGCGGTCCGAGGAGTCGATAGACCGCGGCTCGGTGCGTGTCGAGCGCGCTCGCGAGCTCGGCCACCGACAGTCCTTCGGGGTGGGCGGCGAGCACCTCCAGCGCACGAAGGCCGCGGTCGAGCGTGTGCGAGTGCGTCGCGGGGGACATAGGGGATGGTGTGGCTTTCGACACAGCGGGAGCGGACGCTACCGCCGCGGTCGGGTCGCCGTCCCGGAGCGGGGGTGCCGCGGGCGCATCGGTCCATCATCGCACAAATATGTTGCAACTTGTACAGATAGCGTGTAGCGTACGCCACGAAAAGGAGGTATCGGAGTGGGAGCCCGAACAGGTTCGGAATACATCGAACGGCTCGCGCAGAGCCGTCCCGTGGTTGAGATCAATGGCGAGCGGATCGCCGGGTCGGTCACCGAGCACCCGGCGCTCGGGGGCGTCGTTCGCAGCTACGCCGAGCTCTATGACCTACAGCACGCCGGCGAGCTGCACGACGTGCTCACGTATGAATCTCCGTCGAGCGGGGAGCGGGTGGGAACCTCGTTCATGGTCCCGCGGGAGCCTGAGGATCTGGCCAAGCGCCGCCGCGCGTTCAAAGCCTGGGCTGACTACAGCCTGGGGACGCTCGGGCGGACGGGCGATTACCTGAACTCCGCGCTGATGGCGCTGAGCGAGGCCGGGGGCTGGTTCGCCCAGGCGGATCCCCAGTTCGGCGAGAACATCCGCGCCTACTACGAGAAGGTCCGCGAAGAGGATCTGCTGACCACACACACACTGATCCCGCCGCAGGCCAACCGAGCGGTCGGCCCGGGACAGGAGATAGACGGGCGCGCGCTGGGGGCCCACGTGGTTTCCGAGGACGACAACGGCGTTGTCATCCGCGGCGCACGCATGCTGGCCACGATTGGGCCGATCGCCGACGAACTGCTCGTTTTCCCGTCGACCGTCCTGCGGGGAGTTCCCGAGGATGCCCCCTATTCGTTCGCGTTCGCGATCAACTGTGACGCGCCCGGGCTGCGGTTCATCTGCCGGGAAAACCTGGACTACGGCCGAAATCATCCGCTGGGCAGCCGCTTCGACGAGATCGACGCCGTCGTCGTGTTCGATGACGTCCACGTCCCCTGGGAGCGGGTGTTCATGCTCGATCACCCCGAACTGTGCAACTCGTTCTACACGGAAACGTCGGCGGTTGTGCACATGACCCATCAGGTGACGGCGCGTACGACGGCGAAGGCTGAGGCCTTCCTCGGCTTGCTGTCACTAATGACCGAGGCGATTGGGATCGAACAGTTCAGTCATATTCAGGAGGATCTGGCTGAGGTGATCACGATCGTCGGGACCTTGCGCGGCCTCGTTCGCGCGGCGGAGGCGGACGCCACCCTGAACCCCAATGGTGTGCTGACGCCGGCGTGGGAGCCGCTGAACACGGCGCGGAACTGGTTCCCACGCGCCTCGCAGCGACTGCCCGAGATCGTGCGCAAGTTCGGCGCCAGCGGGCTGATGGCGGTCCCGACCGAGGGCGACATCGTCGGCTCCGCGGCAGGCGACATCGAACGCTATCTCCAGTCCGCGGCGCTCGCGGGCCCCGAGCGGGTTCGTCTGTTCCGCCTTGCGTGGGATCTGTCGGTCTCGGGGTTCGCCGGACGACAGAACCTGTACGAGTACTACTTCTTCGGCGATCCGGTGCGGATGGCCGGGGCGATTCTCAAGGCGACCGACCGCGAGCCGTACAAGGCACGCGTCCGCGCCTTCCTGGATCGTGTCAGCGAGCCGGCGACGGCCGCCGTCTGAGCGCCCGAGTGCTCATGGGCGAGGCGCACACGAGAGGACGAGCGAGGCTCGACACTGCCTCGCTCCGATCCTGTTTGGGCCGGTTTGCCACCGGTGTGACAGTGGTGACGTTCGATGGACCGTCCGGAGCGCACGGGATCACCGTGAATTCGTTCACCGCCGTGTCGCTGGAGCCGCCGCTCGTGCTGGTGAGTGTGGCGCGGAGGGCGCGATCACACGATGCGCTCAGGGGACGGCCATTCTGCGTAAACGTCCTCGGCGCCGAGCAGGAAGCGATCGCTCGGCGGTTCGCGGGTGGCGATGCGAGCGCGGTGACGTGGACGGACGGGACACGCGCGCCGCGCCTCGCCGGGGCCCTCGCCCACGTGGAGTGCCGTCCGTGGCGCGATCACGAGTGTGGTGACCACACGCTGTTTATCGGCGAGGTGGTCGACTTCCGCTATCGGGACGGCGACGCGCTTGGCTTTCACACGAGCCGGTTCATGACGATTCCGGATGTCCAACTGGGAATCGAGAGCCTGACCTGATCGGAGTACGGTTGTAGCAGCATGAGCAGCGTTGGGACGCCGCGCCGACGTCGTTACGATCCCGCCCGTCGCCGCAGGATCGCCGAAGCCGCCGTCCGGGTAGTGGCCCGCGACGGCGTCGATGAGCTGACCCATCGGGCCGTGGCCGAGGAGGCCGATGTACCCCTGGGGTCGATGACGTATCACTTCGCCGACAAGGACGACCTATTGAGGGCCGCCGTCGAGGTGGCCGAGGCGGCGAACCGGGATATGCTCGCGCGGACGCTCGAAGCCTTTCAGCCATCGCACGATCTGGCGGGCGCGATGGCGCGGCTCGTCGAGCACCTCACCGGTCCCGATCGTAAGCAGCTGGAGCTCGACTACGAGCTGTATCTGGCGGCTCGGCGTCGCGAGGCATTGAGGCCGTGCGCGCGGCGGTGGATCGACGACTGCTACGAGCTGACGCGGCGATATACCGACGAGCGCACCGCGGCCGCGCTCTCCTACCTGCTCGACGGCATGCTCGTCCAGTCCGTGGTCGCCGGCGAGCCGATTGACGCCAGCGCCGCAGCCGCGGTGATGCGGCGCGTCATAAACGGGCCGTAGCAGCAACTCGACGCACGTGCGGCCCGCTGGTATGCTCGCACCTTCCGTTATGTACAAATGTACGCAACGCGGCGGCGCGACCCGGGGACGACGAACGCGCACCCTCAACCGGTGCGCCGGAGGGGCGGCGCCATGAAGCCACCGCGCTTTCGGTATCTCGCGGCTGACTCGGTGGAGGAGGCAGTCGGTCACCTCGCCGCGCACGGACCGGAAGCCCGAGTTCTCGCCGGAGGTCAAAGCCTCATGCCGCTGCTCAATCGGCGTCTGGTCCGGCCGTCGGTGATCATCGATATCAGCCGGGCTCGAGACCTCGCCTACATCGATCTCGCCGATGAGCTCAGGCTGGGCGCCGGCGTGACGCAGATGGCTCTCGAGCGTTCGACACCCGTCCGCCGGACGGTGCCCTTGCTCGCCCAGGCACTCGCTTGGGTGGGCAGCGTCGCCACCAAGAACCGCGGCACCGTCGGTGGGAGCGCCGCGTTCGCCGATCCGGCCGCCGAGATCCCCGCGGCGCTGCTCGCGCTTGACGCCCGACTGATCGCCACGAACTCCAGCGGATCGCGTGAGCTCGGCGCGAGCGAGTTCGTCACGGGCCCGTTTCGCACCGCGCTCGAGCCGGACGAACTCGTCACCGAGATTCGGGTGGCGCCCGACCTCCCGGGGACCCGCACGAGGTTCATCGAGGTGAGCAGACGGCCCGGCGGCTCGCGCGCGATCGTGGGTGTCGCGCTCGCCGCCCGGCTCGACGACGATCGCACGTGTCGGTCAATCCGGATCGCGCTCTCCGGTGTCGGGGAGGCGCCCATCCGCGCCCGTGGCGCCGAGCGCCTGCTGATCGGGGCGACGATCCGGAGTGGGCTGGTTCGCGAAGCAGCGCGTGCGGTCAACGACGATATGGACCCACCAGCCGACGCGCTCGCCTCGAGGGCGACTCGGCGATCACTGGCGGTCGCCCTCGTGCACAAGGGCCTGATCGCCGCCACCAACGCGATATGAGGACGGTGCCGACGAGCCACGACCCGGAGGCGGATCCGGTCACGATCGCCCTCACCGTGAACGGTGAGCCGCGATCGGCGAGCGCCGAGCCGCGCACGCTGCTCGTCGACTTTCTGCGTCACCACCTAGGGCTCACCGGCACCCACGTGGGTTGCGAGCAGGGCGTGTGCGGAGCCTGCTCGGTGCTCCTGGACGGCGAGCTCGTGCGCTCGTGCCTGATGCTGGCGATCCAGGCCGCGGGCGGACGTATCGAGACCGTGGAGTCGCTGGGCCGACCGGACTCGCTGCATCCCATCCAGATGGCGTTTCGCGAGCACCACGCGTTGCAGTGTGGGTTCTGCACGCCGGGGTTCCTGATGGCCACCAAGGCGCTGCTGGCCGAGAACGCCGCGCCCAGCGAGGCGGAGATCAGGGACTATCTCCGCGGCAACATCTGCCGCTGCACGGGTTACGCCGGCATCGTGACCGCGGTCGGCGCGGCCGCCCGGGCGCTCGGGGACGAGCGGGGATGAGCGCGCCACGCAGTTTTGGCCGGCACATCGGCCAGCGGCGCTCGCGCGTCGAGGATGCGCGTCTGCTGACCGGCGCCGGGGGGTTCGTCGACGACGTCGAATTGAGCGGCATGCTGCACGCGGCGTTCGTGCGCAGCCCCCACGCCCATGCCCGAATCGTCGCCATCGACGTCGAGCCGGCGCTAGCCCTGGACGGAGTGCACGCGGTCGTGACCGGCCAGGACCTCCGGGGCGTGGTTGAGCCATTCGTCTCGGCGCTCGGCCGGCCCGAGGTCCGGACGCTGGTGCGCGACGTCCTCGCCGTGGACCGTGCACGCCACGTGGGCGACGCCGTCGCGGTCGTGGTCGGCGACTCGCGCTACGTGGCGGAGGACGGCTGCGAGCTGGTGCGGGTCGAGTACGAGCCGCTCCCGGCGGTCGCGGATCCATGCCGCGCGCTCGAACCCGACGCGCCGCAGCTTGACCCTTCCGCCCCCGGCAACCTTGTCGCCGACATCACCCTGGAGAGTGGGGAGGTGCCCGCGCTGTTTGATGCCGCCGACCACGTCTTCCGCAAGCGGCTGAAAGCGCAGCGACACTGGGGCGCGCCGCTCGAGGCCGACGGCGTGGTGGCGAGCTTCGACGCGACCATCGGAGAGCTGACGATCTGGTGCACGACGCAGATGCCACACCCGACGCAGGCGCTGATCGCGGCCGTCCTCGGGCTACCGGCCTCGCAGGTCCGGGTCATCGCCCGGGATATGGGCGGGGGGTTCGGGTCGCGCGCCCGCACCTCGATCGAGGAGGCGGTCATCCCGGCGCTCGCCCGGATGCTACGAAGGCCGGTCAAGTGGATCGCCGACCGTTCGGAGACGCTGATCGCTGGCGTCCACGCCAAGGAGATGGTCGTCGACCTGGGGATCGCGGTGCGGGACGGCTGGTTCGTCGCCATGCGGGCGGACGTGATCAGCGACGCCGGCGCGTACTCACTATTTCCGTTCACCTCAATGGTGGATGCACTCAGCGCGCCGGCGGCGATTCCCGGCATCTATCAGCCCAGCGCCGTGGCGTACCGGACGCGCTCGGTGCTCACCAACAAATCCTGGTCGGGGCCGTATCGAGGCATCGGCCAGGGGGTGAGCCAGGTGGTCCGCGAACTGCTGATCGACGAGATCGCGCGTGCTCTGAACGAGGACCCGGTCGAACTGCGCTTGCGCAACATGGCAAGCGGCGAGCGCCCCTACCGCACTCCCACGGGCCTCGGCTACGACGGGGGCAGCTATCGCCAGGCGCTCCGTGCCGTATGCGAGATGATCGACTACGACGGCGTGCGAGGCGAGCAACAGCGTCGGCGGGCCGCCGGCCACGCCTCGTGTCTGGGCATCGGCGTTGGCCCCTATGTCGAGTTCTCGGGCTGGAGCGGCGAGCTCGGTCACGCTCACGGATACCCGTCGGACTACTTCGACAGCGCGACCGTGAGCGTCGGACCGGATGGGTCGGTGGTCATCAGCACCGGCGCCCAGTCGCACGGGCAGGGTCATGAGACCACGCTGGCTCAAGTGGCCGCCGACGGCCTCGGCGTTCGTCCCGAGGACATCGTCGTGCGCGAGGGCGACACCGCCACGAGCGCGTGGGGGATGGGGACGTGGGGGTCGCGGACCGCCGTGATCTACGGCGGTGCGGTCCTGCGCGCTGCGCGCGAGGTACGCGAACGGATCGCCCAGCTCGCCGGCCACATGCTCGAGTGCGATCCCGCCGATGTCGTGATCGAGGACGGCCTGGTCTGGGTGAGCGGCTCACCGTCGACCGCGATCGCGTTCGCCGACGTGGCGGGCTTCGCGTACTTCGGGACCGAGATCGCAGGGCACTCCGCCTCGCGAGGAGGCCGGCCCGCCGAGCTCGAGCTCCCCCTCAGCGTGACGCGTTCCTACAGCCCGCCGCAGACCTTCAGCAACGGCGCGGTCGCCGCCGTGGTCGAGGTTCGTCCGGACACCGGCGTGGTCAACGTCGAGCGGATCGCGTTCGTCGAGGACTGCGGGACGATGCTCAACCCGATGATCGTGGACGGGCAGATCAGGGGTTCGGTCGCCCAGGCGATCGGGGCGGCCCTGTTCGAAGAGCTCTCATACGCCGAGGACGGCTCATTTCTGTCGCCCACCCTTCAGGACTACCTGTTGCCCACGACCCTCGACATGCCCGCGATCGAGATCGGCCATCTTGCCACGCCCTCACCACTGACCGAGGGCGGCATCAAGGGGATGGGGGAGGTAGGCATGGTGTGCGGACCGGCCGTGATCGCCTGCGCGGTTGCCGACGCGCTCGCGCCGCTGGGTGTATCAGTCGATCGCCTGCCGCTCGACCCGGACGCGGTGCTTGAGGCCATCCGCCGATCGGCTTTGACCGGCACGCATGACGCCGCGCACGAACGTCCGACCCAGACAGGAGGGACCCGGACCTGATGGAACGAACCGCGACGGACATCGAGCCCGTGGCCGGCTACGAGTCGTGGCCGCCGGACGAAGCCACGATGCGCTGCCCGTTTGACTACTTCGCGCAAATTCGCGAGCACGCAGCCGTCTACCGATATCCGCAGCCAAGCCTCGAGGGCGTGTTCACCTACTTGATCACCGGCTTTGAGGAGTGTGCCTCGGTGCTGACGCGCGCCGACGTGTTCGTCAACGACCTGACCGGTGTGAACCCGTCCTTCGAGGAGAATCTCGAGCCCTCGCCCCTGCCCGAGGTCCCGACCTTCTACGAGGAGCGCAACATCTTCTTCGCCGACGGTGAGGATCACCGGATCAAGCGCGGCTGGGGGCTCGGCCTATTCGTTCCCGAACGCCTCGAGAGCTTCCGTCCGATCGTCGAGCGCGAGGTCGATCGCCTGATCGACGCGTTCGCCGCCGACGGTCGGTGCGACTTCCGCAAGCAGTTCTCTGACCAGATGCCGATGCGCGTCGTACGGCAAATCATCGGGCTCGGGCCGGAGGCCGACCCGCTGATCAAGCGACTCTCCGCGACGCTCGCGGCCGGCGCCCCTGACAGCGCGCCGGTCATCGCCGCCGAACATGCCGAGGAGCTGCGAGAGGCATCGATGGACCTGCTCACGCTCTGCGCGCGCCGGGTGCTGCAGCGCCATGAGCATCCGGTCGGCGGAGACTACGTATCCGAACTGGTGCAGAAACAGGTGGCCCGGGACGGCGCCCTCGATCCCAACGCCTTGGCCAAGCACATCATGGTCACGATCTTCGGCGCCGACCACGTGATGGGTGGTCACCTCGCCGATCTCGCGGGCCGCGTCGCGCGGCACGCGGAGCTTCAGGAGCGCCTGCGCGGCGATCGTTCCCTGATCCGACAGTTCGCGCTCGAAACACTGCGCAGCGAGGGTCCGGTTCCGTGGTTGTTCCGTAAATGCACCGCCGACACCGTAGTTGGCGGCGTCGAAATCCCCGCCGGCGCCCGAACGATCGTCGCGACACTCGCGGCAAACCTCGACCCGGGCGAATTCCCCGATCCCGCGAGCTTTCGCATCGACCGCCCGAACCTCGAGCGCAATCAACTCTCGCTCGGTCGTGGGCGGCACCGTTGCGTGGGGGCGCCAATGGCACGGCTCCAAGCCGAGGTCACACTCGACCGGATGCTCGACCGGCTGGGGGAGATCCGCCTCGACACCGACCGGAGCGACCTCTCGCCCGAGCCGAGCTTCGGCTTTCGCGTGCCCACCGCGGTCCATCTCGTGTTCATTGCAAGAGAAGCAACGGCGAGCGTCGATTAGCGATGAGGGACCGATCGGGCCCGTGGGCGTTTAGCGGTCCGCCGACGTGGCCAACGGTGGCTCGCTGACCGTCTCCCAGAGAACGTCATGTACGCCGCCCCCGACGAGGCGGTTGTACTCACGGATCGCTTCGCCGGCCTCGGCGAAGAACGCGTCGTAGTCCGCGCGCTCGGCGTATTCGTCGATGTCCATGACCTCTCCGTCGCGCTGCAGGCGCCGATGCGACGTCATGTACTTCATCGCCGGCTCGGCGACGCGGCGGATGAGCTCAGGATGGGATCGCTCGACCAGCTCGACGTGCTCGAGCGGGTGTGGGATCCGGACGGTGACGAGCAGGGACATCGATCCTCCGTTCAGTCCTTCGCGAGTGTTCGATAAAAGGACATATTTACACGTCTATCGATCCACATGTATGGTACGCACATGATCACCGCGTCCCGTGCACCCAGAACCCCGGCTCGCGCCGAGCCCGTCGGCAGTCTCCTGCGCAACCCTCGAATCACTGAGCGGATGAACCGCATGTACGAAGGCGAGACGACGGCGTTCCGCGCGCCGGTGCTTCGCGATCGCCCCCAGCTGATCGCCGAGCTTAACCGCGCCGCGGACGAGGCCATCGGCGAGCTCGTGCGCCGCCAGATCGATGCCGGACTCGACGTGGTCACCGACGGCGAAGTCCGGCGGGCTACCTTCCTGGGTTCGCTCTACGATGCGCTCGAGGGAGTCGGTCCCGCGGCCGAGAGGCTGATCGGCGAGGACGATCAGGGCAATGTCCAATACGAGTGGCTCAACGATCCGATCGTCACCGGTCGGCTGCGCAAGACGTTCAGCCCGGCGGCCGAAGAGGCGACGTACCTGCGCTCGCTGACCGACTTCCCGTTCAAGATCACGCTGCCAGCGCCGTCGTATTACTTCTCCGACTTCATCGCGATTGACGGCTCGGGCTACGCCAGCAAACTCGAACTGGTGCAGGACGTGGTTGCGATCGAGCGCGCCTTGGTGGCTGAGGTCATCGCCGCGGGAGCGCGGTGGATTCAGTTCGACTTTCCGATCTACCCCGCGCTGGTCGCGACCGAGACCAGCGTCGACTTCGGAATGACGGTCGCCCAGGCCGGCGGAGACACCGACTGGCTGCTCGAGCAGGCGCTGGCCGTTGACCGGGCCGTGACCGAGGGCATCCCGGCCGAGGTGACGGTTGGCCTTCACCTGTGCCGGGGCAACATCGAGGGCGGATTCTGGAGCGGCTCGGTCGCGCCGATCGCCGAGCGGATCTTCAACGAGCTGCCCCACCAGCGCTTTTTGTTCGAGTGGGAGGACACGGCCCGGGAGGGCGGCTACGAGCCGATCAAGTACGTGCCCAAGGACCGGATCATGGCGATGGGGGTCGTCAGCACCAAGACGCCCGAGCTCGAGAGCGAGGACGAGATCCTGAACCGATTTGAGGAGGCGAGCCGGTTCCTCGACATCAAGCAGCTCGCGCTGTGCCCGCAGTGCGGGTTCGCGTCGTTGTTCGGCGACCACCTGGTCCAGGCCGAGGACGCGCAGTGGCGCAAACTCGAGCTGATCGGTCGCGTCGCCGAGCGGATCTGGGGAAGGGGATAAGGCGGTGAACACGACTTATCGCACGCACGTCGTCGGCTCGCTTCTGCGGCCCGCCTACCTGACCCAGGCACGGGCGCAGCTCGATGCGGGCGCGATCTCGCCTGCGGAGTTCAAGCGGGTCGAGGATCGGGCGGTCGACCAGGCGATCGCGCTCCAGGAGGGTCTCGGGATCGACGTGATCACCGACGGTGAGATGCGCCGGTTTACGTTCTTCGACCAGCTCCTGACCGCAGTCACCGGTATCTCCGATGTTCCTGCGCCTCCGGTGCAGTTCTTTGCCGACGATCCTTCGGAGAACATCGTCTTTCAGAGTCCGGAGTCGGTGACCGGCGAGGTGACGCGCCGGCGGATGCTCACCGTCGAGGAGTTCTCCTACGCGCGCGCACGCGCGCGCGTCCCGCTGAAGGTGACACTGCCCAGCCCACTAATGCTGTACGCGGTGTGGTCTCCCGAGCACACGCGTGCGGTGTATCCGGATCCGTTTGAGCTCTTCCGCGTGGGCGCAGAGTTGATCCGCGAAGAGGTCGTCGAACTGGCCCGGCTCGGTTGCGAGCGCGTCCAGATCGACGCGCCCGAGATCACCGTGCTCGTGGACGAGGAGCAGAAGGCTCACTGGGAGCAGCTGGGGATTTCCACGGCCCGGGTGATGACCGAAGGCTACGAGCTGATCGACTCGATCACAGACGTCCCGGGGGTGCATTTTGGCCTGCATCTATGCCGCGGTAACTTCGAGAGCCGGTGGGCGGGTCAGGGCGGCTATGAGGCGATGTCGCGCGAGCTGTTTAACCGATGCAAGGGGTTCGACGAGTATCTGCTCGAATACGACAGTCCCCGTGCCGGCTCGTTTGACGCGCTCGCCGACGCGCCGGATGACAAGCTGGTGGTGCTCGGGCTGGTCTCCACCAAGCAAGACGAGCTCGAGGACCGGGCCACGATCGTGAGCCGGATCGAGGATGCGGCTTCGCGGCTTCCACGCGACCAGCTTGCGCTGAGCACCCAGTGCGGGTTCGCGTCGGTGGCGACCGGCAACAACATCAGCGAGCACGGGCAGGAGGCGAAGCTCCGGTTAGTCGCGGAGGTTGCCTCGCAGGTCTGGGGCTGAAGCCTGCTCGTCCTGGTGGGCGCAAGCAGCCGAGGAATCAGAGTGCGCTTGCGATGAGCACCAGCGAGGCTGCCCGCGACGTCGCCAGCTTGCCGGAGTTTCCCGGTGAGTTGTTGGGCGAACTTGGCGGTGAGCCGACTCCGCTGACAGAACGGTTGTTCGCGGCGGCCGCTGACACACCGTTGCGACTGGGTGCAGATGGGCTAGTACTGCTCCGCAACCACGATCTGGCCGCAGTTGCCTCGAACTCGGCGGCCGGAAACGCACCCGCGGATTCGTTTGTCAGCGATCCGGTGACACTGCGCCTGCTCGAGAACCACATCTTCACGATGAATCCACCCGTACACGGGCCTCGCCGAAGTGCGTTCCTCCGGCAGTTTGGGGCGGGCAAGATCGAGCGCTACCGAGGTCTCGCCGACGCAGTCGTGGAGCAGCTCATCGTCGAGGGCTGCGAGCGCGGCGTGATCGACTTTCACCGCGAATTCGCGGTCCGGGCGACTGTCCGATTCTGGGGAGCGATCGTCGGGCTGAACGTTGGCGAGCAGGCGACTCTCGAGGAGTGCATCGCCGGTGACTATTCGCTCAACTTCCTGCTGGCCCCGTCGGAGGAGGAGGCGTCCCGTCGCGCTGCTGCCAATCAGGTTTACCTTGACACGGTCGCGAACGCGATCGTCCGCTCACTGATCGCGGGCGACGAGGTACTCCTGGAGCTGAAGTCTGGGCTCGATGCCGACGATACGAATCACGGCGGGGCCGAAGAACTCGGGTTGCTGCTGGCAGCGACACTTACCGACGGGTTTCACACACTCGCGGTCGGCATCTCAAACGCGGTACTTGCAGTCTTGGCGCGGCCCGATGTGCACGCCCGACTGCGGGACTCACCGGAGCTGATCGACAACGCGTTCCACGAGGGCACGAGGCTCGAGCCGCCGATTTGTGCCACGCCGCGATACGCGCTAGAGGACTTCGTCTACGACGGCCTACTCATCCCAGGGGGCACGGGCATCACCATGATGTGGATGGCCGGCAACCGCGACCCGCAAGCATTCGACGCGCCGAACGAGTATCACCTGGACCGGGGCGCCGCGCGAGTACGCACGTTCGGCGGCGGCCTGCACATCTGCGCGGGGCGGGCCGCATCGCGACTGCTCGGTACGGCCGTGCTGCGGGGTTTGCTGAACGATCGGACCGAGGTGTCTGCGGCGGGCGGCCCCCCGCGGTGGAAGACGGGGTCGTTCCTTCACGAGCTTGACGCTCTACCGGTTTCGATTTGCCGCTGAACGCCTGATCGGCAACCTAGGCTCCGACGAGGCGCGAGAGGACCGAACTGCTGAGACCCGCCGAGCAGCCGTCGTCCGCCGCCACGACAGAGGCTTGCAGCATGCTTCCGGCGTCGCTGGCTAGGAAGTGAAACACCGGCCCCATCGCCTCGGCGTCGCGGGCCTCGCCGGTCGCGGTCAGCCGGGCCAGCCACGTAGGGGGGGATGGGCTGGCGGCGGCGATCTCGGTGTTGATGAAGCCGGGGATCACCCCCGAGACCCGGATGCCCCTGTCGGCGAGCTCGAGCCCGGCGGACTGGACGACCATGTCCAGGGCGGCCTTGGAGGCCGAGTACGCCACGGTGCCCGGTGCGGCCAGCGCCTGCCGGCCGCCCGGGGACGAGGTGACGAGGACCACGCCGCCCCGCTCCATGTGCGCCAGCCCATAGCGAAGACCACGCATGACGCCGAACAGGTTGACCTCGAGGACCTCGCGGAACGTGTCCAGATCGAGTGCTTCCAGCGGCCCGCACGGTCGCGCGATGCCGGCATTGAGAATCAAGATGTCAAGCCCGCCCAGGGCGCGCACCGCATCGGCAAGCGCCCGCTCGACCGAGGCGTCGTCGCGGACGTCCATCCTCACGAAGGTCGCGCCGACCGAGTCCGCGCGCTGGTGGCCCTGCTCCCGACGGCCGGTCACGACGACGTCCGCGCCCGCCGACACGAAGTGCCTGGCGACGCCCAGTCCGATCCCGGCCGTTCCGCCGGTAATCACAGTGCGCCGGCGCGCGATCGAGAACAGCGCGTCCGTGAAGTCGCTCTTGGCCGGTCGACCCATATTCTCAGACCGATAAGCGCGCCCCGCGCTGCGCGATCGCCTCGATCTCCATCTTCATCCGCGGGTCGGCGAGTTCGCAGATCAGGAGGGCCGCGCACGCCGGCTTCGGGTCGGGCAGCATCTCCCGGAACACCGCGTCCATCTCGAACGCGTACTCCCGCTTGGTCACCATTGGGCGGAAGTAGACGATCTCCGAGAGGGAGCTTCCGACGCTCGTCAGCAGACCCTCCATGTTCGTGATCGCCTGTCGCGCCTGGGCGGCGACGTCATCTGAGATCCCGCCGGACTCGTCGTGCCCGCCCAGCCCCGTGATGAACACGAATTCGTCACCCGCCGCCGCGAGCGAGAACGGATGGAAGTCGGTCGGGTTCGGGATCACCTTGTAGTCGGGCACGTGTGTGTTCCTCCGGTCGTTTTGTCTGACTCTCATCTTCGCGCGACCGTCAGAGCTCCGCCGGCTCGCGCAACTCGGGGACGTGCGCCGTCCGAACATCGACGATCGTGCCGTCGGCGAGACGCGCCGCCGGAATCGCACGTGGCTTGGACGCGAGCGCGGCGCACTCGCTCGCGGTTGTGTACTTGCGTCGGTCCTCGCCGCGGGCCCAGATCGGCCGACCGCCCGGCGGTCGGAACCGCGGCATGACCTGCTCGGCGAACAGACCCATGCTCTTGTCGATCATCCACCGTGGCGTGCTGCCGTGATCGAACATGAGGATGATCCGCCCGGCGTTCATCTCGCTCGTGAGCTCCTCAACCCGCTCGGCGACCGTCTCCGGGGACCCTGCGATCAGGTTCCCCTTGATCATGTCGTCCCAGGTGGTCTCGGAGAAGTCACGGCTGCGATACCCGCCGGTCGCCAGCGCGGTCGCGCGGAGCGAGGTCTCGCTGACGTGCCCCGGGGCAAACGAATCCTGGAAGGTGGAGCGCAGGAAGTTCTGCATCTGCCAGCCAAGGTGCGCCTCGGCCTCGAGCCGGGCCTGCCGATCGGTCTCGGCGGTGTGTATGAGCGCGACGGCCGCGACCTGCTCGGGGCCGGCCGTGTACCCCTGCTGCTCGCACAAGTCGCGAAACAGGTTGATGTTGCGCAGGTTCACCTCGCGTGAGCCGCCGACCACCTGGTAGGTGTAACGGTGCCGGGCACACATCTCGAGCGTCTCGCGCGACCCCGCGGCCGGGATCCAGATCGGCGGGTGGGGCTCCTGCACGGGGCGCGGCCACAGGTTCACGTACGGGACGTGGAAGAACTCGCCCTCAAACTCGAACGGCCCGGGTTCGGTCATGGCTCGGATGAGCAACTCGTGAGCCTCGCGATAACGCGCCCGGGCCAGCGCCGGATTGGTGAGGCCGTAGGCGTGGTACTGGGCGCCGATGCCCATCGGCAGCCCCAGGATCAAGCGTCCGTTCGAGAGCATGTCGACGAGCGCGACCTCCTCGGCGAGCCGGACTGGTGACAGGTACGCGTTGAGCACCGGACCGACCGCGGCGATGAGGATTCGCTCGGTCCGCGCCGCCAGGTACGCCGAGGTGACCATCGCCTGGGCGCTGATCCCGATCGGCGTGTTGTGATGCTCGGAGTGAAGGATTCCGTCAAATCCGAGCCGTTCCGCGTTGATCGCGACGTCGACAAAGTCCTCCATCGAGCGTTGGCCCAGAGCCTTGTCATAGAAGTCGCTGGGCAGCGAGATGAAGTTCGTACGCGAGTGCTCGCCGACCACGCTCTTGTGCGGCATCCAGCGGTAGGCGTCATGGTGCATCGCATAGAACTCGAGCTCAGGCATGAGAATGACCCTCGTGGTCGACGACGAACGTGGCGATCACCTCGGCCAGGCGATCCGGCTCCTGTACGAGTGAAAGGTGGGAGGTCGGTGTCTGCGAACCCTCGATCACCTCGAGCCGCGCATCGGGCAACAGGTCCACGTAGCGCTCGCAGTGAGCCCGCGGCAGGAGCCGGTCATCCTGTGCGGCGACCACGAGCGCCGGACAACTGACGCGTTCGAGCAACCGCTCGAAGCGCACGTCGTAGCGCGGGTTCCAAGCGATCCGGGCCGCGGCCGTGATCTCGCCGTAGCTGCGCACGAGTGCTTCGACCGGCTCACCGTTGTCGAGTTGATCGCGGTAGCTGTCTCCGGTGCCGTTCAACAGAATCCCGTCCGCCTCGTCCGGCGTCATGCGAAAAAAGTCATACAGCGGACTGCCGGCGACCCGCAGCCCGAGAGGTGACACGAGCGTAAGCGTGCGTAGGCGCCGCGGGTAGACGACCGCGAAGCGCGCAGCGATCCAGCCACCGAGTCCGTGCCCGACGAGGTGCAGCTGCTCGATGCCGATCGTCTCGAACAGGTCGTCGAGGTGGATCACTACATCATCGATCGACCGCAGCCAAGGAGGGAGTGGGGTCTCGCCGAAGCCGGGCTGCTCGGGCGCGATCAAATCGACACCGCGACTCAGGGCCTGGTGAAACGGCAGCCACTTGCCGGTGAGACCCAGACCGTGGATGTAGACCACGACGCGTCCCGAACCTTCGCGCCTGTACGCGGTCGCAAGTCCGCGTACGTCGACGATCGCTGGGGTCGTGTAGAACGGCCACTTCTCGTCCAGCCCCGCGTCGCTCACTGTCGCCGCCATCACGTCACGATCCTCGGCGCGAATCGTACACGATCTGCGCATTATCGTACATGATTTCCTCGATGATCTCGCCCGATCGATTACGCTCTCGACGCCGGTAGCGGGACCGCGGGATCCGCGCCGTCTATCTCGCGGGCCAACCGGTGGCCACTAAACACAGCCTCGGAGTGGTTCTGCGGGGCCAGGCAATCGCCGATCCGGTACAGAGCGCTGACGGCCGCCGAACGCCGGTCCGCTTCCCGCTCGAGCAACTCGAGGTAGAGCGCGTCATCTGAGCGCCGGCGGGTCAACAGCACGACGGCGTCGCAGCCAATCTTCGTCTCTTTCAGGCTCGCGTCGACGAACTGGGCGGCCCGGTCGTCCACCGCGGCGAGCACGAGACCCGGTCTGAGCTTCCCCCCGGCCGCGAGGATTTCGGCGCGAAGTGCGAACGAGACCCCGTCCTGGTGCGCACGGAAGCCGATGTCGGCGTGAGGACTCGCGAGCTCGACTTCGCACCCTTGGGCCTGCAGGTATTGGGTGACCGCCAGCGCGGTGAGCTCTGCCTCGCAGTCGTAGATCACCGCGCGGGGACCCGGTATGTCCTTGCCCTCGAGGACGATCTGCTCCGGCGTCAGCACGTTTGGCCGGGAGGCGTCCGCGCCGGGGATCAGCGCGTTATCGAAGATGCTCTCACCGGTCGTCGACCAGGGCGCGCCCGTGGCGATGATCACAATCGAGGCGCCATAGTCGAGCACCGCATCTGCGTCCAGGCGCTTGCCAGGAACGAACTGGATAGAGCTCAGGTGATTGACGAGCCACTCGCGATGCTCGATCAGTCGCCCCCAGGGATTGAAGCCGGGCAGGCGGCTAAACCAGCCCATGTGCCCGCCCATGCGACGCTGCGCGTCCACGAGGTGAATCTGTTCGAACCCCCGCCGCGCGAGTACGGTCGCGCACTCCATCCCGGCGGGACCGGCGCCGACGATCAACACCGGCTGATCGGCATTGGCGGCGCGGGTGAACTGCTCGGGGTGCCAGCCCCGCCGGTACTCCTCGCCGACGGTTGCGTTCTGGCTGCAGCTCATGGCGCCCTGCATCTGGCTGAACGCACAGCGATTTGAGCCGATGCATTCGCGGACGCGCCCGAACTCGCCGGCGGCGATCTTCCGGGGCATGAACGGGTCCGCGATTCCGGGCCGCGCCGCTCCGATGAAATCGAGTTCACCCGATTTGAGCACTCGCAGCATGAGATCGACGTCCGTGAACCGCGCCGAGCCGACTACCGGCTTCGACGTCGCCTCCTTCGCGCGCCGGCTCCACTCGAGTGATGCGCCCTCCTCGTAGAGTCGCGAGGGCGTCAGGTCACGATCGGCGTTGGCGAGCCCCCCGATCGCGATGTCCCACAGGTCGACCAGATGATCGGTCATGCCGATCACCGCCAGCGCCTCCTCGATGTCGAGCCCGCCGGGGCCGAGCGACTCGATCGCGTACCGAACGGCGATAGCCATCTGATCATCGACAGCCGCTCGAGTGCGCTCGAGAATCTCGGTCAGAAAGCGGGCGCGGTTGACGAGCGTGCCGCCGTACTCGTCGGTCCGTCGGTTGTAATACGGCGCGAGAAACTGCATCGGCTGGGCGCTGTGGGCGCAGTGGACGTAAACGATGTCGAACCCCGCGCTGCGCGCGCGGACCGCCGCCGCCACCCACTCCTCCTGGCAGCGTCGGATGTCCTCGCGGGTCATCGTCTGCCCGATCGCGCTACTGAAGAACACCGCGTCACTCTGCATCTGAGTGGGCCCGATCGGAGGTATGCGCCAGCTGCTCGGATTCGCGAGCGCGCCGTAGTGCACGAGCTCGATCCCGGCAAGTGCGCCGTGCTCGTGGATCGCGTCGGCGATGGTGGCAACCGTGGCGACGTCGTCATCGTCGAACAGCTCGGTGCTCGGCAGGATGTGGGTCCCGGCAGCGCGCGAGAAGATGACCTCACCAGTGCTAACGACGCCCCAACCGCCCATCGCGCGCATCCCGCGATGGGCCGCCTCGAGACGGACCTCGTGGTTGCTCCATCCCGAGGAGTAGGGAACCGAATAGAACCGATTCGGCGCCACGTGGGGACCGATGCGCTGTGGCTCAAATAGGGGCGCCAGGCGCTCGGCGGCACCCGCCCGGAGCTCGTCGTGGCTGAACGGCGAGTCGATGTTCCAGGGATGGGACTCCATGACAGACTCCTTCACGCTGGCTCCCTTCGGCCGCAGGAACGGGATCGTTGTCCGATATTCGATCCTATATGATCGGTTATTGTCGCAGGTCCGGGCCGTCGATGACGGGCGATATCGTCCGCTCCACCCGTGAGCGCGAGAGCCGTGAGCAAGCAGGATCAGATCTACGAGTCAGTCCGCTCCCGCCTGACCGAAGGGTTCTATCCGCCTGGCCACCGGATCAATGTCGCCGAGCTCGCGCGCGAGTTCGGCGTTAGCAACATCCCGGTGCGCGAGGCGTTGAGACGGCTCGAGGCCGAAGGATGGATCGAGCACGCTCCCAACGTCGGGATGCTGGTGGCCAAGCGCGACGCGCAGACCTGGGTCGACCTGATGACTCCGTTTGCCGTGCTGGCCGGCTTTGCCACCGCCGAGGCGTCACCGACACTCAGACGCGATGGTGGCCTCGACGACCTCCGCCACCTCAACGCCCAGATGCGCAGCGCACTCGAGTCCGACGACTACGAGGAGGCCACCGCGGCCAACGCCGCCTTTCACCAGCGCATCTTCGAAAGCGTGTCCAACCCCGAGCTGCGGCGATCGGTGTCCGCGACCTGGGAACGACTGAACGTTCTCCGCCGCGCCATCTACGGTGGGATCCCGGTGCGCGCTTTCCAGTCCCTGTCCGAGCACGAGGAGCTGCTCGAGCTGCTCGAACGCGACGCCGATCACCTGGAGATCGAGGCCGTGGCGCGCGAGCACATTCTGCGCACCGTGGCCGCCAACCGCGGCGCCGGCTGAGCGCTCACAGGTCGAGCCGCAGCATCGGCGAGGACGCGCGGCTGACGCAGATCATCATCGTGTCGCCGGCCTCCCGCTCGGCGGCGGTGAGGATCGAGTCGCGATGGTCGGGGGTGCCCTCGAGGACGGCTGTCTCGCATGTCCCGCACACCCCCTCGAGACACGAACAGGTGACCTCGACGCCGGCCGCCTCCACGGCTTCCAGGATCGTCTGTCCGTCGGCCACCTGGACGGTAAGACCCGACCGCTCCAGGCGAACCTCAAAGCCCTCGCCGGTCCGCGCCGTGCCGGCGTCGATCAGCGGCGTGAACCGCTCCACATGCAGCGCCCCGGGCGGCAGTCCCGTGGCCGCGCAGCGCTCCTGAACCGCGCTCAGCAGCGGCGTCGGTCCGCAACAGTAGATCTGGCTACCGGAGTGACAGCTGGCCAGCACGCCGGCGACATCGAGCAATCCATCCTCATCCTCCGGTGTCAGCGTCACACGGTCTCCGTAGCGCTCGAGCTCTTCCACGAATGCCATCGAGTCCCGGCGGCGCCCGCCATACACCAGGCGCCACGGGAGCGCGCGCGCCGTTGCCGCCGCCAGCATGGGAAGGATCGGCGTGATCCCGATCCCGCCGGCGATGAACTGGTAGGCGGGCGCCGGCTCGAGACTGAAGTGGTTGCGCGGCCCCCGCGCGCGGACCAGGTCGCCGGGTCGCAGGCGGGTGTGGACCCAGCTCGACCCACCACGCCCTGCGGGTTCGTGCAGAACCGCAATCCTCCACGCGCGCGTGTCCGCGACCTCGCCGCACAGTGAGTACTGGCGCTCGAGCCCGGGACGGAACTCGATATCGACGTGGGCGCCGGGCGTCCACGTCGGCAGCTGTCCGCCGCCCGGATCGACCAACCCCACCGACAGCACGCCCTCGGCCTCCCAGCCCAGCTGCCTGACTCGCAGCTCGAGCATCAACGGCTGGCAAGCGGTGCCTCCGCCTCCTCGAGGAAGTTGCCGGCCTCGATCGTGACGAGCGCGTCCGCCTCGTCGAACGCCAATCCGGGCGGATCCTCGCCGGCGGCGACCGCCTTGGCGACGCGGGCCATCATCCGGCGCAACATCGTCACGCCTTGGTCGGTCGTGGTCAGGTGATCCTCGGTGTGGAGGCTGATCGCGCCCTGACTCTTCTGACATTCATAGTCGCCCGGCATCCGCTGGTGCTCGTCATCGTCGAGCGCCGCCCACGGCTTACCACCGAACGTCGAGCGGACCTTGGCGAGGCGATCCGGATCCTCGGACTTGAACAGCGTGAAGATCTGAAAGGTCGTGTCATCGAACGGGACCACCCAACCGAGAAGATCACACGGCCCGATGGTCAGTTTCGGATCGGCAACGACCCGGAGATTGGGGAACACCGTGTCGGTGAGGCGCCGCAGGCGACGCCCGTCAGCCAGATCGCGGTAGGCGGTCGTGCGGACTCCGGTCGGGTGGTAGGAGAACGTGCACTCGGGCATGATCGCCATCTCAGGGACGAATTGATTGCCGCTGAATCGCGCGTGCAGGATAGGGACGTGGAACGGGTCCTGGACGTTCTCCCAGTGCGAGAGCCAGTTGAAGTCGAGAAGCCTCGGTCCGCCGCCGCCGAGCGACGAATCGTCGGCGTGCACCTGCTCGCCGGGCGCCAACTCCTCGAGCACCTGATAGCGCGGGAGCACTGGCTTTCGTTCCGGTGGTCCCATATAGGCCCAGATCAGGCCGTAGCGCTCCTGGAGCGGGTACCACGGCTGGCGGACCCGGTCGCGGTGCAATCCCAACTCGGGCTCGCACGGCTGCTCCAGGCAGTGGCCCTCGACGTCGAACACCCACCCGTGGTAACAGCACCGGATGCCGTCCGGCTCGACCCCGCCGAAATACAGCGACGCGCCGCGATGACAGCACCGCGGGTAGAGCAGGCCAGGCCGTCCCCGCTGGTCGCGGAACAGGATCAAATCCTCGCCGAGGACGCGCACGCGACGAGGGCGCCCGGTGGCGTAGTCGGTTAGGCCGATCGGTTGCCAATAGCGACGCAGTACCTCACCCATCGGCGTGCCCGGGCCAACCCGGGCGAGCTGGTCGAGCGGTCGTCCCGGCTCACGACCGTATGCGGTTCCAGTGTCCATCGCCACACCCTTTCGTCGACGAGGATCGTACACGATTCGAATGCTGATCGTGTAAGGTCCGTGCATGGCAACGATCCCCGTGGTCGGGCTCGATGTCGACGGCGTGATCGCCCTCGATGAGCCCGTGGCGACGCCCACGCTCGACTTCACGGTGAGCGCGTGGGGTCGGTGGCGGAGAGAGATCCGCGTCCCGGTTCAGGCAGCCGATGTGGTCGCGCGCCTGGCGGAGGTGTGTGAGATCGTTTGGGTGAGCGCATGGGGCCACAACGCCCACACCGCGCTGGCGCCGATCCTGCACCTACCCGAGCGACCGTGGTTGTTTTTGCCGGTGCAGTTCGACAAGCCGTCGGCGCTTGCGCGCTACGCGGGTGAACGTCCCTGGGTGTTGATCGAGGACAGCGTCGGCGGCGGCGCGGACGGCGCGTTCGGCGGGCATGTCGTCCTGGTCGACCCCACCCGCGGGATCGCCGAGATCGATGCCGACGATCTCTGCGCTCGAGTGGCTGGATAGACGCTGGCCCTGTTCCGATCCTATACGATACCGTAAAGAATCGGTACGTACTGCACGAAAATCGAACCTCTCGGTTGCAGGGCCGCTGACGAGGTTCGCGCGACGAGGAGATCTTCCATGCCACCATCGACCGCCAGCGAGCCCGTCGCCCACGTGCCCGTGCGCCGTATCGATGTGCGCGGACTTGAGGTCGCCTATCGCCGGCGAGGCGAGGGTCCACCGCTCCTGTACATGCACGGTCTGGGGCTCAGCCAGCGCTGGCTGGCTCTGTATGAGCGACTGTCACGCGGCTGCGACGTCGTCGTCCCCGACCATCCGGGGTTCGGTGACTCGGCGCCCGCCGCATGGATGCGCGACTTCGACGATCTGGTGCTCCACTACGCGGAGCTCGCCGATCTGCTCGGGCTCGGCGCCTTTCATCTGGTTGGCCACTCGTTCGGTGGCTGGGTGGCGGCGGAGTTCGCCTCGTTCTATCCGGAGCGGGTGACCAGCCTTACGCTCGTGACGCCGCTTGGATTGCGCGTGCCGGGGGAGGCTCCGGCGGATCTGTTCCGGATGGGCACAGAGGCACGGCTCGAGCTGATGTTCAACGGACGCGCGGAGGCGTTTTTCGGGCGAGGCACCGACGAGGAGCGCCTGGAGCGGCTCCTTCAGGACTACGCCGACCTGACCGCGTTCGGACGGTTCGCCTGGAACCCGCGCTATGACATTCGCCTGGATCGACGGCTGGGACGGATCATGAGCCCGGCACTCGTGATCGGGGCAGAAGAGGACCGGGTCCTCCCGGCGTCGCACATCGCCCGTTACGCCGAGCTCCTGCCGAACGCACGGGTGGCCGTCGTCGGTGAGAGGGGCACACCAACCGGGCACGCCGTCGTTGCCGAGGAGCCCGAAGCGGTGGCACTGTTGATCGAGACGATCATGGGAGGCCAGTGATGGAGGAGCTCGAGTTCTACGCGATCATCGACCGGGCCTACCCGTGGTTCCCGCCCGCTCACGATCGCGACTCGATCGGGATCGACCTGTCCAACAGCGCCTATGACCCGGATCTCGGCCAGGAGGTGCTCGAGCAAGTGGTCGAGGGCGCGCAACTCGCTGAGCGTCTCGGATACGACGGGACGCTGATCTTCGAGCAGCACAACACACCGCTGGCGCTGTTCGGCAACGCGCTGACCGGTGCCGCATGGCTCGCCGCGGCGACAGAGAACATCCAGATTGGCGCCGTCGGCCCGATGATCAACGCCTACCTCAGCCCGGTGCGGCTGGCCGAGGAGATTGCGCTGGTGGACGCGCTCAGCGGCGGTCGGCTGACCGTCGGCTTCCCGCTCGGGATCGGTGCTCAGTACCACTCGATGGGGATCATGCATCCCGTTCACGCGCGCGCGCGCTTCCACGAGGCGGTGGCGTTGCTCCATCGCATCTGGACCGAGGACGGCCCGTTCGCGTGGGAGGGAGACTTCTTCCACATTCCGTATGTCAACGTGTGGCCCAAGCCGCGCCAGCAGCCGCATCCCCCAGTCTTCATTCCAGCCGCCGGGTCGCGGGAGACGATCGAGCTGGCGGCCAAGTATCGCTTCACCTACCAGGCGATCCTCACCCCGCTGCCGGTCCTGCTGCGCAACTGCCAGCTGTTCCGCGACCTGTGCGAGGAGAACGGATATGAGTCCGATCGGCGTCAGATCGCCGCCGTGCTCGGAGTCCACACCGCCGAGAGCGACCAGCAGGCCCGCGAGGAGATCGAACGCCACGCACTGTGGAGCGCTCAGAACATCGTCCGGTTCCAGTTTCATGAGTCGTTCCCGCCCGGGCACGTCAGCCAATCGTCGTTGCGGGCGATGATGTCCGGTGGTTACCGCAGCAGCGACCCGTCCCAGGTGACATGGGAGGACATGGTGGCTGGGCGGACGGGTCTGATCGCCGGGTCCCCGGAGACAGTAAGGCAGCGCTTGGCCGACATCACCGGTGAGATGGGCGCCGGGCGGGCGATCGTGGCGCCAGAATTCACGATCCCGATGTGGCTGCAGCGCAAGTCGATGACGATCTTCGCCGAGGAGGTGATGCCGGCGTTCCGTCCCCGCGGCGCCAAGGCAGTCTGGCAGCGTGAGCCCCGCCCGGCATATCAGACCGCGGCGGAGCGGGTCGGACGGGAACCGCGCCGCGCGGGACGCCCGGTCGTCAGCGTTCCGGGACAAGGCCGCGTCGACCTGTACTGACTCGGGAAGTCGACGGTCATCGCTGATCGAGACAGGAGTCACGTGCGTGTAGCGATCGTCGGCGCCGGCCTGGGAGGCTTGGCGGCTGCAGCCCTCTTGGCCCGGGCAGATGCGGATTTTGATGTGCAGGTGTTCGAGCAGGCGCGGGACTTCCGAAAGCTCGGCGCCGGTATCCAGGTTGCGCCCAACATGGTGCGGGTGCTCCGCAGGATCGGCATCGCGGACGCGGTAATCGGCGCAGCGTCCGTGCCTCGTCGCTCTCTGAGTCGGCGCGCGGAGACGGGCGAGCTGATGCTGGACTTTTCGTTCGTGCATGACGGCGTCCTGCGGTACGGCGAGCCGCTCATCACCATCCATCGAGGTGAGCTGCACGCCGCCCTGCTCGCAGCCGTTCCGCCCTCGCGGGTTCACTTCGGGCGTCGAGTGGTCGACGTTGACACCGATGGGTCCGGTGCTCGTATCAGGTTCGAGGACCACGGCACGGCGCAGGCCGATCTCGTCATCGGCGCGGACGGGATTCGCTCACGTGTCCGGGACGTTCTGCTCGGCCCGGATCCACCCCGATTTATGAAATCCTCCTACCGGGCGATGGTCCCGGCCTCGAGACTGGCGCGGTCCGTGGACGATCTGACGAAGTGGTGGGGTGCGGACCGCGTGTTCATCGCGTACTTCACGTCCGGGACAAGGGACGTGCTAAGTCTTGCCTGTGATGCTCCCGACAAGGAGTGGCCGCACGCGACCTCTTTCGTTCCCTCGACGCCGGAGGCACTACGCGCGGCGATGGAGGGGTTCGAGCCCAGGGTTCAGCGCATCATCGATGCCGCACCGATGGTGACGAAGTGGGCTCTGTACGACCGCGATTCGTTCCCGCTGTGGAGCCGCGGCCCGATAACGTTGTTGGGCGACGCCGCCCACCCGATGCTTCCGCACGCGGGACTGGGAGGAGCGATGGCGTTGGAGGACGCCGCCGTGCTCTCGAGATGCTTGGTCGCCGAGCGTGCCGACACCGGCCGGGCGTTGGCGCGCTACGAGGCGACGCGGAAGCGCCGCACGGCGGACGTCCAGCAGCGTTCGCGCCAGAACGACTGGCTCATGGACACCCCCGACGGTCACGATTGGGTCTTCGACTACGACGCCGGCGCAGAGCCGTTGCGCGACCCGGGTTAGTGAGCTCGTCTAAGGCCGCGCGCCGACCGTCGCGGCCGTCCGGCGCCCCGGCTGCTTGAGTTCGTCGATGACGAACTCGCCATCGACCAGTACCGGCTCGTCGTCGAGAAAGACGCTGCAGTTCCGCATCGGGATGTCGATGTGCGCGGGGGTGTCGTTGTCGCCGCCGAGCTCGAGGTTTGGCCCGAGCGCGAACATCGCGTTACCGTAGAACGCCCGTGCCTCCTGACCGAAGCCTTCGCGGCTGTTGGCCAGGTGACACCAGCGCGCGTTCTCATTGCAGCCCCACCCGATGTGCGAGACCGCGTACCCGCGCGGGTCATCGAACTCGGCGAGGTAATCCTGGAGCAGGTTGGCGTCGGTCCGGCCACGGAGGTCCTGGACGACACCGTCCTCGATCGTGAGCTCGATCGGGTCGGCCACGTAACGACCGAAGGGTGCGACGATGATGTCGCCCGCGTCCACGACCACCCGTCCGGACACTCCACTCGGGGTTCCCGCCCCGGTGAGGACAAAGCCAGTCGGCCAGTGATCCCAGCGACCCGGTGTGTCGGTGTATCCATAGGTCTCCATGACCGGGCAGTCGCCGAGTTCGTAGACGACGTCGGTCCCGGCGGTGTTGGTCATGCGCAGGGTTCGTGCCTTGCGAAGAAGCTCACCGCTCGCCTCTACCCGGCGGCGCTGGTCAGCGGTCGGGAACATGCGGGCGAGGACGCTGCGTGGCTCGATGACCATCAGCATCCGCGTACCGGCCGCCTGAATCTCGAGCTGCTCGTGCGACCAGAGCAGGAAGACGGTGTCGATCACCAGGTCGGCGTCCTTAAGAGCGCGGAGTGCTGACTCGTTACCGGCCAGCGGATTGATCCCGACGGCCCAGACCCCACTCCCACCCAGCACGGACGAGGTCTTACCCAGGCGGATGTTGTACGCCTCGGCGCCCAAACGATTGGCCGCGGCGATGAACGCGTCCGCGTAGTCCTGACGGTCGCCTGCCTGGCTCAGCACGACGACGGTCTCGTGTTCCTTCAACGCGCAGAGCTCGAGTTCTCTTTCGCAGAGAACCTCGAACTCCGCCCAACGAATTCTGTCCTCATTCATACGAAGTGAACCTACCATTGTCACTGACCGCTTGCAATGATTACGCGCAGCCGAAGTGTGGCTTCGCTATGGCTTGGGATGACCCGATTCCGCTTCGACCTCCCCACGCCGGGGAGGATGCTGCGCACATGGTCTACGCCAACTCACTCTGGCACCACATCCTGGAGTACGGACTCGGTCCGCCGGTGGTCCTGCTGCCTGGGATGACAGCGGCCGCGGCGACGTACGCCTTCTTCGCGAAGGCGCTGGCGCCCGGGCATCGTGTGTTCGTTCCGGATGTCCGCGGGCGCGGTCTGAGTGACCACCCCGAATCAGGCTTTACGCTTGACGACTACGCGGCTGATTTGCTCGGCATCCTGGACCGGCTGGATGTGGCCTCCCCGATCCTGGTTGGCCACTCGATGGGCGCTCGGATTGCTGCCGCGTTCGACGTCGCGTTCCCCAACCGGGTGGCCGGACTCGTCCTGATCGATCCTCCCCTGAGCGGACCGGGTCGCGACCCCTACCCGTACCCGCCTGCGATGTATCACTCGATGTTCGAGATAGCGCGAAGCACCGATGATCCAATCGCGGCCATGCGAGAGATCGAACCCAACGCCACCGATGCCGCACTGGCCGAACGGATCCGCTGGTTGCGGGCCACCGATGAGCAGGCGATCGTCGAAACCTACCGCGGCTTCCACGACGAGGACTACCACGCTCTGCACGCGTCGGTGAGCGCTCCCGCGATCCTGGTGCGGGGCGAGCGCAGCGCGGTGGTCACGGCAGCCGGAGCGGACGAGCTACGGCGGCTCCGCAAAGACATCCCAGTGATCGACATCCCCGACGCCGCACACCTAGTACCTCAGGAAAACCTCGCGGCCACGGGTGAGGTTGTCCGGCGATTCGGACGGCGCCTTAGAGAAACGCCCCGGTGACCACGCCTGCTGGGTGTGGTTGCGCCGACGCTCGAGACTTTTCGTGACTCGACGCGCTGCTCATCGGCCACCTTCTGCGCGTTGTTGCGCGACCGTCAGCGACTGAGGTCCCCGAGGTAGGCGAGGACGTGGTCGGTAGTGACGATGTCGGCGTACTTGGTGCCCATGTCGAACAGGTTGGCGTGGTGGGGGAGGAGTTCACGGTCCCCGACCGCGTCCTCGACGACCGCCACGCGGAAACCGAGCGAGACTGCGTCGACCACCGTGGCGCGGACGCACCCGCTGGTGGCGACACCGATCGCAAGAATCGTGTCGATTTGCTGGCTGACGAGTCGACTGGCGAGGTCGGTGCCAAAGAACGAAGAGGGATAGCGCTTGTATACGACTTGGTCGGTGGGAACCTGGCCCAGCCCTTCATCGAACTCGATCCATGCACTCCCGTGGATGAGGCCGCTGTGCGTGACCTTTCGCTCCCAGGCGCCGGCTTCGCGAAACTCCGGGTCGTAGGTAGAACCGACGAGCGTCACCAGGATCCCGGCCGCACGGGCGCCGTCGAGCACACGCCTAGCCGCCGGAACGACCGCGCCGAACGAGGAGAGCCCCATCGGCGCGGTCGGATCGGTGAAACCGCGGATAAGGTCGGTGCAGACGACCGCCGGTCGCTCGCCGAACCCGACGGTCTTGACCATTCCCTGCGCCTCGTAGACGCGACGCAGGCGGGTGAACTCAGCCGCGGTCGACTCGACTTGACTGGTCTTGTCGGTCACACGTATCCCCGTGGGAAAGGACCTCCCCGTTGACTCGTCGCGCTTGAGCTCGGTTCTGAGTCATAATCCAGCTGGCTAGCTCCGGTGAGGGTGATAGATGTGTCCATGTCCGGCTCTCCTTGGCGACCCTCACAGGCAGACCAAATATATGGCATTGGAGCTTGTGTCACCTGCTTGGGCCGAGGTCGGTCCTAGACGACGTATGCCGTGGCAACTTCGGGTGCGAACAGCGCATCGGCGGTCAACGGCGCCTTTGACAAACCCTGCTCCTGGGCGTAGCGGAGGAACGTCTCAAGCGTGCAGCGGTTGCCCTCAATGCCGTAGGGCCATGGGTCGCCACCGAACAGCTCCCACGTTTCGGACGCAGTGACGGGGGCCCACGGGATCGGCAGACGAGGCGCATTGATGTCGAACACGCGCGCGAGGCTCTGAGCCTTCGCCTGTTCGAACGCCTTGTAGAGGTTCATCGCGATCCAGCGGTTCTCGCGATAGACGTGGGTCTGGATCGCGATCACGTGCATGATCGGGAACACCCCGGTCTTTTCGAAGTACGCCCGCTCGACGGCGCGGGTGTCCGAGAAGAGCTGGGCGATCCGGCCCGTCCGCCTCAGGAAGTCAGTCGGCGCGTGAGCCGCGATCACGGCATCGAGTTCACCGTCGAGGAGCATCTCGTTGAGCGTCCGGTCGCTCACCGACCTGATGCGGACGCCGGGCGGTACCTCGACGGGCACGCCCTCCTTGCGCCCCGGCTGATTCGTTCCCGCCTGTATCCACTCGACATCGGCGAGACCGATCCCAAATTCGTCGGCGAGGATACCGCGCATGTAGACGGTCGCTGTTTGCGTCCACTCCGGGATCCCGATCCGGCCGCCGTGCAAGGCCGCTGGGTTGTCTACCGGTCCGTCGGCGGCAACGAAGATCGCCGAGTGTCGGAATGCCCGCGACGTGAACACCGGTATCGCCGTCAGGGACTCGTCTCCGTGGCCCCGGAGCCAGCAGTATTTGGCCAGCGACAGTTCAGACACCTCCCATTCGCGGTAGTGCGTGAACCGCCAGAAGATCTCCTCGACGGGCAGGCGCAGACAGGTGAGATCGATCCCCTCGACCCCAGCGTCACCATTCACCAGATCGCGCGTGTGATCGTAATCGTTGACGGCCAGGGTGAGTTTGAGCCTGCGGCCAGCCAGAGCGGATCCTTTCGAGTCGGTCCGCAGGGTGACGACCAATCATAGTGAACTCGTTGGTCCGCGAAATTCGGAAGGAGGGCGGCGCGCGATGAGCCCGGTGGCGCGCGTGACATCGCGAAACCGTGCGCCGCCGCTGCCCGCCGCTGACCGTCTACGCGGTGAAATACAGTTCGTTGAGGCGAGTTGCGCCGGGCGGATAACCGCGCAGGTCCTGGGCGAGGAATCCGGCCACTTTGTCCGTGAGCGCGCCGATCGCATTGCCGTAGGTCGGGATGATGAAGCCGCCCTGGTTGAACAGGATCTGCTGCATCTCATGGAGGATCTGCGTCCGGGTGCTCTCGTTCAGGGTGGCCGACGCCTGCTTCCACAGCTGCTCGTATTGGGGCAGGGCGAAGTGTGTCTCGTTGATCACCGCGTACGGGCCGTCGGCGAGGGCGGACGTTGTCAGGTACCGGAGCCCCGGGTAGATGTCGATCGCGAACGGCCACGAGAGGTAGTTCGGGCCGTACAGCGTGGCCGCGTCCACCACGCGCACGTTGATCGTGGCTCCGATCTGTGAGGCGTTCTGGGCCACAACCTGGCATTGCTGGACCAGGCCCGGGAACAACTGCGCGGTCACCAGCTCGACGTTGAGATCGGACTGGCCGGCCTGCTTGAGCAACGACTTGGCCTGCTCGAGGTCCTGCGAGCGTTGCAGTGAGCTGTCGTATGCCGGGTCGAACGGCGAGTAGAGATCGGCGCCCACCTTTCCGTAGCCGGAGTAGGCGGTCTCGAGGGCCTGCGGGCGATTGATGCACAGCCGCAGTGCCTGGCGCACTCGGACGTCGGAGAACGGGGCCTTGTCGACGCGCATCGTGATCGGCGAGCAGCCGGAGTTCGGCGAGTTGTAGACCTGCAGCCCGCTGGTCGCCTTCACCTGTGTTACCTGAGAGGCGAGAATCGTGGCGGACATGTCGATCTGATGGGTGAGGAGCGCGTTCAGCCGCGCGGTGTCGTCGTTGATTGTGGTGATCGTCAGCCGGTCGAGCTTGGCCGGGCCGCCCCAGTAGTTCGGGAAGCGCTCGAATACGGCCTCCTGGCCGGCGCTGTAGCTCACGAACTTGAACGGCCCGGTGCCGACCGGCTGCTTGACGTCGAAGTCGACCGGGACGATCCCGGTGACTCCGCCGTCGCCGACCGCCAGGTCGAACCAGCCGACGGGCTGATTGAGCTGAAAGCGCACCGTCAGGGGGTCGACCTTCTGCATCGACTTGACGAACTGCCCGATCCAAGCGTCGGTCGCGTGGTTCTTGGGGCTGAACATCCGGTTGAAGCTGAAGATCACGTCGTCGGCACTCAATGTCTTGCCGTTGTGGAACTCGACGCCCTGTCGGACACGAACCGTCCACTGCGTCGCGTCGTGATTTGGCGTGAACTCCTCGGCCAGGCGATTGCCCAGGACCATCTGCTCGTCGACGAGGTTCAGCTGATCGAACAGCGAGAACGCGTACATCGCGTCGGGCCCGTCCGTCACGAGTTGCGGGTCGAGGTTGTCCGACGGTCCTCCGCCGCCGATCCCCATCCGTAGGGTGCCGCCTTGAATTGGCGTGGCAGCCTTGGTAGACGTGGTCGAGGTGGAGGCAGAGGAGCCGCATGCCGCGAGCAACGCTCCAGCCGAGAGGGCGAATCCGCCCGCCGCCGCCCGCTCCATGAGCTGGCGTCGCGACAGGCCACCGGGCCGAGCGTCCAGCTCGGCGGGTTCAACAGGCGACATTGAAACCTCCACGTTCTCGGCGGCCTCGCCAAGGTCGGTCGTCCACTTCGTATCCGAGATCCTACATGATTTCCGTTCCGCGCTAAGATTTTGTTCGTAATGAGGGCAGTGGAGTTCGAATGTCGGAGCAAACGGGCTCCCGGGATGGCTCGTGGGCGCTCCGGTTCGCCGAGGGGCTCGCGCGCTTGAGTCCGCTGATCGACGACACGCCGGCCGTTGCGTCGGGGGCCGAGCCGCTGGTGGAACTGGCCGCGCCCACGGGCCGGCGTAACTCGACCTGGGTGCTGCGACGCGTGCTGTTCGGGCTGTTCACGCTGCTGGTCATCTCGATCCTGATCTTCTTTGCCACGCACGTGCTGCCCGGGAACGCCGCGGAGGCGATCCTCGGCCACAGCGCAACTCGGGCGCGGGTGGCCCAGCTCGAGCGACAGCTCGGCTTAGACCGACCCGTCGTGTCTCAATACTGGTCCTGGCTGTCGAGCGCGGTGCACGGTGATTTTGGAACCTCGCTCGCCGCCAACGAGCCGGTGACGACGCTGATCGGAAGCCCGCTGGTCAATACGCTGGTCCTGCTCGGGCTGACGGCGCTGTTCGCGGTGCCGATCTCGTTGTTCATCGGGGTGCTCGCGGCGACGCGGCAGAACGGCGTGCTCGACGGCACAATCAGCGCGGCGTCGATCACGCTCGCGGCGTTGCCGGAGTTCGTGATCGGCATCATTCTTGTGACGCTGTTCGCAACGCAGGTGTTCAAGCTGCTGCCTGCGGTGTCGCTGGTGTCGCCCGGCCAGGACCCGCTGTCGACTCCCACCGCGATGATTCTCCCCGTGGCGACGTTGACGCTCGCCGTGGTTCCGTATTTATCCCGGCTGGTGCGGGGCTCGATGATCGACGTGCTCGGCTCGGAGTACGTCACGATGGCGCGGCTGAAGGGCCTGCGGCCCCAGACGATTTTGGTTCGGCACGTCCTGCGTAACGCGCTCGTGCCGGCCATCCAAGGTACCGCGCTCTCGCTCGCCTACCTGCTCGGAGGTGTGGTCACGATCGAGTACCTATTCGCGTATCCGGGGCTCGGCTCGGCGCTGATCGCCGCCGCCGGCGAACGCGACATCCCGGTCATCCAGGCGATCTGCCTCATCTTCGCCGCCGGATACGTGATCTTCAACATAATCGCCGACCTGCTCACGATCTACGTGACTCCGCGCCTGCGAACACAATGACCAGCGGAATCGCTCCGGTCCCGGCCGCAAGTCCCCAGACGGTCGCAGCGCACGCTCGGCCGATGCCGGTGTGGCTCCGCGTCGCCCGCAGCTCACTCAGGCTCTGGCGGGTGCGTATCGGCCTCGCACTGGCGCTGCTGGTCGTACTGCTCGCCGTGCTCGGCCCCCTGTTCGCCGCGCATTCGCCGAGCGCGTTCGTCGGAGCCCCATTCGCCCCTCCGTCCGCGCAAGCTCCGCTGGGAACCGACGCCCTCGGCCGTGATGTCCTGTCCCGGGTCCTGAACGGGGGGCGCACCGTGGTGTGGATGTCTCTGGCGGCCGCGTCGCTGGGGATGGTCCTCGGCACGTTCTTCGCGCTGCTCGCAGGCACGAGTCGCCCGCTGGTCGACGACGTGATCATGCGGACGATGGACGTGCTCCTCGCGTTGCCCGTGATCATCTTCACCGTCCTGTTCATTTCGCTGCTGGGACCGAAGGATTGGCTGGTCGTGCTCCTCGTCGGCATCGCCTGGGTGCCTCAAGTCGCGCGCACAGCCCGGGGGGCGACGGTCGAGGTGGCCCAGCGCGACTTCGTCCGTGCCGCGCAGGCGCTCGGGGTCCCTCGCCGCAAAATCCTCCTCGGCGAGGTGCTGCCGAACATCATGACCCCCCTGACGGTCGAGTTCGGCTTGCGCATCGTCTGGTCGATCGGGGCGATCGCGGCGCTCAGCTTCCTCGGCTATGGGATCCAGCCCCCGGCCGCCGACTGGGGACTGATGATCAACGAGAACCGGACGGGCCTCGCCGTCCAACCGTGGTCCGTGATCGCCCCGCTCGTCTGCATTGCCGTATTTGCGTTCGCGGTCAACCTCATGACCGAGGGTCTGGCCCGGACCGTCGCGGGCGTTGACCGGGGCACGAGCAACTGAACGATGGCCGTCGCCAGGATCGAGAAACTCCGCGTCGAGCTGCCGGGAGCCGTTGATGTCGTTGACGACATCTCGCTCGAGATCGGACAGGGTGAGGTCGTCGCGCTGGTGGGTGAGTCTGGCTCGGGCAAGACGACCATCGGCACCTCGATGCTCGCCCACGCTCGCAGCGGCGCGCGGATCGTCCGCGGCACCGTCACGATCGACGGAGACGAGATCCTCGAGCTGTCGCCGGATGGACAGCGTGCGCTACGGGGAAAGACCGTCGCGTACATCCCGCAGGAGCCTGCGGCGGCGCTGAATCCAGCAATCCGCATCGGCCGCCAGCTCGAAGAGGTGATCATCGACCACGAGCCGGGCGTGGCCCGCCCCGAGCGCGACGAGCGGGTGCGGGGCGTGTTAGGCGACGTCGGGCTGCCGGTGACGGAGGAGTTTGTGCGCCGGTATCCGCACCAGCTGTCGGGTGGACAGCAGCAGCGCGTCGCGATCGCGATGGCGATCATTCTCGCGCCGCGACTACTCGTGCTCGACGAACCGACCACCGGGCTTGACGTCACGACCCAGGCCCGCATCCTCGCGATCGTGCGAACGCTGTGCAGCGCCCAGGGCATCGCCGCCCTGTACGTCACCCACGATCTGGCCGTCGTTCGCGAGATCGCCGATCGGGTGATCGTGCTCTACGCCGGACGGGTCGCGGAATCCGGACGCGTCGACGACGTGTTCCGGCGGCCGGCACACCCGTACACGCTGGCCCTGCTCGGAGCGGTCCCGGACATCGCGCGGCGAACGTCGTTGGTGCAGATTCCGGGAAGAGCCGCGCGGCCCGGGGAGCGACCGAGTGGTTGTTTCTTTCATCCGCGGTGCCCGATCCGGGTCGAGCGATGCCAGAGCGGCGAGGTGCCGACGGTCACGCTTGCTCCGGGCCATCTGGTCCGCTGCCATCGGGCGGATCAAGCGGCCCAGCTCGAGGCGCGCAAGCCCTCCCCGCCCCGTCCGGTCCGGGACCGCCAGCCGCTGCTCACGGTCGAGCGAGTGAATGCGGTGCACGGAGTGACCCGGGTCCTCCATGACGTATCGCTGAGCGTGGACGATCGCGCCTGCGTCGCGCTGGTCGGCGAGTCGGGCTCCGGAAAAACGACGCTGTCGCAATGCATCATCGGCTTGCACGAGAAATACACGGGCACGATCAAGTTACGCGACAAGCAGCTTGCCCGCAGCGTTCGGGATCGGTCCCGCGAGGCACGCAGAACCGTGCAGTACATCTTCCAGAGTCCGTACAACTCGCTCAACCCGCGCCGGACGATCGGCGAGATCGTCGGACTTCCCCTCCAGCTGTTCTTCCGCTCCTCTCGTCGCGAGATGCAGACGCAAATCGACGCCGGGCTCGAGCGCGTAGGCCTGTCGGCGGGGCTGGCCGGCTACTACCCGGATCAGCTCTCGGGCGGCGAACGGCAGCGGGTCTCGATCGCGCGAGCGCTCGTGTGCCAGCCGGAGGTATTGATCTGCGACGAGGTCACCTCCGCGCTGGACGTCTCGGTCCAGGCCGCGATCGTCGAACTGCTCCGAGGATTACAGCAGGAGAGCGGTCTATCCCTGCTGTTTGTGACGCACAACCTCGCGCTGGTCCGCAACATCGCCGACGAAGTGATCGTCCTCTCGAACGGCCGCGTCGTCGAGTCCGGCGAAACCGAGTCCGTCCTCGACGCGCCCCAGCAGGCGTACACCAAGCAGTTGATCACCGACACGCCCTCGGTCGAGCGAGCCAGCGAGGTCACGCGCGCGTCGTGAGCGTAGCTTCCTTCCCCCGGTAGAGGCGGGACGCCGATGTAGACTCGCCGTCCGATGGCGCCGGTTACGCGACTACCGCATGGTGCCGAGCGTCGGGCGAGGATCGTCGAAGCGGCGATCAGCGTGATAGCGAACGAGGGGGTCGAGGCCCTATCGCATCGTCGCGTGGCTGCTGCTGCTGGAGTTCCGCGGTCGGCGACGACGTACTACTTTGAGTCGCTGGAGGACCTTCGTTGGGCGGCCGTCGAGGAGATCGTACGCGCCGATCTCGACGCGATGAACGAGCTCTTCAATGCTGCTCCGGCCGATAGTGATCTGAGCGAGTTGCTGGGCCGCTTCGCTTGGACTTGGCTCAAGGACCGCAAGGTGGCGATGGCCACGCTAGAGATCGTCTCATCCGGCGCTCGTCGCGAGAGCATCCGTGAGCTTGCCGATACCTGGACCAGCGCGTGGATCGCGGCGCTCGAACCGCGAGTTGGACCTGTCCGCGCGCGCACCGCGATATATGCCGCCTTCGGTTGGTGCCAGCATGCGCTCATCCAGAAGCGTCGACCGTCGTTGGACGAGGTCATCACGATCATGCGCCAAGCGCTGAGCGAGGCGTCCTGAGCCAGCCGACGGTTTGTGGCCCTAACAAGGCAGCGCCAGAGACGTAACCTAAACCTGGACGCCCGTCCAGGTTTGCGGTAACCTGGTCCGCTACTGCCCTCGAAGGCGGCGGTCGGCATCGGCAACGCGCGCAAGCGTCGCATCCGAGAGGGTTCATGACGTCTACGCGGAGGGAGCAGCCAATATGACTCGTGGCCCTGGGTCTGGTGAAGGTGTTTCGTCGCTGTCGTGGGATCCGCTGGACCCGGACACGTTCGTGGACCCGTTCCCAACGTATGAGCGCTTGCGGAGCGGGTGCCCGGTGGCTCATTCGGATCGCTATGGCGGCTTTGAGATGCTCACAAGGTTCGACGATGTTGTTCGGGCCGCTCGTGACTATCAGCGGTTCCGGAGCAATAGTCGGGCCTTCGTTCATGGCCCACCCGTCGATTTCGTTCCGCTGTCGTTGAACCCGCCGGAGCAGACGAAGTACCGGCGACGGCTTAACCGCTATGTCTCCCCGGAGCGGATGGCCGCGCTCGAACCAGCGCTTCATGAGCAGGTAGTGGAACTGCTCGCGCCGCTGCTGGCGAAAGGGGGCGGTGACTTGGCTCGCGAATTCGCAGAAGTCCTCCCTACACGGGCGCTTTGCATGTTTCTTCATATGCCGCGGGAGCGGTGGGACGCGATCCAGACCCTCCAGGCGCAGATGATCGAGGCGGTCCTTTGCATGGCAGCCGATGAGACCATTTCCCTTAGCGGGACGGACGAGGATGTATCGACCGCCGAGGCTCAGCTGTTTGCGGCTCTCGACGGTGCGATCGAGCACCTCGTCGAGCTTCGACGCGCCGAGCCGCTTGACCCGGAAATTGACATGATCAGCGGGTTGCTGGCAGATGAGGAGATCTCCGACGACGTCGTTGCCGCTGTTGCGGTCCTGATGTTCTCTGCGGGGTCGGACACGACCTATTCGGCACTTACCAGCGCTGTTCATCACCTGGCACACGATCAAGACGACCAGCAACGTCTGCGCGAGGATCCCGGTCTGATCGACTCGGCCGTCGAGGAGTTTCTGCGTCTGTACCCACCGCTTCACCATTTAGCGAGAACGGTGGAGGGCGAGGTGACGATCGGCGGAGAGCTGATTCCCGATACCTCGCTCGTGGCGCTGAACTGGGCAGCCGCGAACCGCGACCCAGCGGCTTTCCCCGATCCCGACATTTGCCGGCTCGACCGTCAACCGAACCGCCACTTGACATTCGGTCATGGCGTCCACAAGTGCCTCGGCGCGCCACTGTCCCGCCTCGAGATGCGAGTCGCGCTCCAGGAGCTACTCGACGCCACGGAATCGTTCACGGCAACCGAAGACCCAATCAGGCGCAATGAGCCCTTCGCCACCGGCTACATCCGACTACCAATCCAGCTAACGACACCGAAACGATAGACAAGGGCCGAACAGGCTGGCGGCGAGAGCGCCGAGTAGGCTTGGCCCTGCTCGGATGAGTGAGCTCACTGTCACCCGCCTACTCACCAGCCCGATCAAGGGTCTACGCATGAATGAGCCCACCGAGGTCATGCTCGACCGCGGCGGTGCCGTCGGCGACCGCGATTTTCTGCTCGTCGATGAGACAGACCGGATCAGGTCGGTCACCGTGGTAGGGGCGCTCCTGCGGATGCGTGCGCACTACGCACCAGACACGGGCCGGCTGTCAATCGTCGCCGACGAAGGCAGGTCTTGCGATGGCGTCGTGGAGCTCGGCGAGTCGGTGACCGCGAACGCTATGGACGTCAAGTTCGTCGATTGTCATGAGGTCGTCGGCTCATGGAGCGAATTCGTCTCGGATGTCGTCGGCCAGCGTCTGCGACTCGTCAAGGTCGATAAAGCAGGCATGGGCTCGGATGTCGCACCGGTGACGCTCCTCGGCACCGGCTCGCTGGAGGAGCTCAGTCGCCGCTCCGGCCTCACGGCCGTCGATCCCCGCCGGTTCCGGATGCTGATTGAGCTAGGACCGTGCCCGCCGCATGCGGAGGACACTTGGGAGGGCCACACGGTCACGGTCGGCAGTGCCTCACTGAAGGTGGGCGCAAAGGTCCCCCGTTGCGCCGCGACGACGCGTCACCCGGAACGGGGCGATCGCGACGAGTCAATCGTCCGCATGATCAAGGCCTACCGCGGCGTGCACGAGACCGGGTGGGGCACGGGTGTGCCGTTCGGCGTCTACGCCGAAGTCGTGCATGGTGGGCGTGTTCGGCGCGGCGACGCAGTCCATGTCCACGGGTGAACGGGCCCGGGTGTGTCCGGCAGTGGACGCTTTCATACGCCCGCCGTGGACCGACGAGGCGGCACCCGGCCGCCGGCCGCACTAGTCGAGCGGTGCTCCCATCAGCGCTTCATACCTGGTCAGCGCGTCCCGGAGGAAGGTCTCCCGGCGCGGGTTGTTCGGTCCCGGCACATAGCGCAGTGACGTGGTGCCCTGATAGTTCCGCTCGACCAGTTCAACATCCTCGAGGTTGGTGACGTGGAAGACCTCGATTAGTCGCTGAACGTCGTAGTCGACGCCCTCGACGGCATCCTCATGGACGAACCACTCGGCGATCAGGCGGCTGCGGCTGACCGAGATCGGCTCGACGACGATCGCGACGCCATGGTCGGCGAAGTACGCGAGCGCCGAGAAGTTGGGCGTAAGGATCCAGCCCACACTGAAGCGCTCGGCCTGGGGAGTGCCCAACGGCTTGCGGCTGACCCAATCGCCGTCGATAGAGAACGTCTTGGTGCCGGGGCGGAGCGGGATGTAGAGCTCCTTCTGGAGCGGGTGAACCGTCCCGTCGTCCTGCAGAAAGCCGATCTGCGGATCCCAGGCCACGCACAGCGACGGGTGGGTTGCCGGGCAGTGGTAGCACTCGCAGTTGTTCTCGAGCAGGGACTTCCAGTTGGCGTTGACCTCGTACACCTCGCGATGCGCGACCTTGGTGCGCTCGGGCTCGATGAGCGCGAGCTGCTCGATATCCGACGTGGCGGCGGACGCCGTCTCGTGGAGTGTCTGCGCCGGCTGCTCATCGCCCAGGTACACGTAGATCGAGCCGAAATAGCTGTCGCAGTGGGCTTCCTGCAGACCCCAGTCGGCGTAGTCGAAATCTTGGCCGTCGCGCGCGCCGGGAGCCCCCCGCAATCGCCCATCGATCCCGTAGCTCCAGCGGTGATACGGACAGACGAAGACCTTCGCCGAGCCGGCCGCGGCATCCGGGCAGATTCGCGATCCGCGGTGCCGGCAGACGTTGAAGAACGCTCGTAGGCGTCCCTCGGCATCGCGGGTGATGATCAGGCTCTCCGGCCCGACGTCGCGTACGTAATAGTCACCGGGCTCCTTGACCTGCGAGATGTGGCCGGCGTAGAGCCACTGCCGGTTGAACACCTTGCGACGCTCGATCTCGAAGATCTCCTCGGTGAGGTAGTAGTGACGCGGCAGGCTTGTGAAATAGGTCTCGCGCTCTACGAGGCTGAGCATCTCTCTCCCCGGAAGTTGGTACGTTTGTACTAACTCGCAGAGTATCGGTGGCCGGCCGAGTCGTCAAGCCGACGGTGGTGGCGTCCCGTTCAGGAAAAGGTCGATCGCGTTCGCTGCCAGCACGCGTGCGAGCTGGCGCTCGTTCAGGCCGGCGAGGCGAACCTTCTCGAGCTCGAGTTGGGGTGTGAAGAACGGCGCGTCGGACCCGTACATGACACGCGACTCGCCGAGCTCCTCGACCGCCTGCTTGATCTTCCAGGTGAACGGCATGCCCGACGTCTCGAGGAACAGGTTCGGGTTTCGGCTGGCGACCTCGATCGCCCCGTCGACGTACTCGAGCGTGGACAGGCCCATGTGCCCGAGGACGAATCGGGCCCGCGGGTGACGCCGGGCCGCGACCTCGATCGGCCAGGCCAGCGAACCGAACTCGTGGCCGGTGTGGAACAGGATCGGCACGTGCCGCTCGACCGAGAGTGCGTACAGGCCGTCGAGCATCCGCGAGCTCGGATCGAACGCGTCGACGAGGGGATGAAGCTTGATGCCGACGATCTTCGGGTGCTCGAGCCAGTGCGCGGTCTCCTCGACGAAGCTCGAGTACCGCGAGCCGGGACTCGGCCGGGGCGCCGTCCAGAACAGGCCGTAGGCCCCGGGGATCCGCCCGAGAAAATGCTCGAGGGTGTCCCCATCCCGGGCGAGCAAGAGACAGCCGTCGATGCCCTCGGCCGCCATCAGCGCTTCCAGTTTCTCGGGCGCGTCGAGCTCTGACCCCGGCGCGGTCATCTTGACCGGGCTGAAGAAGTTGGGGAAAGGATGCACGTGCGCGTCGAAGATCATCCGGCGCTGTCCCCCCTGAGGTAGATAGCGGCCGCGCTCTCGCCCAGTACGGCAGCCAGGTCCGTGGGTGCAAGATCGCTCATCCGGGCCTTGCGCAGCGCAAGGCGCGGGTGGTGCCATGGTGCCGCAGAGCCGTGCAACACACGGTCGGGCCCGACACGCCCGACCGCCTCCTTGATCCGCCAGTTGTGGGGCATCCCGCCGATCTCGAGGTAGACGTTGGCACGGCGCTCGGCTACCACCATCGCTCCTTCGTGATACTCGAATACGCAGTAGCCCATGTGGGCGAGCACGAACCTCACCTGCGGGAAGCGCACGACCGCTCGTTCGATCATCCAGGGCAGCGCGTACAGGCTGGGGGGAGGATGGCCGCAGTGAACCGAGACCGGGACGCCGTGCTCGGCCGCGAGAGTGAGTAAGGGATGGACGGTCGCATCGTCGGGATCGAAGGCGTCGAGCGCCGGATCGAGCTTCAGCCCACGGAACTTCGGATGTTCCAGAACACTGCGGGCCTGGTCGACGACGCCGGGACTGCGCGGATCGGTCCAAAGCATCGCGTAGGCGCCGTCGATCTCCTCGATGTGACGGAGGAGGAGGTCGGCGTCCTTGGCGACCAGCAGGACGCGATCGATGTGCTCGTCCGCCATCAGCTGTCGGATCCCGTCCGGTGTCGCGAGCTGCAGCCCGCCCGGCACGCTGATCGGATACACGTGAGCGTCGAATATCAACGCGACCAGCCGTCCACCGCTCAGATGCCTTCGTAGGTGGTCACGCTGAGCAAGGTCGCGCGCGAGCCCGTTCTGACCTGAAGCGTGCGGCGGCCCTCGGCGTCCCAGCCGACGAGGCGCCCGGTGGCTCGTCCGCCTTCGAGGTCGATCACCACGGCGCCGTTGAACGGCTGTGCCCGCTCGTGCCACGAGAACAGATAGAGCTGCTCGGCGAGCTTCCAGTAATCGGCCCGATCGACGTCGGCAACGCCCGCCTCCGGCCCCTCCAGTCCCTGGAATGCGTAGGTGTTCGGGTTCAGGTAGATGTGCTCGAACACGTGTGTCGTGCTATAGCGGTGGGCCACGCGTTTCCCGATCAGCTCGGTCGTCGGCATGAACGGGCTGCGAAGCGGCTCATCCACGCCCGCCTGGAAGACGCTCGTCGCTTCGCGGATTGCGCCATCGCTGCCGAGGAACGTGGTGAGGTTCACGAGCGCCCGTCGCTTGCCTCGATCGAGTACGACGAGTGCGCTGGAGTTCTGGTCGAGCCTCGACACGGTGACGGCGTAGATGCCGGGTCGGATCGTGACCGCCTCATAGTCGGCGGTTCCAGACTCGCCCCAAATCGACTCGCCGTCGGATCGCCAGCTCAGTCGGCGCGGGTCGAGAAGGTCGACGGTTACATTTGGCCCGCCTTCAAACTGCAGCTGGAAACGCTTGCCGGCGAGCTCGGCGGACGGATCGGGTCGGAACTGGTCGTGATTGACGAACTGCTCGGCGAGGGGGATCAGATCCCAGCCGGCCGAGGGGGAGGGTGGGGGAGTGGTGATGTCGTCACCCGGCCTTTCGCAATAGTGCCTCGAACACGCCGACCGAGCCGACGTCAAAGTCCTTGACGCTGTTCTCGGCCATTTCCACTAGCCGATTGGCTCCGAGCAGCGACCTATCGAGCCCCGCGATCGTGTTCTGGTCCGCACTGGGCGCGGCGTGATCGAGGCTGATCGCGCTGTTGGCCGCACGCGCCGCCGCGGTCAGGTCGGCCCAGTGGGTCACCTCAAACTCGGCCGCTTCGAGCAGCCGGCGCATCTCGCGGTCACTGATCAGGAACACGATCGACTCGGTGCCGCAGAACGATGGGAAGTGAATCGGGTCTCCCGGCCCGCGGTAGAGGTCGTGGATCACGCCTCGACCGCCGGGTTTGAGCACGCGGTGCAGCTCGGCGAAGAACCGGGGCTTGTCGGGGATGCTCTGGGCCGCGTGCTGCGTCCAAACGACGTCGAACGACCCACTGCGGAAGGGCATGTCGGTAACGTCCGCGCGTCGGAGCAGGACCTTTTCACTCAGCCCCGTCAGCCCGTTGAGCAGCTCGGCGGTCTTAAGCAGCGCCTCGGTGAGGTCGATCCCGTGAACGGTGCAGCCAAAGGTTTGAGCGAGATAGCGCGACGCCCCGGCGAGCCCGCATGCCGCATCGAGCACGATGTCGTGCTGCGTGATCCCGGCCAACTCGGCGAGGCGACGGGTCGCCGCCAAGCCCTCGATGTGGAGCTGGTCGAAGCTCGCGAGCCCATCGATGGTGGTATTCCGGGAGTTCCGTCCCGCGCTTGCCAGGGCCTGCTCGACGCGGGCGCGTAGATCCGTGGGCGCGAAGTGCCCCGACATCTCGCGGATCACGTCCGGTTCAGGCACCGGCCCACCCGGAGAGCATCATATACGATGTTCATGAGCCATATTCAAAACTGATTCCTCCGAGTGGGAATGTGCTTGCGCCTCCTGGTTGTCGGAACATCGGGTAGGATCACCGCTATACGAACGGCACGTTCGGATACCGGCACTGGATCGTAGACCCTTGACCGTCTCAACGCCATCAGCTCGTGCGCTCCCCGACCACACCGACGTCGTGGTGGTCGGGGCCGGGCTGTCGGGCCTCGTTGCCGGCCGTCGGCTTGCGGCCAGGGGCATCGATGTCGCGGTCGTCGAGGCACGTGACCGCCCTGGCGGACGGGTGAAGCGCGTCGTGGTGGAGTCGGGTCAGCGGTTTGAGGCCGGCGGTGAGCTCCTCGGCCTCCACATGGACGCACTCGTGGGTCTGTCCAAGGAGCTTGGCGTGGCGGTCGAGCCGCTTCCCGGAGACGGTGCGATTGTCCGCATCGCCGCGGGTGAGCGCTACGTGGAGGCGTTTCCCTACGAGGCCGAGCCGCACCTTGGCGAGGCCCACGCCGCGTTCGCCGCCGGGATCGACGAGATGGCAGCGGAGGTTCCGGTCGCGGAGCCGTGGACGGCGGCGCGGGCCGCCGAATGGGATAGTCAGACGCTTGCCTCGTGGCTGGAGATGACCGTGGAGGACCCGAGTGTGAGGGCCTCGCTGACCTCCGAGTTCGATTTCACCGGCGGGGCGCCCGAGGAGCTCTCACTCCTGTTCGCCCTTTGGCTGGTTCGCTCGATGGGCGGTTGGGAGACGTGGAGGCTCGGGACCACACACCGTTTCCAAGGCGGTTCCTCGCAGCTGATCGACGCACTGACCCGCGATCTCGACGGGCGGGTGTTCGATCGCGCGCCGGTGCGCCGGGTCGAGCACGATCCGAACGGGGCGGTCGTACATACCGATAGAGGCTCGATCCGCTGCCGCGCGGTCGTCGCTGCGCTGGCTCCGATGCTATGTAGCCGCATCGAGTGGGAGCCCGCGCTTCCGCTCGCGCGGGAGCGTCTTCAGAACCGCTACCTGCAGGGACACGGGATCAAGTTCATCGCCACCTATGACGAGCCGTGGTGGCGTGCCGCGGGGCTGTCGGGGCTCGCTATCGGCCTCTCACCGATCGCGCTGCTTGCTGACATGACCCTGTCCGAGGAGGCGGGAGGCCGCCTGGCCGGGTTCGTGCCGGTCACAGGTGACGTCGCGCGGGAGTTCTCGCCTGCGCTCAGCGACCCTGATTCCGCCCGCCTCCTGTTCCTCGAGCAGGCGACTCAATATCTGGGACCGCGCGCCGCAGAGGCGCGTGAGGTCCATATGTTCAACTGGACGACGGACCCGTGGACGGTCGGCGCCGCCGTGGGATTGCCGCCGGGCGTACTGACGAGCGTCGGCGCTGCCCTGCGCGAGCCGGTCGGTCCGATCGCGTGGGCCGGGGCCGAGACCGGGTTGCCCCAATGCGACTGGATGGAAGGCGCCGCGTCCGCCGGCGAGCGCGCGGCTGCGGAGGTCGGCGCGGTGCTGGAGGGAGTGGCATCGTGATGGCGCCGTCGACTGAACCGGTACCGCCGGAGGTGATCGAGGTCGGCGGCGTGAGTCTCGCGTACCGGCGGGCCGGATCCGGGGACCCGCTCGTCTACTTCCACGGCGGCGGTCTCACGCGGCGATGGCTTCCGCTGTATGGCCGGCTCGCCGAACATTTCGACACCGTCGTCCCCGAGCACCCCGGCTTCGGCGATTCGATTCGCCCGCGATGGTTCCGGACGCTTGACGATCTTGTTCTCCACGAGGCCGACGCGCTTAGCGCGCTCGGGCTGGACTCGTTTCACGCGGTCGGCCACTCGATAGGTGGGCTAGTCGCCGGATCGTTGGCGGCGGTCTATCCCGAGCGGGTTCGCTCGCTGACGCTGATCACGCCCGCGCCGCTGCCGATCGCGTCGCCCGAGGGCTCGGTGCGCGTGAACTTCGCCGAGCTGCCGGAAGGGTTCGATATGGACACCGTGCTGTTCAACGAGAACCAGGCCGCGTACCCCGAGTTCCTTCACGGCGACGACGAAGGTGACCGGATCGCCGAGGACACCGACCCGTTTGCCGATCCGGGCGCATGGGACATGTGGGGCGCTCCCGGGCTGTACCGCCGGCTCGCCCGTTTCGCCGGGCCGCGCCAGGTGCTCGTTCCCGACGACGATCGCCTGTTCGCGCCGGTGTGCTTCGAGACCTGGGCTCGTTACCTCGGCGACGCGCCCCTCGTCCACATCGCCGGCGATCGCCATCCGACCGGTCATCTCCTGATCGTCCAGGAGCCCGGTCGGATCGTCGAGTCGGTGCTGGCGCTCGCGCGAACCTCAGGGCACTAGCCTGGCTCGTGCAATACGTGGCGGAGCACGGCCTCTGCGTCGGACGGCACCACCTCCCGCTCTTCGAGCAGCGCACCGTTGATGAGCCACGCCACCGCCGCGCTAACGGTCCCGGCGGCCAGCTCACCGACGCGCGGCGCGAGCAGTCGGCGCCAGCTCTCCTCCCAGGCGACCGCGAGCTGGCGCAACGACTCGCGCCGCAACGCGGCCGCGTGCAGCTCGACGACCACCACTGAATTCCGGCGGCCCGGTCCAGTCGCGTCGACGACGATTTCCGCTAGGGCCGCGGCCAGGCTGCCTCCGGCTGGGATGTCCTCGAACCTCTCGCGCAGGCCGGCGACGTCGCGTTCGACGAGATCGGCCATGGCAGCCGCGAGCAGATCCTCGAGGGAGCTGAAGTAATAGGTCGTCGCGCCGACGGGGACCGACGCCGCCGAGGCGACGCGGCGATGGGTCAGCCCCTCGATCCCGTGATCAGCGATTACGTCGAGTGCGCCCTTGATGATGCGGTCCCGCCGACGCCGGTCGATCCGTCGAGGTGCACCGGGGGCGGTCACGAGCCGAGGTTATCCGGGGTTGACGGTGGTAGCGTTGCCCAAGAGGTGGTACAAGCGTCCCAACTCAACCCATGACGACCGCGGGAGCGAAGCCCCCGCTCGCGGAGCGGGTGGCGCTCGTCACTGGCGCCTCGCGCGGGATCGGACGCGGGATCGCCACGCGGCTTGCCCGCGACGGCGCTCGCGTCATCGTTCACTACGGCACCAACTCAGAGGCCGCGGCCGAGACGGTCAGCGCGATCACGGCTGCCGGCGGGCGCGCGTTCGCGGTCGGCCAGCGTCTCGGCGTCGAGGGCGACATCGCATCGCTGTTCGAGCGGCTCGACAACGAGCTCGCCGGCGCCGGACTCGACATCCTGGTCAATAACGCCGGCATCGCGATCGACGAGACGCTCGCCGACCTCACGCCGGAGGGATACGAGCAGCAGTTCGCGGTGAACACGCGCGCGGTGCTGTTCATCACCCAGGCGGCGGCGGCGCGGATGAACCACGGGGGGCGGATCATCTCGATCACGTCCGGCACCACGTTGCGGGCGCTGCCGGAGTGGCTCGTGTACTCGATGACGAAGGTCGCGGTCGAGTCGATGACGCGCATCGTCGCCGCCGAGCTTGCTCCTCGCGCCATCACGGTCAACGCGGTGTCGGCCGGCATCGTCGACACCGACATGAACGCCCCGTGGTTCGTCGACAAGGAACAGCGCGAGGCGGCGGCGCAGGTGGCCGCGCTGGGGAGGATCGGCCTGCCCGCAGATATCGCCGACGTGGTCGCATTCCTCGCATCCGAGGAAGCGCGGTGGGTCACGGGGCACGTCGTGGACGCAACCGGCGGCTCGTTTCTATGAGGGCTAACGTCCGGACACTCCGATGAATGACGACAGCGACACGCTGGCGAACCGCGTTCGTGCCGACAACGTCGGGAGCCTGCTCCGGCCGCCGTATCTGCTCGACGCCCGCCATGCTCACGCTGACGGCGACGAGCTCCGTGAGCTCGAAGATCGGGCCGTCATCGAGGCCATCGCCCTGCAAGAGGAGATCGGCCTGCCGATCCTGACCGACGGCGAATACCGGCGGCGGTTCTTCTTCTCAACGATCGAGGTACTCGTCGACGGCATCGACCCCCAGGGCTACGTCCGGCATCACCGTGATGCTGCGGGGCGCGAGCAGGAGCTGCGGACGCCGACCCCGGTGAAGCGGCTCAAGCGCACCGGCACGCTCGCCGAGTACGAGTTGCGATTCGTGCGCGAGCACACGTCCAAGCCGGTGAAGGTGGCGATGCCGAGCCCGTCGCTCCTGAACGTGTACTGGACGGAGGGGGTGTCCGATCGCGCGTACGGCAGCCGCCAGGAGTACCTCGAGCACCTGATCGAGCTGATGAACGAGGATGCGAAGCTCCTGGCGGCGCAGGGGGCGCGCTACATCCAGCTCGATGCGCCCCATTACGCGTACATACAGAAGGTGATGGCGGGCGTCGAGGACCGGGACGCGAAGCTGCGCGAGCTCGTCGAGTACGACAACCGTGTGTTCGAGGGCGTCGAGGGCGCGGTCACGTGCCTGCACATCTGCCGCGGTAACGACCGCAGCCACTTCACCGGCACCGAGCCATACGACGAGTTCGCTGCCTCGATCTTTCCTCACGCGGTGGCCGAGAGACTGTTGCTCGAGTACGACGACGAGCGCTCGGGAGGCTTCGCACCCTTACGCTACGCGCGCGATGATCAGACCGTCGTCCTCGGGCTGGTCACGAGCAAGCGGTCAGAGCTCGAGCGCCCCGACGAGCTCAAGCGGCGGATCGAGGAAGCCGCGCGATACCTCCCGCTTGATCGACTCGCGCTCTCGACACAGTGCGGGTTCGCATCCAACGCGGAAGGGAACGCGATCACCTGGGACGCTCAGCGGGCAAAGCTCGAGCTCGTGCTCAGCGTGGCGCGCGACGTCTGGGGAGACGCTGGCGGGTGTTAGCTCGCTGCGGCGCTGAGCGCGCGCAGCCGCTCCGCGCCCCGGCGGTGGCTGTCGAAGATCGCGTCGATCTCGGTATGACGCACCCGGCCGTAACCACACACACCGGCGATGCCGAACTCCTTCAGATAGCGTCGAGCGAGCTCAAGCCGGCGATCCAGGCCATCGGGGTCTGGATCGTCATGGTGGATCAAGCCGAGATACACGCGGGTGTCACCGACTTCGAGATTCTCGAGCGGCGCGAAAAACGCTTCGTCAGGATCGCGGATGACCGGCATGTGCACGTAGTCGACGCGCCGCTCGGCGCCCGCGACGACCGCGTTGGTCAGCCGCACGCACAGGTCCAGGCTGCGGAGCTCGGTCATGGGCCAACCGCCCCACGTGCCGTAGCACCAGTGGTAGCCCAATCGCACCGGTTCGGGCACGCCGCGCCAGAGCTCATTGATTGAGCGCATGTGGTGGGCGAAGAGCTCGTCGGCGGTCTTCGGTACGTCCTCACCCTCGCTCGGACTCGCGACTCCGTCGGGAGGCTTATGGCCGCTCGAGTCAGCAGCTTCGCTTAGCCAAGGATTCACCACCATCTCGATATTGACCGGTTCGACTGCCAGGTCCCACTGCACGACCAGGTCCTCGGGAGGGATCTCGGTCAGCATCCGCTCGATCTCGCGGAACGCGCTCGCCTCGTACGCGCGCTTGGCCATCGGCCAATCGGCGCGCTCGGGGAAGTAATCCTCGACGACGCCGTCGGTGCTCGGGATGCCGACCTGGAAGGCGATGCCGGCTGGCAGTGCGCCCCGGTCGCGAAGCTCCCTGAACACCCGATAGGACTCAAGCGCCGGACCCGCGTAGTGCAGATCCCCGAGATCAAGCTCGGTCACCCCCGGCTTGATCTTAAACGGCCAGTGTTCGCTGAAGTCACCGTCGGTGGGCAGTTCCCATCGTCCGTCCTCCAAGAACTCCGCCCACGAAGGATGGTGGACCTCGATGAGATCGGGATGCCGGGAAAAAGTCATGAACGGCAGGTACGGGGTCCAGAAGCGGCGCGCCCCGACCTCGCCGTCGGGGACGCTCCCCAGGAACGGGGCAATCTGCCGGCAGGCGCCGAACACCTCCTCGGCGGTGGACAGGGGAATGCTGCCAACGAGCAGAAGCTCGCTGTCCATGCGACTGCGGTTTTCCTGAGCGCTCACAGGGCCTCGTCCTCTCGCGGTTTAGTCCGCCTCGTGTGCTCCGTAGATTAGATAGGATATCGTTTAGGGTAACGCGGTCGGGCCTGGGCGTGCCGATCCTCCAGCGACAGGTATCCACGACGCTGCGAAGCTCGAATCGGGAAGTGTCGTCAGGGTCCCGCGATCATCGAACGTTCGGACGGCAACATCGTGGTGCCACTTGCATACGGGGCGGAGCTCGACCGCTACCTCGCCTGGTGGTTAAGACCTGACGCTTCGCCGGATTGACACCCGCCACGGGTGGCTGGCGCAGCGAGCCACTCCGACCGGGTGCAATCCTGCACTCGACGTGGCAGCGATCAGATACGATATTGTTTATGTCTCCTGGAAGATCGGCGCGCGCCCCCGAGGCCAAACCGACCAAGCAACAGCAGGTATACGACGTCATCCGCGAGCGCATTCTGGGTGGCGCCTACAGCCCCGGGTTTCGCGTCGTGATCGATGCCCTGGCCGCCGAGTTCGGGGTGTCCGCGCTGCCGGTGCGGGAAGCGATCCGACGGTTGGAGGCGGAGGGCCTCGTGGTGTACCGCGCGAACGCGGGTGCCCAGGTCGCGCCGGCCGACCCGGGTCTGTTTGAGGATGAGTTGACGGTGGTGGCGGTGCTTGAGGGGTACGTGACCGCGCTGGCCGCGCCTCACCTCGAGGCTGCCGATCTGGACCAGCTGCGCAAGAAGACCGACGAGATGGTCGCCGCCATGGAGCGAATGGATGCGCTGTCGTTCGGCAGACACAACCAGGAGTTTCACGAGATCGTCTATGCGCACTGTCCCAATCAGGCGCTGGTCGACATGGTGCACGAGGTGGGGAGGCGGCTGGACGCAATTCGGCGGACCGTGTTCACCCACATTCCCTATCGCGGCGCGAAGTCGATCGCCGAGCACCGTGAGCTGATCGATTTGCTGGCTCGAGGAGCACGGCCCGATCGGATCGAGGCCGCCGCCCGGGCACACAAGCTCGGCACGGTGGAGAGTTTCCGGGCCTGGCGACGAGAGCACGGCGACGAGCGGTCGGCGATGAGCTGATCTGGTGGTGCTGACGGCGGGCGCGAGCGTTGCGACCAGCCGTCGTCTATGAGCTGACGACGGCGGGCAACGTCACGTGGTGGCTCGCGGACAACAACGCGCGCACCCGCTCGCGGGCGCGGTCGCTCAGCGGCGCGAGCGGCTCGCGGGCCAGAGGACTCGGGATGAGGCCGAGTTCGTGCATGATCCACTTGGCCGGGACGGGATTGGTCTCGGCAAACGCGGCATCGACGAGTGGGTGAAGCTCGTAGTGCACGCGACAAGCGCGCTGCCGGTCGCCAGCCGCGAAGGCGTCGTAGAGCTCAGCCACGGGGACCGGCGCGAAGTTCCCGACACAGCTCAGATGCCCGCGGCCTCCGAGGCAGAGCATCGGATAGCACAACAGCTCGATGCCGGACAAGGCGATGAAATCGCTGCCCGCCTCGTTCAAGACATAGGAAACGTGTTCAAAGTCGCGTGTCGTTTCCTTGATCCCGACGATGTTCTCGTGAGCTCGCCGCAGTCGCCCGACCGTGGGGGGCGCGATTTCAACCGCGGCTCGGATCGGGACGTTGTAGACGATGATCGGCAGGTCGGGGAACTCAGACGCGACCCGTGAGTACCAGTCGAATAGGCCGTCCTGCTGCGCCCGGGAGTAGTAGGGAGTAACCACGAGCGCCGCGGTGGCGCCGAGCCGCTGTGCCTCCTCGGTCAGCTCGAGAGTCTCGGCCATCAGCGCGCTCCCGGTGCCTGGCAGGAACGGGACTCGGTCCTCGATCGCGCCTGCCGCGGCCCGCATCACGGCGACACGCTCAACGACGGTTTGGGAGGTGGGCTCGCCGGTCGAGCCGCCGACGGAGATCCCGTGACTGCGGCGGTCGAGCTGCCAATCCACCAGCGTCTTGATGGCGGGCAGGTCGACCTCGCCGTCCACGGTAAACGGAGTGACCAGCGGCGTGATCGCGCCCTTCACTGCGTCCGGATTGGCCGCGAACGAGCTCGTCATTGGCGCTTTTCGCTTTCTCGGTTTGCTCGCCAGCGGGCGTAGTCCTCGCGGCGTTCGTCCCGCAACGGGTACACGCCGCGGATCGACTCGCCGGCCCGGACCTGCTCGAGCGCCCACTCCTCGCGCGACTCCTGCTCGAGCGCGTCCTGGGCGATCTCCTCGGCCATCGCGGCGGGCAAGACCACCACTCCCTCGGCGTCGCCGACGACGACGTCACCGGGCATGACCAGGACGCCGGCACAGGTGATCGGCGTGTCAAGATCGAGCGGGATGTGCGTGTTCCAGAGCGAAGCGGCGTGACGGGTCTTGTAGTAGGTCGCGATCTCGAGCTCAGACAGGCCCGGCGAGTCGCGTGCGCCGCCGTCGGTGACGATCCCCGCCCCTCCGCGGGACAGCACCCGGGCGGCGAGGATGTCCCCGATCGTCCCCGCCGAGGTTTCGCCGCGTGCCTCGATGACCAACACGTCGTCAAGACCCACGCTCTCGACCGCCCGTTTCTGCGCGTCCTCCCCATCGCGCATTGAGTCGCGCACGTCCTCGCGTGTGGCGACGTAGCGCAGTGTGCGGGCATAACCGACCATTCGCAGATCCGCCCGGGTCGGGCGCAGGCCGGCCAGGAACGTGTCACGGATCCCGCGCCGTCCCAGCTGCGAGGTCAGGGTCGCCGTGGACACCCGTCGCAGCGCGCCCACCGCGGCCGCCGTCAGCTGCACCGGCCGCCCCGCGGACGTGCCGTTGGCAAGCGCGCGCGCCTCGGCCGTGGCGCGCGGCATCGCTCCGTAGGGCGCCAGCGGCGTCGGGGCCTCGACGATCGTGCTCGACACGACACCGACTCCGTCCAGCTGCACCTCGACGACGTCCCCCGGCCCGACCACGCCGGCGCCCGCCGGCGTTCCGGTCAGGATCATGTCGCCGCGCTCTAGGGTCATGAAGCGCGAGAGGTCGGCCACCAGCTGCCCGAAAGGAAAGATCAACTCCTCCGGCCTGGCGTCCTGCACGATCTCGCCGTTGACCCGGGTGCGCAGCCGGAGACTGGCGAGATCGACGTCCGCAGCGCGAACGGTCGGACCGATCGGGGTGAAGCCGTCGTGACCCTTAGCCAGAACGTTCGAACCGCGGTCGGCCCACCGGAAGTCGTACACACCGAGGTCATTTGCGGGCGCGTACCAGCCGATCGCCTGCGCCCCTTCTTTCGGCGAGACATCGCGCACGGGGCGGTGCAGGATGATCGCAATCTCGCCTTCGAACGACATCAGCTCCGCACCCTGTGGCCGCGCCACGGGACCGCCGGCCGAGATCGACGACGGCGGCTTGAGGAAGTACGACGGCTCGAGCGGAACGCGCCCGCGCTGCTCGGCGCGACTCCGGAAGTTCACGTGCACGGCGAGGATCTTCGTCGGGTGCAGACCGTCTGGCAGTGGCATTGGCACCTACGCCATGACCTCGGTTCGCTGCGCTCGCTCGTCGACGTCCGCGTCATGGGTCCGAACCGGGACGCCGTCGGGTCCGAGCACCGGCGAGGACTCCTCATACCAGCTGTCCGGGACGCGAGTGCCCCAGAACGACCGACAGCGGACATCGTTTACCGACCAACGCAGCGGCTCGTGGTCGGGGTCGCCCGTGTAGTAGTCGCACGAGTAGAGCTCGATGCGGTGACCGTCAGGATCGCGCAGGTAGACGAAGAACGCATTCGACACGCCGTGGCGGCCTGGACCACGCTCGATCGCATTCGCGTGTCCAGCGGCGGCGAGCTGATCGCAGGCCCGGAGCACGCCGGACGGCTCGCCGACCCAGAATGCGATGTGGTGCAGCCGCGGACCGTGGCCAACGGTCAATGCCACGTCGTGGACGCTCGGCTTGCGCAATAGCCACGCTCCGGTCAGCCGCTCGTCCTCACCGTCGGTCGAGATGTACTCCGAGCAGCGAAATCCGAGCCCAGCCCAGAACCGGAAGGCGTCGCCGAGCTCCGGGGTGTGGAGGTTGAAGTGATCCAAGCGCAGCACGGGCGCCCCGCGGTGCAGATCGAACCGTTGGAGCTGAGTCCCGACGCGGCTCATCGAGTGGAAGAACTCGAGGGGATAACCGAATGGGTCCCAGACGCGCAGCACACGACCGATGGCGGGCTCGGGGGCCTGCACCCACATGGGTTCGAGGCCTTTCTGGTCGAGATCGCGCGCCAGCAGCTCGAGGTCCTCCTCGCGGCGAACGCGGAAGCCGAGACACGCGGCCGCGGGCACCGGCGAGCGCCGGAGGACGACCGAATGGTGCAGGCGCTCCTCCCACCCACGCAGATAGATCGCGTCCGCCGAGCGGTCCGCGACGACCATTCCCAGGAGATCGACGTAAAAATGCTCGGCAGCCGTCAGATCCCGGACCCGGAGTTCGACGCGAGCGGCACGGACGATGTCGTACGCGGGCGCGGCCGGGGGCGAGGAGACGAGCTCCCGAGCGGTGCTCACGGGCTCCGTCATCGGTGTCCCTCATCGCCCAGGCCCAGCCGGGGTATGTGATGCGAACCGAGTGCAACGTGGACGATCTCGGTCTCGCAATAGAAATCGAACGCGTAGTCGCCGCCCTCGCGCCCGATGCCGCTGGCCTTGACCCCGCCGAACGGAGTGCGCAGATCGCGGACGTTCTGCGAGTTGATCCAGCACATGCCGGTGTCGAGATTGTGTGCCACCCGGTGTGCCCGCTGCAGGTCGTTCGTCCACACGTACGCCGCCAGGCCGTACGGAGTGGCATTTGCCAGTCGAATCGCCTCGGCCTCGTCGCGGAACGGCATCGCGACCAGGACCGGTCCGAAGATCTCCTCCCGAAAGACACTCATGGCTTCCTCCACGTCGGCGATGACCGTCGCTTCGAGGAAGTTGCCGTGCTCCAAGTGGGAGGGTCGCGCTCCGCCCGCCACCACACGGGCGCCGTCGTCGCGCGCCGCTTGAATGTAGCCGAGTACCCGGTCGTGGTGCTCGGGGCGAATCAGCGGCCCGAGTTCCGTACGGGGGTCGGACGGGTCGCCCACCCGGATCCGCTTGGCCCTCTCGGCCACCGCGCCCACGATCTCCTCATAGAGCGGCTCGTGCACGAGCAGCCGCGACCCCGCGGTGCAACGCTGCCCGTTCATCGTAAAGATCTGGGCCACGGCGGCATCGACGCAGAGCTCCAGATCGGCATCGGTGAAGACGACCACGGGTGATTTGCCGCCGAGCTCGATCGAGGAGCGCTTCAGCGTGGGAGCCCCAGCCGCGATGATCGTTTGACCGGTGCTGGTCTCGCCGGTGAAGCAGATCAGCTGCACATCGGGATGACCGGATAGCGCGGCGCCCGCTGTCTCGCCGAATCCATGAACGACGTTGAACACGCCGGGCGGCACCTCGGCCTCCTCGACCACGGCGGCGAGGTAGGTGGCCGTCAGCGGCGACCACTCGGCCGGTTTGAGCACCACGGTGTTGCCAGCGGCGAGCGCCGGGGCGATCCGCCATGTGGACAGCATCAGGGGCGCGTTCCACGGCATGATCAGACCGGCGACGCCGACCGGCTTGCGGATGGTGTAGTTCAGGAACTCCTCGCCGACCTGGAACGAGCGGCCGTGCAGCTCGGTTGCCACACCCGCGTAGTACTCGAAGTTCTGCGCGGCCCGCGCGGCCAGACCCCTCATCTGCGAGACCGGCATGCCGATGTCCGCGACCTCGCGCGCGATGAACTCATCGGCGTGCTCACGAATTCCGGCCGCGATTCGGCGGAGCACCGACGCCCGCTGCGAGGCAGGCATGCGCGGCCATGGTCCGTCGTCGAATGCGGCTCGCGCGGCGCTGACCGCGGCGTTCACGTCCTCAGCGTCCCCGGCGGCTGCCAGGGCGAGCGCGGTGTTCGTGGTCGGGTCGAGTGTCTCGAAGGTTGCGCCAGACTCGCTCGGACGGAAACTTCCGCCGATGTAGTGCTGCTGCAAGTCGTAGCGTAGAGCGGGAGCTTCGGGTCGCCTCGGCTCGGATATCATCGCGGAAATCGTATCTGATCAGTGTTCCGTTCAAACTGAACGCGCAGGAGGGAGTATGGACCGTATCCTGACCACGCACGTAGGCAGCCTGATCAGGCCGCCAGACCTCGTGGCGTTCCTGCGGGCCCGGGAGAACGGGGACCCGTACGACGAGGCGGAGTACGAGCGCTGCCTAAGGCGCTCGGTGGCCGAGGTGGCGCGCCAGCAGGCCGAGGTGGGGATCGACGTGATCAGCGACGGAGAGTTCGGCAAGTCCGTGAGCTGGTCTCGCTATGTGCGGGAGCGGATCGGCGGATTCGAGGAGCGAGCGGTAGATCCCGACCTGATCGGTCAGAGCGTCCTGCCGGGCACCGACAAGCGAATGTTCCCGGATTTCTATGCGGGCTATGAAAAGACACAGGGACTCACGGGGGCGCTCTCGAACTGGGTGTGCACCGGACCGATCTCCTACGTGGGCCACGTGCAACTGGAACGCGATATCGCGGACCTGAAGGCGGCGATGGATGGGCTCAACCTAACCGACGGGTTTCTGCCCGTGGTCGCACCCGGCAGCGCCTTTCCCGTTCGCACCGACGAGCACTACGCCACCGAACAGGACTATGTCTTCGCGATCGCCGGCGCGCTCAACACCGAGTACCGGATGATCGTGGAATCGGGCCTCATGGTTCAGGTCGACGATGCGTACCTGACGACCATGTACGACACGATGGTGCCGCCGGGGACGTTGGCCGACTACCGGGAATGGGCCGAGCTGCGGATCGAGGCGTTGATTCGCGCGCTCGACGGCGTGCCGCCCGAGCGCGCCCGCTATCACGTGTGCTGGGGCAGCTGGAACGCGCCTCACGTCGGCGATGTCGGGCTGGACGAGATCGTCGACCTGATCCTGCGTGTCCCGGTCGGTGGTTATGCCATCGAGCAGGCAAACCCCCGCCACGAACACGAGTGGCGGGTGTGGGAGACCGTGCGGCTGCCCGAGGGCAGACAACTCCTACCCGGGCTCGTCAGTCACGCGACCAACGTGGTCGAACATCCCGAGCTCATCGCGCAACGGATCGAGCGCCTGGCCGCGCTGGTCGGCCGCGAGAACGTGGTCGCCAGCACCGACTGCGGCTTCGCCCAGGGGCCGTTCGTCCAGCGGGTTCATCCCACGATCATGTGGGCAAAGCTGCGCTCCCTGGCGGACGGGGCGCGACTCGCCAGCACGCGCCTTTGGAGCTGAGTTCACCTGAGGGCGGCTGGCCCGAGTTATCGGATAACGGGCGTCGTTGCCCTATAATCGCACGATGCTTGCCGACCGGCGAATCGCTCACTCGTGACTGAATCGCGGCCGGCCGCACAGCCGGAGCGGTCATGGAAGTACTACACCAAGCCGGAGTGGATAGAAGTGCGCGGTCTGCCTACGGCGTACCGTCGCGGCGGTCGCGGGGAGCCGGTGGTGTATCTGCACGGCGCTGGTCTGACCCGGCGGTGGCTGCCACTGTTCGAAACGATGGCACGGACGGTCGACGTGATCGTCCCCGAGCACCCCGGCTTCGGGGACACCATGCTGCCGCCCTGGCTCGACGGGTTCGACGACCTGGTCGTCCACTATGACGAGCTGTTCGACTTGCTCGGCCTCGAGGCCGTTCACCTCGTCGGCCACTCGATCGGCGGGTGGTTGGCCGCGGAGTACGCGACGTTCTACCCACACCGCGTCAACAGCCTGACACTGATTGCGCCGCTCGGGCTGCGAGTGCTTGACCACCCGATCCGCGACATCTTTCGCATGACGCCCGAGGAGGCCGGCCCCGCGCTATTCAACGGATCGGCGGGCCCCTACGCCGAGTTCTTGTCGGACGGGGATGAGGTCGAGACTTTGGTTCAGGGTTACAGCGAGTTAACCGCGCTCGGACGACTGATGTGGAACCCCCGCTACGACGTCAAGCTAGATCGCCGGCTCGGCCGCGTGACATGCCCCGCGCTGGTGGTGGCGCCCGACGAAGACCGGATCGTCCCGCGCGAGCACATCGGGCGATGGAGCGAGCTGCTGCCGCAGGCAAGAGTCGAGACGGTCGCGGGGACCAGCGCCTCAACGGGACACCTGCTGATAATTCAGGAGCCCGAGAAGCTCGGGAAGATCGTCACCGAGTTCGTCACCACCACGGGTCCTCAGGGGAACAGGTGAGTCGGCAGCTCGAGTTCTATCTGTTCCACAACGGTGCCTATCGATGGGCGCCGCACAAGGATCTGATTGGTGAATGGTCGCGGTCGAACTTCGTCTCGCTACCGACGTCGTTCTACAAGCCCGAGTACGCGCTGAGGGCGATGGACGAATGGCTCGAGACGAACATACTGGCCGAGAAGCTCGGTTATGACGGCGTCGTCGTCGGCGAGCAGCACAACGGTCCGATTGGTCTAAGTGGCAACCCGATGGTGATCACCTCCTGGCTTGCCGCCAACACCGAACGGCTGCTGATCGCGGCGGTTGGTCCGTTGCTGAACGCATATCTGTCTCCGCTGCGTCTGGCCGAGGAGATCGCGATCGTGGACATTCTCTCCAGGGGTCGACTCATCCTCGGTCTGCCGATGGGAATCGGAGGGCAGTATCACTCGGTCGGGGTCATGGATCCGACCCATGCGCGCACGCGCTTTCGCGAGGCCCATGACCTCATGTTCAAGGCGATGACCGAGCCCGGTCCGTTCGAGTGGCAGGGTGACTACTTCCACGTTCCATACGTCAACCTGTGGCCACGGCCCCTGCAGCAGCCGCATCCCCCGGTGTGGATCCCGGCGGCCGGCTCGCGCGAGACGCTTCAGCTCTGCGCTCGCCGCCGATACACCTACCAATCGGTGCTGACTCCCCGCTCGACGCTGAGCCGCAACTGTGTTCTGTTTCGAGAGCTGTGCGCGGAGGAGGGATACGAGACGGCCCCGGAGCAGATCGCCTATGTGGTCATTGTGCACGTCGCCGAGACCGACCGCCAGGCGCGACTTGAAGCCGAGCCGCATGTCATGTGGCTCTATCAGAACTTCTTCCGGTCGACCTTCCAAGATTCGTTCCCGCCCGGTCACGTCAGCATCGCCTCGCTGCGGGGGATGGCAGCCGGAGGCGGTTACCGCAGCCGCGACATCTCCGAGATGACGTGGGAGGAGTTGTGGGACGAGGGCTGGATCGTCGCCGGCTCTCCGTCGACAGTGGTCGAACGTCTCGAGGAGCTCACGGACGAGTTCGGCGCCGGCCGAATCGTGATGATCCCGGACATGGGCAGCGCGCCGTCGTGGATGGTGAAGAAGAACCTGACGCTGTGCGCCGAAGAGGTTCTTCCCCGATTTCGCGCGCCAGGAGCGGGGCCGGTATGGGCGCGGGAGGACCGGCGCGCCCCCACCACCTGGGCGCAGTGGGCGGCGGCCGGCGGAGAGCCGAAGGCGACCCCCGAGGCCAGGGTCGAGGGCGACGGGGTGCTCGACGTCCGGACCGCGCACGTTCAGGAACTCCGCGAGCCCACGCGTGAGTAACCCGGTACAGCCCGTGGAGCCGAATCGCGATCGGACAGGCGTCCTCGTGGCGTCGGACCCTGGTAGTCTACCGGACATCATGGTCCGGATAACGAACGTAGAATGACGGTCACAACGCCAGGTGACATTCGGCTGCCGCCGCGCGCCATGCTTGTGGCCGGCGAATGGCGCGGCGCACAGGACGGACGGACCTTCCCGATCGTCAATCCGGCCACCGAGGAGCTCATCGGCGAGCTGCCGCTGGCCTCACCGGAGGACGTCGATGATGCGGTGGCAGCCGCGCGCGCTCAGTTCGACGGTGGCGAGTGGTCCCGGGTCGCGGCTGACGATCGCGCACGACTGCTGTGGAGAGTCGCCGAGCTCATCGAGCGCGACGCGGACGGACTCGCGGCGCTCGAGGCGATCGACGTGGGCAAGCCCGTCGGCGATCCGCTCGCAATCGACATCCCGCTTGCTGCCGAGACATTTCGGCACTTCGCCGGGTGGGCGGACAAGGTCCACGGCAGCACCATTCCGGTGCCCGACTACTTCGGTCATCCACGGTTCTCCTACACCATCCGTGAGCCCGTGGGCGTGGTAGGCGCGATCACGCCCTGGAACGCGCCCACGATGATTGCGAGCTGGAAGATCGCGCCCGCGCTTGCGGTCGGCTGCACGGTGGTGGTCAAGCCGCCCGAGGATGCCTCGCTGTCGACGCTACGGCTCGCCGAGCTGATGCTCGAGGCCGGGCTGCCCGAGGGCACGGTCAACGTGGTGACCGGCACCGGCGCCGCCGGGGCTGCGCTGGTGCGCCATCCGGGAGTGGACAAGATCTCATTCACCGGCAGCCCGGAGGTGGGAGCCGAGATCGCCCGTGAGGCCGGCCAGGCGTTCAAGCGCGTCACCCTCGAACTCGGCGGGAAGTCGCCCCAGCTGATCCTGCCGGATGCCGACCTCGAGTCTTTGCTCCCGATCGCGGCCGCGTCGCTGTTCGCCAACCAAGGCGAGATCTGCGCCGCCGGTACGCGAGTATTCGTGCACGACAGCCTTCGCGACGACGTGGTTTCGGGACTCGTCGACCAAGCGCGTGCGGTTCACGTCGGGGATCCCTTCGCGCGGGAGACGACGATGGGAGCGCTGATCAATCAGGAGCAACTGGACCGCGTGCTCGGTTACATTCAGAAGGGGCGCGACGAGGGCGCGCAGCTCGCGGTCGGCGGCGGTCGGCTGCCAGGCCGTGGATACTTCGTGGAGCCGACCGTGTTTCTGGGCACGAACGACCTCACGATCTCACGGGATGAGATATTCGGCCCGGTCGGCACCGTCATCGGCTTCAGCGATGTCGAGGAGGCCGTGAGGCTCGCCAACGACACCCGCTACGGACTTGCCGCCGTGATCTGGACGCGCGATCTGTCGCTCGCTCACCGTGTCGCAGCCGCCCTAAGGGTGGGCGCGGTATGGGTGAACGGATGGGGGGCGCCCGACCCGCGGCTGCCGTGGGGCGGCACCAAGATCAGTGGTATCGGGCGTGAGCTCGGTCTGTCCGGGATCCACGCCAGCACGGAGGAGAAGGTCGTCTCCGTGGTTCTGTGAGCCGCCGGGTTTCCTCTTACAGCCGAATAACGAAGGAGCGGTCTCGATGAAACTCGTCACATTCCTCCTCGGTGGTGACGTGCGGTTGGGTGCGATCGGCGGCGAATCGATAGTCGACCTCAATCGAGCGTACGCCGCGCTGGAGCGCAGTCACGCGCGGCCGGCGGCCCAGGCGAGCGCCGATGCCGTCGTGCCGACCGAAGTCGTGGACTTCCTTGCCCTGGGTGACACCGCGCTCGACGCGGCACGCGCAGCGATCGACTACGCAAACGCCCTGCCACCCGACCTCGCCGCTCGCATGCTCGTGACCGTATCCACTGGCGAGGCGGAACTGCTGCCCCCGGTGCCGAAGCCGCCGAAGATCATCTGCGTCGCGCGGAACTACGCCGAGCATGCGCGGGAGGCGGGGCTGCAGATCTCCGAGATCCCGATCGTGTTCGCGCGGTTCACCGACACCCTGGTCGCGCCAGGCGGCCCGGTCATCCGGCCGACCGTGTCGGAGGAGCTCGACTGGGAGGGTGAGCTGGCGGTGATTATCGGAAAGCGTGGCCGGCACATAGACCGCGATCACGCGATGGAGCACATCGCGGGTTACTCCATCTTCAACGATGTCACGGTCCGTGACTACCAGTTCCGCGTGACCCAATACACCTCGGGCAAGAACTTCGCCGCGTCAGGGCCGTTCGGGCCCTATCTGGTACTCAAGGATGAGGTCGAAGATCCACACAACCTCGAGATCACGACCGAGGTAAACGGGACGGTCAAGCAGCGGGGTAACACCAGCGACATGATCTACGATCTCCCAACGATCCTCGGGCACATCAGCGAATGGATTGCCCTTGAGCCCGGGGACGTGATCGCGACCGGCACCCCCGCCGGCGTGGGCTTTAAGCGGACCCCTCCCGAGTTCCTGCGCCCGGGCGACGTGGTGTCGGTGACAATCTCAGGCCTCGGCACGCTGACGAACCCGGTTCACGCCGAACAGGAGAGGTGACGATGAACGATGAGCTGTTCGAGAAGGGTTTGGCGATACGAAGAGAGGTCGTGGGCGCCGAGTACGTAGATCGCTCCCTCGCGAACGCCGACGACTTCACGCGTGACTTCCAGCGCCTCGTCACCGAATACTGCTGGGGGGCCGGGTGGGGCCGGGATGCGCTGTCGCGCCGCGACCGCTCGCTGCTGAACCTGGCCATGCTTGGGGCACTCAACCGGGGCACGGAGTTTAAGTTGCACTTGCGCGGCGCGCTGCGCAACGGGTGCACCAAGGCAGAGATCCAGGACACCCTTATCCAGTTGGCGATCTATGCGGGCATCCCCGCGGGCGTAGAGGCGTTCCGACTCGCCCAAGAGGTGTTTGCCGACGCCGAGGGCGAGGCCGCGCGCTGAGTCAAGCGGCGGCGCCCCGTGGGCTGCCGCGTCGCACGGGGTTACGGCGAGACGCGGATTACGGCCTCGTCCCGCGCGCGCTCGAAGCCGTCGAAGTCGAAGCCCTCGAGGTCAATCTCCTCGATCTGGCCGTAGACGCGCGGCTGACCGTCCCAACCAATCGTGTCAATGCCCCAGTAGAACTCGATCAGGTTACCGTCGGGGTCACGCGCGTAGAAGCGCGGTTGGTTCCCAGGCCCGCCCCGACGGGCGTTGACGATCGGGATCTGAGCCGCCCTGAACTTGTGGTACATCGCCAGCAGCTCCGCCGGGGTGCGCATCTCGAATGCGATGTGGTGCAGCCCGTACGCGTGGCCGTTCTCGGCCGGCTCATGGCCGTCCTTGAGCGCGAAGAACGAGATGCAGTGGTGGGTGGCGTCGCAACGGACGAAGGCCCCGGCGGTGACGTGGACTCCGTGGCCCACCTCGTCCTCGGGGTAGTCGAACCGTTCGGTCAGACGTAGCCCCACGTAGCGGGTGTAGAACTCGACCGTGCGGTCGAGGTCTCGCACCGCCACGCCGATATGTCCGATCCTTGCGACTCTTGGTTGCACTTAGGCTCCGATTCGATTATCGTGTCTAGTGGTCCGAATGCAGGAAAAGTTTAGTCTTTGCCGTCGGGAACGTCAAGCTAGGCGCCCTCGAGCCGGAGCCTCGAACGCCTGTTGGTCACCGCGAGAAGCGAGTAGTTCCACGGCCGGAAGGTCGGCGGCACGGCGGGCAGGAGAATCGGTGGGCGTCACCAGCGGGTGTCCTAAAAGCGGAAGGACGGGCCCAATAATCGGATGAGTATTGCCGGGGAACGAGACAAGCAGCTGAAAGAGGCTCAGGCGGAGGACTGGCGTGAGCGGGCCGCGACGCGTCTAGAGCGCGCTGCGCTGATAGAGCGCCATTGGGGCGAGATTACAGCGCACTTGCTGGCGATCACGGGTGTACAGGCCGGCGATCGGGTGCTCGACGTCGGGACCGGGCACGGAGAGCCCGCGCTCACGGCAGCGGGCCTCGTCGGATGGGTCGGTCGCGTGGTGGGGGTGGACCTGTCCCCGGAAATGATCGCGGTGGCCAAGCAGCGCGCCGCGTTGGAACATATCGAGGGCGTGGAGTGGATGGTGCAGGACGCCGAGCGGCTCGACTTCGCTCCCGCTAGCTTCGATGTGGTCGTCAGCCGTAACGCTCTGATGTTTCTGCCGCATCCGCAGCTCGCCGTGTCGCGGATCCGAGATGTGCTGGCTCCGGGCGGTCGTTTCGCGCTGGCCGTGGTGGGGCCCGAGCCAACGCAGCCACAGTGGACGATGACGGTAACCGCGATCGTCGAGGCGCTCGGGGTGGCTCCGCCGCCGCCCGGGGCGGTCGGGCAGCCCGGGGTCTACTCGCTGTCGGACCCGGAACTTCTGAGCACGCTCCTTGGCGACGCGGGATTCGATGACGTCACGATCGAGACCCGTGAGTTGGTCTACGACTTCTCCTCCCCGGCGGAGGTCGTGACCTGGCACGAGATCAACCCGACCATCATGAGTCTGTTCGCCGGACAGTCCCAGGAGCGCCGAAGCCAGGCCTGGGGCGCGGTCATCGCGGCAGCCACTGCGCGAGCCGGTTCCGACGGCCACGTCCGAATCCCGAGCCAAATCCTCTACGCATCCGGACGCCGTGCCAAGTAGCAAGCATCGTTGTGGTTACACGTGGCGTGACCCGCGCGCGGGTGGATGACCGTGCGATACGGGATCGCGATTCCACCGTGCGACCATCTAGGGCGAGTGGCTGATGCCGCCCGCCGGGCCGAGACGCTCGGCTTCAGCTCGGTCTGGTTTCCCGACGCGCAGCTCCTGTGGCGCGACGTGTTCGCGGCGATGGCGCTGGCGGCCGACCGCACCTCGACGATTTCGATCGCGTCGGGCGTGTCGAGCACCGAGACGCGTCACCCGACCGTGGTGGCGTCGGCCGCCAATACGCTGCGCGAACTCGCGCCCGGGCGGGTGATACTCGGACTCGGGACCGGCGCGGGCCTTGGTCAGCTGATCAACATGGCGTCGAGCACGCGCGCGGCCTTCCGCAACGACATCGAGCTCGTCCGCACCCTGCTGGCGGGAGACTGGTGGGACTTTGACGGTCGCAAGGCACGGCTGATCGACGCCGGCGGGACGATTCCGATCTACATGACGGCCGGCGGACCCAAGATGGCGCAGCTCGCGGGCGAGGTCGCCGACGGCGTCATCTTCTCGGTCGGGACCACGCCGTCGGTGATCCAGGCCAGTATCGACTCATTGGCGCCCGGGCTACAGGCAGCCGGTCGCGCCCGTTCCGACATTCAGGTGGTGGCGACGGCGTTCTTCTCGATCACCGACGATCTGGAGCGCGACGCGGCTCGGTTCAAGCCCGTCTGCTGCCTGCTGGCAAAGGCCGGCACCGGGCAACGCGTGCTGGCGGAGGCGAATATCGAGGTGGGCGATCTCGGGTCGCTGCCGCCGATGTTCCCGACTATCGCACACGCCGAAGACTGGGACGAGGCCGTTCGCCTGGCCTCGACCGTGATCAGCGACGAGGCGGCGCTGCTGTTTGCGGAGAAGTTCGGCCTGTTCGGGACGATTGAGCAGGTCGCCGAGCGGATCGCGGCGATCGAGGCGATCGGCGTCGATGAGATCTTCATCCGGCCGATGGAGCCCTACCTCGTGCCGTTCGACGCGATGGACGCGTTCGCGGGCGGCGTTCTGAGCCCCTGACCGATCGGCGGCGGCTTCAGCGGTCCGCGCGCACCGGCCAGAGCTCGGGGGCCGATTGGCCGGTGAGAACGAGTGGAGCGAGCAGAGCGGCGGTGGCCGGCGCCAGCGTGACCCCAACCATCCCGTGTCCCGTGGACAGGAACGCGCCGGGATGCCCGGGAACCGCGCCGACAATCGGGAGTCCATCCGGCGTCATCGGGCGCAGGCCCGCCCATTCCAGTTCCGCATCTCCTGGCTGCCAGCCGCTGAGGTACGCGCGGGCGGCTCGGTAGACCGCTTCGAGCCGGCGGCGCTTTAGCGAGTCATCCATGCCCGATAGCTCGAGCATCCCGGCCAACCGCACTGCGCCGTCGTACGGGGCGGCGCCGATCATCGCCTCGACGAAGAAGGCGGCGCGCTGCGGCGGCACCCCCGAGCCGCGGGTCGTGACGCTGTAGCCCTTCCCGGCCTGAAGGGGCAGGTTCAAGCCGAGGGGACGCAGGAGCTCGCGTGACCAGATGCCGGCCGAGATGACCACGCGGTCGGCCACGAACCGCTCGTGCGCTGTATCGATGCGCCACTCGTGGCTAACCCGTCGGAGCGCCGTGACCGTCTGGTTCTCGACCAACCGGACGCCCAGATCACTCAGAGCCTTGACCAGGCCTTGCGACAGCGTCTCCGGGCGGATAAACCGCTCAGGCTTGACGTGGAGAGCACCGATAACCGAGGGCGCGACGCCGGGCTCGAGTGCGAGCACCTCCCGCGCGGTCAGGCGCTCGATTTCGCCGCCGTAGCCGAGCTTGGCAAAGCGCTGCGCGGTGCCGTCCAGGGCCGCCTCTGAGAGGCAAAGGAAGAGTAGGCCGCCCCCGTGCATCTCAAACTCGACGCCCGCGGATCGAAGGCCATCGAACAGCTCGAGCGTGCGCTGGTTGATCGCGAGGATCGCGTCCGTGCCGGCGCGGAACCGCTCCGGGCGCGCGCTGCGCACGAAGCTGACCAGCCAGTTAGCGAGCGCGGGACTCGGTCGTGGCTTGATATAGAACGGGTTGTCGCGACGCGAGATCAGCTGAAGTCCTTGCTTCACGCTGCCCGGAGCCGCGATCGGCGCCGACAGAGCTGGGACAACCCAGCCGGTGTTTCCGCGCGACGTCGCTCCGCCCATCCGGTCGCGGTCGATGACCGTCACCGACGCGCCCCGACGCGCCAGTTCCCAAGCGGTGCAGAGACCGATCATCCCGCCCCCGATGACCGTGACGACCGGCTGCTGGCCCGACTCCGTGGGCGTCCCGTTTTCGGATACCACCATCCGATAATAGCAATTGATCGGCAAGTTGCAGAGCGCCCGATATCCGGGCAGCCCGCTAAGCTTGCTGCGTGCCCGAGATCTCGAAGACGGCGGATCAGGCGCTGGCCGCGTTGGCCGAGTTGTGCGAATCGGGGCCGATGACCGCGGCGCAGCTCTCGCGCTCGATGGGCTTGAACCGAACCATCGTGCACCGCTTGCTCACCACCTTGCACCGGCGGGGCTTCATCACCCGACACAACGGCAGCTATCAGCCCGGGGCGTTGCTCGTCCGCATGGCCAGCCGGGTCCAGCCGGAGCTGCGGGCGGCGGCTGCCGAGGCGATGGCGGCGCTGGCGGAGGAGGCGGGGGAGACGGTGGTGATGCACATCGCCGACGGCAACGACGCGGTCGTGCTCGACCAGGTCGTGGGGGTACGCCACGTGGTCAGGGTCGAGCATCGCATCGGGTCCAGGCACCCGCTCACCACGGGCGCGAGCGGCCGGGCGTTGCTCGCCTTCATGGAAGATGGAGCCGCGGCCCGGGTGATCCAGGGAGCCGATGACCCAGTGGGCCTCAAGCAGCAGCTGGCGAGTGTTCGCGAGCTCGGCTACTCGCTCTCACACGATGAGCTCCAGCAGGGAGTGTGGGGCGTCGCGGTCCCCGTGCGAGGTCAGACCGGTGCCGTTCTGTCGAGCCTGGCCGTTCTTATCCCGGCCACGCGCGCTCCCAGCATTGCAGAGCATCTGCCCGCGCTGCGCTCCTCGGCGATGCGCATCGGCGACTCGCTCTACCGCCTCGACGACCTGGCTGACCCGCCGGTCTGAGCCCACCCGCAGGCGGCTCGAAGTGGCCGAGAGGGTCTGCGGAGGCCTGGTTCATCGGTCCGATCCAGGCGAGAGTGTCCGCGTTTCGATCACCATGTACCGGCTATCGAGATCGTGGTAGGATCGAAACCTGAGAGAAGGACGGTCACGATGATGGCGGAAGCGGCAGCGAGCACCTGGAAGCACTGGACCGAGCCTTCGTTCGTCGATGTTGACGGCCTCAGCAGCGCCTATCGGCGCAAGGGAGACGGCGATGTCCTGCTGTACCTCCACGGTGCAGGCCTGACCCGGGCGTGGCTGCCGCTCTATGACGAGCTGAGCCACGGCTTCGACGTCGTCGTACCCGAACACCCGGGCTTCGGCGACACGGCACTGCCCGACTGGCTCACCGGGATCGACGACCTTGTCCTTCACTACGACGCGCTGCTTGACGCCCTCGGTCTTGAGCACGTGCACCTGGTCGGGCATTCCCTCGGCGGTTGGATTGCCTCGTACCTGGCGATTTTCTATCCCCACCGGTTCGACAGCCTCACGCTGATCACACCGTTGGGTCTGCGCGTGCCCGATGCTCCGATGACCGATCCGTTCCGGCTCTCTCCAGAGTTGGCGCTCAACACGCTGCTTGGCGAGCAAAGCGCGAACTATCTCGAGTACTTCGACCGCGGCGACGAGACCGAAGCCATGATCCACGCCTACGCGGAGTCGATCACGTTCGCTCGCCTGCTGTGGAATCCGAGATACGACGTGAAACTGGACCGCCGCCTTACTCGCATTCAGACCCCGACGCTCGTCCTCGCGGCCGAGGACGACCGCCTGATCCCGTCGGCGCATCCGAAGCGATGGGCCGAGCTGATCCCCGGGAGCGAGCTTCGAGTCGTGGCGGGAACCCGGGACGAACCGACCGGGCACCTGGTGATCATCCAGCAGCCGGAAGCCCTCGCCGAGCTGATCGGCTCGCACGTCCATGCCAGCGTTGCCCCGTCCTCCGGAGCCGAGACGGCGGCACGATGAGCGAGCTCGAGTTCTACCTGTTCAACTTCGGCTCGTACCCCGCCGTCCCGCACGTCGATGACACCGAGCGGCGGTCCCTGTACATCGACCTCCCGAATGAGTTCTACGACCCGATTCGAGGCCAGTGGTATCTCGACAGCTACTTCGACACCCTCATCTTCGGGGAGAAACTCGGGTTCGACGGGATCTGCACGACGACGCAGATGGGCGGTCCAATCGGGATGACGCCAAGCTCGATGCTGCCGGCGGCCTATCTGGCGGCGCGCACCGAGCGGATCCGGATCGTCGCGCTCGGGCCGATTCTCAACACCTACCTCTCGCCGATGCGGGCTGCCGAGGACATCGCGCTGCTCGACAATATGTCGGGAGGGCGCCTGACCGTTGGCCTGCCGATGGGCCACGGGCAGAACTGGCACGCGGCCGGCGGCATGAATCCGGCCTACGCTCGCCAGCGCCATTGGGAGGCGCACGATCTGATGGTCAAGGCGTTCACCGAGCCCGGACCATTTGAGTGGCAGGGCGAGTACTTCCACGTTCCGTATGCCAATCTCTGGCCGCGGCCGATTCAGAAGCCCTATCCGCCGGTATGGATTCCAGCCGCGGGATCACGAATCACGTTCGAGCGGTGCGCGCGGCACCATTACACCTACCAGACCTTGTTCTCGCCGCGCAAGGCGATGCTGCGGAATATCAAGTCGTTCCGGGAGGTCACCCGGCAGTTCGGGTACGAAGCCGATCCCAAGCAGGTGGCTGCGGTCCTGTTCATCCACGTTGCCGAGACTGACGCCCAAGCGCGGCTCGAGGCCGAGCCTCACCTCCGCTGGGTGTTCCAGAACATGGTTCGTGCGAACCAGTACGACGCGTTCCCGCCCGGCCACTTCAGTCCCGAGTCGCTGCGTGGGTTCCTCAAGGGTGGCGGGTATCGTGACCGGGACATCGGCGATCTCACCTACGAGGAACTGGTCGACGAAGGCTGGGCGCTGATCGGGTCGCCGGAAACCGTCTCCGAGCAGCTCCAGGGACTGGCCGATGAGCTGGGGGCCGGACGGGTCGTGCACATCGCCGACAACGGGGCGATGCCGAACTGGATGGTCCGCAAGAGCCTCACCTTGATGGCCGAGCAGGTTATCCCGCGTTTCCGCGCGCCCGGCGCGCGGCCGGTCTGGGCGATCGAGGATCCGCGGCCGGCCCCGACGCATTCCCAGCTCGGCGCTCACATGGGCGAGCATCCCGCGTCGGCGGTGCCCGAGGTCGTCATGCCGGACGGGGAGCGAGTCGACCTCACGACCGCACACGTGGCGGGTGCACGCGACTCGCTTCCGGCGGCGCCCTGAGACTCCCGCTCCGCCACTCACACCACTCCGCATCGCCGCCGCCGAACTTGCGCGACCCTGACCAGGCGCAGCTCGTGCGGACGCGGCCAGCCAGTCAGCGCGACGGTGTGTCGAGCGCGCCCAGTGCCCACCCCGCGTCGGTTAGTTGAAAGCCGCCCTCAACCTCGACCACCAAACCAAACCCGACGGCTTCCTGCAGAGCCGGCGGAATCCGTGGATCGTCGCACTCTCCCAGCTGCTCGGCGATCACGTCGGCGGGCCAGGCTCTGTCCCCGCCCATCCAGGCAAGGGTGTGAACCAGGTAGCAAAGGTGTTCACCCGCCTCAGGCACGAGACAGATTCTACGGACTCCGTCACCAAGCGCGATCGAGGATGGCTCGTCCGTTTCGTCGGCTGGCTCGACGTGGGACAGCCGGAGAAGGCATGAACCCGGCGACCCACGCGAGCAACGCCGGTCGACGCCCCGATGCATCTGTCGCTACGGACGCGAGCAGCGGCCGGCGAGCGCGCGCCGCAGGGTCGCCGTCGCAGCCGTGTCCACGTCGCCGGCGGCGCCGAGCACCACGGCGTAAACCTCGTGCGCGAGTCGCGTGCTGACCCAGCCTTCGCGTACGTCACGCGCCACGCGTTCGGGCTCGCGCTCGTGCGGCGGGCCGTATCCACCGCCCGCGGTCGAGTACGAGACCAGCCGCTGGCCCGGCGCGAGCACCGCGGCACCGATTCCGGGCAGCTCCTCAAGCGTCCCGTCCTGCATGACGCGGTACTGGCGTGCGCAGGCTCCCGCCCCGCCGCCCCTGACTCCGGCTGCCGGGTGCGCTGTCCCGTCGGTAATCCAGATCGCAGTCACCTGCACGCCGACCGGCTCGTATTCGACGTGGAGCGACGGCGCCCCCCGGCGTCGCCCCGCGCCGGCGCTGTCCTGCACGATCCGGTTGCTCCAGACGCGAAACGGATAGTGGAGCTCGTCGATCTCGACGCTGTCGTTGTACATCATGCCGGCGGTGTTGGCTTCGGCTCCGATCCAACCGTCCGCGAAGGGGCTTGCCGCGCCCGCCGAGATCCCTAGGAACACCAGCCCGACGAATGGCTCGTGGCCGCGACGCGGGTCGGCGCCCGACAGCGCCGCGCCCGAGGCCGGGATGTCCGCCCCGGTTTCAGCCATTCCGACCCCGTCCGCCAGTTCGGCGATCGCCCGCTGCACCACATTGATCGCGCGGATCGTCAGGTGAGTGGTCGCAAGCGAGCAGCTGGCGGGCGGACGGGGAATGCCGATGGCGCACCCCTCGCGAAGCAGCACATGGATGCGGCCGAGGCTACCGGCGTTGAGCGGCACGCGATCAGGGATCGCGTTGAGCACCCCGATCAGGCCGCACGCACGCGCCGTGGACTCGGTCAGGTTCATCCCGCACGGGACGCAGTCGGGGTTATCACGCAGGTCCACCTCCACGATCCCCTCGGCGGGGCGAACGTCGACGGTTGCCCGGACACGAAGCTCGTCGGTGAGGCCGGGCATCGCGTCGTGGATCGTCTCGGCGCTGGCGCGGCCGGCCGGCAGCCGCGCAATCGCCGCCGCCATCCGCTCGTCGCTGTAGGCGAGCCAGTCTGCGGCGAAGGCCTCGATCACTTCCCATCCGATCTCGCCCGCGAGCAACTCCAGCTCGCGCTCACCGATTCGCGCGGCTCCGAGCATCGCGTGGAGGTCGCCCTCCCACAGGGCGGGAGCTCGGATGCGGGTGCGGCACATCCGAAGCACGTCGTCGATATCGCGCCCGTCTCGCTGGATCTGGACAGCCGGGAAGATCAGCGCGCCCTCGTGGTAGACGTCGCGTGCGGCCGCCATCAGGCTGGAGGGGATCGAGTTTCCGCAGTCGGCGACGTGCGCCTTGACGAGGACTGTAAAACGGTGGGCGCCGAGGTCGTCGACCACTGGGACGACGATGCAGTGGTCAGCCGCGTGCGAGTTGCCGTGATAAGGGGAGTTGTGCAGGAAGGCGTCGCCTCGCCGCGGCTCCGAGTGCATCTGGCGGACGTATGCGGTGATCATTTCCGGACCGCAAACGGCCATGATCGGCAGGCACTCGGCCGCCGAGACCAGCTCATCGCGACCGGTGAGAATGCAGCATGAGAAGTCATGCGCTGTGTTGATCACGCCCGACCTTGCCGTGCGGAAGAGCGTGTTGGTCATCTTGCGCACGATGCCGTCGATCCTGCTCGACAGCACCGCCAGCCGGACCCCATCGCGTTCCCTCACCGCCGCACTCCAACCAGCTCAAGTCCACCTTCGGTCCGACGTCGCGCATGGTCCGACGGCCCCACGACCACGGTCGTGAGGCCGGTCTCGACGATCGCCGGACCGCGCAGCGTCTGGGTAGTCGAGAGCCGCTCGAGATCGAACACGGGCACGATCGCCGAGCCGAGCCCCGAGAACCATGCCCGGCGCCCGCGCGGTGTCGAAGGGCGCTCGTGCGTGGGCGGCTCGGAGCCGTTGAGCGTACGCGGCTGCGCAGCCGCCAGCTCGCACACGGCCCGCGCGCGCCAGCCGGTTAGCTCGATCGCCGATTGAGGGTCCGAAAAGGCGAACGTAGCGTCGTGCTGCGCGTGGAAATCCTCGCACAGCTTCGCAAGCTCGCTGTCGCCGTCGAAGCGCGGGCTGCGTACCGGCACTTCGATCTCCCACACCTGGCGGGGGTAGCGCCCCTCGACGAAGAGCTCGACGCGGCCGCTGGCCGCGCCCCTGCCGACGTCGGCGATGAAGACCTCGCACTGGCGCCGCAGCCTCTCCAGAAGCGCGTTCACACCGTCGCAGTCGAAGGCATCGGTGCTCGTGACGTGCACCGCGGCGAAGTCGCTTGCCAGCTCGGATACCAGCGCGCCAGCCGCGCTCAGTCCGGCCGCGTGACCGGGGAGGAGTGCACGAGCGCAGCGCAGTCGCCTCGCCATCGCGCCCAGCATCAAGCCGGCCAAACCACCGCCGCCGACAAGGATCGCGTCGGCAGGGTCGATCCCCTGGCTCGTCGTGACGTCCTCGACCGCGGCGACCATCAGCTCACTCGCCACATCGAGCACTGCGGCCGCCGCCTCGTGGACGCCGAGGCCGAGCGGAGCGGCGACCTGGCGCTCGATCGCCGTCCGCGCCGCGTCGGGTTCGAGCTTCATTGCCCCAGCGAGGAACGTGCGGGGATCGAGGTATCCCAGCACGAGTGCTGCGTCGGTGACCGTTGCCCGGGTGCCGCCGCGTCCGTAGGCGACTGGACCCGGTACCGAGCCGGCGCTCTCCGGTCCAACGTGTAACACCCCACCCTCATCGACGCGGGCGATCGAGCCTCCCCCCGCCCCGACTGAGCGTACGTCGACCGAGCCGAACCCGGTCATGACGCCGCGAAAGCGCGGACCGATCCAGGTCTCCCTGGTGCGGGGTATGTGGCCGCGCTGGACCACCGAAACATCGAAGCTGGTGCCGCCTGCGTCGACCACGATCGCCGTCGCGTCGGGTTCGCCTCGCAGCTCGTGGGTACCGGCCACCGGCGCCATCGACGGACCGGACTTGAGCGCGTGAATCGGTGACTGCGCCACCGCTTCGGCCTCAAGCAGGGCACCGGTCGAGCTGACGACGAGCAGGCGACCGCCAAACCCGGCCTCCCCGAGGCGATCGCGCATCGACTGGAGATAGCCGCTCATCAGCGGCCGCAGCGACGCGTCGATCGCGGCCGAGGAAGCGCGGCGGTATTCGCGAAGGCACGGGTTTAGGAGATGCGAGAGCGTCACCGGCACTTCGGGCAGCTCGCGCGCGAGCACGGAGCCGAGCAAGAGCTCATGGGCGGGATTGACGATCGACCACAGCAGACAGACCGCGACCGCCTCCACCTCCGCCTCGGCGAGCTGCTGCGCGATCCCGACCGCAGCGTCTTCGGTCAGCGCAAGCACAACCTCGCCGTCGGCCCCAATCCGCTCCGGAGCCCCGAACGTCAGCGCCTGCGGCACGTAGGGTTCGGGGTAGTCGTAGCTGAAGTCAAACGGGTCTCCTCGTCCACCCTCGCGCAGGACGAGCACGGCCTCGTGGCCCGCAGTCACGATCAGGCCGGTCCGCGCCGCGTCGCCCGTCAGGACCGCGTTCAGTGCGTGGGTGGTCGCATGCACCAGAACGTCCCCCTCCTCGAGCAGTTGCCGGGTCGGGATCCCGCGCGATTGCGCCGCACGTCCGAGTACTGCCAGCATCCCGCGAACCGGTTCATCGGGCGTGGTGGGCGCCTTGAACAGCTCGCGCCGGCCACGGTCCTCGACTACGAGGTCGGTGAACGTTCCGCCCGTGTCGATCGAGAAGCGCACGGCTCAGGGGCCGGCGGTCGATGGCGCCATCTCAGGCGCTACCCCAGACTCGGTCCGCGACCTCGACGATCAGTTCGAGCTTGCGCCACTGTGCGTCCTCGGCGAGCTCGTTGCCCTCCCAGGTCGATGCGAAGCCGCACTGGGTAGTCAACGCGAGCTGCTCCACAGAGACGAGACTCGCCGCCTCGTCGAGCAGCCGCTCGATTTCATCTTCGTTCTCGACGTGGGTCGACTTGGAGCTGACGATGCCCATCGCGACCACCGGCCCGCCGGCTGGGACATGACGGAGGGCGGTGAAATCGCCCTCCCGCCCGCGGTCCTCCCACTCGACGAGCAGCCGGTTGTAGTGCAATTGGTTGAACAGCTGCTCGGCGATTGGCTCGAGCGAGCCCTCGGTCATCCACATCGAGCGGTAGTTGCCCCGACAAATGTGCAGCGCTGTCGTGACGTCAGCGGGAAGGTCGGCGATCACTGCGTTGTCGACGGCGATCATCATTTCCATCAGCTCGGCGAGGCTCCTGCTGTCGTGCCCGGGCAGGTGCGCGCGCCACTTGGGGTCGAGCGCCATCACATACGACGGCCAGTCCATCTGAACGTAACGAACCCCGGCGGCGATTACCTCAGCGATCAGCTCCCGCTGGATCGCCACCACCTGCTCGACGAACTCCTGCTGGCTCGCGTAGGCGCCTGCACGGAGTTCGACCGGCTCGCAATACCAGTAGGACGGAGCTGGAAAGGTCACCTTGAGGGGGTAATCGGTCAGCGACTGCACGTATCGAACCTCGTCCAGCGCCGGATTGCCAACCCTCGAGACGCGGTCGGCGCCGATCAAAGGCCCACTCGGGGGCACCATCACCTCGCCCTGCTCGTTGGTGAAGGGGAACTCGACCTCGCTGTCCTCAAAGCCGGCCAGCGCGTCGACGAGGGAGTGTGTGAACACCGAGCGGCGCATCTCCCCGTCGGTGATCACGTCGAGACCGATATCGATCTGGCGGCGGACCGCCTCGGTGATCGCAGCATCCGCCCGTTGCTGGAGGACCGCGAGCCGCTCGCGGCCGTGAGCGTCGAGCAGCCGCGGTGATGGCGTCTTCAGTCCGGCGTAAACCTCCGCGAACAGCTCGCGGAGCTCGACCGGCCGCAGTAGGCTGCCGACGCATTCTGCGCGTGGGACCGCACGGGCGACACGAGTGGTCCGGTGATCGATTGCGGACATCAGCTCTCCTCAGGTTGCCGACGCGAGGCATTGCCAGCAGCCGATATACGAACGTGTATGTCCGAGTTTAGAGCGACGGCGAGACCGGCGCAACGAGCGGCCGCCTCCGCCCGCCTCACTAACGGGGATGTCTCAGGCCGACGGCCGTGCAGGCCAGCTCACGCAAAGTCGTGGTGAGCGCGGAGTTCACGATTCCCGAACGGGATGGGCCCCGCTTGGGGGGCCACGGGTTATCCTAGGCGCTCGACGCCGACGACGGGAGACGCTCGACGGGTGACGATCGGTCGCGACGCGCTTAGAGCCGAGCTTGCGCGCGAGTCCGGATCGTGAGTTTGGACGAAGCCAGTGGGTCACGGTTGGAGTTGGCCTCGCCGTGATCATGATGGCGCAGCATCGTCATTTGGAAGCTCGGAATCGTTAGCGCCGTGTGAGGTCTTGGGCGAGTGGGGTTGACAGCGTAGGCACCAGAAACTATGGTGCGATTCGAACGTTCTTGTGCGATAATCGACCAAGGCGCCAAATGGATTTAGCGGCTAGCGGCTACCTGTCGCGGCTCGACCAGACGAACACGGCGGTCTGCATTCCGGTCGCAGCGCTCCCATCTGAGAACGACGGACCCAGAACCGTGCGCATGAGGCTCAGAGAGTGCGAGCTCGCTCGGCGGATGGACTCGCCGGCTCCATTGGTTTGGTCTCCGTCGAGAGCGTTATGACGCGGCCAGCGCCCAACCCTCGGCCGTTCGCGAACGGCGAGTCGCCCGTGGAGATGGTCGCGGACCAGCCCCATCATCTCGAGGCCCGGCACATCAGCAAGTCCTACGCGGGCGCACAGGCCGTGCGCGACGTCAGTATGAGCGTCTCCGCTGGCGCGGTGCACGCGCTCGTAGGGGAGAACGGCGCGGGCAAGTCAACTCTCGGAAAGATAATCGCCGGCGCCACGCAGCCGGACGAGGGAGAGTTACTCATCGACGGCGAGCCGGTTTCGTTCCGGAATCCGAGAGAGGCCCTCTCCGGCGGCATCGCACTCGTTCGCCAAGAGATCACGCTGGTGCCGTCATTATCCGTTCTCGACAACGTTTTTCTGGGCACCGAACACGTTAGGGGCGGGTTCGTCAAACTGGGTTCGCAGCTGAGCCGCTTCCGCTCCCTGGCGCAGGAGACGGGGTTCGACCTTGATCCGGCGGCGAAGGTGTCGATGCTCCGTGTCGGCGACCAGCAGAAGGTCGAGATCTTGCGCGCGATCGTGCGAGACGCCTGGCTCATCGTCATGGATGAGCCCACCGCCGCCTTGGACGACACCGAATCGGCCCGTCTGGTGGAGTTCGTCCGGCATCTGAAGTCCCGCGGAATTGGCTTCATATACATCTCGCATGACCTCGAGGAGGTCCTCTCCTTGGCCGACGATGTCACGGTCCTCAAGGATGGGGGCCACGTTTCGACTTCTCGGACATCTGAGGTGGCGGTTGACGGGCTCGTTACCAAGATGCTCGGCCGACCGCTAACGGCGATGTTCCCGGCGAAGCGAGAACACCGCTTCGACGAGGCGCGTGTGGTCCTCAAGGTCGATGGTCTGAGTCGCGCGGGAGTCTTTGAGGACGTGTCCTTCAACTTGCGAGCTGGAGAGATCGTCGGCATGGCCGGCCTCGTGGGCAGCGGTCGAACCGAGGTGGCGCGGGCGATCTTTGGCGCCGATCCCTGCGACGCGGGCTCGGTGGAGTTGAACGGCGCGCCCTGCCGTGTTCGTTCTCCCCACGAAGCCATCAGGCGTGGCATCGCCCTGGTACCTGAGAGCAGAAAGGACCAGGGCCTGATCATGATCGCGTCGGTTGCGGATAACCTCGCGCTCCCCACGATGCGAGACATGACCGCGTGGGGGTTCGTACGGCGCCGTCGGCAGCGCTCGGCCGCGGACCGGATCGCTCAGGCGGTCGATATACGAATGGAGAGCGTCGACATGCCGGTTTCGCTGCTTTCCGGTGGCAATCAGCAAAAGGTTGCGATTGGGAAGTGGCTCGTGCGCACCCCCTCGGTCCTCATCGCCGACGAGCCCACGCGAGGCGTCGATGTTGGGGCGCGGCTCACGATCTACCAGCTGATCCAGCGTTTGGCGGACGAAGGCCTCGCCGTTCTCGTGATCTCCAGTGAACTCGAAGAAGTGATGGGTTTGGCGGATCGCATTCTGGTGATGCACCGAGGGCGCGTGGCCGGGGAACTGCCGGGCGACGCGGAAGAGACTCACATCCTGAGCATGGCGTTTGGGCGAGGGCACCTGGCGCCGACCCCCGATCTGTGACAGCAAAGAGAGAAAGCATGGCGGTATCCGTCCCGAACGAAACCTCTCCAGACGAAGCCAACGCGGCACCGACAGGGAACCGGCGCTTGACGGTCGGCAGGATGGCCGATTTCGCGATCGTCCTAACCGTGGCGGCCCTCTTCATCGTTCTGTCGGTGACGTCGAGCGCGTTCCTGACCAGTGCCAACCTCTTGAACCTGCTCAACCAATGGGCGCCTGTCTGTTTCATGGCCTTAGGCGGGACGCTCGTCCTCATAGCGGGCGGGTTTGACCTATCGATCGGATCGATCTACGCGATGTCGGGCGTGATCGCGGTAGTGGTTACAAACCACACGACGGCGCCGCTCGGGATGCTCGCGGGGGTCTTGACCGGAGCGCTCCTCGGTCTCGGCAACGGCTTCTTCGTTTCCGTGCTCCGGATGAATGTGTTCGTCGCGACCATTGGGATGTCGATTGTGCTCTCTGGACTCGCCCTCGTGATCACCGGCGGAGCGGTGATCGTCACGTCAAACCTCAACTTCGAGCTATTCGGCACGAGCACGTTTCTGGGAGTGCAGCTCGCGATTTGGGTGATGGTTGTGGCAATCGCGCTGTGCGCGCTCGTGCTCAATCGGATGCCGGTTGGTCGATATATCAGAGCGATCGGTGGGAATATCGAAGCAGCGCGCCTGTCGGGCGTGCGGACCGAATGGGTGAGAACGCTCACCTTTGTCGCGTCGGGGCTCGGCGGCGGGATTGCCGGTGTAGTCGTCGCGAGTGACGCCGTGAGTGCTAATGCAAATGCCTTCTCCGGCGCTCAATACTCGGTGTGGACCGCCCTTCTGATCGGCGGCAACTCGATGTACGGGGGAGAGGGTGCAGTCTGGCGGACGCTCATCGGGGTGGCGATGCTGGCGTTGATCGGAAATGGCTTCGACCTGTTGAACGTGGATCCCCTCTACCAGGAGATCGTCACGGGCGGCATTCTTCTCGCCGCGGTTGCGGTGGACATGCGGATCCGGCACCGACGATCTGGCTAGGCGCGATGGAGATCGCGATTGGTGACGGCGGGCGGGGAGAACGGAGTGAGCAAGCAATGCTAGTGAGTCAGTTGGAGAGGAGAAATATGAGGCGTGGACGCCTAAATTCGAGGTCGCGAGCGAGTCTGTGGGTAAGCGTTGTTGTGGCAGCAATAGCTGTCGCTGCCTGTGGCAGTAGTTCGAGTTCGTCGTCGACGGCTAGCGGAGCGAGCGGCACGGCAACATCGGCGAGTACCGCCGCGGCAAGTTCGAGCAAGCCGGTGCATATCGCCTTCCTGAACGAGTCGCTTACGAGCTACACGATCCCGATGACAGATTCGATGATGAGCACTGCAGCTGCCCACGGGGCAACGGTGAAGATGTTCAACGCGAACAACGACCCCGGGACCCAGCTGTCGCAGTGTGAGTCGGCCATTTCGAGCGGGCAGTACCAGGCGATTCTCGACTATCCGGTCGATGGCGCGGCGGCCGTGCCATGTGCCCAAAAGGCGATAGCGGCGCATATCGTGTTCATCCCGACGGATTCTCCGGTCGGCGCAAACGCCGCGTCCACCGCCGTACAGGTGCCGGGAATCAAGGCACAGGTGCTCGGAGCCGCACTCAAGGTAGATTCGAACCTGTCGATTGACGTAGTGAAGCAGGCGTGCTCGCACTTCCCGGCGCCGTGCACGATCGTGCAGACCGAATCGATCCCGGCATTCTTCTACTGCGCCTTCAAGGTCAAGTATGAGCAGCCGATCCTGAAGTCACTCGGCTACAAGATCGTGTCGACACTAGTGATCGGCAACTTCGACGACGAAGCCGGCATGAAGTCGGCGATATTGACGCAGTTGGCCAAGGACCCGAACTTCGACGTCCTCTTGAGCGACGACGATTCGTCTGTCCAGGGCGCAGTCGAGTTAAAGGCAGAGGGAAAGCTGCCGCACACCCTGATCGTTGGCGACGGCGGGAGTTCGGCGGCAATCGCGGCGATCAAGGCCGGCACGGAGTTCGGTGACACGTTTTCTGTTCCGAGGAGTGAATCGGCCCAAGCCGTCATGGACGCGATCACGTTGGTCCATGGTGGAACCGTGAGCCCCGTGACGGAGACTCAGCTCACGCTGACGAGCCACCCGACGGTGACAAAGGCCAACGTGGCCGGCGTCACCCCTGAGTGGTAGACGGAATTCAAGCAAGGCCGGTCGGCACGCGCCCGCGGGGCGCGAGTCGACCGGCGTCGCCCGATTTCGCCCACCGACAGCGTCTAGGGCTCAGGCGACGGGCTCGCGGAGGATCCGCCCGGCTTGCATAACGAACTCCACGCGACCCAGGACGGAGATGTCGAGCAGCGGATCGCCGTCGAAGGCGACGATGTCGGCGGTGTCACCCTCCCTGAGCCGGCCGCGATCGGGTAGTTCCAGGAGATCCGCCGCTACCGAGGTGCCGGCCCGAAGCGCCTGTAGTGGCGACGCACCGGCCGCGACCAGAGCCTCGAACTCACGCCAGTTGTCCGCGTGCGGGAACGGCCCTGCGTCGCTTCCGAGCGCGATCCGCACGCCGCTCGTGACGATCGCCTGCTGGCGGTCGAGGAGCCGGTCGCGATAGCGCTCAAATCGAACTCGCATATGGGGGGGCATCGCCCTCGCTCGCTCAGGATCATCGAGAGCTCGCAGCCTGTCCTGGATGAAGTGCATCGTCGGCAGGATGTATGTCCCGGTGTTCCGGGCGAGCTCGAGCGTGTCATCGCTGGCCAGACTTGCGTGCTCGATCGATCTCGCGCCAGCCACCACCGAGCGTCGGACCGCCTCGTCGCCGTAGCAGTGGACGGCGACGTGGAGCCCGAGATCGGCGGCGGTCTCAACCGCGGCACGGAGTTCACGCTCGGTGTAGGTAACGTGCTCCGGGTCGTCGTTCCCAGAACCCGCGAAGCCGCCGCTCGCCGCGAGCTTGATCCAGTCCGCGCCGGCACGAGCCTGACGGCGGACAGCCAGCTGCACTCCGTCGACACCGTCTGCCACGCAGACGTACTCCTCCTGCCCCAGCCCGGGCCGCAAAGCCGCGAAGTCTCCGTGGCCGCCGGTCGCCGACAGCATGTGCGGGCAAACGATCATCTTCGGGCCCTCGATCAGCCCGCGTTGCTGCGCGAGGCGCAGATCGAGCGTGCCGAAACCGGGGTCGAGGCTGGCGCAGTCTCTGACCGTCGTGAACCCCTGGTAGAGCAAGGTTCGCATCGGCTTCACCGCGTACAGGGCCTTGAGCACCGAGGATTCTGCGAAGAATGTCTCGAGCAGTCGCTCGGGGGTCATCTCGCAGTGGACGTGCGCGTCGATCAATCCCGGCGCCAGCGTCCGGTCGCCCAGGTCGAGACGAATCGCCTCCTCGGGGACGTCAACCTCCGGCCCGATGGCGACGATCCGCCCGGCGAGAACCAAGATCTGCGTCGGCCCCAGCAATGCCGGACCGTCGCCGTCAAACGCCGCGTCGGCCCGGAGAGCAATCGGCCGATCGAGTTCGGGCTCAGCGATCGTCATGTCCGTGGAAAACTAGTTAGCTCCTCACCGAGGTACTCGGTACGGACGTCCACCTGTCTGCCGTCCATCAAGGCGGTGGGCCGCGGTGACTTCGAAGCCCGAGCGGCAAACTCGCTCCTCGTCCGATATGCAGGCGCCCGCTCCCGATCCCATGTCGGCCGACCCCCGGGAGGCCGAAACGTCGGCATGACGTCCTCGGCGAACATCGTCATCCATTTCTGCTCGAGCCAGGACGGCATCGTGTCGGAGGTGACGATGATGATCCGACCCGCCCCCAGCTCACCGGCGGTGTCGGCAAGCTGCTGACGGACCCTCGCGGGCGAGCCCGCGATCAACCAGCCCCGATTGATGAGCTCGTCGTAGTCCATCGAACCGGGGTCATTGCCACGGCTGCGATAGCCGCCGGCCATCATCCCGCGCAACGAGTTCATGCTGACATGACCGGGTGGGAACGACTGGTCGAATGGAAAGCGGAAGATGTTCTGGAAGCGCCACAGCAGATGCGGTTCGAGCTCCCGGCGTGCTTGGGCGTCGGTCTCGGCGACGTGTACCGGGATGACCAGCGCGAGCTGCGACGGGTCGGACTCGTAGCCCTCTTGCCGGCATGCCTCGCGAAATGTCTCGGCGTTGCGAAGCAGGGTCGCGCGCGGAACCAGGACCGCCTGGTACACGTAGCGATACCGAGCACACAGCTGAAGCGTCTCGCGAGATCCGGCGGCCGGAACGAAGATCTCCGGTCGGGGTCTCTGGAGTGGCTTCGGCCACAGGTTGACGTACGGGACGTTGAAATGATCGCCCTCCCACGCAAACGGCTCATCGGAGTCGAGTGACTTCAAGAGGAGCTCATTGGCTTCGCGGTAACGCGCTCGCGCCGTTGACGGGTTGACCACTCCCATGGCGTGGTACTGGACGCCGATTCCGAGCGGCAGCCCAACGATCAGGCGACCGCCGGACGCGTTGTCAACCGCCGCGATCTCCTCGGCAAGCCGGACGGGAGTGCTGTACGCCGACATCAACGGCCCCACGGCAGCGATCTTGATGTCCTGTGTCAGCCCGGCAAGCCACGCGGCTCCGATCATGGCGTTACCGAACAGGCCGACAGGGGAGCCGTGCTGCTCGACGATCAGCGCGCCATCGAAGCCGAGACGCTCTGCCAGAAGGGTCCGCTCCGCCGTTCGTTCGAACGTGAGCTGACCAAGATCAGATTGGTAATTCGTGGTTGGGAGATCGATGCCCACCGACGGCCTCGTGGGATCAGGCGCCAACCAGGGGTAGGCCGAGTCCGCGAGCACGAAGAACTCGAGTTCAGAGATGCGAATCTCCTTCGCGTGGCATGTCGAGAAACGAGCCGATCGCGTGCGCCACACCCGCAGGGTCCTGGGCGATCATCGCGTGTCCCAGCGGCCCCGACGAGCTGCTGAGAACCTGCAGCCGGCTGTTGGGCAGGATCTCCGCGTAGCGATCCGCCTGGGCCGCCGGCACGACGCGGTCCTCGTCCGGGCGGAGTATGAGACTCGGACAGCGCACTCGCGCGAGCCGGTGATCAAGCTTCCGGTCGTAGCGCGGATTCCAAGCGACCCGCGCCATCGCCGATAGCTCGGCGTAATCCTGCAACATCGTCTCGTCCTCGCCGCCGTCGACGAGGTAGCTGCCGTAGTGCTCGGCCGTACCATTGAATTCGTCGGCAGCAGATCGTCGGGCGCTGCGAAGGAACATCTCCGGCGCGGGCGTATCGGGGGTTCGTACGCCGAAGGGAGCGATCAGCACGAGGCTGCTGAGGCGCTCCGGGTAGAAGGCTGCGAACTCAGCGGCGAGCCACGCGCCGAACCCATAGCCCGCCAAGTCGAATGCCTCTAGGCCCAGCGCGTTGGCGAAATCCGCGTAATGCAGGACGAGGTCGGTGAAGTCATCGATCCGATCCGGCAGCGGCGTGTCGCCAAATCCCGGATGCTCTGGCACTACTACCCGCCGCGAGGCCGCCAGTTCGTCGTAGAAGGGCAGCCATCGCCTCGTCATTCCAAGGCCATGAAAGTAGAGCAGTACAGATCCCTGGCCTCGTGACCGATAGGCGACTGCAATGTCTCCAACCGTGATCGTCTCAGGAGGGAGAAAGAAGGCCGAGCGTGGTGACTCGCTAGCGTCGACGTGATGACTGCTGGGCACGGAGATACCGATAACCGAACTCGCTTGGAGAGAGGATCAGGAGTCTCTGTACGCGACTCGGACCAGCCGTCCTCGGGTGAACGATGCCTGGGCCTTGACGCGCCGATCGGGAGCGTCCAGTATACGGATGACCAGCGCCGATAACCGGAGCAAATTCAGCGCCGCCCCACAGAGCGAGGAGAGAGTGATGTCCGAGACCGTCGTCGAGAAGATGTCCAGGCATTTTGCGCCGCCGGATCTGCGGCAGCGGGTCCAGGGCGTGCTGGACAAGGCCGGAAAGCGGCCCGGCAACACTCAAGTCGAAGAGCTTGCCGGTCTCGATCAGTGGCACGTCGAGGGCCTGGTGTCGACGCGACGCCTCGCTGAAACTGCGGCTATCACCGCGAATGACGTCGTGCTCGATGCTGGCTGCGGTATGGGAGGACCGGCTCGCTACCTGGCCAATACCTACGGCTGCACCGTGCGTGGACTCGACATGACGATCCCGTACCTCGAGACGGCCCAGCTGCTCAACGACTTCACCGGGCTCAGTGACACCGTTCTGTTGGAGCGCGGCGACGTCACCGATATGCGCTTCGACGACGGGAGCTTCGACGTTGTCTGGACACAGCATGCCGCCCAGAGCATCCCCGACAAGCCAAAGTTCTTTGCGGAGATGTACCGCGTACTTAAGCCTGGTGGGCGCCTTGTCATTCACGACCTGTATCGGGGACCGGGTGATCCCATTCACTTTCCCGCGTTCTGGGGCGAGGACGACTCAATCAGCTTCCTCGTCAGCGACCGCGAAATGCGAGAGCTCCTCGAAACAACTGGGTTTCAAGTCCGGCACTGGAATGACACGACGCAGGCCGCCCACGCCGCCAACTCTGCGATGGACGAAGATCACGCAAAGAGCGAGTTGCAATCGGAGACGATCGACGGCCTAGATATCTTCCTGCTGTTCGATCAACAGACGCTGGTGATGGCCGAGAACAGCGTCAAGGACATGGAGGTGGGTTCGATCGGAATCTTCGAGGCGGTGCTGGATCGGCCGTAGCTGGTGACGTTGGGGCGACGTCCCGTGGTGCGTGCGAAGCCCGGACTTTAGCCCTCCGGCAGCCGGTCGCATGCTGCGTGGCGTGATGCGTTACTAGTCGGTCAACCGACGGATGCGCACCAGGCCGTCACGCCGGCCGGGAGCGCTGACGAACTCTGGCGAGGACGAACGTAGCGCCAACAGCCGCCAGGCCGCAGGCGGTTAGGGCCGCACTTCTGTATCCGCTCACGACCGCGGCCGCAGATAGGCCGCTCGTGGAGCCGAGCATCACTGTGGACAATACGGCGAAGCCCACAGCACCTCCCACCTGCAGGCTCGTGTTCCACAGGCCGGATGCCAGGCCCGCGAGATCACCGTGGCCAAGGTCATCGGTGCTGGTGATGATGCTCGACACCTCGGTAGCTGCGATTCCGGCACCGAACAGCACGCTCGCCGGCAGGAAGGCGATCAGGACGGAGCCGCCCCCACCAACCGCGGCGAGCGCCGCTGATCCGCATCCGAGCAGCCCGAGCCCGCAGGCCAGAACGAGCCGCGAGCCGAACCGGCCGACGAGGCGCGAGACGCCGACGGATAGCAGAACGGACATCATGCCCATCGGTAGCATGGCGAGGCCACAGCCGACGGACGAGAAGCCGCAACCTTCCTGAAGATAGATGGAGGTGAGCGCGAACATTCCGAGCAGGATCGCCCCGAGGAACAGCGTGGCGACGTTCCCAGCCGCGACGTTGCCCGTTCCCAACGCGGTGAGCGGCAGGATCGGGTAGGCGGCGCGCCGTTCGCGTGCGACAAACGCCACCACGAGCACGAGCGAACCCGCCAGTGCCGCCGCGACGGTGGCCGAGGTCCAGCTCGAGGCGGTGGCCTGGGCGAGAGCGAACACGAGCGCGCTCACGGCGAGCGTTCCCAGCAGTGCCCCGCCCACATCGAGCCGCCGGTCGCGTGGAGCACCGTGATCGGTCGGCACTAGTCGCAGACTGAACAGAAACGCCGCGCTGCTGAGCGGCAGCAACGACAGGAAAACCCAATCCCATCCGAGCCACTCAGTGAGGACCCCGCCGATCAGGAGCCCGAGCGACGCGGCGAAACCCGACACCAGTCCCCAGGCGCCGAGCGCGGTGTCCCGGTCGCGACCAGGCGTGAAGCTGACGGTGATGATGGCCAGTGCCGCCGCCGACGCGAAGGCTGAGGCTATGCCCTGGATTGCCCGACCGGCGATCAGGACGGCGGGGGAGCCAGCCGCACCGCATAGCGCCGAGGCGAGCGTGAACAACGCCAGACCGCCAACCAGCATGCGGCGACGGCCGAAGATGTCCGCGCAGCGTCCAGCGAGCAGCAACAGTCCACCGAAGGTGAGCATGTACGAGGTTTGGACCCACTGCAGATTTGCGGGTGCGAACCCGAGCGCGCGCTGGATATGGGGCAGGGCAAGCGCGGTGTTCGTGTCGAGCAGGACGACGAGGAACTGAGTTAGGAGCAGCAAGACGAGGAGCCCCCGTCGCTGCGCCAGGTCGGCCGACTCCGCTGCTACCAGGTCTTCGGCAGGCGCTGGAAGAACCACCCTGCAGTCGGACCGTTCTCGTCGATGGTGGCGAGATGGATCGTGACCTCCGCGCCCTCGCTGGCGGAAAAGGGTGCGAATGGGGCTCCCATCTCGGTCCGGCAATAGCCCGGATCCGAGGCGTTGACAAGCACCGAAGAGTCGCGGAGTTCTCCTGCAACCAGCGCCGTCAGCGCGTTCAGCGCCGCCTTCGAGATTCGATATCCCGCGTGTCCCGGGTAGTGATCGTCGCGTCGGCGATCCGCCATACGTTCGAACTGCGCGAGGCCGGTCGTGACGTTGACAATCCGGCCATAGCCGTGGTCCAGCATCCCCGGCGCGACTAGTTGGATGAGGCGCCAAGGCGCGATCAGGTTCGTCTCGAGCATGATCCGGACACCGTCGAGGTCCGCTTTCAGCGCGCTGCCCTCGAGATCCAGTTCGACGGCCGCGTTGTTGACCAATACGTCGATCCGCCCGTGTTGGGCGCGGATCTCGTCGACCAGGATCTGTGCCGCCTCACCGTCCGTGACCTCGAGCTCGTGACCGGTCACCGCCCCGCCGGTCTCCCGCGCGAGCTCCGCTGCGACCCCGACCGCCTTCTCGCCGTCACGCCCGGTGAGGTGGACGATGATTCCCTCGCGGACGAGCCCGCGGGCGATCTCCGTGCCGATTCCACGGGTGCCGCCGGTGACCAGCGCGATCCTTGGGGAATCGGGGGCCGTCAAGGCTTTCCCTGGCGGAAGCCCGAAGGTGTGCGACGAATCGTCGTTGGGCCGCAACTGGCTTGGTCGCTTGATCCCAATATCGGTCTCACGTGTGCGGTTATCGTATCTAGCAACCTCGGATTGGGAAACCCATTGCGGAAAACTTGCTCCGCGGTAGATCGAGGACGCCGGCCGACATCGAACTACATCGACCGCTATTCGCACAACGATGCCTCAATCGCGTAAGATCGTGCCCCGGCCCGTTACGACCACGAGCGAAGCGACGCGGACCTGCGCGAGCAGGCCGAGGAGAGGGATCCAGCATGAGTTCCGTAACCGCTACCCGCACACCACGGCGGACCGCCCGCGCCGAGGCGGTCGGCAGTCTCCTGCGCAACCCCCGGATCACCGAGCAGCTCGACGATCTATTCGAGGGCCAGACGGCGGCACTGCGACCGCTCGTGTTGCGAGAGCGCCCGACCCAGATCGCTGCCCTGCAGCGGGTCGCCGACGAGACCATCGCCGATCTGGTGCAGCGCCAGATCGATGCCGGCCTCGATGTGGTGAGCGACGGTGAGGTGCGCCGGACGAGCTTCCTGAGCTCGTTCTACGACGCCGTCGATGGGTTCCGCGCGCCGCCGGAGCGGATGCACGTCCACGATGACGAAGGAAACGTGATCTACGACACGTTCAACGATCCGGTCGTGGCCGAGCGACTGCATAAGGCCTACAGCCCGGCGGCCGAGGAGGCGACATTTCTTCGCTCGCTGACCGACTACCCGTTCAAGGTGACCTTTCCGGCGCCCTCCTATTACTTCAGCGACTTCATCCCGATCACCGAGTCAAATTACGGCCACAAGCTGGAGTTCGTGGAGGATGCGCTCCAGATCACCAAGCTGCTGGTCGCCGAGGCAGTTGCGGCCGGTGCATCCTGGATTCAATTCGACTTCCCGCTCTATCCGGCCCTTGTTGCCACGTCGACCAGCGAATGGGGCACGATGGTCCAGGGGGTCGGGGAGAGCAACGAGTGGCTGCTGGAGAAGTCACTGGAGGTCGATCGGGCCGTGACCGAAGGGATTCCGGATGGCGTGATGGTCGCGCTGCATCTGTGCCGCGGCAACCTGCCCGGCGGATTCTGGAGCGGGTCGCTCGCCCCGATCGCGGAGCGCATGTTCAGCGAACTACCCCACAAGCGATTCCTGTTCGAATGGGAGGACATCGCACGTGAGGGCGACTACGAGCCGATTAAGTACGTGCCCAAGGACCGCATCATGGCGCTCGGGGTGGTGAGCACGAAAACTCCCGAGTTGGAATCCGAGGATGAAGTCGTGCGCCGGATCGAGGCGGCGAGTGAACACCTCGACGTCGAGCAGCTAGCACTCTGTCCGCAGTGCGGGTTTGCCTCGATCTATGCCGATCACCTGGTGCAGGCGGAAGACGCTCAGTGGCGCAAGCTCGAGCTGATCGGGAAGGTTGCAGATCGCGTGTGGGGCGCGAGCTGACCGGCCGACGGTCCATGGGTCATAGCGCCGGCGACATTTCGCACTGGTTCGCGCAGCTGTACCCCGATGGTTTGCCGCCCGCTCGACCGTCTCTGTCTGGGGCGGTCGAAGCGGACGTGTGCATCGTCGGCGCGGGCTACAGCGGGCTATGGACTGCCTACGAGCTCCGGCGGGCGGATCCGGGCCTGAAGGTCGTCGTCGTCGAGGCGGAGATCGCCGGGTTCGGAGCCTCCGGGCGCAATGGGGGAGCGGTGATCGCGCTCCTGCAGGGGACTCGCGAGCAGTGGGCACGGCGTGGAGATCGGGCGGGGGCGATTGCGCTGGAACGCGAGATCATCCACACCGTTGACGAGGTCGGCAACGTGATCCGCCGCGAGGGCATCGACTGCGGCTTTTCAAAGAACGGTGTGCTGGAGGTCGCCCGCAGCGCCGGGGAGCTTGAGCACTTTCAGCGAATGGTCGAACGCGACCGCGAGTGGGGGTTCGGGCCGGAGGACTACGCGATGCTTGACGCCGCGCAGACGCGCGATCGAATCGCGGTTGCGGGTGTTGTGGGAGCCCGCTTTAGCCCGCACTGCGCGAGCATCCATCCCGGGGCGTTGGTACGAGGATTGGCGGATGCGGTCGAACGCGCTGGCGCCACGATCTACGAGGGCTCGCCGGTGATACGCATCGATCCTGGACGGGCGGTGACGGCGAGCGGCGAGGCGAGGGCAAGGTTTGTGATCCGCGCCACCGAGGCGTACACCGACAGCCTCGAGTCCCACCGCCGGCGGATCGTGCCGGTGCACACCTCGATGCTTGTGACAGCGCCTATCCCCGACGAGCTTTGGGCACCGATCGGATGGTCAGGACGGGAGGCGTTACTGGCCGAGCATCCGTTTCTGCACCTCCAACATACGGCTGATCGGCGGATCACGATCGGCGGCGACGATAACCGCGTTCCGTATCGCTACGGCTCTCGCCCGAGCCCGCTCGGTCGTGCGCCGAGCCGGGTAGCGGAGATGTATCGGGCAGAGCTGATCAGATTGTTCCCGTCGTTGCGCGAGATCGGGATCGAGCGCTCGTGGCAGGGCGTGTTCGGCGCTCCCCGCAGCTGGATGCCCGGGGTACATCTGGACCGCTCGAGCGGTCTCGGCTGGCTGGGCGGGTATGTCGGTGAAGGCGTCGCGCCGTCGAACCTCGCCGGCCGGACGATGCGAGATCTGATCCTCGGCCGTGACAGCGAGCTGACACACCTTCCGCTGGTCGGAGCTCCCCCGCGACGCTGGGAACCCGAACCGCTTCGGTACACGGGCGCGGCCGTGATCGGGGCGCTGCGAAGCGTGGGCACGCGGCGGGAGCTGAGGACCGACCGCCCATCGCGGCTGATTGAGCTCGGAAATCGTCTGGCCGGCTATAAGGGACACGGCTGAGCCGCCTGCCGGCGTGCTTCGCTCGCGCGGAGCATGAGACACGATCGCGGTGACTCGTCCCCGCGGCAACCATTTCGTGGATGAGTCGTGGTGGGTTAGAACAAGACGCACAATCGCAGCGCGTCGTACACGGCTGCGTGAATGTTTCGGCTCGCCACGGCGTCTCCGATGCGGAACAGCATGAACGTGCCTGCCTCGTTTCGGACGGTCTGCTGCGGTCGTCCGGCGACAAGCGCAACGAGGTCGGCCTCGCCCAGGTTGGTCGAGGCGGGCTTGAGCTCGTGATAGATCTCGTCGTTGGGCGCGGAGCCGTAGTCCACGACCACCTGGGCGACACGCCGTTCGGTTCTCGTCATGGTGTAATCGTTGCCGAGGACGGCGATGAGTTGGCCGTTGCCTCGTCGCACATCGAGCAGGCGCGTGTCGGCGGTGAATCGGACTCCCGCCTCGTAACAACGTCGCATGAGCGGCGGGCGGACGGTGCGTTCCAGCTCGGCGCCCGGGGCCGGGTCCGCGGTCAGGAACTCCACCGGCCCGCCGTGTGCGGCGATGTGCGCCGCGCATGACAACGCGCCCTCGCGTCCATTCTCGTCGTACACGAGCGTCGGCCCCGCGCGCAGCTCCGACTCCCCGCTGAGAACTCCAAAGCAGGTGTCCGCAAGGTCTTGCCGGGCGAGGGGCCCCTTGTTCGGACTACCTCCCGACGCGACGATGACAACATCCGGACCCTCGGCGAGGACGAGGTCGGCCGTGGCTCGCACGCCCCACCTCGCGTCGACGCCCTTCTTCAGCGCTTGCCGCTCGAGCCATTCGGTGATCGCGGCCAGCCCGCCGCGGCCGGCCGCTCGGGCGGCCACGGTGACCGCTCCACCGGAGGACTCCGCCTGCTCAAACAGGATCACCGAGTGGCCGCGCTCGGCCGAGACGCGTGCGGCCTCGAGACCGGCCGGGCCGCCGCCGATGACGACGATCCTGCGCCGTTGCCTCGATCTCGTGATCCGATGAGGCATCGTGGTCTCGCGTCCCGTTGCGGCGTTGTAGATGCAGTGCGCCTGCTTTCCCGCGTAGACGCGGTCGATGCAGTAGTTAGCCCCGACGCACGGCCTGATGTCGTCTGCGCGGCCCGCGAGTAGCTTGCGAACCATGTGAGGGTCGGCGAGATGCGCTCGGGTCATCCCCACCATGTCGACGCTGCCGTCGGCGACCGCCGACGCGGCCCGCTCGAGCGAGGTGACCCGCTGGGCGTGGAAGACAGGGACGCCGAGGTGGGCTTTCATTGCCGCGGCCAGCTGCAGGTACGGCGCTTCCGGCTCCGCCATGTCGGGAAAGGTCGTCATGTGACCGGCGAAGGTCTCGGCGTTACCAACGATCACATCAAGAAAGTCGACATTGCCGGTGTCAACCAGGATGCGCCCGATCTCCAGGCAGTCCCGATGGCTGAGGCCGTCTGAGAGCAGCTGGTCGGCCGACATTCTCACACCGACGACGTAATCGGCGCCGACGGCATCGCGTATCGCGGCGAGTACCTCGACTGCGAAGCGTGTGCGGTTCGCGAGTGAGCCGCCGTAGCGATCCGTGCGTCGGTTGCTCTCCTGGGACCAGAACTGGTCAAGGAGGTGGCCGTGCGCCGCCGACACCTCGAGGCCGTCCAGGCCCCCGTCCTTGGCACGGCGGGCGGCCGCGGCAAACCCGTCAAGAATTCGCGTGAAGTCCCAGTCCTCCATCTCCTTCGGGAAGGCTCGGAAGGCCGGCTCACGGATGAGTGAGGGAGCGACCGGCGCCAACCACCTCCCGCCGTCCCAACCAAAGCGGCGTCCCATGTGGGTGAGTTGGGTGAACACGGTGGTCCCCTCGGCGTGCAGCGTGTCAGCGAGCTTGCGATACCACGGGATGACCGCATCGTCGATGGCCTCCACCGCGCCCACGTAAGCACCCCCGGCAGCGTCCACTGTGACCGCAGTAGACGCGCCGATCACTGTGAGCCCGACGCCGCCCCGCGCACGCTCCTGCTGGTAGCGGCGATACAGGCGTTTGGGGACGCCATCCTCGGCGATGCCGCCCACGTGGGCTGTCATCATCACCCGGTTCCGGATCGTCAGACCCTTGAGCGGCAGGGGCGTGAGTAGCGCCCGATAGGCTGAGCCGGGGTCCTGGGCCGGAGTCATCGTCGGTGCGCTCGCGAGCCTAGCGGCAATCTTGCGGGGTGTCAGTCTCCGAACCGGTCGCGTAGGCGCGGTAGGACATCGGCCGCGAAGAGCTCGAGAAAGCGTTGCTGTGCATGACCCGGGCCATGGAACAGGAGGTGGGTGAAGCCGAGTTCAACGTACGGCGCGATCCTGTCGACAACTTCGTCGGGATCGTTCGAGACAATGAAGCGCTTCGCTGCGTTGTGCGCACTCTGGTCGGCGAGCCGCTCCATTTCGACGGGATCGTCGACGCCCTGCTTCTCCTCGGCACTGAGCCCCAGTGCCGCCCACCACTCACACGCACGTTCAGCCGTCTCGTGGTCGGTGTCGTAGGACACTTTAATCTCGATCATCTTCTCGATCGAGTTCGGATCCCGGCCGGCTTCCCGCGCTGCGGATTCGACGTGTGCGAGCAGCTCGGTGTATAGCTCCATCGGCTTGCCCGAGGTGCAGATGAAGCCGTCGCCCTGTCGCCCCACGAGCTTGGCGGCGAGGGGCCCTGCGGCGGCGATGTAGATGGGGATCGGCTCGTCCGGGCGTTCGTAGACGGTCGCCCGAGCACATCCGTAAAACTGCCCGTCGAAGTCAACCCGCTCCTCGCTCCAGAGCCTGCGGATTAGCACGATGGCTTCCTCGAGCCGCTGTCGACGCTCCTTTGCTCCCGGCCACGGTGCGCCCGTCGCGGGCTGCTCGTTCATCGCCTCCCCGGTCCCGACACCCAGGAACACCCGGCCCGGGGCGAGCTGCGCCATCGAGGCAAATGCCTGGGCCACGATCGCCGGCTGGTAGCGCATCGTGGGCGTGAGCACGCTGGTTCCCATCGTGATCCGCTCCGACGCGTAGGCGAGCGCGCCCAGCCATGTGAGTGCGGCCGGAGCGCGACCGGTGCTGTGCCGCCAGGGCTGAAAGTGGTCAGAGACGGCAACGCTTCGAAGCCCGACCCACTCGGCATGCAGGGCCGATTCGAGCAATTCCCTTGTACCGAACTGCTCGGCCGAGGCCTTGTATCCGTATCTCATCAGGTTCGCGCTCCAGCGACAGGGTGAAAGATGGCCACAGCCGATTAGAGCCCGCTGCGGCCGTTGCGTTTATCGTGCACCGATGTTCGATTCTCAATAGTATGGTCGCACATGAACTCCGTCAACGCAGGCGCGCAGGGGCTATTGCGCAGCAGCGTCACGCTACAACCGACCCGACCCATGCGGACCCGCCGACCCAACCAAGGAGTGCTCGATGGCCGTCGATGACCTCTACGCCGAGATCGTTCGTATTCGTCCCAAGCCGGATGCCGAGCCACGTTTGCTCGAGATGCGCGACGATCTCGTGCAGTTCTACCGTGACAACTTTCCTGCGTTCGTGAGCTGCCGACTGCTCCGCCCCGAGGAGGGCGGGACGTGGGTGGATCTCTGGTACTGGAAGAGCAAGGCGGATGCGGAGGCGGCCCTCGCCGATACGTCGAACGCGCTGTTCCAGGAGTGGGGAACCCTCGTCGACGTCGAGCAGTTCGAGTGGGCCGAGGTGCTCAGCGACCACTGACTAAGGCGCAGAGGGGGTGGGCACGGTCGAAACTGCGGCGGGCGGTGCCACCGCGCCCGAGCCGGCTGCGTCGGGGGCGGCGGAGAGGCGGGGTTCACGGCTCGGAATCGGGATTCCGGCGTGCGCCAGCGCGGCTGATGTTGCCGAAGTTGTTGCGCAGGCCGAATCCGCGGGGCTGGACTCGGCCTGGTTCCTCGACGCCCAACTGATCTGGCGTGACGTGTACGCGACGATGGCGCTGGCCGCCGTGAGAACCAGCCGGATCGTACTGGTGCCGGGAATTGCGTTGACGACGGCTCGTCATCCGACTGTGGTGGCATCCGGGATCAACACCGTCCAGGAGCTCGCGCCCGGGAGGGTCGGGCTCGGCTTGGGTACCGGCGGGCTCGGCTACTTTCTCGGCACGGCGCCGCGACGGCTGCATGAGCCGCGCGAGGACGTGATGCGAGTGCGGGCGCTGCTTGCCGGCGAACAGGTCGACTACCGGCAGGAGGGCGGCTATCTCGTGCACTTAATCGGGGCAGCTGGAACGGTTCCGATCTACCTGAGCGGCGGTGGTCCCAAGGTTGCCGAACTCGCCGGCGAGGTGGCCGACGGCATCATCCTCTCGGTCGGGACCTCACCTTCTGTCCTGCGCCGGGCGCTTGCAAGCGTTCAGGTCGGCCTCGAGCGATCGGGGCGAACGCTCGATGACTTCGACGTCGCGTGCACGTACTTCATGCACCTCACCGATGACCTCGAGCGCGATCTACGCCTGTTGAAGCCGACCGTATGCGCGCTGGCGTCGAACACGGCGGGCAAGCAGCCATCGCCGTTTTCGGCGGCGTTGTTCGCGGAGGCCGGCGCGGATATGCCCGACCCGGCGAAGCGACCGAGCGGATTCTTTCCCGCCGTGGGTTTTGCCCCGGACCGCGAGGAAGCGGCCCGGTTGTGCCAGCCGGCGGTGGCAGACGAGGTCGCACTGCGCCTCGCCAGTGTGGGCGGGCTGTTCGGCTCAGCTGATGAAATCGGGAGGCGCCTCGCCGCGATGAGCGCCGCCGGCGCCGATCATCACTGGGCTTTGGATATCGACTGTCATCGGCTTCCCGGCGATGACATTGACGTGCTCGGTCAGCTGCGCAGGGCGGCCTCGTGGGCCTGATGCCACCCGACGGACGCTGTCCGATAATGCGACGACTAACTCGTCGTGGGTGCCCCGGTCATCTAGGCACCCCCGCACGGTCAACGAACCAGCGGTGCACGGTCGGTGAGTTGATCGATAAACGGACTGGTAGTTCCACTCTCCGGACGACATGAGTAGACTCGCTGCCTGATGCGAACGCGCGTCGTCGATCATCAGGCGCACTGGTACCCGCCCGCGTATTTCGAGAGCATCCTCGACCGCGAGACCCCACCCATGGCGCGCAGGGTCGATGCGGACACCTATGTCTACGTCGATGCTTTGGGGGCAGAGCAGGTTTGTCCACCGACCTTTCACGCGCTCGATGTCCACCAGGCCGACATGGATGCGCATGACGTGGACGTGGCGGTGCTCAGCCCAAACCTGGTCGGCGATGTGTCGCGGCTCCCGCTCGAGGACGCCGTGAGCACGGCAGAGCTCCTCAACGCCGAGATCGGGAAGGCGCAACGAAGCCAACCGAACCGGATCGTCGGTCTTGCCATGCTCCCGCTGCAGGACCCGGATGCGGCGATCGAGGTGCTCGGACACGCCATCGACGATCACGATCTCGCCGGCGTTTGTTTCCTGTCGAACATCGCTGGCGCCCCAATCGTCAAGCCGGAGCTCCTGCCGGTCTACCGCGAGCTCGAGCAGCGCAATCTCCCCCTCTTCTTGCATCCCGCGCACTCATCGGTGGTCGACTCGGTGGGCTACGGGCCGACGATCAACATCGGCCTGGGGTGGATGTTCGAGACTGCTGCCGCCGCCCTCTCGCTCGTGTACGGCGGCGTCCTCGATGCCTGTCCCGACCTCGTTGTCGTGCACCCACATCTAGGTGGCGCGCTCCCCGGGGTCGTCGACAGAGTCGTCGAATGTGAAATCGCGGTCGAGCTGCGCTATCCGCTTCGCACCTACCTCCAGAGGAACTTCTTCGTCGACACCGTCCAGAAGACCCCGGGTGCTCCCGGCCTCGCCGTCGCGACATACGGCCTGGATCGGCTCGTGTTCGGCACCGATTTCCCGTGGATCGAGCGGAAGGGATCGGCCGATGCGACCAGGAGCGCGCTCAGTCCGTGGCAGTACGAGCAGGTGCTGGCGAACGCCATCCCGAACCTGCGTCTACCCGCCGCTGCCGTGACGGGCAGCGGCTCGGCGGTAGCCGACTGATCGGCCGAGCGACGGCGAGACAAGCGTACGGACCACGGGGACGACCAGGTCGATGACCGATCACGGCATGCCGCACTTCAACGTGTTCGACGGCGACACGGAACGCTCGACGTATCACGACGCTCCGTCCGAGCACCACGTCATCCACCGCTCGCCGGACGGGCGCCACCTCACGTTCTACGGACGGTTGCCTGAGGGCGTGCGCTTTAGCGAATCTCCACGGGATGTCGAGGAGACCTTCTACATCATCGAGGGCAGCATCCGTTGCACCCCGAAGGGCGGCGAAACGATCGTCTGGAGGGCCGGCGATCTCGTCTACTGGCCCTACCAGGAAGAGCTGGACCTCGAGTACAGCCCCGGGCTTCGCTGCATCTGCTTCTTCTGGTCAGACGTCCCACTGCCGGACTTCACCGAGGGAGAGCCGTGATCGACGTGTGGCCTGCGGTGGTGGGTCTAACCGTCCGCTCGCCTACCGGGACGGCGTTGGACGATCTTGTCGCGCGCACCCGCTGATTCGGGGATCGCCGCCCCGGACCCCGCGCTGCGCCCCGTTATGACCGTGATCGGCGCGGCGATGATTCTCGACGCATCGCTGTTCTCGATTATGGCGCCGCTGCTTCCGCACTACAAGCACGCGTTCGGCCTGAGCAAGGCCCAGGCCGGCGTCCTTGTCGCAAGCTACGGAGTTGGCACGCTGCTCGCGTGTCTGCCCGCGGCGGCGCTCGCGTCCCGGATCAACGTGAAAGGCACCGTCGTCGTCGGCCTCGCGTTGATGGGGGTCTCGAGTGTTGCAGTCGGCGTGGCGCGCGAGACCTGGCTGCTCGATGCTGCGCGGTTCACCCAGGGTGCGGCCGGGGGAGTGATCTGGTCGGCCGGGTTCGCCTGGGTCTCGAGCCTTGCTCCAGCCGATGGCCGGGGAGCCGTGCTCGGAACCCTTGCGGGTGTGGCCGTCGCCGGCTCGTTGCTCGGGCCGCCACTCGGGGCGCTCGCTCTCACGACCTCACCGTTGCTCGTGTTCGGCGCGATCCCTGCTCTCAACTTGGCCCTGTCCATGTTTGCTGTTCGGCTGCCGTCTCGCCCGGTCACGGAGTCGACCGGGATGGGGGCGCTACTGCGCTCAGTGAGTCCCGGACCGGCGGCGGTCGCGCTGTGGTTGGTGTTCGCCCCGGCGATGGTGCTCGGACTATTCGGGATCCTGGGTCCACTGACACTGAACCGTCTCGGCGCGGACGCCGCGGTCCTGGCCGGCACGTTCGTGATCGCGGCCCTCGGGGAGGCCGTGGTCAACCCCCTGGTGGGCCGTCACTTTGATCGACATGGACTGCTGGCTGTGACGCGGGTGGCCCTGCCGGTCGAAGCGGCGCTCCTGGCCCTGCTGGCGGTATCCCATCAAGCCGGGCTCGTTGCGGTCATCGTCATCTTGGGGATAGCCACGACTGGTGCCTTCTGGACCCCGTCCGCGGTCATGCTCACCACCTCGACGGACCGGGCAGGAATCGCCGACGTGTATGCGTTTGCACTCTTCAACATCGCATGGGCAGCCGGACAGAGCGCCGGTGCGAGCGGTGGCGGAGGCCTCGCACAGGTAACGTCGAGCAGCGTCCCTTGTGTCGTGCTCGGCCTCGCACTAGTGGGGACACTCGCGTTGGTTCATCGCGCTGCTCCCGCGGGCGCGATTAATGTCGACCCAGACGGAGCTGCCTAGGCGGCGTGGACGGCGTCGAGAAGCCCGGCCGCGCGCACGACCAGCGGCACCGCCTCGGTCTCCCACCCCGGGGCCATGATATGGACGCCGGCGACGCCGGCGACTCCCCGCAGTGCGGTGATCACGTCCCTAGCGATGCGGATCCCCTCCGCTTTCGCGTCCTCGCCATCAAGGCCCTCCATGCGGGCGAATGTGGTCGCGTCCACCTCGACCCCAGGGATCTTGTCATGGAGGTGTCGGAGCATCCGCGTGCTTCTCGGAGGAGTCACGCCGACCAAGAGGGGCGCTCGATCGGCGATTCCGGCGTCAAGCATCGGGGCCAGCCACTCGACGAAACGGTCCGTGTCGTACACGATGTTTGTCTGCAGGAGTCGCGCGCCGGCGTCGAGCTTTGCCTCAAGTCGCTCGACCGTGTCGATCAGTGGATTTGCGGCCCCCGCGATTAGAAAATCGGTCGGGCTCGCAATCGTCTCGCCGGCTTGGAGAACGCCTGAGTTCAGGGCGGCGATGAGCTTCGTCAAGCCCAATGAGTCGACGTCGCCCACGCGCGTCGCCAGGTGTTCGTACGGTCCCACCGTGAGCGGGTCGCCGCTCAAGGCAAGTACAGCACGGACGCCCATCGCCCACGCGCCGAGAAGATCCGACTGGAGTGCCAGCAGGTTCCGGTCTCGCACGGTCAGCTGGAGGATCGGTTCGAGCCCAGCCTCCCGCATCACGATCGCGCACGCGAGCGCAGACATCTTGACGGTCGCGGCCTGGTTGTCGGTCACGTTGGCAGCGTGGACAACGCTGGCCAGTGTGCGCGCCGCAAGGCTTACCTTGTCCGCGGCGGGCTCCGCCGGGGGGCCCAGCTCGGCTGTGACTACGAAATCTCCGGCAGCCAGACGTTCAGCGAGCAACATCGCGTGGTCCTGATCTAATCCGGTATACGGATACCAAGGTCCGATAATAGCGTGTGACCGCGAAGTGATGGCGTACCATGCAGATGTGATGGAGTTCAGCCCGCCGCGCGGGGACCACGTGACGGCCTCGACTCAGAGGGCGCGGATGGCCGTGGAGCAGATCGCGGCGGGTGGCATGGTCGTTGTCGTCGATCGCGACGCCCCGGACAACATGGGGATGCTCGTGATGGCCGCGGCGCACGCGCAGACCGATTCGTTGCGGGCTTTTGCCAGGATCGCGACCGGCCTCACGTATCTCGCGTTGACCGAGGAGCGTTGCGATGAGCTGGGGCTGAAGCTGGTCGCCGCCCGGGACGATTCACTGCTGCGCGCGCCGCTGACCGTGACGTTCGCCGCCCGTGAAGGAATCGTCTCCGGAATCAGCGTCGCGGAGCGAGCCCACACGATCGCGGTGGCGATCGACCCTAAGCGGGGCCGGAAGGACATCGTGATTGGGGGGCACATCAACCCGCTCCAGGGCCGGCCGGGTGGTGTGCTCGAGCGCGCCGGACCGACCGAGGCGGCGATCGATTTGGCTCGGGAAGCCGGTCTCGTTCCGTCCGGGCTGGTGGGGGAGATCGTGCTCGACGATGGGTCAGAGGCCCAGGGGGCCGCGCTCGACGCGTTCGCCAGCGCGCATGGACTCGTGCGCATCACGGTGGGTGACCTCATCGCCTATCGCCGATCGCGCGAGCAGCTCATCCAGCGAATCGTGGCCGCCGAGTTGCCGACATCAAGCGGCACCTACGAAGCCGTCGGCTACCTCGGCCTGCTCGACCAGCGCGAGCACCTGGCGCTCGTCAGAGGAAACGTCAGCGGCCAATCCGACGTCCTCGTGTACGTGCATCTCGCGTGTTGGGAAGGTGACGTCTTCAATGGCACCCGGTGCGACTGCCGAGCGCGCCTGGACGCCGCGACGAAGGCGATCGCCGACGCGGGCCGGGGAGTGATCGTGCATCTTGCCCGTGACGGCTACGATCGCCACGAGGTGCGGGGACATGACGAGCAGTTGCGCGATTTTGGTGTTGGCGCGCAGATCTTGGCCGACCTGGGCGTGAGCACGATCCGCGTTCTCAGTGACCGGCCGCGTCCGCTCCCCGGACTCGAGGGCTACGGCTTGAGGATCACCGGCCACGATCCACTGCTCGGTTCACACCCGGGCGAGCGTATGCAACAATACGGGTAGGGCGTACCGATATTCGGACGGCACGTCCAAATGCGTTGGTGCGCCGTGGCAGTCTGACCCCGTTGACATGCCTGGACTCGGCCCCCATAGCGCGCCGTGCGCTGATCGCCTCTCTGACGAGCAGGTCCTGCTCCGTTGGACCCTCGACGGGCAGAGGAAACCCATCCGTTCGGGAGGTGACGAGTCGGATCGGTTGCAGCAAGATTCGCCGTCGGTAACGGAGAGAGAGGTGTGGAGACGGGTATGAACGTGCAGCCGGCATCCGCGTACTCAGAAGTGGAGCGAGCGATCGCCGCGCGGTGCTGTGTGGTGCTCGATGGCGGCATCGCAACCGAGCTCCCTCATCAATACGGTCAGGACCACGAGCGGCTGTGGGGCATGGAAGCGCTGTTCTCGGCTCCTGACGAAGTGCTGGACGTGCATCGCCGGTACGTCGAAGCGGGGGTCGACGTCATCACGACCAACACATGGGCGCTTCCGGCCCTGCTCGAGGATGAGTCCGGCGGCCGTCCGGAGAGCCAGCCGCCCGTGCATTGGATGGAGATCGCGCGCCGCGGCGTTCGCGTAGCCCGCGACGCGATCGCTGAGTGCGGCCGCGAAGGGGGCGTGGCTGTCGCGTTTGCGCTGAACGGGGATCTCGACGGTCCCGACGCCCCGGAAACAGTCGCCTTATTGGCGAGGACGCTCGCCGGCGATCCCCCTGACTTGTTTCTCCTCGAGACGCTCTCGGTGTTGACCCCGTCCTTGTTCGATGTTGTGTCAGCGCTACTCGCGACGGGGCTTCCGGTGTGGTTGTCGTTTCGCCGTTGCCGCCACGGCTTGTGCGGTGTTTATGGGCAGCACTGGGGTGGACCGGAGGGCGACGCCTTCGGTCGTGCAGCGAGGCGTTTTGAGGAGATGGGAGTCGGCGCTTTGCTAGTCAACTGCATCCCTCCGGACCATGTCGATGGGATGGTTTCGTATTTACGCGACTTCACCGACATTCCCCTCGGTGTGTATCCGAACCTCGGCTATTACACGAACGCCGGCTGGCAGACCGAGACCGAGATCCGCGGGTCGGAGTACGCCGAGATGGCGCTGCGCTGGCGTGCGGAGGGGGCGCAGATCATTGGTGGATGCTGCGGGACTCGGCCTGAGCACATCGGCGCCGCATGTGAGGCGCTCGCGGACACGCCTCCGGGGCGCGAACGGCACGAAGAGCGCGCGACCAACCGCGGCCGAGGCGGTGCTGGTGGGACCGAATCCATGCCAGCCTGGAGCGATCGCCGGGGACGCGCACTTCACCCTCTTCAGTTCCCAAGCCTTGTCCGACTCCCAGGTGTCTCGGCACCGATCCCGGGGAGCTATCTGATGTGGCGCTATCTCTTTGAGCACAACACCGGTGCACACCAGCGATGTCTGGATATCGGCAGCGGGCTCGGCCTCCAGACCGTGCAGTTGGCCCTCAACGGCGCGACGCACGTGCACGCCATTGACCTCGACAAGCGCGCTGTCGCGAGGCTGTCGCGCAACCCCTCCCGTTGTGAGGGGCAGTTGTGACGCTGTTGGCTCCGTTTTGGCGGTGCGAGCGCCTGGGGCCTGTTTCAGGCCCCGGCGACGGTGAGCTGGTGGCGGTGGAGTTTGGTGAGGTT
>DATJRS010000007.1:0-120050 GCA_035504535.1 Solirubrobacteraceae bacterium | reverse complement strand
CGCCTTCCAGGAGCTGCTCGCGTTCGTGCGCAATAACGGCGCATCCGTGCCGGAGGACCGGCTGGGGCCCTCCGACGTGATCCTCCCTCCGCCCGACGTCTCGTTCCAAGAGGCGAAGGCCGAGTTCACCGGCGAGGGCCTGATCCCGGGCTAGCCGGTCGGCGCTCCCGCGGCTCCCGGGTGAGGGTCGCCCGCCACCTGTAAAACATGCCAATCGGTCCCGTGCGCGGGAGCCGTGGCATCCCCTGCATGCCGGGCGTGCACGAGATGCCGCGGTCTGCCCACCGTCGGTCGAGTGGCAGGTTATGCATGCTCGTACGCAAACACTTTGCGTACGGCGCGTCGGGGTGGCTAGCGTACTGCGCGCCGGGCTGGCTGGCGGGCGACGGGGCGCCTAGCTCACCTAGCTAAGCTAGCGCCGCGCGCTGGCGAACGCGGCGAGCGCCGCGGCCCACAGACCCCCGGCGAGCAGCACACGCTCGGCCAGGGTCACGCCGGTGGCCAGCATCCCGATGCCGCAGGCGAGCAGCACGATCCCGATCAGGGCCAGGTCGTTGCGTCGCGTCATGCTCATCTTGGACCCATTAATCGGCATGTCGGCGTCCGTGCTTGACCGAAGCGGCCCACCGCCCGATATACGGGCCTATGGGCAAGGACACGCCACTGCGTCGCAATCGCGACTACATGCTCGTCTGGGCAGGTCAGGGCGTGTCCGAGCTCGGTTCCCAGATCTCGACCGTCGCCTACCCGCTGCTCGTCCTGGCGCTGACGCACTCGCCCGCAAAGGCTGGATTGGTCGGACTGGCCGCAACGCTACCGCTGCCGCTGCTGGCGCTGCCAGCCGGCATGCTCGCGGACCACCTCGACCGCAAGCGCCTGATGCTGGCCTGCGACGCGATCCGGGCCGCCGCGCTGGCCGCGCTCGCGATCGCGGTGTTCGCCGGCCACGTGGCATACGGGGTGATCGCGGCCGTGGCATTCATCGACGGCTCGCTGATGACCGTGTCGTTCGTCACCGAGCGGGGCGTGCTGCGCCGGCTGGTGGCGCCCGAACAGCTTTCAGCCGCGGTGGCCCAGACCGAGTCGGTCTTCTATGCCTCAAGCGTTCTCGGTCCGCCGGTGGGTGGGCTGCTGTTCGCGATTGCGCGCGCGGTCCCCTTCCTCGCCGACTCCGTGTCCTATGCCTTCTCCGCCACGGCGAAGCTCCTCACCCGGGCCAAGTTCCAGGCCGAGCGGACGCAGGACCGAGGCAATCTGGCCGCCGAATTCACCTCGGGCCTCCGGTGGTTATGGCGCCAGCCTCTCCTGCGCACCTGCTCGCTCCTCACCGCTGCCGCGAACCCCACCTGGCGCGCGCTCTATCTGATGCTCGTCGTACTGGCCAAGCGCCACGGCGCCTCCTCGGCCCTGGTCGGAGTCATGTTCGCGATGATCGCCGCCGGGGGACTGCTCGGGGGGCTCCTGGCCGGATCCAGGTTCGCCGACCGGATCTCGGCGCGGGCCGCGGTCCGGTTCGACATCTGCATCACGGCGCTGCTGATGCCGCTGCTGCTGATCGCGCAGGGGACGCTGTTCACCGCCGTGATCGTGGCGCTGATCGAGGTCCCGGCCCCCCTGGCCAACTCCCAGATCGAGGGCCTGCGCGGAACGCTCGCCCCTGAGCACATGCAGGGTCGGGTCCACGCCGCCGCCGGCACCCTGTCCCAGTCCCTGGGCTGGGCGGGACCGCTGGCCATCGGCTTGGCCCTTCAGCACTTCTCGAGCACGACGAGCATCCTCATGCTTTGCGGCTGGGCGCTGCTGTCGGCGCTGGGAGCGCTGCTGCTGCCTAGCATGCGAGGCGATCGCCAATGGGAGACGTCGCTGGCAGAACTTTCCTGATCACCGGTGCCAACACCGGCATCGGCAAGGAGACGGTGCGGGCGCTCGCGAGTCGCGACGCGTGCGTGTATCTCGCCTGCCGCTCGCAGGAGTCCGGCCGCCGGGCCGTCGAGGAGATCTCGGCCCAGACCGGCAACCGCGATCTAAAGCTGCTGTCGCTGGACCTGGGCGACCTAGCCTCGGTCCGGCGCTGCGCCGAGGAGTTCCTGGCCACCGGGGAGCCGCTCCACGTTCTGATCAACAACGCGGGCGTGGCCGGGGCACGCGGGATGACCGAGAGCGGGTTCGAGCGGACGTTCGGCACCAACCACGTCGGGCCGTTCCTGCTCACCAGCCTGCTGCTGGACCGGCTGCGCTCGAGCGCACCGGCCCGGATCGTCAACGTTGCCAGTGTTGCCCACTACGACGCGCCCGGGATCGACTGGGAGGCGGTGCGCCGGCCCACCCGGACGATCACCGGGATGCGCGAGTACCGCGTATCGAAGCTCGCCAACGTTCTCCACGCCCAGGAACTGGGCCGACGGCTTGAGGGGACCGGGGTCACGAGCTACTCCCTTCATCCCGGCGTGATCGCCTCCGACATCTGGCGGCGGGTGCCATGGCCGGTGCGCTCGCTCATGAAGGCGCGCATGGACACGCCCGAGCAGGGCGCAAGGACCTCGCTCTACTGCGCGACGTCAGACGCGGTGGCGGGCGAGAGCGGTCGCTACTACGACGATTGCCGCGCCAAGGAGCCCGCCGCCGCGGCCACCGCGGAGCTGGCGGGCGAGCTGTGGCGGCGCACTGAAGAGTGGATCGGGGACGGCGAGTAGCCCACCTCGCCTGTCCTGCGCGACGCCGTGCTGGTCGAGCATCACCGCCGCACAGGCGAGCGCGTGCTCGCGCTCGCCTGAGCGGACGGCGAAACCAACCTACGGAGCCGGAACGAGCTCCCTGAGGGTGTTGTCCGCGTCGTCGACGAAATAGATGCCGTCGGCGCCGGGCGGCACCGTCAGGCCGAACAGCGCACCCCCGCCGCCGGTTGCGTCGGCCGAGATGTCTGTCTGCGAGCCGAACGGCGTGGTCTCGACGATGTTGCCGTCACCGCCGTTCGCGGTGAGGATGTCGCCGTTGGGCGCGAGCGTCATCCCGAGCGGGCCGTTCAGATCGCCACCGGATGACACCGTGAACCCGCCGTGGCGGACCGGGAAGTCGCGGAACGGTGCGTCGGGGATCGCGGCGATCCGGCTGTTTTGCGTGTCGGCGACATACAGCGTCCCATCTCGGGCCAGGGCATCGCCGGTTGGCCCGACCACCAGCGCGTTCGGGTCCGTGCGCTCGGCGAAGCCGGTGGCGATCACGTGCTCATCAAGCACGATCGGGCGCACGCCCGGGATCGTCAGCAGCTCAATCCGCACGACGGTGCCGTGGTTGACGACGTTGCCCGGCACGGTCGGCCCACCCGTATCGGCCGCGACCGTGCCGTTCAGCACGTTGGTCACATACAGCGTGGTGAAGATGCCGTTTTCGGACGCTGTCATGTCCCAGGGGCCGTTGATCGGGCCGCCGGCGATGGTCTCGACCACGTGGCCGTTGCTGTTCAGGACGATCAGGCATCCGGCTTGGGCGGTGGCCGATGTCCCGTCGCTCGTCGGCAGGCTGCCCACGATCACGTACCCGGTGCGCGTCACGGCCAGCGCGGTGGTCAGTCCGACCCCGCCGGGGCACGCCGGGTCACTGATCTGAGCGAACAGCGAGGCGGTGCCTTGCACGTTGTTGCCGGCCGGCGCGATCTGCACGATCGTCGTGCCGGTCCCTTGCTCGCCCGCCGGCGCCGTCGAGTTGTTGAAGTTGCTGATCAGCAGATTGCCGCGCTTCAGCGCTCCGATGCTGTTCGGCACGGTCACGATGCCGTACGGGTTCTGGTCCCCGTTCATCGGCACCGTGGTCGCAATTGGCGCCGGATTGGCCTGGAGATTGGAGATGAACGGCAAGGCCTGTGCGGCCGCCGCGCCGAGTCCAAGTCCGCCGCAGGCGCCGACGAACGTGACAAAGGACACGAGTAGCCCTCGCCCGGCCTTCAAGTGCGCGCGTCCCCCCGGAGCGCGCGAAGTCCAACTCACGGGCATGTTCTCTCCTTCCAACGGTCGGTGATTGCCCACGGTCGGAGTGACGCCGCCAGGTCACCCGACCTTCCCGACAGGTTTTGGACTTCACGCGCAAGCCACGCGCGTTAGCCCGGGGTCTCGCCGGGTAACGGCGATTACGAGCCCGGCGTGGGTGTTCAGTCAGCCCGGCCGGGTGTCAATGGCGCGAGGAAGGCGGGGTGCTCATCGGTGCGCCGCCGGCCTCGCGCCAGCCTGCCCGGGCACCCGCCCCCGACCGGTAGATTGGCCCGATGCGATATGTCCACACCTGCGTCCGCGTGCGCGACCCCGAGGCGTCCGAGCGCTTCTACGGTCTGCTCGGATTCGAGCGCCGCGGCCGGCTCAACTTCGAGACCGCCTACAACATCTACATGGGCCTCCCCGGGGACGGCGACACCCTCGAGCTCACCGTCAACCGCGGTCGCGAGGAGTCCTACGACCTCGGCGACGGCTACAACCACATGGCGCTCGTGGTCGAGGACCTCGACGCGCTGCTGGCCAAGCTGAGCGGCGAGGGGATCGAGCCCGAAAAGCCGCCGTACGCGCCCGGCGGCCGTCCCGAGGTCGGCCGCATCTGCTTCGTCGCCGACCCGGACGGCTACCGGATCGAGCTGATCGACCAAGACTTCCCGACGCCCCAGGATCCAGACGACTGCTAAGGCGTCGCCGTCAGGCGCCGCCGACCATTCTCAAACGCCCGCCGAGCGGGAGTAGAGTGGCCTCACCACCGTCCGAGAGGAGAGGGCATGTACGAGAAGGATGGCGAGAAATACTTCATCGTCGACGGCCACCAGCACTTCTGGGACGCGAGTCCCGCTAACTGGGTCAAGGGGCAGGAGCAGTACGCCAAGGGTTGGATCGAGTGCTTCCACGCGTACATGGGCCTCGGCCCCGCCGACACGCACTGGCCCCTTGAGAAGTTCCAGAAGTACTCCGAGGACGACTACGTCCACGACGTGTTCGAGGAGGGTCACATCGACCACGGCGTCCTCCAGTCGACGTACCTGAAGGAGTGGTACACGGACGGCTTCAACACCGCCGAGCGCAATGCCCGGATGGTCGAGAAGTTCCCGGACAAGCTGATCGTCAACGGGCGGTTTGACCCGCGCGAGGGTGAGGCCGGGCTCAAGCAGCTCGAGGAGGACGCCCAGCGCTACAACCTCAAGGGCGTCAAGGTCTACACGGCCGAGTGGTACAGGGGCTCGCGCGGCTGGAAGCTGACCGATCCCGAGGCGCAGATGTTCCTGGACAAGTGCAAGGAGCTCGGGATCAAGAACGTCCACGCCCACAAAGGCCCGACGATCTGGCCGTTGGACAAGGACGCGTTCGACATGAAGGACATCGACGTCGCCGCCACCAACAATCCCGAGCTCAACTTCATCGTCGAGCACGTGGGGCTGCCGCGGATCGAGGACTTCTGCTTCATCGCCACGCAGGAGCCGAACGTCTACGCGGGTCTGGCCGTGGTGATCGGCGGCCTGATGCACGCCCGTCCGCGGTTCTTCAACAAGGTCATGGGCGAGCTGCTGTTCTGGGTCGGCGAGGACAAGCTGCTGTTCGGCTCCGACTACGCCATCTGGGAGCCGAAGTGGCAGGTCGAGGGGTTCATCGACTGGCAGATGCCCGACACCGAGGAGTACTCGGACTATGGGCAGGTCACGACCGCAGCCAAGAAAAAGATCATGGGGCTGAACGCGGCCAAGCTGTACGACATCGAGGTGCCGGCCGAGCTCCAGCTTCAGAACGGCGGCACCCCGGCGGCGAAGGAGGACGCGCAGCTGGTCGAGTCGGCATGACGCGCGAGCGCGTCATCGACGCGCTCGCCGAGGTCTACGACCCCGAGCTGGATGAGCCGATCACCAGGCTCGGGTTCGTGACCTCGTGCGAGGTCACGACCGACGGGGACGTCGAGGTCGTCCTGCGGCTCCCGACGCCGCAGTGCGCGCCGAACTTCGCGTTCCTGATGGCAGCCGACGCGCGCAAGGTCGTGCGGCGGCTGCCCGAGGTCCGCGAGGTGACGATCAAGCTCGAGGACCACTACACGGGCGCGGAGATCAACGCCGCGCTCGACCGCGGGGACGGCTTCACCGGTGCGTTCCCGGGCGAGACCGTCGACGACGACCTTCTCGCGCTGCGCGAGCTGTTCCTGCGCAAGGCGCTGGTCGGGCGCGAGTCGCGGCTGTGCGAGGCGCTGCTCGCGGACGGGGCGAGTCCCGAGGAGGTCGCCGCCCGCCGCCTTGAAGACCTGCCCGACGTCCACGATGCGCGCCGGTGCCTCGAGCTTCGACGCCAGCTGGGCCTCGCCGCCGACCCGGCCGACGCGGCGTTCGTGCTGCCCAGCGGCGAGCCGGTGGGGGCCGCTGAGCTGCGGCGCTGGTTGCGCACGGCGCGGCTGATGCGGCTGAGCCTGGAGGTGAACGGCGGCATCTGCCGCTCGCTGCTGCGCGTTCACCGCGGAGTGGAGATCGACGATCCCGAGGAGGTCCTGACATGAAGGCGGCCAGGTTGCACGCCTACCACGAGGCGCTCAAGCTCGACGAGGTCGACGAACCCAAGATCGTCGGACCGCTCGACGTGATCGTGCGGATCGGCGCGGCCGGGCTGTGCCGCACCGACCTCCACATCCAGGAGGGTCAGTGGGCGGAGAAGTCGCAGGTCGTGCTCCCCTACACGCCCGGTCACGAGAACGCCGGCTGGGTACACGAGGTCGGCTCGGCCGTGACCAACGTCGAGGTCGGCGACACGGTGATCGTGCACCCGTTCATCACCTGCGGGCTGTGCAGTGCGTGCCGGCGGGGCGATGACATGCACTGCGTGAACGGCTCCTTCCCGGGGATCAACCGTGACGGGGGGTTCGCCGACTTTCTCCAGACCTCGGCTCGCTCGGTCGTCAAGCTCGCTCCGGGCCTGGAGCCCAAGGACATCGCCGCGCTGGCCGACGCGGGCCTGACCGCGATCCACGCGGTCAAGAAGGCCATCCCCGTGCTCCAGCCGGGCACGACCGCAGTCGTGATCGGCGCCGGCGGTCTCGGCCACATCGGCATCCAGTGCCTGAAGGCGATGACGCCGGCCACGATCATCGTGGTCGACCCGTCCGAGAAGGCGCTGGCCCTGGCCGGGGAGATGGGAGCCGACCAGACGGTCAAGGTCGACGGCTCCAAGCACGTCGAGACGGTCAAGGAGATGACCGACGGATTCGGGGCCGAGGCGATCATCGACTTCGTCGGCGAGCGCGGAGCGATCGAGGACGGCATCGCGATGGTGCGCGACGGCGGCTTCTACTACGTGATCGGCTACGGCGAGAACATCGACATCCCCACGATCGACGTGATCTCAAGGGAGATCTCGTTCATCGGCAACCTGGTCGGCACCTACACCGACCTCGAGGAGCTGATGACGCTTACCGCCCAGGGTCAGGTCACGCTGCACACGAGCACGTATCCGCTCGACGCGATCAACGACGCGATGGCCGATCTCGACGGCGGGCGGTTGCAGGGCCGAGGGATCTTGATCCCCGCCGGCGGTTAGCTAATTGATTCCGCGGGCCGCACCGACGAGGCCTTCGGCCTCGCGGCCCGCTACGCCGCGCGAGATTCGGGGAGGCCGGGGTCCCAGGGGATGTCGTCGACCACATCCGGGCAGCTCCCGATCGGCGCCGCCCTGACCAGCTCGAACGCGGTGCGGATCTTGTCCGGCAGGAACTCGAGGCGGCGCAGATTGCGGCAGTTCTCGACCATGATCCGCACGGTCGACATTCCCATCACGCCGGGTCCGCGCTGCATCCCGGTCACCTCGTACAGGTCGATCCCATCCGTGATGTAGGCCCCGAGCTGCATCCTCGGATCGCGCTCGACGATACTCATGGTCGCAAGCGTCATAACTGCCGGCCGTAGTACCCGCTATGCCCAGCTTCAACCTTCCTCCCGCCGGTTGACGGAAGGTATTGGGAGCTTTGGCGCTCCCGGCCACTTCAGTTGTCGATCTAGCGCTGCTCGAGTGTGTAGCGCACGGTCTGCACGCGAATCAGGCCGTCACGGAACACGAACGTGTCGATCCCGTCGAGCGCCTGCGTCTTCTCGGACTTCGCGTTCCACTCGATGAAGAGCACGTCGCCCTCGAAGATCTGGGTCGGGACCTGCCACTCGGCGCTCGGGAGATCCGAGAGCAGTTTGGTGAACCCCTGACGGACTCCGTCCTTGCCGTACAGAGGTCCGTCGGGCGTGATGAACACCGCGTCTTCGGCGTAGTCGGACACGATGCCCTCGAGATCCCCGGCGATCAGCACCTCGGCGTGATGCCCGAACACCTCCTGCGGGGTACGTACGCTCGTCGCCTCCATCGCGTCCTCTCCTCTCTCGCGGTTTCCAGGCGAGCATACATCTGGGCCGCGAGGCCGAAGGCCTCGTCGGTGCGGCCCGCGGAATCAATCATCCCGGAGCAGCGGTAGGCGATGATGATCGGCGAGTGCGGCCCTCGGGGTTCATTCCGGCGGCGACCCCGATCGCCTCGAGCAGCGTCGACTTGCCGGTGCCGTTCTCCCCGGGTAGCCGGTGCGCGGCGGTCCGTCCCTGGGCGCGAGCAGCTCGATCGACTTCAGGAACGCGTCAGCCACGCCCGACGAACGGCATCTGCGATGCCATCACGGTCATCGACAGGACGTTCGCGCTCAGCGGGAGGCGGACCATGTACAGCACCGCGTCGGCGACGTCCTCGGCCGACATCGTCGGCTCGGCCACGATCGACCCGTCCGCTTGGAGCGCGCCGACCTCGAGCTGTTTGGTCATGTCGGTCGCGGCGTTGCCGATGTCGATCTGGCCGCAGGCGATTCCGTGGCGGCGCCCCTCGAGCGCGAGTGCCTTGGTCAGGCCGGCGATGGCGTGCTTGGTGGCGGTGTAGGCGACCGCGTTCGGCCGTGGGACGTGCGCGGAGAGCGAGCCGTTGTTGACGATCCGGCCGCCCTGCGGCCGCTGGCGGATCATCTGGCGAAACGCGGCCTGCGCGCACAGGAAGGCGCCGGTGAGGTTGGTTTCCACGACCGCGGACCAGTCGGCGTGTGCGACGTCCTGCACCGGCGCCGGGGGACCGAACACGCCGGCGTTATTGATCAGCACGTCGACTCGGCCGGCGCGAGCGACGACCGCCTCGAACAGAGCGTCAACGCTCTCCGGGCGGGTCACGTCGGTCGGGACCGCGAACGCCCCGGCGCCAGCCGGAAACTGCGCGATGGCGTCCTGCAACGTCTCGATGCGGCGGCCCGCCAGGGCCACCCGGTATCCGGCCTCGGCCAGCCGGCGGGAGACCGCCCGCCCGATCCCCGATCCGGCGCCGGTGACGATCGCGACGCCCGGGACGGGCGCCTGCTCGTCAGTGCCCATACGCAGATTCTCGGTTATCGTCGCGCACCGTGTCGGAGCGCCCCCTGTCGAGCACCGTGGTCGGGAGCTATCCCCAGCCGGAGTGGCTGATCGACCGCGATGCGCTCGGCTCCCACTCCGTGCCGCGTGTGCGCGTCAGCCAGGCGTGGCGGATTCCCGAGCCTTATCTCGAACAGGCCCAGGACGACGCCACCCTGGTGGCCATCCGCGACATGGAACGCGCCGGGATCGACACGATCACCGACGGGGAGATCCGCCGCGAGAGCTACTCGAACCGGTTCGCCACCGCACTCGAGGGCGTCGATGCCGAGCACCCGGCCACCATCCTCACCCGGGACGGCGCCGAACGGACCGTGCCCCGGATCGTCGCGCCCGTCCGCTGGCGCGGACCGGTCGAAACGCGCGACGTGGAGTTCCTGCGCGCCCACACCGACCGTGCCACCAAGATCACCCTACCGGGGCCGTTCACGATGGCCCAGCAGGCCAGTAACGAGGCCTACGACGACCCCGATGAGCTGGTCATGGACCTGGCCGCCGCGGTCAACGCGGAGGCGCGGGCGCTCGAGGCCGCGGGGGCCGACGTGATCCAGCTCGACGAGCCCTGGCTGCGCAACAACCCCGAGGCGGCGCGGCGGATCGCCGTGGCGGCGATCGACCGCGCGCTCGAGGGGCTGACCGCCACCACCGCGGTCCATCTCTGCTTCGGCTACGCCGCCCTGATGGGTGACAAGAAGGCCAACCGCTACGACTTCCTGGGCGAGCTGAGCGACAGCGTCGCGCAGCAGATCTCGGTCGAGGCGGCCCAGCCCAAGCTCGACCTCGGCCAGCTCTCCGAGCTCAGCCCCAAGGCGATCGTGCTCGGGGTGCTCGATCTCGGCGACGCCTCGGCGGAGAGCCCGGACACCGTGGCCGAACGGATCCGGGCCGCGCTCGCCCACGTGCCGGCCGGGCGCCTGGTGCCCGCGCCCGACTGTGGCATGAAGTACCTCCCGCGCGAGCGCGCCTTCGCCAAGCTGAGGGCGCTCAGCGCCGGCGCCGCGCTGGTGCGCCAGGAAATCTCCTGAGGCGCCGGGCTTCTATCGCTTCGGCGTGACCTCGCCCCGGACGAGCTCGATGTAGCGCGCGGCGGAGCGCTCGAGGATCGCCTTGCCGTCCCGGCCGATGATCGGGCCCCACCAGCCGCCGTAGAGGCGCTCGAACTCGTACGGGGACAGCGCGTCCACCAGGTGACGCACGGCGCGCTCTGGAAGCGGGAGCCGGTTGGGGGCGCTCCAGATGAACGACACCCGGTCGGCGCCCGGGGTGATGAACAGCGTGTCGCCCACGAACAGCGCGCCGCCGCCGTCTGCCCCAGCGGCCCAGTGCACGACCGCGCTGCCGGGGAAGTGGCCACCGCACTGGACGAGCGTCACGCCGGGCAGAACCTCGTGGCTGCCCGACCAGACCCGGACCGCGGGATCGGGACGCATCAACCAGTGCCGGTCGGCCTCCGCGATCAGGATCTCGGCGTCGAGCGCGTGGCCCCAGTCGACGATCGCGCCGTACATGTGCGGATGGCTCGAGCTGACCGCCGCCAGACCGCCTGCGCCGCGCGCCGCGTCGATCGCGGCCTGGTCGATGAACGCCGGCGGATCCCACAGGAGGTTCCCCTCGGGCGTTGAGACGAGCAACCCGCGCTGCCCCACGCCGACATCGCCGGGCTCCAACCCGATCCCGAGAAGGTCGGGCTCGTGCTCGCGCACCACGGTGCGGTGGCCGGACTTGGCGAGCTCTCCCATCGTCGTCCAAACCTGGCCGGTGGGGGGCACCCACTGGCGCTCGTCCTCGCACAGCGGGCACCGGGCCGGGGGCGACGGTCCGGGCGGGAAGCTGGCGCCGCAGGTGGGACAGACCCAGGTGTCGCTGATCGTCATCGGCGTGTCCTCAAGGATTGCATCCGGCGCTCGCGGCCACATCCGTGGCGCAACCGCGGTTTGTAAGTAGGACGCGCACGGGTATGTAGCTGAGGCAGTTCGATCCAGGCAGGGATCACCCTCGCCGCGCCACCGGAGGAATAGTCATGCGCAAAATCGTCGGTACCGGAGTGACCGTCGCGATCTTGTCCATCGCCATGCTCGTGGGAGCAGGCGCCGCGGGCGCCCGGGTTCACGCCCGCAGCGCAACGCGTGCCAGGAGCGGGTTACGCGCGACCGGCGTACTGATCCCGAGCCACAAGGGCCAGGTGCTTCCGATGCATGGCGGCACGACCGACAGCCTCAACTGGTCCGGCTACGCCGTGACCCCGAGCTCGGAGAACATCACCGCTGTCTCGTCCAGCTTCGTCGTGCCGTCGGCCGGTCTGGTGCCTCCGGGCTTCGCGGCCACCTGGACCGGGATCGGCGGCTACAGCACCAGCGACCTGATCCAGGCCGGGACGGCCGAGCAGTCGTTGCCCTCAAACCCGCTGGTCGGTGACCAGTACTACGCCTGGTACGAGCTGCTGCCCGCGAGCGAGACGCAGCTGACCGGCTGCACCGGCGACGCGAACTGCACGGTTACCCCGGGCGACGACATCACGGTGAACATCAGCCAGGTGTCGGGCGACACGTGGAGCATCGCGATGACCGACGCCGGCCACTGGACCTGGAGCAAGGACGTCACTTACACCTCGTCGGAGTCTTCGGGCGAGTGGATCCTCGAGGCCCCAACGCTCGTGGCCCAGACCACGCTCGCCAACGTGGGCACCACCCACTTCGGCCCGACGTCGACCTACACGGCCGGCGGGGCGACCCACACGATCGCCGAGGGCGATCCGACCCAGATCGACATGGGCCCCGGGGGGGTCAACGAGGCGACTCCATCGGCGCTGGCCTCGGATGGCCAGTCGTTCAACGACTGCGCGTACGCCCAGACCTGCGCAACCCCTTGACGGGCGCCCCGCGCTCTCCCGGGCGCGCGGGCGCTGGCCAAACTAAGCGGCGCCCTCGGCACAAGAGTCGAGGGCGCAAAGCCCGGCGCCGTGCGCATCACGCACGGCGCCGCCGGCGTTCTGTGCGTCCCCGGCGCGTCACCCCTGGCTAGCCGCCGGACAGGTGCGTCTCGACGTAGGCCTTGGCCAGGCGCTTGGGCGCCTGACACAGCCAGGCGTCGACGATCAACTCCTCTAGCTCGCCGGCGGCGATCCGATCCAACTGCACGAGGATTGCCGGGTACCCGTCGAAGTGGGGCGTCGTGAAGTAGACCTCCGGGTCGTCGGCGAGCAGCGCCTCCTTCGCGCCAACGTGCTCGACGCGGGCGCCGAGGATCGGCCCGTCCGGCGCGGCATGGGGTGGGCGGGATCCAAAACTTGCAAGATCGCCTGGGCGCAGCGGGCGTTCCCAGACGAACAGCTTCTCGCGCACCCGCCAGGACACGTTGCCCCAGGACGTCCCCTCGCTGGTCTCGGGCAGCGCCAGCGCGATCCGCCGGACGTCTTCCCAGCTCGCCATCGGCTCAGTCGAGGAGAGACGCCGGCTCGACGTGGATCTCGGGGAGGGCCGGCGCGACCGATCGGTCCGGCGCACGCCACACACCGCGCTCCTGCATCAGCGCGACCTGCCTGCGCGTCACCTGCTCCCGGTACTCGGCGTGCGTGTACGGCGCCTGCTCGAGGTACAGGTTCTTCGGGTACACCGGCTGCTCGTAGATCAGCTGGTACTGCTCGGTCGTCAGGTCCTTCATCCAGTTGTCCCACTGCGCCGTCTGGCGGAAGTGGCGCAGCGCCTCGATGTCGACCGTCCCGCCGATCCAGGTCGAGCCGGCGCCGTACGGGACCTCGGTCACGACATGGCCGCGGTAGTCCACGATCTGCGAACCACCCGAGAACGTGTCGATCGGGACGGTCGAGTCCTTGTCCAGGTAGTACGTGCCGAGGTTCATCGCGATCACGTACATGTTGTTGTCGAGCGCGCGGGCCCGCGTCTGGACCGAGAACATGCCGCTCATCACGCCCGGCGCCGGGTACGGGCCGCGATAGGCGATCTCGCAGCCGTTCATCGCCAGCCCGCGCGCGTTCTCCGGATAGGACGCCTCGTTGGCCATCATGATCCCGATCCGCCCGATCGCGGTGTCCGCGACCGGGTAAAACGCGTCGAGGCTCCGCCCATACAGTTCGACCCAACGGTCCCACACGTTGTGCGGCGTGACCGAATGCTCGACCGGAAGGAGCGGCACGAGCTTGTGGTGCTTGAGCACGACCGTGCCGTCCTCGGGCTCGATCACGAACCCGACGTTGAAGAAACGACCGGGGAACTCGGGATGGCGGGCCTTCGCCTGGCCGATCACATACGCATTCCACTGCCGCGCAAGCCGACCCAACTGGTCGGTCTCCGGCCCCGGGATGTCGATCGCGCACTCCCGCGCGTACGTCTCGTGATCGAGGTCGAGCACCTCGTCGGTGAACCCCTGCAAGCCTCCCTCGGGGATGCAGATCAACCGCACCGGCAGGTCCATGCTCGACAGCCAGGAGGCCGCCTTGACCATGTGCGAGATGTGCTCGAGGTTCCAGCTGATCTCCTCGCGCCGGCGGATGCCGCGCATCGTCTGGATCAACCCCACCGCCTGATACGGCTCGATCATCGTCACCCTCCTCCGGGAGCGTATGGCTGCTCGACGGCAGCTGACCCGACTCTACCGCCGGGCGAGAAGCCGCTCGACCGCGATCACCGCAATGTCGTCGGCCTGGGTACCCCGTGCGAAATCGCGCACCGCCGCCTCGATCCGCGCGACCGCGTCGGTCGCGCCGCTCGCACCGTGCAGCGTCGCGACCAGGCGTTCTTCTCCGAAGCGCTCCTCCTCGCCGACCGTGTCGATCACGCCGTCGGTATAGAGGACGAGCTGATCGCCGGGCCCGAGGTGGACGGTCACCGGCGTCCACTCGCCGCTCGCGTACGCGCCCAGGAACGGCGCGAACAAGCCGACCGGCTCCGGATTGCCCGCGCGCACGTGAAACGCCGGAGGATGACCGGCGAGCACCACGTCGGCCGTGGCGTCGCCGCCCGTCTCGCGCAGGACCGCACAGCAGACGCTGACCAGCGACAGTCCTGGCCGTTCTCGCAGCGCCGCGTTCAGCTGCTCGAGCGTGGCGACGGGGTCTCCCAGTAGCTTCCCCGCCGTGCGCAGCGTGTAGCGCGACAGCGAGGTCAGCGCCGCCGCCTCGGCCCCCCGCCCAGCCACGTCCCCGACCACGACCATCCAGCCGCCCTGGACCTCGAACGCGTCATAGAAGTCGCCGCCGACCTCGTTCTGCTCCCCGGCGGCCACGTAGAGACCGGCGAGGCGAAACCCCCGGATCTCCGGGAGCTCGGGCGGGAGCAGGCTGCGCTGCAGGGTGCTGGCGATCATCGATCGTTCGGCGTACAGGCGCGCGTTCTCGACCGCGATCGCCGCGCGCCGGCCGAGCTCCCGAGCCAGGCTCAGGTCGCCCTTGTCGAACGTCCGTCCGGACTCCGTCATGCCCAAGAAGAGCGCCCCGATGGGTGGTTGGCCGACGAGCGCGAGGGGCACGACGATCACCCGACCGGCGAGCCGCGCCTCGTCCGATTGGACCACCTCGGCGGCAACCGCCAGCTCGTCCCCGTGAACCTCATCCGTCTCGCCCGCCCGCGGCTCTGCCGCTACCTTCGCGCCGGCCACCGCGACCTCCTCGAGTTCCCCGTTGCCGCCCCGCATCAACACCTGGCATCGGTCGGCAAGTCCGGACACGGCGAGCTCGGCCATCCGCTGCAGGCTCTGGTGGTAATCGAGCGAGGCGGACAGGGCCTGTCCCGCCTCGGCCAGCAGGCGCTGCGCGCGCTCGGCCCGTTTGACCTCGGTCAGGTCCTCGATAACGCTGATCACCATCGAAAGCGCGCCGCTGGCGTCGAACACCGGCGTGGCCTTGTGCAGCAGCCAACGCTGCTCGCCCGTCGCGCGGATGATGTTGTTGACCAGCAGCGGGCCCGGCCGCTCACCACGAACCGCAAGCATTGACGGGAGATCGGTGAGCGAGAGTCGCCGTCCCTCCTCATCGAACACGTCGTAGAGCGCCATCAGTGCCCCCGGTGCCGCGGTCGTGATCTCCTCCACGGAGGTGAGCCCCAGCAGCCGGGCCGCCGCCGGGTTGGCGAACACCATCGAACCCGCGGCGTCACGGACGATCACCGCCTCGGCCAGGTTGGTGAGCGTTATCTCGAGCCGCTGCTCGAGCCCGCTGAGCGCCGCCGACAGGCCGGCGTTGTCCAACGCGAGCGCCAGTCGAGCCGACAGCACTTCGGCGAAGCGCAGGTCCTCAGGACCGTAATCGCGGCCGGACGTGCCCACGCCGCAGGCCAGCGCCCCCACGATGCGGCCTCGTGCCAGGAGGGGCACGTCCAGCACCGAGCGCAACTCGAGCGCCCGGAGCAACTGGAAGTCGGCCTCGTCGGCGGCGATCGCCCGGAGGTGCTCGTCGGTCACCCGCTCGACCAGCTGGCTCTCGCCGGTGGCGAGTGCCGCCGGGAGCCCGACCGGCCCTTCGGGGATGGGCCGGCGGCGCAGCAGGCCCTTCTCGAGCTCTTCCCGCCCTGGACCCTCGACTCGGGACCCGACGCGCCGGAACACGCCCTCATGCGAGATCGTGTCGAGCGTCGCCACGTCGGCGAACGCCGGCACGACGAACTCGAGCAGCCGCGCCACGGTCTCGCCGAGCAGCACCCCGCGGTCTGCGACCTCGTCGATCGAGGCGAGCAGGACGAACCGGTTCTGTTCGTGACTCGCGCTCAATCGCCCTCACCAGCGGCTGGCAGCGTCGAGGGGTCGGCGAACAGGCCCTCATCGCCCGCAAGCCCGGCGATCTCGAACAGTCGCTGCACTTTTGGCGACCCGGGGAAGACGGCGAAGCGGTAGCCGTGCGCGGCGGCCCGTTGCTGCTCCTCGATGATCAGGCGAAGGCCGGAGGTGTCCATGAACCCGACCTCGCGCAGATCCAGGAACACCGGCCCGCGATCCGCCCGCGCGGCATCCATGGCCTCGGCGGCCTGGGCAACCGTCGAGAGATCGATGTCGCCGCGAGCCGACACCACCGACGCGTCGCCGATTCGCCGGAGCCTAAGGTTCAGATGACCCGCCCGTCGCACACTGCCTCCCGCACCTCCACTACTGCGTCAGACCACCTCTCCCACCGCGTTGCGCAGGGCGGAGAGGTCGGACGATCCGAATACCACGCGGTTTCGCGTGGCGACATACACCAGGTCCAGGTCAACGCCCGCGCGCGCGATCTTGCGCGTCAGATCGGCCAGTACCCCGGGCCGGTCCTCCACGTCGACGACAACGACCTCGCGCTCGCGCGTCACGGCCAGGTGCGAGATCGCGAGTGAGTGCCTGGCCGCCCCAGGGTGCGGCACAAGAATGTGGAGCTCGGCGTGGTCGCCCGCTCCGATGCACGTTGCCGCCGCGATGTTCACGCCGGCGTCGCTGATTGCGGCCGCAACCTGCGCCAGCGCCCCCGGTGTGTTCTCGATGTCGATGACGAGGTCGTATGCCATGTGGACGGTGAAGGCGCCAGCCTACTATCCGGGGCGCCGCCCATGGAAGCGGCCTCGTACAACCGGCCAGCGGCGCCACCAGTTACCTTCCCAAAGGATGACCGCACCGCCGGACCGTTATGACCACGTGGTGTGGATCGCGATGGAGAATCACTCCTACGAGCAGATCATCGGCGCAACGGATGCCCCCTACATCAACCAGCTAGCCAGTCAGCACGGGCTCGCCTCGAATTTCTACGCCGAGTCGCACCCGAGCCTGCCCAACTACATCGCGATGACCTCGGGATCCACACAGGGGATCGGCGACGACGACCCACCCACGGCGCATCGACTTGACGTGCCCAGCATCTTCAGTCTGCTCGCAGGCGGCGGCTCGCGCTCGCTCCAGGAATCGATGCCGTCGAACTGCCAGCAGACCGACTCGGGCGAGTACGCCGTGCGCCACAACCCGCACGCGTACTACATCAACGTTGCCGGTGACTGCGCTCGCTACGACGTTCCGTTGAGTGACCCACCCGACCTCTCGGCCCGGTTCACCTTCGTCACCCCCAATCTGATCCACGACATGCACGACGGCACCGTCGCCCAGGGCGACACCTGGCTGTCGTCATTCGTGCCGAAGCTGCTCTCGAGTCCCGAGTACGAGGCGGGCGGGATGGCCGTGTTCGTGACCTGGGACGAGGACGACCTGCTGAGCGCCAACCACATCCCCACGCTGGTCATCGGGCCATCGGTAGCGCCGGGAACAACGGTCTCCGACCGCTTGGACCACTACTCGATGCTTCGCGCCACCCAGGAGATGCTCGGGCTCGAGCCGCTGCTCGGCCAGGCGGCCACCGCGGCCGACATGCGCGCGCCGTTCAACCTCTGAGGGCCACCGCCGCGCCGACCGTCCGAGCCATGACGAATCCGGTCGGGATGACGCGGAGAATGGGTATGTAGATCACATGGCGTCGAGGACCGACACAACCAGCGCGAGCACCGAATGCCGGTCCTAGCCCTCGTCGGGGTGCTCGCTGCGCTCGCCGTCGGAATCGGCGGCCTCTTGTACGCGATCCGCGAGCGCCGCACTCCGCGAGAGTTGCGCGGCGACTGGTGGACCGACTTCGAGCGTGAGTTCCACGCCTATGCCGAACGAACCGCGCGTCCGCCGCGCGATCGCCGCCGCCAGCGGGGCGAAACCGCCTAGTACTGCCACCCTGTCCGCGGTGGTGTCCGTGCAGCGATTGTCAGCCCGGGCCGTGCTGGATGACTCGCCGGCCGCGCTGACGCACGCCAAGGCGCTCGCCGCGGCCGGCGATGAGTCCTGGCAGCAGTGGGTGGCGGAATACCACCGCGGGGATGCGCTGATCGTGCGCCTTGAGCTGAGCCTTGAGATCGCCGGCGGGGCGGACGACGTTCTCACCGCATCGAGCAATGGATTCTTCGTCGAGAACCATCCCCACGCTCCCAAGCTCGAGCAGCAGATCGCCGAGCTGGCCTGCGGCGATCTGGCGGCGCTCGCCGGCGAGCTCGCGCGGCGCGGTCACGCGGTCGACGCGCATGAGCTCGGCACGATGTACGTGCACGTCGAGCTCGATCCGGAGATCCGCCGCCGGCTGCGGGCCGGGGCGGGCGTGGGCCTCACTGGCCCTGCTTGACTCCGGGCTCGCGAGCATCATCGCGCTGGCGCACCGAGCAGCGCGACCCCCACCCATAGAGCAAGGAGCACCGAGGTCAGCGCCAAGTTGTGGGCGGACGATGCCAGCATCCCGACCAGCGTCACCGCGGCCAGCCCGAAGAACCAGTAGCCGAGCGCGCGGCCACCGCGAAGCCGTACGGCCCGAGGGTGGACGGCGCGGCGATCGGCTCCAGGAACACTCGAGCGTGATCACGCCACTCGCGAAACTCCCCGGTGGCGCCGTTGGTGACACCACGTGCGCTGGGTTAAGCGGTTGTGCTCATTGCAAAAACCTCCGGGATAGTCAGGCCTCGAGGCCGGTCTGCCGCGCCAGCGAGGTCAGCATCTCGGGCGGGGCCCCGCGCAGCAGCCAGGTGCGCCGGGCCACGCGCGCCAGCCGGCCGTGCTCCTCCAGTCGCACCACCGCGGTGCTCACCGAGGGGCGCTGTGCGGCCACGATGTCGGCCAGCTGAGAGTGGCTGATCGGCAGATCCATCACGATCCCGTCGGGGGTGACGCGCCCGAACCGGTCGGCCAGCGCCCAGAGGGTGACCTCGACCCGCTCCTCGATACGCGGCAGCGCATTGATCGCGGACTGCAGGCTCAGCCGGCGGGAGCGCTCGATGCACCGCTGGATCAGCGCGGCGTGGATCTCGGGCCAGCGAGCCGTACGCAGCGCGAAACGCCGATCGAGCAACGCGACGCGTGCCTGGGAGACCACGGACGCGCTCAGCACCGAGGGCGTGCTCAGCTCGGGACCGGTCCCCACCCAGGGACTGACCACGTCGCCCTCACCGAGCATCTCGATGTGCGACCGCCCACCGGCGTCAATCCGGATGAGGATTAGTCCATCCAGGATCAGCGCACCGAATCCACCGCGTTCGGGGCGGGGTGAGAACTCCCATCGCCCGCGCTCGAAGTTGAACTCGGGTGCCACCGCCATCGCAACCGCGGCCTGCCATTCGGCCGGGTCGATGCCCGCGCCGAGATCGGGATCAAAATCGAGGACCCGCACCGCGGGGCTATGCACGTCAGATCGCATCGAGCCGACGGGCTCGCGCGTGTTCAGAGTCGACACGCCCGGGCGTCTCCCGTCTCCCACCTCACGCGGCCGACTCGGGCGTCAGTGACTCCAACGGCGTGGCGGTGTCGGTCAGCGCGTCCACGTCGACCTCCCGGCGGGAGCGGATCAGATCCTGGACGTGCTGGTTGACATCCCACAGATTGACGTTCATACCCGCCACGACCCGCCCCTCGCGCAGCCAGAAGGCGACGAACTCCCCGGCGTCGCGATCGCCGCGGAACACCACCTCGTCCCACTGCTCCGCGAAACCCGAGTATTCCATCCCGACGTCGTACTGGTCGGAGAAGAAGTAGGGGATCCGGTCATAGCTCACGTCCTCGCCGAGCATCGCGCGCGCCGCCGCCGGCCCCTGATTGAGGGCGTTTGCCCAGTGCTCCACCCGAATGGGTCGTTGGTAGAACGGATTCCATGCGTCCGCCACGTCGCCCGCGGCGAAGATGTCTGGCGCCGTGGTAGTCAGGCGCTCGTTGACGACAATGCCATTACCCACTTCCAGTCCGGCGTCACGAGCGAGTGAGTCACGCGGCGTGATGCCGATGCCCACCACCACGAAGTCGCACTCCACGATCTCGCCGTGGTCGGTCTTGACGCGGCTGACCGCTTTGCGTCCCTCGAACGCGTGCACCCCGCGGCCGAGCAGCATCCGTACGCCATGCCGGACGTGCAGGTCGCGATAGAAGGCACCGATCTCCGCTCCGAACACCCGCTCGTTGGGCAACGCGACGGGATCAATGACGGTCACCTCGAGGCCACGCTGACGAGCTGAGGCCGCGAACTCGCTCCCGATCCAACCCGCGCCGATCACCGCCACCCGACCGCCGTCGTCCAGGCGCGCGCGCAGCGCGTCGCAGTCGGCCAGCGTGCGCAGGTAGTACACGCCCTCGAGGTCCTCGCCGGCGACCGGTATCCGCCGAGGCTCGGAGCCGGTGCTGAGCAGCAGGCGGTCGTAGGCAAGCTCGTGGCCGCCCTCCAGAACCACGACGGAAGCCTTCGGGCCGATCGCCGTGACCGTGACATCTGACAGAAGCTCGATCTCGTGCTCGTCGTAGTAGCCGGCGGGGTGGACGTAGACCTTCTCCCGCTCTGACTCGCCGCGCAGATAGTCCTTGGTCAGGGGCGGGCGCTCATAGGGTCGCTCGGGCTCGGACCCGACCAGCACGACGCGACCATCAAAGCCGCGCTCGCGCAGCTCCTGCGCGGCCTTCGCGCCGGCCAGGCTCGCGCCGACGATCACGAACGTCTGCTTGCTCATTGCCTCAGAGCTCCTATCGGGCGTCTTGGTTCACGGAGTGGACGGGGCAGCCACGACCGTCTCGACATCGTCGCGGTAGGCGTCGTACGCGGCGGTGTACTCCATGACGCGCGCGACCTCGGACACGAACTCCCCGCTATAGCCGGCCCGGTGGAGCAGGTGAAAGCCCATCTCCATGCCCGACGTGATGCCGCCGGCGGTCACGATCCGGCCGGCGTCGACCACGCGCGCCCGGCTGATCCGGCAGGCCGGCGCGAGCTCGGCCAGTCGGTCGATCGGGACCTTCCCGGATGGCGCGGACTCGACCCGGTCGGGCTCCTTGCGATTGGTCGCGGCCAGCCCGTCGAGCAGCCCCATCCGTGCGTACACCCAGGAGCCCGTGCACACGCTCGTGAGCAGGCAGTCCTCGGGCAGCGCCGCGATGAATTCGTGCAGCCGCCGGTTGTACATCTCCTGGCGGGTGCCGAACCCGCCCGGAATCAGGAAGGCGTCCATCGCGGGCCGCTCCGCGAAGCTGTAGTTCGGCAGCATCGTGAACCCGGCCTGCGCCTGGACGGGGCGCATCGCGTCGGCGATCAGGAACGCGTCGAGCTCTGGATCAAAACGGCGCGCCACCGACCACACGCCGTAGGGCGCCGCGAAATCGACGATCTCCGCGTCTTTGAACACGTAGATCCCCAACCGGAATCCTGACATCGCCTCTCCTAGTCTCGAATTACCTCCAGCCTATGGCTCGGGGCTGCACTCACGCCGCCCGGCTTCGGAAGTAGTCCGCGTTCAGCTCGGTGAAACGCCGCCACTCCTCGGGGACCTGATCCTCGGCGAAGATCGCGTCTACCGGACAGGCCTCGACGCATGCGTCGCAATCGATGCACTCCTCAGGGTCGATGTAGAGCTGATCCACCGCCTCCCACCCGGGCTCATCCGGCGTGGGATGGATGCAGTCGACGGGGCAGACCTCGACGCATGAGTTGTCCTTGACCCCAATGCAGGGTTCGGCGATCACGTAGGTCATGTGCGCCTCCGGGGAGGGAAATCTTTTTCACAGAAGACTTGGGAAAATATTACGGCATGGGCGAGCTCAGTCGATGCCGTGGCCGCGCGATCTGGAGGATCCGCTCGCTGTCACGCTCCTCTTGGAGGTCACGAAGACGCCCGGCGAGCATCGCGGGCAGCGTGATGATCCCGACGATCTCACGGCCCGGACCGCGGGCGATCACCCGGCATGCGGGTGACACCGTGCTCCGCCATCCGATTGGCCACGTCGCGCAGGGTCTCGTCCGGGTACGCGGTGGCGAGGTGGTCGCTCATGACTTCGCCGATGGTCTGATCGCCCGCGGGGTGGTTTTGGGTTGCGCGCAACAGATCGCGCCGCGTGACCACCCCGACCAAAGCTCGGTCGGGACCCGTGACGGGATAGATGCGCTGGCGCTGCGCGACCGACGTCAGTTCGGTCCCATCGCGCAGGAAGTCGGCGAGCACATCCGATAGTCGGTCGGTGACGTCATAGACGACCACGTCCCCGGTGTCCATCACCTCGCGGACGAACAGGATCGCCAGCGGATCGACGTCGTACTCGCGGGTCAGGTGAAACCCGCGGCGCGCGACCTTCTCGGTCAGGATCGAGCGCTTCAGGGTCAGCGAGGTGAACAGGTACGCGCCCGTCGCCCCGATCAGGAGCGCGAGGAGAGCATCCCAGCGGCCGGTCAACTCCATCGAGAAGACGACCGCCGTGAACGGCGCACGCATCACCCCTCCGATCACGCCCGCGAGGCAGATCAGCGGCCAGAACCCGGGCGCCACGTGCGGCAGGAGTGGCGCGAGGAGGGCCCCGAAGGCGCCGCCGATCATGAACATCGGAGCCAGCACGCCGCCCGACGTGCCGGAGCCGAGCGACAGGGACCAGATCAGTGATTTGACGATGAAGATCCCGACGATCAGCGACATCGCCGCGCGGCCGGTTAGCAGCTCCCTGATCACGTCGTAGCCGACCCCGAGCGCGCGAGGCTCGGCGAGGCCGCCGAGGCCGATAATCAAGCCGCCGATCGCCGGCCACCACATCCAATGGATGGGCAGCCTCATGAAGCTGTCCTCGGCCGCATAGACGAGCGCGGTCAGCAGCGCCCCCAGCGCGCCCGTCGCCATCCCGACCGCCGCGCAGCACACGAAGATGGGGATCGACAGGTGTAGAGCCACGTCCGGGACGGCGAACACGGCACCCGAACCGAGGATGTGCGTCCTCGTTACCGTCGCGACCGCGACGGCCGTCGCGACGGGCAGCATGCTCCGGGGACGCCATTCGAACAGCAACAGCTCAACGGCGAGCAGGACCGACGCCAGGGGCGCGTTGAAGGTCGCCGCCATCCCCGCGGCGGCACCCGCAACCAACAGCGTCTTGCGTTCATCCGCGGTCAGTTCGAGGTGCTGCGCGAGGACCGAGCCCAACGCCCCACCGGTCATGATGATCGGGCCCTCGGCCCCGAACGGTCCGCCCGAGCCGATCGAGATCGCGGCCGAGATCGGCTTGAGGATCGCCACTCGCGGCTCGATCCGGCTGCCACGGGTCAAGATCGCCTCGATCGCCTCCGGCATGCCGTGTCCGCGGATCTTCTCGGACCCGAACCGCGCCATCAGCCCGACGACGAGTCCGCCGGCGATCGGCAGGAACAGGATCAGCAGCCACGAGTGAGGTCCAGCGCCGGGGGCGACCAGCTTCGTCTCCGCCCGGCCGTAGAAGAACAGGTTTGTGAACAGGCCGATCAGCCGCAGCAGGCACCAGGCGGCGAGCGCCGCCAGAAAGCCGACCGGGAGCGCGAGCGCGCAGATCTGGAGCACGCGAGGGGTGACGGTGAAGTCGCCCAGATGGCGGGCGCGTTCGACGGCTCCGGCGCCGGTCACGACCGAGCGCACGGCCGCCGTGGGTGCCGCGCCGTCGCCCCCGTTCGGCATGCGCCCGTTGTCGGCGCGCGGAGGCATCCCGTCTGACCCGGCCGGTTCGGACATACCTCAGGCCGTCAGCGACAGTGGATGATCGGCCTGAACGGAGAGGCTGGGTGGCGCGCTCGCGGCATTGGACTCGAGCGCCTCCCACAGCGCGCGCATCGTCGGGGCCAGGTGGGTCAACTCGGCCAGGTGCGTCTCCGAGAGCTGGTTGAGCTTGACCATCCCAACCTTGGTCAGCGACACCCGGACCTGGGTCCCGTTGACCGGATCGGGATTGCGCGAAACCAGACCCGCGGCCTGGGCGCGATCGATCAGCTCGCTGGCGGAGTGGTGGCGCAGGACCAGGTACTCGGCGATCTCACCGATCGTCGGAGACACGGACCCGGCATGGCCGCGGATGGCCAGGAGCAGCTGGTGTTGCGCGGATGTCAACCCGGCCGCCTGCGCCTGCTGCTCGCTCCAACGCAGGAAGCGCCTGAGTCCCGTCCTCAGCTGCAGCAGGTGCTCGAAATCCGCTTGGTTCAACTCCACCGCTTAGACAGTATCGTGGTACGACATTTTGTGAGGCAAACGCATGCCGGCCTCGAACCGATCGAAGCACCGTCTGTTCTCGAGGTTCCACGGCCGACCGTGGGCGGGGGCGTTCAACGTGGTCATGGCCACGACGGTGGTGTCGATCGCCGCTCGCGACGTGGGCCTCGAACTGCTCTCGCTCGCCCTGCTGTGGACGGCCATCGCGGCGTTCATCTCACTGGCGGCGCTGGACGTGTGGCTCGCCCGCCATCCGGTGGCCCTGCTGCGCCGGGCCAGGCGACCGGGTGAGGGATTTCATGCCCTCGGCTTCGTCGCCGACGGGTGCGTGCTCGGAGCCCGCATCGTGGGACCAGGAACGGCTCAGCTCGCGATCGCCGCGGGCCTCCTCGCCTGCGGTTGGGTCCTGTGGCTCCTGATCCTCGGCGAGGTCGCCGCTGAGCACGGCCGGCGCGGTGGAGCCCAACCACGTGGAGAGTGGCTCCTGGCGGTGGTGGCGACCGAGGGCCTCGCGATCCTCGCCGCCCTGATCGCCGCGCTCGAGCACCTCCCGTTGCTGCACGCCGGCGCGACCGCGCTCTGGATCGCCGGCGGCGTCGCCTACCTGCTCATCGGGGCGCTGCTGGTCCACCGCGCAGTCCAGCCTCGCTTCGGGCTGGCCGACATCTCGCCGGACTGGTGGATCGTGATGGGCGCGCCGGCGATCTTCTGCGTCGCGGCGGTCAGGGTCGCGGGCGCCCACCCCGGGACGCCGGGGGGCGCGGCCGCCGTCGTGGCCTGGGGTGTTGCCAGCGTCATGCTGATCGTCATCGCCGCCGCCGAGGTGCTGCGCAGCCAACGGCTCGGCCTAAGCTTCACGCCCGAGCGCTGGACGATGGTGTTCCCGCTCGGGATGTACTCGGTGGCGAGCTGGAACCTGGGGCACAGCCTCCACGCGGGGTGGCTGACCGAGCTGGGCCGCCTGTGGCTGGCTGTGGCCCTGGCTGCATGGGCGGCCGTGGCCTTCGGCGAGCTGCGCCATCTACTACTTGGGAAATGACAGCGCGACCCGCATCGGCTCCGCCCCCCGCGTGACCTCGAGCGCGATCGGCCGGAGCCTTCCCCGCGAGCGCTGCAGCGCCAGCTGGAGATCGCCGCGGCTTCTCAGCGGGCGGCGGTCGGCCGATGTGAGGAGGTCTCCGGGGCGGATCCCGCTCGCGGCGGCGGGCCCGCCGGGATCGACGTGGCGAACCAGGAGTCCCTCGAGCGGCGGCAGGCCCACCGCACGTCGCCGCTCCAACGCCATCGGCGCGCCCTCGAGTACCAACCCGAGCTCAGGGGCGAGCGGGTCGTCGGCCGCCGCCGTGTCCTCGAGCGTGTACAGCAGCTTGCCCAGGAGGCGCCCGAGCTGGTCGCGCTCTTCGTCGGCCAGGCCTGACAGGAGCTCGCCGGCGTTGGTCAGGTGCTCCGGCGCGCACGCCTCGAACAGCTCGCGTCCCTGGCGAGTGATCGAGATGACCGCGCCACGGCCATCGTCGGGGTCGGTTTCGCGCTCCACCAATCCGCGGCCCACGAGCCGGTCGATCCGGAGGCTGATGGTCCCCGGTGAGAGACCGAGCTCCGCCCCCAGCCGACGCTGCGAGATCGTCTCGCCCTCGAGGCGAACCAGCGTGGCGAGCACCGCGAAGTCGCTGCCGCGCAGCCCGAAGCGCACGAACACCTCCTCCAGCCTGGGGGCGAGATGGGCCTGCAGCCGGGCCAGCCGTGCGGTGATCGCGATCGGCTCAACCGGGAGGTCGGGTCGTGCGGCGTGCCAACCGGCGATCACGCGGGCGATCGAGTCTTCGAGCTCGATTTGGAAGGAATGGGCGCGACGCGGCGTCATGCGATGGAGGGTAGCTTTCCCATCGGTCATAATTTGGACTCAAACTAATTGACTGAACTATCTCTCGCGAGCATCTAGGAGGACTTGATGAGCGAAGTCGGGCAGAGCCAGGTTGTCGCCGACCATCACATGCGCGTGGACCGGGTGGACTCAAGACCCCGGAGGGTCCTGATCGTGGTCGCCAATCCATCCACCTCGACCACGCTTGGATGGCCGGTCGGGTTCTGGGGTGCGGAGCTGACGCATCCCTACTACGAGTTCACCGAGCGCGGGATCGAGGTCACGATCGCCAGTCCCGAGGGGGGACGGGTCGAGATGGACTCGCTCAGCGACCCGCGCGATCCGTCTCAATGGTCGGCCGGGGACCTGATCACGATGGGTTTCGTCAACACCCCGGCGCTGATGAACCTGCTCGAGGACACTCCGCGGCTGGCCGATCTGGACCTCGACGATTTCGACGCGATCATGGTGGCGGGCGGCCAGTCGCCGATGTTCACCTTCCGTGAGAACGACGAGCTCAAGCGCGCGATCCGGCACTTCTACGAGGCGGAGAAGCTCACCGCGATCTACTGCCACGGCACCGCGGTGCTCGCCGACCTGACCTTGTCCGACGGCTCCTACCTGGTCGACGGGAAGACGGTCACGGGGTTCGCCAACGTCGAAGAGGAGTTCAGCGACTCGTTTGTCGGGCAGCAGGTGATGCCATGGCGAGTGGAGGACGTGCTCTGCGAGCGCGGCGCCAACTACGTCCAGGCCGGCCTGTTCAAGGCGTTCGCGGTCCGGGACGGCCGGTTGATCACCGGGCAGCAGCAGTACTCGGGGCGCAAGGTCGCCCAGATGGTGATCGAGGCACTGGGGGTGTGAGATGAGGATCGGTGTGATCGGCGCCGGCCGGATCGGCGGCAACTGCGCGCGCCAGGCGGTCAAGGGCGGGCACGAGGTGATGCTGTCCTTCGCGCGCGAAGTCGCGGGACTTGAGCAGCTGGCGTCTGAGCTGGGCTCAGAGCACGCCTCGGTCGGGAGCCCGGTTGAGGCGGTCGCGTTCGGGGACGTGGTGATCTTCGCGGTGCCCTGGGGAGTTATCCCCGACGCGCTCGCCCAGGCCGGCGACGTGGATGGGAAGGTGGTGATCGACACCACCAACCAGTTCGGGTCCGGGCCGATGCCGCGCGATGGCCAGACCGCCGCCTCCTTCAACGCGGAGCGGATGCACGGTGCTCGCTACACCAAGTCCTTCAACACGCTCACCTCGGCGTTCCAGGCCGAGGTGGCGGGACGCACCGGCGGCGAGCGGGCCGTGCAATGGATCTGTGGCGACGACGCCGCAGCCAAACAGCTCGTCGCCGGGCTGATCGAGGACATGGGCTACGCGCCGGTGGACCTCGGCGGCACGGCCGGCTGCGCGGTGATGGAGGCGCCCCGGCGCCCGGGTGCCGTCTACGGCGAGGAGTACCGGGCGACCGAGGCGCACGCCGTGGTCGAGGCCGTGCGGGCCGGCGCCCCCTTACCCCCGACGCCCAGCTACACCTGACGCCCGGGCCATCAGGCCGCGGCCGGCGCCGGAGCGAGATCGGCGACCTCGAGCGGACGGCTGAGCAGCAGGGCAGCGACGACCAGGACGGCGGCACCGGCCGCCACCATCGCGCCCGTCACGCCGAGCAGCGAGACAAGCGGGCCGGCGATCAGCGACCCGACGACGATCCCCCCAATCGACGCCGGGAACACCAGGCCGTAGGCGCGCCCCAGCACCTCATCGTCGAGCATCCGCGGCAGCGCCGTTTCGACCAGGACCTCACCGACGACCATGCCCCCGCCGCCGATCACGGCCAGGCCCACCGCAGCCGCCAGGCTCGGCACCAGGCCAAGCGCCGCAACCGGGATACCGAGGAGCAGCAGCGCGACCAGCAGCGCGCGACGCCACTGCGAGGGTGCATCGATCCGGCCGGTGACGCCCGCCCCGAGCACGCCGCCCACGCCAAACCCGCCGAGGAGCAGGCCGTAACCGCCGGCGCCGGCCCCCAGCTTGCGGCCAATCAGAACCAGCGTGACCGTGAGCATGCCGTACACCGCGCTGCACAGGATGTCGGCGCTCACCAGCCGGATGGCCGCAGGAGCGCCCCGCAGGGCCCGCGCGCCGGCAGCGATCTCGGCCGGCAGGCTCGGCATCTTCGCCTCAGCGCTTCGCGCCGGCGGCTCGAACTCAGTGCGCGCCCCGATCGCGCCGACGGCCAGCGCCGAGACCAGGAACGTGCCGGCGTTGAGCAGGATCCCCAGCGCCGGGCCAGCCACCACCAGCACCAGCGCGCCCAGCGCCGGCCCGAGGACGATCGCGGCCATGTTGACGCCGGAACGCAGCGCGTTCGCCCGCTGGAGCTCCTCGGTGGAGACCAACCGCGCCGTACACGCCGCGGTGCAAGAGGGAAACACGGCGCCGGCGGCGGTGGCGGCACCAGCAAGCGCGGGGACGAGCAGGATCGGCAGACCCGTCGCGGCCGCCACCCCGAGAGCGACCATCAACACCGCCCGGATCAAGTCGGAGGCGATCATCAGGCGCCGGCGGTTGTAGCGGTCGGCGAGCACGCCGCCGAGCGGGCCGAGGACCACGATGGGTAGGACCCGGGCGGCCGTGGTCAGCGACACCCAACCCGCCGAACCGGTCCGCTCGTAGACGAGGGCGAGCAACCCGACGTTGTAGAGCCAATCGCCGCACGAGGACACGGCCAGGCTGGTGATCAGGAGATGGAAGGGGCGGCCGCCCGGAAGGCGCAAACGTGAGATGAGGCGAGTAGCGAGCATGCGGAGAGCATGCGTCTAAGCCGGGTATCTCCACATCGGGCGGCGGCCCGATCTTCGCGGGGCGCCTACCTCAGATCTCGCGCTCGGCTACCTCAGATGGGGCCGAAATCGCGACCAAGCCCATCCGGTGCGCCATCGCTGCAGCCTCGACGCGCGTCGCGGCCCCGAGCTTGGCCAGGATGTTCGACACGTGCACACTCGCCGTCTTGCGCGAAATGAAGAGACGCTCGGCGATCTGTCCGTTCGTATAACCCTCGACCACCAGGGCCAGCACCTCGCGCTCGCGCGTGGTGAGGCCCAGGCGAGCAAGCTCGTCCGGGGGCGCATCCGCCGCGGCCGCTTGCGCTCCATCGTGATCTGGCTCCTTTACGAGACGCAGCCGTGCGCGGCGGACGAGCGCTTCGATCTCCTCGCCCAGCGGACGCGCACCCATCGCCTCCGTCAGTCCGAGCGCCTCGCGAGCGGACTCCGCCGCGGCTTCGAGGTCGCCCCGGGAGCTGAGCGCCTCGGCATGACGGAAGAGCGCGTAGGCCAGCGGATGCGGCTCGCTCATCGCCCGCCATGCGCCTACGGCGCCCGCCCACGCGGCGACGTCATCGCGACGGAGCATCCGCGCGTACTCGGCCTCGACCAGCGTCCGGTGGCCGCCGTCGGCTGCCGTGGTGGCCGCCAGCGCGTGTGCGTGCTCCCGGAACGCGGCCATCCGCGTAGCGTCCTCGGGCCCACGCCGCCCGCGGTCGCCGCGCGCCAGCGCACGCTCCACCTCGATCCGCGCCCCCAGGGACAGCAGCGGCCACTTATAGCGAGGCTCCTCAGTGCTCTCGGCCCGAGCCAGCGCGCGCTCGATGTGCTCCCCGGCGGCGTCGAGATCGCCCCTGGAGCGGGCGAGTTCTGCCTCGATCCCGGCGAGCGGCAGAAGAAACTGAGCCGCGGAGGACCGGCGCAGGTTGGCCCGGGTCTCGCGCAGATCGACCTCCGCTTCGTCTGGGTGGCCGCTGAGGAGACGCAGCTCGGCGCGGAGCATCAACAACGTTGCGGTGCATACGCCCGGCGGCTCGCCGGCGGGAACGGCAGCCGCCATGGCCTCGGGCCAGCGCCCCAAGCGCATCAGTGCCTCGGCCTTGTTGCCGCGCATGAACGCGCCGATCGTGCGGTCGATCCCCGCCTCCTCGGCCAGCGGCAGGCCCTCGTCGATCGTCTGGACCACGGCGTCGTAGCGGCCGAGCATGAGCTCCTGGTCCGAGAGGCTGATGAAGGCGCGGGTGGCGATCCACAGCAGGCCGGCGCGCCGGCTCTCCTGCACGACCTCCCGCATGATCGCCAGGCCCGCTTCCGTTTCGCCCGCGTAGACCATCGCGCGGGACAGAACGAGCTGCGACTCGAGCTTGGGATCGAGCGCGCCGACCGCCTCCGCCGCCGCCAGGGCTCGCCTGGCCAGCTCGCCGGCCCGCTCGAGCTGGTCCACGCGCGCCATCGTCCGAGCAAACGAGCTGAGCGACTGTGCGCTCAGACGGCTGGGAACGTCCGCGGGCAGCAGGCCGACGCCTTCGTCGAGCGCCTCCAGCGCCTCCTCATCACGGCCGAGATCTGCCAACAGTTCGCCGCGGCGCACGAGCAGCCTCACCCGTCGCTCGAGCGCGCCCTCGTCGCCGACCTCGGCCAGCGCCTGATCGACGAGGGCCAGGCCGCGCTCGGCGGCTCCGGCGCGCCAGGCCGCGTCCGCGGTGAGCTCGACGAGTCGCGCATGGTCGATTCCGGCGCGCTGCTCGGGGTCCGGCACCTGGTTCCACAACTCGAGCGCCAGCTCGAGGTGGCGCTGGGCGGCGGATGGGGCCCAGGCCGCGGCCGCGGCCCAACCGGCGCGGACCGACGCAGGCAGCGCTCGCGGCAGATCGTGCGCCGCTAACCAGTGGTGGGCCAGCATCGAGCTCGCATCGAGATCGCCGGCGAGCTCGACGCTGTCCTCGATCGCCTCGGCGTAGGACCGGTGCAACTGGGAGCGCTCGCCCGGGAGCAGATCGTCGTGGACGGCGGCCCGGGCCAGCTCGTGGCGGAATCCGTAGCCCCGGCCCGACTCGTCGACGACCAGCAGCTGCTGGCCCATGGCCTCCCGCAGGCCGGCATTGAGGTCCAGCTCCGAGAGCCCAGCCACGGTGGCCAGCAGAGGATCGGACACCCACCGGGCGGCCGCTGAGACCACGCGCAAGATGTGCTGCCCGTTGTCGGACAGGAGCTCGATGCGGGCGAGGACGACGTCGCGCAGCGAGGGAGGGAGGAAGTCCTGCTCGACGCGCCCGTCCCGCACCGCCCCGAGCAGCTCCTCGACGAACAGCGGGATGCCCTCGGAGCGCTCGGCGATGAACCGGACCAGCTCGCCACCCGGACGCTCGCCGAGGATCGCCTCGACCTGCGCCGCGACCTCAGCCGGGACCAGCCGCTCGAGCTCGAGCCGCTCGGCGACTCGCTGCTGCTCCCAGCGCGCGGCCATGCGCCGGAACGGATGCGCCCGGTGGAGCTCATCGGATCGAGCCGTGAGGATCAGGAGCAGCGGCCCGGTGCTCGAGCGTGCCACCAGCAGGGCCAGGAGGTCGAGCGTCGGCCCGTCGCCCACTGCAGGTCCTCGAACACCAGCATCAGCGGAGCGTCCATCGCCAGCCGGCCGACCATCCCGACCATCAGCTCGAGCAGCGTCGCCGGATCGCGCTCCGACCTGGCATCGCTCGGCGAGCCGTCGCCGAGCTCGGGCACGAGGCGTCCGATCTCCGCGCGGGCCGGACCGAGCACCGCGTCGAGCTGCTCCCCGGACAGCTCGCCGGACAGGGCGCGGATCATCTCGACCAGCGGCGCGAACGGGATCCCGCCGCCGCCGAGCTCGACGCAGCCGCCAAGCAGCACGCGAGCCCCGGAGCCGCGGGCGCGGTCGATCAGCTCGCGAACCAGGCGTGACTTGCCGACGCCGGCCTCGCCGCCGACCAGCACCGTCTCCTGCCCGCCGGCCATGACGCGCTGAAGCGCACCTGCCAGAGACCGCAACTCCGCCTGGCGTCCCACCAGGACGGGGCTCACCAGACTCGCCGCCACGCGCCCATCATGCCAGACGGGTCGGTAGGTACCTGCCGGGCCAGACGGCTTTGTTCTCACTTCTGATAACGTTCTCGTATGCGAGAACCAATCGAGAGGGGAAGCCACCATGCCGCGCACTCCTAAGCCCGGCACGCGCCGCCGGACCGTCATCATCGTCGCCGGGGCAACGCTCGTCGAGACCGCCGGACTGTGGCTGCGAGCCCGTCGGATCGGCGGCAACGTCGTCGTCCGCTGCCGGCAGGGCCACCTGTTCACGACGCTGTGGATCCCTGGCGCCTCCGTCAAGTCCCTGCGGCTCGTGGCCTGGCGCTTTCAGCGCTGCCCGGTCGGCCGGCACTGGTCGCTGGTGACCCCAGTTGACGAATCAACGCTGACCGAGGACGAGCGCCGCCGGGCGCACGAGCACCACGACTTCCCACTCCCTTGACCGGGGGTTGTGATGGGTTAACCCCGTATAGCGCGGTTAACCCATCACACCCCCGAGTCCTCCGGGGTCACGGGGCCAGCCCGCGCGCAACCCCTCGCATCGAGTCGTTTCCCAGCGCCTCCTGAGCGCAGCGCGCGAACAGCCACAGCCGGACGCGCTCCGGGTCGACCTCGAGCAACTCGGCCATGCGCCGCGACAGCTGCACCGGATCGCGGGCGAGCCGCGCATCACAGTTGAGCATGTGCTGGACCGCGTCGAAGGCGCGATCACCCACCAACGGCTTCGGATCGATCACGAGCCACGGCTCGCGCTCGGCGGCGAGGACGTTCCCCGCGTGAAGATCTGTGCACAGCAGCGCCCCGTCCCCCGCGGCCGCGCCCGCCGGCAACTCACGAAACAGCTCGATCCCGGCCCGCGCAACCCCCGGGTCGAGCCCGCGCGGATCCGCATCGAAACTGGCCTCGAACGAGTCAGCCCACGCGCTGCACATCTGCCCCAGTGAGTCGAACGGGTGACCAGTCGGCAGCGACCGCGCCCACATCCGGCGCAACATCCCGGCGATCACCACGTCCTGCTCGAGTTCGGGGAGCACCGCTCCCAGCGGAGTGCCCGGTACGCAACGTTCGAGCAGCAGCGCCGTCGACTGATCGAACGTACGCGTCCTGAAGCACCGCACCGCGCCATCGCCGTCCCAGTGCTCGAGCGCGTCGCCCTCGTGCTCGGCCTCCGGATGCCGCCACCCCACCTTTAACACCAGGTCATCGCCGGCGGCGCGTGCGCGGGCGACCCAAGCGCACTCCCCGCTGGGAACGTACGGCTCCCCGAGTTCGAGTTCCCAGTCCGACGCGATCTCGTCCACCAGTCGCGGCAGCTCCTCGAGCCATTGCTCGGCTGGACCCCTCGGCATCGCTCCAGCCGGGTAGCAGTGCGGCATGCCGAGCCGCCGGCTTACACGCCGCCGGCCACGCGCAGCACGGCGCCCGTGGCGTAGGCAGCGTCGGGGCCGAGCAGCCACACGATGGCCGGCGCGATCTCGTCGGGCTCGGCCAGCCGGCCCAAGGGGATCCGCGACACGACCTCCCGCGCGCGGTCGGGGACGCCCGCCGCGGCGTGGATCTCGGTGTTGACGATGCCAGGCGCAACCGCGTTGACCCTGATTCCATCCTCGGCCAGCTCCTTGGCCAGGCCCATGGTCAGCGCGTCGACCCCGGCCTTGGCCGCGGCATAGTGCACGTACTCGTGGGGCGACCCGAGCGTCGCGGCCCCCGAGGAGACGTTGACGATCGCCCCGCCGGGCCCGCCGCGCCGGACCGACATGACCCGCGCCGCTTGACGGGCGCACAGCACGACGCCAAGCAGGTTGACGTCGATCACCTCCCGGATTACGTCAACCGGCGTGTCGGCCAGGTCGCCGATGTGCGCGGTCAACCCGGCGTTGCTGACGAGTCCGGTGACCGGCCCGAGCTCCGCCGCCTCGGCGAACAGGCGCTCCACCTCGCCCTCGACGGTCACGTCGGCCCGCAGCGACAGGCAGCGGCAATCGAGGTCGATGGCCGCGCCGCGCACGCGCTCGGCCGCCTCGCGATCGGATCGGTAGCTGAAGGCGACGTCGTGGCCGGCGCGCGCCAGCGCCAGCACGGTCGCCGCGCCGATTCCCCGGCTGCCTCCGGTCACGATCGTCACCGGACGCGCGCCTTGCTCCACGGCCGACCCCGTCTACGCGCCGGCGAGCTGCTCGAGCTGCGCGAACGCCTCGGCTTCGAGCAGCGCTTCACACGCTCGCGCGCACGCTCGGCACGCCTTGGCGCAGAGCGCGCAGTGGCGGTGATGGGCGGCGTGCCGCTCGCACTCCTCGGCGCAGTCCGAGCACGTGATCACACAGGCGCGCAGCAGGTGATGCGTCACGCGGTGGTTGGCGGCAACGCGCCGGGACAGCGTTCGCTCGGTCGTGGTGCAGACGTCGGCGCACGTCACACACAGCGCGACGCAGCGCGCCATCGCGGCCACGTCCTCCTCGGCCAGGTCCGAATCGGCGCACGAAACGCACGACTGCTGCGAGCCCAGACACGCTTCGATCGCCGCGGCAACCGCCTCGACCGGGAGCTCGGAGGCCACCGGCGAGGCATCCAGCATGTCTCGCACGAGCGTCATCCCCGCCGGTAGCGCTCTTCCTCCTCGACCGTGCGCTCGGCCGTGGGAATCGCCTCGAGCCGTCCGTCCGGGATCGGCTCGCCGCTCTCGACCGACAGCCCGTAGGTCCCGGCCTGGAGTCTGGCCTCGGCGCGTTCAACCGCCGCGAGCTCGTTCATCAGCTGGTCGCGATGTCCCTCGTCGAACTCGTCCTGGTAGAGGTCCTGGTCGTCCTCGTCGCCGGGCTCCAGACGGTCGTCGCCTTCGAGCGGACCGTCACGTTTCAGTTCGGCGAGGGCGTCCTCGATTCGCGTCCTTTCGCGGTCGAGGAGCTTGCGGGCGTGCTTGGAATCCATGGGCGGAAGCCTAAACCTTCGCGGCCGCTCACCACCACTTGCGCTCCATCGCGACGCCGGTGCCGCGACTCCGATCCAGCAGATCGAGCGCCGCCATGTCCTCGTCGGAGAGCGTGAAGTCGAAGATCTGCGCGTTCTCCTCGATGCGCTCCCGATGCGTCGACTTGGGGATCACCGGGATGAGGCGCTGCACGCACCAGCGCAGCAGTACCTGGGCCGGCGTGCGGCCGGCCGCACCGGCGATCCGCGTGACCGTCTCCTCGCCCAAGTGCCGACCGGTACCGAGCGGGCTGTAAGCCTCGAGCACGACGCTCCGCTGCTCGCACGCCTCGAGCAGAGCGCGGCGATTCTCGAACGGGCTGAACTGGACCTGGTTGACCGCGGGCACGATGGTCCCGGCGGAGCTGACCTGCTCGAGCTCATCGACGTCGAAGTTCGAGACGCCGATCGAGCGCGCGTACCCGAGCTCTCGCGCCCGCTCCATCCCCGGCCAGGCCCAGGTGGGGCCGCCCTGGGGCCAGTGGATGATGTACAGGTCGACGTGGTCGACGCCCAACCGCCGCAGGCTCTTCTCGGCCTCGACGGCCGGGTCTCGCTGGCGGTTGCGGTTGGGGGGGAAGAACTTGGTCGTGAGGAAGACCTCCTCTCGCGGGACGCCGCTCTCGCGCAGGGCCTGACCGACGCTCTCCTCGTTGCCGTACGCCTGCGCGGTGTCGATGTGCCGGTAGCCGAGCTCGAGCGCCCAACGCACGGCGTTCACGCACTCGGCAGCGTTGGGCACCTGCCACACACCCAGACCGAGCAGCGGCATCTGGTTTCCATCGGCGAGCGGGCGGACATGACGGTCGTCAGCTGGATCGGTCGACATCGGGACTCTCCTTGGTAGGTGGGCAGGTCCTGCGCATCATGTGAGTGTGCACGCTCGGACGATCTACACGATCGGCATTCCACCCGCTCGCCGGAGGAGCTCCTCGCCCTGCTCGCCGCCCCCGGCGCCCGGTTGGTTGCCGACGTGCGGACGGCGCTTCTGTAGCCGAGGGACGTCCTTGTCAGAATGGGCTCGATGCCCGAGCACTATCAGCGTCCGGGCTGGTTCACGACCAACGTCTTCAACCGTGTCGTCGCGGCGCTGACGCGAGCCGGCGTGAGCGTCTACGGCTCGCGCATCCTGGAGGTGCAGGGTCGCAAGTCCGGTCAATGGCGGCAGACCCCGGTCAACCTGTTGCGCTTTGCCGGCGAGGACTACCTGGTTGCCCCGCGCGGGCAAACGCAGTGGGTCAAGAACCTGCGGGCGAGCGGAGAAGGCAGGCTCCGGGTCGGCCGGCGAACGCACCCTTTCCGCGCGATCGAGCTCCCCGACCCGGAGAAGCCCCCGCTGCTGCGCGCATACCTCAAGAAGTGGAAGTTCGAGGTGGGTGTGTTCTTCGCTGGCGTCGGTCCCGACGCACCGGACGACGAATTGCTCCGGATCGCCCCCGATCATCCCGTCTTTCGCCTCACCCAGACCTGAGTCCGCGAGCGCGCGATGAGTATGCCGGCGCGTGGCGGTCTTACGGATCGGACATACTTTCGATAGGCGCCGTCCCGCGCCCAACCCCCGATTCCGGCGCTCACGCCGCCGGCGCTAGCGGGGGCAAAGGGGGCTCGTGCCCTCGGGAAGCCGCTTGGTTGGTTGCCCTTTCCGGCGGGGCGCCGTGAGCGTGAGTTGCGGGGCCGCGCGCGTTCGAAAGGACACCTGAAGTGACCGAGCACAAGTCGTTCAAGCGCCTGGTCCGCGCACGCATGGAGAAGACCGGCGAGAGCTACACCGCCGCCCGGGCGATGCTGCTCGCGGCCGAGGAGCCCGCGAGCTCGACACTGCCGAGGCTCAAGACCTCCGACGTGAAGATCCGCCAGCGGACCGGGCGTGGCTGGGAGGAATGGTTCGCGATGCTCGACGACTGGGGCGCGGCGGAGCGTCCCCATCGGGAAATCGCCCGCTGGCTGGCCGAGCAGCAGGGGGCGGTACCGCTCGCCTGGAACGTCCAGGCGATCGTCGGAGGTTATGAGCTGACCCGCGGCCTGCGCGAGGTCGGCGAGAAGGACGACGGGTTTGTCGTGACCGCGTCCAGGACGGTGGCGGTCCCCGCCGAGCGCCTCTACGACGCTTTCGTTGACCCGTCGGTGCGCGAGCACTGGCTGCCCGACGCCCAGCTCTCGGGACGGACGGCTACCCGGCCGAGGTCGGCGCGTTTCGACTTCAGCGACGGGACGACACGCCTCCACGCCACGTTCCTGGTCCGGGACGAGCGGAAGAGCACGGTTGCGCTCGAGCACCGCCGCCTTGCCAATGCCGACGAAGCAGCGCGACTGAGGGTCTACTGGCGCGAGCGTCTCACGGCGCTCAAGGAGCTCTTGGAGCGAGGAGATATGTGACATGAGCGAGCAGGCAACCCACTCCATCGAGAACCTCATGACCATTGGTGTCCCGGTATCCGACCAGGATCGGGCACTCGCCTTCTACCGGGACACGCTGGGATTCCGGCCGATCCGCGACGTGCCGCTGCCCCAGTTCGGCGGCCGCTGGATTGAGGTGGCGCCGCCGAGCGGGTCGGTCACGATCGCGCTCGTGCCCGCGCGAGAAGGCCTTCCGGCCGGAGTCCCAACCGGGATTCGGTTCACGACGGCCGACGCATCCGCGGCCCACGCCGAGCTTTCCTCGCGCGGCGTCGAGGTTGGCGAGCTCCTGCACTGGCCCGGCGTGCCGCCCATGTTCGCCTTCCACGACCAGGACGGCAACGGCCACGAGATCGTCGAGATGAACTGACCAGCAGTGCGGCGGCGGCGGTCGACCCGCCGCCGCCGCTCCTAAGGCTCGGCGCCGTAGGTCGAGCAGTTATCAGGAGGCTTATCGCCGGCGAAGGCGTTCTCCAGATAGGGAAGCGCCGCCTTCCAATAGGGCACGATCCCGGTCAGGTGATCGCCGCCTGCCGGGTCGCGGTCGTAGTCGACGGTCACGCCGTGCTGGCAGTAGTCGGCCACCCACGTGTCGACCGGTGGGATGAACGCCAGATCATCGTCGACCGAGTTGTGGAAGAACAGCGGGGCCTTCGGCAGGGGCCCGTTCTTCAGGCTCAGCTCCTCGAGACCCCGGTGGACCGGCGGGTAGGCGGCCAGCGCCTCGGAGTCCGGGAAGTTCGTGTACTGCGCCGCGTTGCCGTAGGGCTCGTTGAGCGTCGAGCCCGCGCAGCCGCTGCCGTCCTGTCCGTCCTTCGCCGCCAGGGCCTGGCCGGCGGCGTTTAGGATCTTGGCCAGGTCGAAGTCCTGCGGCAGGGCGCGGCTGAAGCTCTCGAGCACCCCGATCTCGGTGCCGTACCAGATCGAGTTGTCGAGATGGTCAGTGGTGTAGACGAAGTCGGGGAAATTCCCACCGGCGGCGACGCCCACGATGTCGAGTCGCGACGCATACTTCGGGGCGAGCGCGGCCGCCCACGTCGACGCCTCCGAGCCCCCGGAGTAGCCGTTCAGCGTGACCTCGGTGTCCGTCCCCTCCAGGCCCGCCGGGGCGAAGTGCTCGACCGCGATGATCGAGTCAAGCGTCGCGTATCCGAGCATCGGGCCGACCGCCCACTCGCTGTCGAGTCCCTCGTAGTCGGAGGTCACCACGTCCCACCCCTGCGCCAGCTCCTCGCTCATCATCGTCTGCTCGGTAGGACCGTTCGTGCCGCCACCGTTGTTGCCCCCCTGCCCTCGGCAAGATCACCGTCGTCACCGCTGCGACCGGCTGGCCGGTGGCGTTCGTGGTGGCATACATCAGTTGGTAGGCGGCTGCGGCCTCGGCCTGGGTCGGGCCGCTGAGGGTCACTTGCCGTTCGCGCAGGATCGTCCCATGCGGATACTGCGCGATGTTTGCGGGCTGCGCGTAGAACGGGTCGGAGGCCGGGGGCGTGAGCGCGCTCGCTCCCGAGGGCACCAGTGCCGACGCAATCAGCACGGCGAATACCGTGGACAACGTTTTCATTTCTCCCGCCTCTCCCTGTCTTTGGAGCCTGCCGACGGCCGGTCTACCCGCCGCCGGGTGACGTCAGTCGAGAAATCTGATTTCAGACCCACCCGGCCGCGGAGCCACCGCTGAGAAACCGCGGTTTCGTTCGGGGAGCGGCGGGAAACCCGGGAACGGACAAACCAGGTGGCGTGGCGTCACAGAAAGGATGCCGATGAAGATTTCATGCGCATCTCCGACTACGCTGGATTCTCCGGAGCACATTGCGCTGGCCGAGGACCTGGGCTACGAGCGGGCGTGGCTGTATGACACGCCCCAGCAGAGCCCGGATGTGTGGATGATGCTCGCGCTGGCCGCGCAGCGCACGGAGCGGATCGGTTTGGGGCCGGGCGTGCTGGTCCCGAGTCTGCGTCACCCGATGGTGAACGCCGCCGCCACCGCCGCATTGGCGGAGCTGGCGCCCGGGCGCGTCGCCGTCGCGTTTGGCACCGGCTTCTCCGGGCGGCGGGCGATGGGCTACCGCGCGATCCCGTGGGCGTACATGGACGCATACATCCGCGCTTACCGCGGGCTGCTGCGCGGTGAGACGGTCGAGTGGGAAGGCGCGCGCATGCGCATGCTGCATCCGCCCGGACACGCCGCGCCACGACCGGTCGAGGTGCCGATCCTGATCAGCGCGCTCGGACCCAAAGGGGCCGGCGTCGCGCGTCAGCTCGCCGACGGCCTGTTCGCGACCCTGATGCTGCCCGAGTTCGCGAGCGAGTTTTCCGACGTGTCGTACCTGTTCTGGGGCACGGTGCTCGACGACGGCGAGGACCCCGCCTCAGAGCGGGTACAAGCCGCCGGCGGACCCGGACTCGCGCTGGCCTACCACGGTGCTTACGAGTTCGACACGCCGCTGTCCGAGCTTCCGGGCGGGACGGAGTGGCAGACGGTGGTCGAGCGCACCCCGCCCGGCGAGCGCCACCTTGCCGTCCACGTCGGGCACTGCGTGAGCCTCAACGAGGCGGACCAGGCCGCCTGGGACGCGGGCGCTCACACCATGCTCGAGCAGGCGACGGTGAGCGGAAGCGCCGACCAAGTGGGCGCCCGGCTCAGTGAGCTCGCGGCCGGGGGCGTGACGGAATTGGTCTTCCAACCCTGCGGTCCGGACATCCGTCGCGAGCTTGAGACATTCATCGAAACCGCGCGGACAGCCGCCGTGGCGTGAGGACACCGACATGAACAACAAGCGAACACTGACCACGCTGTTTGAGCCCGGCAATTACTTCGAGTGTCCGCGCTGGCGCGACGGGCGATGGTGGGTCTCGGACTTCTATCGCCACGCGGTCTTCAGCTACGGCCCCAGCGGGGGCGAGCGGCTCGAGATCGAGGTCGAGGCCCAACCGTCGGGCCTTGGTTGGCTCCCTGACGGCGACATGCTCGTCGTCTCGATGAAGGACCGGCGGGTTCTCCGGCGCGGCGCCGACGGAAGCGTCGTCACGCACGCGGATTTGTCCGAGCTGACCACGGGTCACGCCAACGACATGATCGTTGACGGGCAGGGGCGAGCCTTCGTCGGCAACTTCGGCTTTGACCTGATGGGTGGCGGGAGGCCGGCGACGGCGAGCCTGGTGCGCATCGACCCAGACGGCGCCGCAACCGTCGCCGCGGAGGATCTCTGGTTCCCCAACGGGATGGTGATCACCGACGCCGGCACGCTGATCGTGGCCGAGACGTTCGCCGCGCGCCTCACTGCCTTCGACATCCAGCCCGACGGATCGCTGGGCGGGCAACGTGTATGGGCCCAGGTCCAGCCGTCCCCCGAACCGGGCGACACCGAGACGATGCTCTCCGCGGTCACGTTCGCTCCCGACGGCTGTGCGCTTGACGCCGAGGACCACGTCTGGGCGGCCAACGCGCTCGGCGCAGCGTTGTGCCGCGTCGCGCCCGGCGGTCAGATCGTCGACGAAGTCGCGATGCCGGACGGCCTCGCTGTGTTCGCGTGCGGGCTCGGGGGCGAGGACGGGCACACGCTGATCGCGTGCGCGGCGCCGGACTTCTACGAGGAGCCGCGCTCGTCGGCGCGCGAGGCGGTGCTGCTGACCACAACGGTCGAGGTACCGCAGGCCGGGCTGCCCTGAGATCTCTCAGGGATCGACCGGCGATCGCCGCGCGCCGAATAGCTCCCGGAATGCCGTCAGATTGGCGCCGGAGCGCTGGTCGGCGAGGAGAAGCAGATCAGCGAGTAGCGATTCGGCGCTTGCCAGCCCGTCCGGTAGGGACGGATGCCAGAGTGACTCGAGCCGCTCGGACAGACGTTCCGGAGCGATCGCGCAGGCGGAAAGCGCAGCGCGCTGCCACTTGAAATATCGGTGCGGCCTGTAGACGCGATTGAGCGCCAGAACGGTGGCCAGGACGGCCTGCTCTATCCGGGCCAAGAGCGCGTGCGACGCGATCCCATCGCCCCGCTCCACCCACGCGTCCCTTGACTCCCAGCCGTCGAGCACGCCTGGTCGCAGCGCCGCGGCGACCATCGCGTCGACGAGTGCGTCGGGATATTCCCTCGCCCGCTCCCGCCATGCGCCAGTCGGGCCCTCGCCGCGGAGACAGACACAACTTTCGATTGCCGCCAGCCGCATGTGTTTGACCGGATCGGTGTCGCCATGCTCGATCACGCGCTCGAGGAACTCCTCGACGGTCTCGGTCGTGAAGTTGCTGACATTCACCGCCAATCGGTCGACCGTGTAGTCCTCGCTCCACTCACGTTCGGCGGGGTCGTAATCCCAGACGACCACGTCAGACGCGCCGATCCGTGGCGGCGGCGCGCGCCGCTGGGAATCACTCGGCGCATCTGACCAGTAGCAGTCGATCTCCAGATCAGACCACCTATCCGCCAGACCTGCGCCGACCGACCCGGCAACCGTCAGGGCGACGAGCTGATGCTCGGACCCATAGGCATCGGCGATTGCGCGCGCGACCTGCATTCGCCAGGCGACGTGACGATCGTTTCCCTCCACCGGAGGGATCGCGGCGTGATTTGACGATCGCTGGCGTGCCACACCCGTATCGTTCCACGCGCCCGGCGCCGGCAGGCGTCGCCCGGAGCTTCGCACTCGCGGAGCGCGAAGCTCCCCACCCCGATCACACAGTGCCCTTCGGGCGACTCGAAGTTTCGGGGAGCGCGCGGATCATGAGCAGGTCCGCCTTGAGCAGGTGATAGCTCGCAAGCCCGCGGAGCGACCCGTCGGCCACGCTACTCAGCATGACCATGGTCGCATCAGGTTCACAGCGATCGCCGCCGCCGTGTTCCATTGATTTGCCCTTCCTAATCACGCTTGCGCCAGGGCGATCCCGTTGCCCGCAAGCCGTTTCATCTCAACACTCCGATCTTCAGCCCATAACGAGCGATGTACAGATCCCTATGGGCGGGTACGGCTCATACCCGCGACCGGTTCGCGGCGAGGGCCGCGAGCTTGAGTCCCACGAGCGGCACACCGACTCAGTTTCAGCCGCCGACTCCGGTCGCAGGCCGAACGGTCACCATCACCGGGATCGGCAGCGGCTCCGACGGACGGATCTGGATGACGGCGACCTGGAACCTGTCGGAGGGTGGGGCCGAGGTCGCGGATCGGATCTTCGCGGCAACCACGAGCGGAGGACCGCGCGGCGGGTGCTCTCAACCGACGCTGCATCCGTGGCGAGGTCAAGCACCGGAGATCTCCCGGTCATGTTGGACGCATCGTCTCCCAGGGAGCCAGACCGGGACCTCGCATCCGACGAGCTTCCCGGTGTCGGTCACGGTCGGCGGAGGTGCGGGCAACCCCTCACGCTCCTCACGATGACCGGGGCCGTCAGTCGGCGCTGCTGGCGGCGAGGCCGTTGCTGCGCATCGCCCTGCGGTAGGCGACGGCGACGGCGTCGAATTTGACGTGCATTTCCGCAGCCAGGTCGAACGGCACCTTCCACGGACGCTGCGACTCGACCATGCGCCGATCCTGTTCGAAGATCGTGTCCTCGAAATCCTGCAGCACCTCGACGGGCTGGTCTTGGTCGTAGTTGCGAGCGATCATCAGATAACCGGTGCACGATTCCTCGCCGGCGGGCTGGGACGCGAAGAAGTAGACCATGCCTCGCGCCCCGCCCCAACCCAGCCTCAGCACGATGGTGTACGGAAGATGCAGCTGGTAGCGACTGCGACGCTCGGGTGCGGCTGTTTGCTCGTTGGCAAAGACCGGGAATTGCTCGCTGTTGGGAGCCTCGGGCCGGACGATCTCGTAACGGAGGACGTGTCCGTCGGTGTCGACTGTGTGGTTGGGGACGACGGGACGGGCAGGATCACCGAGCAGTCCAGGGTGCACCCATGGGAAGTGCCCGAAGTCGGTGAAATTCTCCACCTGGCGAGAGGCGTCGGACCTCCACGCGTAGGGCCCGCACGCCACCACCTGCCACTCATCGGGGCTCTCCAGCTCAGGAACCTCGGGCAATGGCCACCGCGGCTCACCCAGCGCCACCCAAACTATTCCGTAGCGTGACTGGCAGCGATACGCGGCAACACGCGCTTTGCCCGGCACTCGCGTCGGATCGACGAGCTGTGGGATCGCCATGCATCTCCCGTCGACTCCGTACCGCCAGCCGTGGTACGGACACATCAGCTGATCGTCGATCACGCGCCCCAGCGACAGCGCGGTCCCGCGGTGAATACAAACGTCGTTCAGCGCATGGGCATGGCCGTGGGAGTCGCGCCAGAGCACCACCGCCTCACCGAGCAGCGTCACCCGCAGCGGTTCGTCCGTCAGCGTGTCAGCGTAGGCAACGGGATGCCAGCAGCTCCTTAGCGCCTCGGGGTCAGGAATCGATGCCGGCGGCTCGCCCGCGGCCAGGGTTACAGACATTGTCGATCTCTCCTTCCTGCGAAGCCCTTACACGATGGTGAGGAGCAGGCGCGACGGGCGCAAGGCGTCGTGATACAGACGGTTGTTTGCGACGACGGCCTTCTTCGCTTCGCTCTGATCGCCCCCAGTCCCGAGGTTTATGGCGAATTTGGGGTGGGCCGAGGAGGCGACGTCCACTCGGATGCGATGGCCGGGAAGCACCCGCTGCGCCGTATCCCACATCACGACCTCGACCTCGTACACGATGTGTGGCTCGACCACCCGCGCCCGCTCGTGTCCTTCGCGGTAGCGGAGTCGCACCAGACCGTCGCAGAGCCGCTGAGCGAACCCGTTGGGATGCAGATCGATGAGCCTCGCGGTCACGTCCGTGTCCTGCGCCGAGGTGGAGACGAACACCACAAGCCGGACCGGCCCGACGACATCAACCGGCTCGCTGAGCGGCGCGCTCGCGTAGATCAATACATCACCACGTGCGTCCACACCTGAGTAGTCATCCGGGCCGCCGATCTGAGCCGACGAGGCCCCGGTGATGAACGGAACCGGGCGGTCGGGATCGTGCACCCAGGCATCAGCCGGCGACTCCGCCGACGGGGGGACGTCGCGGAGCCGCCCGTCGCCGTACCGCGAGTTGGCATGGCCTTCGCTGTCCAAGTACCACGCCACTTCCGTACTGCCGGGCACCGGCCATTGCTCGGAGTCGAGCCATTCGTTGGCAGCCATGAGGAAGATCCGGACCGGCGCTGCCGGTTCAGACGGCGGACGCTCGCGAACCATCTCGTCCAGGAAGCCCGTCATCGCCGCCTCGAGGTCGATCACTGCGTCGTGGCCGAAGTCGACCTCGCCGAGGGTCCTCCCCGCGTTGACCTGGTGACCCCACGGGCCCATGAGCAGCCGCTGCCCGGGCCGCCCAGCGGCGGTCATGGCGGCAAAGTTGACCGGGGTACCGATCTCCTCATCGTCATACCAGCCCGAGACGTGGAGCACCGGAAGGTCGATCTCGCGGATGCGGTGCTGGTAGCGCACCGGCTCCCACCACGCATCGAGCGTCTGATGGCGGCACTCCTCGCGCCAAAGCTCCGATCGAAAACCCGCCGCCTCGTCGAGTTCCAGCAAAGGCCGGTGGCGGTAGACCTCCGTCCAGTCGACCGCATCGGTGTACTGCATAGCCCGTCCGTCCGTCATCCGGAACCAGTGAATGTGCATCGGTCCAGGCAAACCGGTCGGGTTCTCCACGAACGGATCCGACGGCGTCACGAGCACGATCATCGCTTTCAAGGCCGGCGGATCATGCAGAGCCGTGAGCCACTGGATACGACCCGAGTAACTGCCGCCGTACGTGGCGACTGAGCCATCGCACCAGTCCTGGTCGGCGGCCCACGCGATCACGTCAACGCCGTCGATCCCGTCGTTGCGGTACGGGTCGAACTCCCCCTCCGAATCCCCACGCCCGCGCACGTCGATCCAGCAGGCACAGTATCCCGCGCCAGCGAACGCGTCAGCGCGTTTCGTCGGCACCTCGCCCCCGCGCCCGTACGGGGTGCGCATCACCACCACCGGCGCGGGCAACTCATCGGGCAGCACCAGATCGGCCGCCAGCGTCACCCCGTCCCGCAACGGAATCCGGACGTTGAACCGCCTCACAAGCCCGGGGTGGTGCATCGCGGCAGCCTACCTCCAACCCACCGTGCCCCCGCCATCCCCGGCAGGCGGGTGGTCTGAAACCCAGGATCACCCGACCTCTTTTCCAGGGGCGGATCGAGGGGCAACCTATCGGCCATGAACAAGACATCTTTCCTGGGTGAGAAGCCCATCAACCGCATCGGCTTCGGCGCGATGCAGCTCGCCGGCCCCGGCGTGTTCGGCCCGCCGCGCGATCCGGACGCCTGCCGCGCCGTGCTTCGCCGCGCGATCGAACTCGGCGTCGACCACATCGATACCGCTCAGTACTACGGCCCGGATGTCGTCAACGACCTGATCCGCGAGTCCCTCCATCCGTATCCGGAGAATCTGAAGCTCGTCACCAAGGTCGGCGGCCGGCGCGACGACCAGGGTGCCTGGCTCCCCGCCCAGAGCCCCGCCGAGCTGCGCGCTGGCGTCGAGGACAACCTCCGCTCCCTGGGGGTGGAGCGGATGGACCTCGTGAACCTCCGTCTGATGAGCGCCGACGCGTCGGGCGATCTGCTCGCCGAGCAGCTCGGGACGCTCGAGGATCTCCGCCAGGAAGGCAAGCTCGATCTGATCGGCATCAGTGAGGCAGGTGCCGATACCGTGCGCCGCGCCCTGGAGCTCGTCGACATCGCCGAGGTCCAGAACGCCTACAGCGTGGTCAACCGCTCCGGCGAGGACGTGCTCGAGGTATGCATGGAACGGGACGTCGCGTTCGTGCCCTACTTCCCGCTCGGTTCGGCGTTCAGCGGCGGGCCCAAGCAGCTGGCGCAGGATCCGGTCATCGCGAGCGTCGCGGAGCGGCAAGCGATCACCGTCACGCAGGTCGCGCTCGCCTGGCTGCTCTCCCGCTACGAGCGAATGCTGCTGATTCCCGGTACCAGCTCGGTGCAACATCTGGAGGAGAACATGGCCACGACGAATGTCGAACTCGACGCGCAAGACCTCGACGAGCTCGAGAACGCCACCCAGCTGGGCCATCCGCTGGCCGCCGCGCACGACTGACGCTCGCGACTGACGCTCGCGATTCAGAGGGTCAAGAGCGCCGCGCGAGTCGCGTCGTCGGCCGGGGCGTAAACGGCCATCCGGAGCTCCGCCTGACCGGTGGGCACCGTCTGCGCGTGGTGTAGCCGCAGCGTGCCCAGCTGCGGGTGCTCCATGACCTTGGTGCCGCGCTGGGCTTCGATCACCTCGTGCTCCTCCCACCACGCGCGGAACTGCGCGCTGTGCTCGTGGAGCTGCGCCAGGAACTCCTCGTACTCCGCGTCGCCGGCATGCCGTGCGTACTCGGCGCGAAACCGCGCCAGCGTGTTACGAGCGGTTCCCTCCCGCTGTGCCGTCATGCCGCCTTCGCCGGGCTCAACCATCAGCCACCAGAGCAGATAGCGCCGGTCCGGAGCCAGATGATCGGGTGAGCCGAGCACGACCGACGCCGCCCGGTTCCAGGAGAGGATCCTGGTCATCGGCCCCAGCAGGTAGGCGGGGTTCGGGTGCAACGACTCGACGAGCGCGACCAGCTGGCTGACCTCGCCGTCAAGCTGCTCAGGATCGGTGTCCGCCACGTCGTCGGCCAGCGGGAGCTCCGTGCGCGCGAGTGCGAACAGCGTCCTGCGCTCGGCGGGGTCAAGCCGCAGCGCGCGTGCCAGCGAGTCGAGCACCTCGGGCGAGGGATTGATGTCGCGCCCTTGCTCGAGCCACGTGTACCACGACACGCCCACGCCGGCCAACGAGGCAAGTTCTTCACGCCTCAGGCCAGGGGTCCGGCGCCGGCCGCCGTTGTCCGGGAGCCCGACGGCCGCCGGCGAAAGTCGCGCCCGCCGCGAGCGCAGGAAGGCCCTCAGCTCATCCCGCCGGGAAGGTGAGGACGCGACGGCCATGCTCCGACTGTAGCTCCTCCCCGTCGGCGCGATACTTTCGTTGATGGCGGACCGAGGGGCCACCGAGGATCCGGGTGTGATTGGAGCGTCCCCGGTTCTGGTGCGGGTCACGGTCGAGCCCGGCCCCCGTCGTGGCGTCGCGTTCCGGCAGATCAGGCGGCTCGGCCGGGTGGCACCCGTCGCAGCGGTGGTGGCGGTCGCGCTCTTCGCGGCGGCGGTCGTCGGAGTCGTGGCGACCCAGGTCACAGCGACCGCTCCTCCGCGCCCTGGAGCGCAGGCAGCACAGGCGAGCAACCCTGGACCAGTCGGCGTCGCGGCGGCGTATCGATATCCGCGTGCCTGTCTGAGCGTCACCATCGCCGCTGCCGATCCCGCCTACGCGGCCGTCCGCCTGAATCGTGCCAGCCCGTGCTGGCGCTACGGCGTGTACGTCACGGCGATCTTCCACCGCGTCGCGGGCGTTTGGCGGATGGTGCTCGACACCGCGGGCGCGAGGTGTCCGATGACCTCGCTCCCGCCCGCCGTGCGCGCGCAGCTCGGCCTGTGTGACAGTGACCGCGCGGCGACGGCCGCCGGCTAAGAGTTCTCGGTTCCCGGCGCGCCCGGATGCTCGCCCGCGCCGGGCTCCTCGGACGCCTGTCCGCTGAAGTTCTCGACCGCGTCGCTTGCCTTCTGCCCGTACTTGGCGATCTTGTCGGTGTACTTGCCGTGGGTCTTGCGGTCGACAGCTGCGCCGGCCGTCTCCATCGCATCCTGGATCTGCTCCTTGTGTTCCGCGACGGCTTCCTGTGCCTGGTCTCGGAGCCCCGTGAGCTTGTCCCGTAGTCCCATCTCTCGCTCCTGTTGGTCGAAAGGCAAACCGGCCGGCGAAGGGTACGCCCTCGGATCATCGCGGGCCGGGTTGGGTATGCTCGTCCGGTTGAGAGCGCGGCATGGAAGACGGCGCCCGTGGCTGGCAATTTTCTCGCTCCTTGGGGTGTTGGCGATGTGGCCGGGATCGGCCGAGGCGGCGGCAGGACCGACCGGCCCGCAGACGTGCCCGACGCCGGCGCCGGCTGCCGACGCCCCGCCGCAGGCACTGACCGCCGTCACGCAGCTCGAGGAGCTGATCGAGAACGTCCCCTGTGCCGGCAGCGGCCAGGTGTCCTACGGGACGACCGACAACCTCGGCGAGTCGATGGACGTGCTCGACCCGATCGCCGATCCGGCCGGCGGGTATCTCGGCGTCTACCACACGCAGTTCGGCTCGCATACAGGGCAATTCAGGATCAGCCTCGCGCAGTCTTCGGACCTGATCCACTGGACGCGGATCACAGTCCTGGACCCGTTCGGGGCGAGCATGCCGACGCTTCACGCCATCCCCGGCACCGGCGGCTTCCTGCTCGCGTACGAGAAGGCGATCCCGAACCTGGGCAACATCGTTCGAGTGCGGTACTACAGGTCGCTGGCCGCACTCCAGACGGGCCATTTCGCCGCGCAGCGGGACTTGCCGCAGACGTTCTCCCGGTTCAACGACGGGACCCCCACGATCCTCTCCATCACCTGGCACCACGGTCTTGCGCGGTCAGTCATCCACATCGGCTTCCACTACGAGACCGAGGCGAGAGGGGGGCGCGGACCGGACCGCGAGGCGATTGGGACGCTCGTCGATTTCACGCGCTGGACGGCGCACCCCTTGAAACCGCTGGACCTCGCTCTCGATCGGCAGGGGCTGTCCGGAAACCACGGGGACTGGCGCCAGTTCAGCTTCGCAGAGGGTCGGTGGCGAATCTACGAAGGACAGTCCATATTTGGTGACTTCGGGAGCTGGCGTGTGATCCTCGAGGACACCGCCACCGGGCAGCTCTACCCACTGACACTGAGTTCGGACGCGCAGACGATCTCCGGCTCGGTCGCCAACCCTGTCGTCGCGGTGCTTCCCGCGCCCGACGGTAACGGACAGGTGCTCGTCGTCACGCTGTATCTGTTCGCGGCCAACTCGCCGGCCCTCCCCAGAGAGCTCGTCTATTACCAGGCCTTGTAACACACTGTGACGTGAGCCCGCTCGTGGTTGGAATAGACAGCCCACGTAGCTGCGCCTCTCCTGGCGACACCTCACGCGAATGTGAGCGGGCGGTCGCGAAGCAGGTCTGCGGGATCCGCTGGACGCCCGATGCGTCGGCGGTTGAGACCAGCAACTACTACGGCTGGATCGTCGAGGGGCTGAGGCTCTACGGCGCGCTCGAGTCGGCCCGAGCCGAGGTGATCGAGGTCTTCCCGACGGCGTCCTGGACCCGGTGGCTGGGAAGGCGAGGCTCCGAGAGCCGTTCAGCCTGGACTCGTCGGGGATTGACGACGCTCGGCCTCGCCTCCGTCCCTGAGCGGACCAATCAGGACCAGCGAGACGCGATCGCGGCGGCGATCACGGCTCGGCAGTACTCAGATGGTTCGACCCAATCGTTCGGCGAGATCGTGATCCCAGCAGCCGGCCCTCTGAGCTCGACTCCCCGTCCTCCAAGCATCGAAGGCAATGGACAGTGACAGCGCGGTACAGGACTTGTCACGGTGCTGGCACCAACTCCTCGCTAAAACGACGGCATCCGATCTCGAGCCATCCGATCACTTGACGTCATGCCCATCGCGCTGCTCGCCGGCGCTTGCGGGTCATCGCCCAGTCCGACCACGAGCACGACGAGCAGCGCGTCCAACAACCCGGCGGCCGCGGCGTACAGGTACGCGTCGTGCATGCGCGAGCACGGCCCCAGCAACTTCCCTGACCCGCACGTAACCACGAGTCCCGGTCGGCCAACGTCGCCCAAGCCGTCAACGGACCGCACTGAACGACCCGAGCGGGTTGGGCCCAGTCTGGTGCCGGAGGCCGCCTCGGCGGCGTTACGACCGTGTTACGCGGCGCGCACCAGACTAAGGCGCGGCCAACCCTCTGGGCATGACATTGCGCCAACCGCACCCGAGCGACACACCTCACTGCGCCCGCCGCCGTCGCGTGATCGCGCTGGCGCTCACCGGTTGCGCGCTGGCGATCGCCGCCTGCGGATCGTCGGGAGGGTCAACGCACACGACGGGCGCAAGCTCGACCCCGGTGGCAGCGGCGGTCAAGTTTGCCGAGTGCATGCGCTCGCACGGCGTGCCGAACTTTCGCGACCCGACACCGAATGGTGAGGGCTCGACCGTCGGCAACGTCGATAAGCGCTCGCCGGCGTTCCGGAGCGCCCAGGCGATGTGCAGGAGCGCCCAGGCGGAGATCGCGCGAGCGAAGCCGCCGACCAGTCCGGCACACCAACTCAGATACGCCGAATGCATGCGGTCGCATGGCGTGACCAACTTCCCCGACCCGCTCCCGGGCGGCGGATTCACGTTCCCTTCGACGGTGAACCCGCAGTCGCCGAGCTTCCAAGCGGCCGACAACGCCTGCGGAAATAAAGGGGACTGACCCCGGGCTCCAGGAGAGCCCCCCGGCGCGGCCGATAGCATGCCGCCGGCAAACGACCCTGGGAGTGTGGGTGAAAGGGCAACTACACCGGAGCGGTAGATGCGGGGCCTTGATAGGCACGGCGCTGCTCGCGGCGCTCTTCTGGCCGGCGATGGCGTCGGCGCACCGGCCCGCGACCAGGGCTGAGTCGTCCGCGATGATCTACGCCGCCAGCGGGCGCTACTACGGGAACCTGACCGTGACCGAGCCGCGTTCGGCTCCGCTTCGCTGCTTCACGGCGGACATCTCGACCGTGGTCAAGGGCGCACGATGGGGTGCGTGGACGTGGAGCACTTACGCCGACACGCATCAGCAGCAATGCCGGATAGCCAACGGTGTCGCCATCGCGCACAAGATCGGCAACCAGTGCTACGTCCTCTGGGAGGGCAGCGATGGTTACCCGCCGACTCATAAGAAACGCGTCGGGGGACTCACGTTGATGGGCGTGCCACGCGCGGTTGCCAAGGACCTGCTCAGCGGTCTCCGCTAGCACGCCGTATCCGGCCTGACGCGCCTATACCGGGTCGAGCACGAACACCGCAATCCGCCGGTTGGTCGCGCGCCGCTCGTACTGCGACCAGCCGGGATAGACCCGCAAGCCTTCATCCCATATCCGGCGGCGCCGGTCTCCCTTCGCCTCCACCGCGCGGAAGCGCCATGATCGGCCGTCGACCGCGACCGAGCCTTCGGGATTGGCGCGCAGGTTGTAATACCACGCCGGGTGCCGCCGCTGTCCGAAGTTGGATGCGATCACGGCGAGACCCTCGGCGGTCGGGAGTCCGAGCACCGGAACCGTGCGCGGCTGTCCACTCCGGGCCCCGGTAGTGGTGAGCATCACGACAGGGATTCCCGAGAGCAAATTGGCAAAGGTATGCCGCCCGCCGGTGAGTCGATAGACCGGCCGGTCGATCCGGTGCAAGACGCGGGCAAACAGCCACGACCCCGGCCCGCTGCCGGCGACGCGCCGCAACGCCTTCTGGACCACGTTCGCGCGGTCGAACGTGAAGGGATCAATGGACTGGCCCGCCATCAAGCATCATTCTTGCGAGATGTCGGACGATGCTCCCATCCACATCCGGTTCGAGCCATTGGACGAGCGGTGGCTCAGGGACGTCACCGAGCTGGTAACGGACCCTGAGGTCCTGAGGTTCACCAGGGTTCCGGAGCCGGCCCCGGACGGTTTCGCCCATGCCTGGATGGCTCGCTACGACACCGGGCGCCTCGACGGTACCCGGGAGGGATTCGCAGCAGTCAGCGGCGAGGGTCGGTTCCTCGGGCTCGCTCTGGCGCCCCACATGGACGCGACGGCCGGCGAAATGGAGCTCGGCTACATCGTCGCGCGAGCCGCCCGAGGTCGTGGCGTGGCGAGTGCGATCCTGAGCAAGCTCACGCGCTGGGCCTTCGACGAGCGCGGCGCGCATCGCATCTACCTGATCATCGACGTGCAGAACGCGGCATCCGAGCGCGTGGCGGAGCGCTGCGGCTATCACCGGGAAGGCGTCATGCGTTCGATTCACGTCAAACAGGATCGACGTGCCGACGCCGGGTTGTGGTCGAGGCTGCGCTCCGACCCCGACCCGCCCGCATAGATGATCAATTAGTTCGCTACCCTAACGGTGTGGCTGCCGAACTATCTCCGCGGTCCCCTCGCGGGTCCGTTGCTCCTCCGGGGCTTGACGCACCGGCGGGCTCCCAGCCCGGTCACGTGATCGCCCGGCTCGCGCGTCAGGTCGAACTGGCCGCCGCCACCGTGGACCTCACTCTGTCCCAGTACCGCGTGCTGGCGCTGCTCGCGGAGGGGCCGGAGGCCGCGTCGGCGCTCGCGGAAAAGCTCGCGGTGAGCCGGCCGAGCGTTACCGGGGTGATCGACGGGCTCGCATCCCGGCAGCTGGTGACCCGCCAACACGACGAGGACGATCGGCGTCGTGTCGGCCTGGAGATGACGAGCGAGGGCCGCCGTCTGCTCGCGGCGGCGGACGCCGAGATCGACCGCCGCCTGCGCGACATCGCCGACTACCGGCCGGATGGCGCGACGGCGCCATTCGAGGGACTTGAGCCTTGGCGAGAGGCGCTCGATCGCTATCGCACCGCGCGCCGAGCCGGCGCTCCCCGAGCCGGGACTCGCCACCAAGGGGCCGCGGCGTGAGCGCGACGACCGCTGAGCGCCGCCCCACGCTCCCCGGCACACCAACCGCCTTCGTTCCCATCGGGGTCGAGTCGCGTTACCGCCCGCCCCGGGCGAAGATCGATCCCGACAAGAGCAAGTCGTGGATCGGGCGTGCCTGGCCGGTCGTCATGTCTCACAAGAAGACGCTGTTCACGGCGCTGACCCTTTCCTTCGTTGCCCTGCTTCTCCAGGTCCAGATCCCCAACCTGCTCAACGACGCGATCAGCAACTCCCTACAGCGACACGCGGTGCCACTGTCGCACTACGTGACCCTCGTGCTCGTGCTGGCGGTGGCGGCCGGGATCTCTGCCTTCATCTCCCGGCTGTTTCTGCTCCGCACCGCGTACGCGATGGAGTTCGACCTGCGCAACATCATCTACGAGCACCTCTCGAAGATGTCCTTCGGCTTTTACGACCGCGTGCAGTCCGGGCAGCTGATCTCGCGCGCGAACTCGGATATCCGCTCGGTGCAGATGTACCTCACGTTCGGCCCCTCGATCCTCGTTCAGTGCGCGGTCGCGCTGGTGGCGTTCGCCTACATGCTGTCGATCAACGTGCCACTGGCGTTCGTGGCCATGTCGACGACGCCACTGGTGTACTTCTCGAGTGTCCGGATGCGCCGGGAGATCTTCCCGGTGTCGTGGCTGATCCAGTCGCGCCTGGCCGAGGTGGCGACGATCGTCGATGAGAACATCAACGGCGTGCGGGTGGTGAAGTCGTTCGTCGCCGAGCCGCGCGAGTTGCGCACCCTGGCACAGGCCGCCGACCGGCTCAAGTGGGCCTACATCAAGGACGCCGACATTCGCGCACGTTTCACCCCGACGGTGCAGAACCTGCCGCAGCTCGGACTCGCGCTGGTGTTGCTGTTCGGCGGCTGGCTCGTGATCCACGACGATCTGAAGGTGGGCGCTATCCTCGCCTTCAGCGCCTACATCGTCATGCTCCAGGCGCCGTTCCAGCTGCTCGGGATGCTGATCATGCTCGGCCAGCGGGCCAAGGCGTCGGCCGGGCGCATCTACCAGATCCTCGACGAGCAGCCCGAGATCGTCGATGAGCCCGGCGCGATCGATCTCGTCGATTCCAAGGGCGACGTCCGCTTCGAGCACGTCGAGTTCGCCTACGGCGACGGGCCCACCGTGTTGTCCGACGTATCGGTGCACATCAAGCCCGGCGAGACAGTCGCCCTGGTCGGGAGGACCGCGAGCGGTAAGACGACCATCTCACGCCTCTTGCCCCGCTTTTATGACGTCCGCTCGGGCTCGGTCAAGGTCGACGGCCACGACGTCCGGGAGCTGACCGTAGCCAGCCTGCGGGCGCACATCGGCGTCGCGCTCGATGAGCCCTATCTATTCACCGCCTCGATTCGCGAGAACATCGCCTACGGCCGCCCCGACGCATCGATCGCCGAGGTGCAGGACGCGGCGCGCGCGGCGGATGCCGAGGGGTTCATCAACTCGCTGCCCGACGGCTATGACACGGTCGTCGGCGAGCGCGGCTACACGCTGTCCGGAGGGCAGCGCCAGCGAATTGCGATCGCTCGCACGCTGCTGCTGAACCCGCCGATCCTGATCCTGGACGACGCGACCAGCGCGGTGGACGTCGAGGTCGAGCAGAAGATCCACGAGGCGTTGCGCGTGCTGATGAAGGGCCGCACGACCCTGGTCGTCGCGCACCGCCTGTCAACGATCGGCCTCGCCGACCGCGTGCTGCTGCTCGACGGAGGCCGGATCGTCGCCGACGGCACGCACGACGAGCTGCTCCAGACGAATCCGGTGTACGTCGAGGTGCTCGCCCAGGCCGAGGAGGAGGAGCGCCAGCTGCACGAGCACGCCGATCCGTGGGAGCGCGGCCAATGAGCTTCGGCGGCTTTGGCGGTGCCGCGAACGTAAGCGGCGGCGCGTTCGGGCGAACCGGAGGTTCACGCGCGGCAGCCGCCCCCGGCGGCGGACTGCCGTTCGCCGGCATCCCGCCCGAGCTCCAGAAGGGCGTCGACCTCCTCCTCGACCAGGAGCCCGACCACGGCGAGCCCACGGCCCGGTTCACCTATCGCGAGGACGACGACAGCGGCACTAGGCTCACCCTCCGGGGCCTGATCTTCCGCCACTGGCACCTCGGTGCCGCGGCGGCCCTGCTGGTGGCGATCGTCAGCGTCACCAACCAGGCCGGGCCGAAGCTGATCGACATCGGAATCGACAAGGGCATGACTGGCGCGCATAAGAGCTTCGCCGTAGTCGCCCTGGTCGCGGGGCTGTTCCTGATTGCGATCGCGATCACCGCGCTCGCCCAGCGCCTGCAGGCCAAGGTGACCGGCAGGCTCGCGGCGCGGGTGATGAACGACCTGCGGGTTCGCGTGTTCACTCACCTTCAGCGGCTCGGGCTCAACTACTACACCGACGAGCAGTCCGGCGTGATCATGACGCGCATGACGAGTGACATCGAGAACCTCCAGCAGCTGCTGCAGGACGGCCTTGCACAGCTCGCCGTTCAGGCGCTGACGATGGTGGTGATCACGATCATCCTGTTCACGATGGACGTGAAGCTGACCCTGATCACGCTCGCCCTGATCGTTCCCGCGCTGACGGTGGGGTCGCTGTGGTTCAGGGCAGCGTCCGAGCGCGGCTATGACCGGGTCCGGGATGGGATCGCGAACGTGCTCGCCGACCTGTCGGAGAGCCTGCACGGCGCCCGCACGGTCGCGGTCAACAATCGCCAGCGGTTCAACATCGTCCAGCATCGCAACGTCGTCGGCGAGTACCGAGACGCCAACAACTACACCGCCCGGATCAACGCGATCTACGGCCCGGGGACGACGATGCTCGGTTACCTCGGCCAGGGCGCGCTGCTCGCCATCGGCGGCAACATGGTGGTGGAGCACCAGCTGTCGATCGGGGCGCTGGTGGCGTTCTTCCTGTACCTGAACCGGTTCTTCGCGCCGATCCAGCTGCTCGTCGCCCAGTACAACACCTTCCAACAGGGGACCGCTTCGATCTCGAAGCTGCGGACGCTGTTCGCGATCCGCCCGAGCACCCCGGAGGCTCCGGACGCAACGGAGCTGCCGCCGATCGAGGGCGAGATCACCTTCGACCACGTGACCTTCGGATACGACCCGAGCGCTCCCGTCGTTCACGACATCGACCTGCGGATCCGCGCCGGCGAGACGGTCGCGTTCGTCGGCGAGACCGGCGCGGGCAAATCGACGCTCGCGAAACTCATCACGCGCTTCTACGACCCGACCGAGGGCCGAGTCCTCATCGATGGCCACGACATCAGCCATGTGACCGTCGACTCGCTGCGCCGCCAGCTCGGCGTCGTGCCCCAGGAGCCGTTTCTGTTCGCCGGCAGCCTCCGGTACAACATCGCGTTCGCCTGGGCGGGTGGGGGCCAAATCTCCGACGATCAGATCTGGGAGGCGGTCCGGGCCGTTGGGCTCACCGACGTCGTCGAGCGGATGCCGGAGGGGCTCGACACGATCGTCCACGAGCGCGGTCAGTCACTCTCGAGCGGCGAGCGTCAGCTCATCGCGCTCGCCCGGGCGTTCCTCGCCCACCCACGAGTGCTGGTGCTCGACGAGGCGACCTCGAATCTCGACCTCGCCTCCGAGACGAAGATCGAGGCCGCGCTCGACGTGCTGCTCGAGGCCCGCACCGCGGTCCTGATCGCCCACCGGCTGACGACGGCGATGAAGGCGGATCGGATCGTGGTCGTCGACGGCGGCCGGATCATCGAGATCGGGACGCATGCGCAGCTCGTCGCGCGTGGCGGTCGCTACGCCTCGATGTACGCGACCTGGATGAGCCAGGCCGAAGCCCAGGCGGCATAGCTTCAATAAATCATTACGTCGTACCCAGGCTGACGGACCAGATGTGCATCGACGTCGCTCCCCCGCTCGTCGTGTTGCTTACGTCGGGGAGCGTGATCGACTGCACGGTCTTGTTCGGGTCCACCGGCACCGTGGTCGCGTACACGTACACGGTCAGCGACTGCGAGCCGCCCGAGACCATGTTGCGGTAGGCCAGCGTCGCGGCCGCGGTTTCCGTCGTACCCGGCCCGGCCGCCCAGTCGCTCGAGCTGACCGTCGCCGTCGACGAGGTGCCATCCGTGTAGTTGATCGTGATCGTTCCCTGCGTCCCGCCGTCGGTCGATGACTCGAGTAGGCCGAGCGTGTTCGCCCCAGCCGGACCGCTGAGGAGCATCGTCTGCCCGGCGGCCAGGATGTTGTCCGGGGAGCAGGGCTTCCCGCTCGTCCAGGTGAACGACAAGCCATCGGCCTTGACGGTGGCCCCGGGACTGAACCCGGCGGCGGCCAGCGCGCTGGCCGAGTAGCTGTAGCCAACACCGTCGTAGTTGGCGCAGCTCGTGTCGGTGTCCGGCGAGGTGCCGGTGTCGTCGTAGTAGTCACTCGGGTTCGAGGTCGGCGTGATCTCCAACGCCGGGCTGTCGGACACGGACCCGGTGCCGGTGACCACGGTCGCCGACGCGGGCGAGCCCGGGTACACCGAGGCCGGCACCGTGAACGAGACCGCAGTGTCGCTCCAGCTGTCGATCTTCAGCGCGGTCTGGCCTGATCCACCCCAACTCATCCCGTTGTCGGTGAACTCGACGTAGCCGGAGCCCTGGCTGGCGCCGAACCCGGAGCCGTTGATCGTCACCTGCGCGCCGGCGGCCGCGACCGCGGGCGTCACCGAGTTCGCCACCGGACCGGTGATCGCCGAGGTTGAGGTGCCGATGGAGAACACGTGCAGTTCGCCCATCGTCGCTCCGCTCGGCAACGTGACGCTCGTGAGCGTCTTGCCGGCCTGCACCGGGACGGCCGCGTAGAACACATACGTCGCCACGCTCTGCTGCGCTGGGGAGCAGTACGAGCAGTTACGGTAGCTCAGCTTGATCGCCGTCTGGTTGCCGTAGGACGGCTGCGAGCTCCCGGCGTTCAGGGTCCAGTCGCTCAAGCCGAGCCAGTACTGCGCGGTTGAGCCGTCGGAGTAATGCTCAGTCACCACCCCTTCGCTCGGACCGTTCGTCGCCGACCCCAGGAACGCCAGGGTCTGGGTTCCGGACGGCGCGTTCACGGTGATCGTCTGCCCCTGGGCGATCGCGTTGTCCGGCCACCCCGGAGTGGACTGCGGCCAGGTGAAGTTGACGCCGCCTGCCATCTTCGTGGCGCCCGGCGTCCAGCCCTGGGCCGCAAGTGCCTGGGCCGAGTAGCTCGTCCCGCCACCGTCGAAGTTGGCCTGCCCGACGTCGGTGTCGTTGGAGATCCCCGCGTTGTTGAACGCGGCCAGCAGGCTGCCCGGATAGGCGACCAGGACCTCCAGCTTGACGGTCTCGGTTGCGCCGCCCGGCATCGTGATCGTGGCCGTCACCCAGTTGAAGCCCAATGGAGCCGACGAGCTCGCGCTCACGGATATCGGCAGCGTGCTCCTCCCGTTGGGCGGCACCGAGATCGAGCCGCTCTCAGGCGTTGCGCTGAGGCCGCTCCCGGCCGGACTCGAGACGTCGACGTGCACGTCCTGGCCGTTGGCGGTCGCGTTCTGCGCTCCGACCTGGACCGTCGAGCTCGAGCCCGGGGCGATCGTCACGCTTTGATCGGACAGATAGCCGACCATCGGCCGCAGGCCCGCCGTGTAGGACGGCGGCGCATCCGCCGCCGAGGACCCCCACGAGGTCGGCGTGGTGCCCACCGTCCAGTTCAGCGATGCGCCGCGGGCAAGCGTGCTGTAGTCGACCCACAGCTTGTTGTAGGGCGCGCCGTCCAGCCTCAGATTCCTCACGTAGAAGGCGGTCGGGGACGCACCCGGAGCCGTGATGTTGATCGCGTTGCCGTTGCCAAGGTGGATCGTCTCCCTCGGGAATCCGGGGCTTGCGAACACGAGCGTGCCGTGCCCCGAGTTCTCCGGGTACATGCCGAGCATCTCCCAGATGAACTGCGAGCTCTCGGCGCCCAGGTCGTCGTTGTTCGCCAGGCCGTCCGGGCCGGGGAGGTAGACGTTGTTCCGGATGTCGTTTACCACCTTCTGAGTGTCCGCCGGATCGCCGGCGTAGTCGGGCGCGAACTGCTCGCCCTCGTCGAACTCGTTCGTGATCTCCCCGTACATCCCGTAGCCGTTCGGCTGGGACAAGTACTGCTCGAGCATCGGCCGGACCTTGGCCTCGCCGCCGAGCAGCGAGAACAGCGCCGAGTAGTCGTTCGGGACGTCCCACAGGTACTCGTACGGGTCTCCCTCGACGTATGGCTCACCGTCGGTCGGGAACGTTCCGGTGAACGTCGGGGTCACACCCGGCTCAAACTGACCATCCGCGAGTCGCGAGGTGAGCAGGTCGTTGTCGGGGTCGAACAGGTTCTCCCAGTTGTTCGCGCGGCGCGTGAGCATCGCCGCGTCGGAACGGTCGCCCATGTCACTGGCGAACTGGGCCAGCGCCAGGTCCTGGCTGTCGTACTCGAGCAGGGTCGACATGAACCCATGCGCATTGCAACAGCCGTACGTACCGTCCTCGGGCAGGTATCCGTACTGCTGCTCGAGCGCCTCGCCGGGTCGCACGTCGTTGACCGTCGTGGCCTGCGCGAGCATGTCGGCCAGCGCATCCTTCGTGTTGAAGTTGTGTGCGCCGAAGGTGTAGTAATCGGTGAGGATCGAGTCCTCCGGGTCTCCGACCATCACGTAGTTGTTCAGGTTGTCGTAGCCCCACTGCTGCAGCAGCTTGTCCTCGCTGTAGTAGTTGAGCTGTGATTGCACCATGTCGCCGGCAGGGTGCGGGTCGAGCATCGCCTGCAACTGAGAGAGCGAGTGGTAGATGTCCCAGCCCGAGTACATGCCGTACTGGTTCTTCTGCCCGGGCGCCAGGGTGTCCACCTTCATGTCGGCGCCCATGAACTGCCCGTTCACGTCGCTGGTGATGTTCGGCTGCAGGAAGTCCTTGTAGAGGAGGCTGTAGAACTCCTGCGTCTGGGCGTAGCTGCCCCCCGACACCTGGATCTTGCTCAGCAGGTGATCCCAGGTGCCCTGGGCATGCCGGCGCACCGAGTCGAAGTTCCAGCCCGGATTCTCGGTCTGCCAATTCTGCTTGGCGTTGGCCGCGCTCACGTAGGAGATTCCGACCTTGGCCTGGATCACCTGGTCCTTGGTCGTATCGAACGTCAGCTCCACGCCGGCGGGGTCGGTCTGACCGGAGTTGGTGATCACCTTCGAGGCGGTGAACGGATGGTCGAAGACGATGTCGAAGTGCACCGTGTACAGCTGGGTCTGCCCGTCGTTGTTGGCCTCACCGCAGAAGTAGCCGCTGGTGTCGGATCCCTGGACCTCGTCATTACCGACGACCTGCGCGCTGTCGCCGTAGTCCCCGTTCTGGCTGGCCATCAGCTTGATCACGAAGTCGGCCTGGCTCGTGGCCGGATACGTGAAGCGCGCCATCGAGCTGTGCGGGGTGGCGGTGAATTGCGAGGTGATCGTGTTCGGAGCGTCGCTCTGCGCGGCGTAGTAACCGGCCTGCGCCACCTCGCCGGTGTGGCTGAATGGGGTCGTGATCTGATCCGGATCGCCGGGGGGAAGCGCTCCGGTCGTCGGCACCATGGGCACATCGCCCGCCGCGCCGCAACCGGGCCCGGACACGTGAGTCAGGCTGTAGCCCCAAAGCTTGGTGTCGGAGTAGTCGTATCCGCCGCCCGCGTTGTACGTGGGCATCGTGTCCGGGCTCCACTGCACCATCCCGAAGGGAACATCGGCGCCGGGGAAGGTGTTGCCGCCGCCGGACGTCCAGGTCCGCGTGTCGACGATGCTCGCCAGGTTCCCGACCGCGGGCGCGCTCGTGACCATGCTGCGGTTGCGCGTCCCCGCGGGTCGCTGCGCGGCGGGTACGGGCCTGGCGCAGTGCGTGGGACGCCCGGTGAGGGTGTTCACGCAGTCCGGGTGCAGAAACCCGCCGAATGGCTTGGCGCCTGGGGCCGCGGTTTTGGACGGCGCGGTGCTCACCCCCGTCGCCACCGGGGATCGGGGCGTTGGCGTGGTGGCACCGGGTGCCGTCGAGGTCGGAGTCGGGGTCGAGTTCGACGTGCCAGCCAGCGCCGGCATGGCCACCACCCCGAGGGCGCACGCTCCGCCCAGGATCAGCATCGCAAGACCGCGAACGAACCGGCTTGAAAGCTTGCCTCTCACCGCTTCCCCTCCTCCTCAAGCGTGCGGGAGCCGGACCGGTCTCTTAGCGGTGCCCGATGGACGAATCGAGCACACCGACAGAGACGGCCCCCGCCGAGAAAATGATAACGTTGTCAGCCGGGGCTTATAGCTGACGATGACAAGGTTGTCAATCGGGAACGTTGGCGGTTAACACAAGCCGCGAGCTCAGGGGCCTATTTCACCCGAGCCCCGCGGGACGAGCTCCGCAGGGACGATCACACGCTGGGGCTCCTCCTCCCCGGCGTCGATGTGATCGAAGGCCAATTCGGCACCCAGCTGGCCGATCCGATAGGGGTCGGCACGGACGACGGTGACACGGAGCAGATCGGCGAGCTCAAAGTCGTCGAAGCCGACCAGCGCCACGCGGTTGCGCCGACCGTCGAGCGCGTGCAGCGCCCCGACCGTGCAGCGGTTGTTTCCGGCGAAGACCGCCGTCGGGCGCCGCGCCGGCGGAAGCGCCATCAGGTCCAGCGTCGCCTGTTTGGCCGCGGCCGAGGTGCCATTCGCGACCGACACGAGCTGCTCGTCGATCTCGATTCCGGCCCGGCGCAGAGCGCGACGGTAACCGGCTAGGCGCTCGCGAGCGGTAAACAGGCGGATGTCGTCGCCGACAAAGGCAATGCGCGTGTGGCCGCTGCCGAGCAGGTGCTCGACGCCGCGCCTAGCCCCGGCCGCGTTCTCAGCCAGCACGGTGTCCGCCTTGGTCTTGGCCGGTGGCCGGTCCAGAAACACGGTCTTGGTCGAGAAGCCCGCGTCGCGGATGTAGCGGTGGTCGGTGCCCGCCGGAACCACGAGCAGCGCGTCAACGCGCCGGCGCAGCAAGGCCATCACCAGCTCGCGTTCGCGCAGCGGATCCTCACGAGCCGAGGCCGTGATCAGCAGGCTCGAGCGTTCGCGTGCGCTCTCTTCGACCGCCTGCGCGATCGCGGAGTAGAACGGGTTCGCGACGTCCTCGATGACCAGACCGAGCGTGAACGATCGCGCCCCGTGCCGGAGGCTGGCCGCCAGGTCGTTGCGCTCGTAGCGCAACGACGTCGCCGCCTCCAGCACCCTTTCGGTCGTGGCCGACCTGACCCCGGGCTCGCCGTTGATGACGCGCGAGACGGTCTTGAGGCTGACGCCGGCGGCCCGGGCAACGTCGACCATCGTTGCCCGCCCCGACCTTCCGTGATTGGTTTCGCGACCCCTCATCAGCGTGATGTGTAACGCCAGCATACTCCGACGTCCACCGCGATGACAACGTTTCCCTAACCAGCAGAGTGTTGACATAGACAACGTTGTCAAATAGTGTGCCCAGGCCGAGTGCCGGAGGGAGGAAGAGACACTGTGCGCAGTACCGCCGGAACGCCGTCCGGTGCCGCGCGTCGCGGGCCGGATGAGGACCACGCTTCTCAGGGCGCTGCCCGCGCCGACAGTCGCAGCGGGTACCGACCCCCAGCTCCGGTCGTGCTCGCCCCCAATCAGCTCGCTCGCTTCTACCGGGGCGGCGCGCGGATCGATCGGCTCCGCGGCACCTCGGACCACGCCGAGCACCAACCAGAGGATTGGGTCGGATCGACGACGACGTCGCTCGGCTCTGACCGCGAGGGCCTGAGTCGCCTGTCCGACGGCGGTTACCTGCGGGACGCGATCGCAGGGGATCCGGCCGGGTTCCTCGGTCCCGAGCACGTCCAACGCTGGGGGTCGAATCCCGCGCTGCTCGTGAAACTGCTCGACGCGGGTGAGCGGCTTCCCGTGCACTTTCACCCCGGCCGGGCCTTTGCCCGCCAGGAGCTGGGCCTCGCCTTCGGCAAGACTGAGTCGTGGATCATCGTGTCCGCCGAGCCGGACGCGGTGGTGCACCTGGGGCTAAGGGCTCCGGTGCAGCGCTCCACGATGCTGCGCTGGGTTCGCGAGCAGGACGTGCCGGCGATGCTCGCCGCGATGAACGAGGTTGCCGTACAGCCGGGCTCGGCGCTGTTCGTTCCGGCCGGGACGATCCACGCGATCGGGCCGGGCATCCTGCTCGTCGAACTCCAGGAGCCCACCGATCTGTCGGTCCTGCTCGAATGGGAGCGCTTCGGCATCAATGACGGAAGCGAGCACCTGGGTCAGGGCTGGGAGCGCATCCTCGGCGCCGCGGAACTGGGGCCGACGAAAACGGAGGCCCTGCTGGTTGGCGATGGCGCCGGGGTGCCGGCGAACCCCATCACCGACCTCCTGCCTCCTTTCGCAGCGCCATATTTTCGGGCTCAGCGGATCACGCTTGAAGGCGAGCCGGTGCAGCTGGATCAGTCGTTCTCGAGCCTGGTCGTGCTCGACGGCTGGCTGAAGGTGTGGAGCGAATCGGCGGATCCGCTTGATCTGCATGCCGGTGGGACGGCGCTCATCCCGCACGCGGCCGGACCCACGACGCTCGACGGCCATGCCCAACTGATCCGTTGCCTGCCGCCGGCACCGGACGCCGGAGCGGGTACTTGGTGAGCAGCAACCCAGGCTTCTCCGAAGCACCCGAGCCGATCCTCGAGGCCCGCGCGATCAGCAAGACCTACGGCCACGTCGAGGCGCTTCGCGGGGCCAATTTCAGCGCGTATGCGGGCGAGGTGGTAGCGCTGATCGGCGATAACGGCGCGGGCAAGAGCACGCTGATCAAGATCCTCTCCGGGGTGGGGCAGCCCGATGGCGGCAAGATCCTGTTCGAGGGCCACCCGGTGCACATCGGCTCGCCCTCCGCGGCCCAGCGGTTGGGGATCGAGACGGTGTACCAGGATCTCGCCCTCGCGCCCGATCTGGACGGAGCGGCGAATGTGTACCTCGGCCGCGAGCCGGTGCGAAGCGGGGTGCTGGGGAAGCTCGGCGTGCTGGACAAGCGCGCCATGCGCGAGCAGACGCTGCACACGTTCACCGAGCTCGGCGTCGGGATCAGGGATCCCTCGGCGGCCGTGGCCTACCTATCGGGCGGGCAGCGACAGGGCGTCGCGGTGGCGCGGGCCGCCGTCTGGGCGAGCAAGGTGATCATCATGGATGAGCCGACGGCGGCGCTTGGGGTGGTTCAGAGCGAGCGCGTGCTCGACGTGGTACGGCGGGTGCGCGACCGCGGATTGGCGGTGGTGCTGGTCAGCCACAACATGCCGCAGGTGCTGGAGGTGGCGGATCGAATCCAGGTGCTTCGCCTCGGGCGCCGGGTGGCGACGTTCCCTCGCGAGGAGGCGACGCTCGAGTCACTCGTGGCTGCGATGACCGGCGCGCTGCAGAACGAGGACGAGCGGTGAGCTCGGTGCAGAACGAGCCGCCCGAGCAGGCCGACATGAGCGCGCAGCCGCTCGTGACCCAAGACCACTCCGCGCCGCCGACCCTTCGGCAGCGCGTGTCGGCGACCTTGCTCTCCTCGACCAGCCCGCTGTGGATCTTCCTGGCCCTGGTCGTGATCGTCGCGGTCTTCGGCGTGTTGCGGCCCAGTGCCTTTCTCTCCAGCTTCGACATCAAGACGATCTTCATCAATGCCGCGGTGACGATGATGCTGGCGGTCGGGATGACCTTCGTGATCATCACCGCCGGGATCGATCTCTCGGTTGGGTCGGTCCTCGTGATCTCCGGAGTGCTGGCCGCGAAGGTGATGATCGCTGTCGGCGGGGGCGCGGCACACGCGGCGACAGCGGGCTGGGGGCCGATCCTCGTCGGGGTGGCGGTGGGGCTGCTCGTCGGGCTGGCCTGGGGCGTGATCAATGGGTCACTGATCGCGCTGCTGGGACTTCCACCGCTGATCGTCACCCTGGGTACGTTCGGGATGGCACTCGGCCTGGCCGATGTGATCACTGGTGGCGTGGACGTCGCCGGCATTCCCACGAAGCTCGGCACGACGATCGGAAGCGGGCAGGTCGGGCCGATCCCGTGGCTGGTGCTGATCGCGGCCCTGGTGACGATCGTGTTCGGGCTGCTTCTTCATTTGACCCGGTTCGGCCGCTACACGTACGCGCTCGGCTCCAACCCCGAAGCGGCGAGGCGGGCCGGCATCAATATCAACTGGCACCTGATCAAGGTGTACGCACTGGCGGGGCTGCTGTCGGGACTGGGTGGCGTCCTCAGCCTCGCCTATTTCACGACGACCACGATCTCAGGGCACACCACGGACAACCTCACCGCGATCGCGGCCGTGGTCATCGGGGGGACAAGCCTGTTCGGCGGCAGGGGGACGATGTTCGGAACCGTAGTGGGGGTATTCATCCCGGTCGTTCTCGCGAGCGGGCTGGTGATCATGAACGTTCAATCGTTCTGGCAGGAGGTAGTCATCGGAGCGATCCTCATCGCCGCCGTGTACTTCGACCAGCTCCGCCGGCGCGCGAGGTTACGACCGTGATCCCTTACAGCGCAAACACGCCGTCACCGGATACTCGATACACAGCCGTGGCGGCCGCAGATGGAGGAGGATGCATGCGACGAAGAGTTCTTCCCTTGCTCGCGGTGATCGCCGCGGTCACGGTCGCCGGGTGCGGCTCGAGCTCGAGTTCGAGCTCGGCCGGATCGGCCTCGAGCGCCAGTTCCAGCTCGAGCCCCGCCGCCCCCGCCAGCAGCTCGAGTTCGGGCAGCAAATCGCTGGCGCTGATCCAGGGCACGAAGGCCGACAACTTCTATGTGACGATGGGGTGCGGGGCCAAGGCCGAGGCGGCCAAGCTCGGTTACTCGATAAATGTCCAGGGCCCGGCCGACTTCGCCGCGCCCGAGCAGATCCCGATCGTCGACGCGATCACGGCGCAGCACCCGGGAGCGGTGTTGATCGCGCCCACCGACACCCATGCGCTGATCGCCCCGATGCAACAGATGAAGAGCGCCGGCATCAAGGTGATCCAGGTCGACACGACGGTGAGCGATCCGTCGATCGCGGCCGCCTCGATCTCGTCGAACAACATCGAGGGCGGCGCCAAGGCGGCGGATGAGCTGGCCAAGCTGATTGGCGACAAGGGCTCCGTAATCGTCATGAACGAGCAAGCCGGGGTTTCCACGACCGAGGCACGGATCCAGGGGTTCCTTCAAGAGATCAAGAAGTACCCGAACATCAAGCCACTGGCCACGCAGTACGTGGGCGATAACCCGGCCAAGGCGGCGCAGGCGATCACCGCGGTGTACGCCGCTCACCCCGATCTGTCAGGCGTCTTTGCGACCAACGTGCTCGTCGCCCAGGGCGTCGACACGGGTCTGACGACCGCACACGCGGCCAGCAAGATCAAGATCGTCGGCTACGACGCCGACCCGACCCAGGTCGCGGATCTGAAGAGTGGCATCGTCCAGGCGCTGATCGCGCAGGAGCCCTACCAGGAGGGCGTCGATGGCGTTGAGCAGGCGGTCAACGCCCTCACCGGCAAGCCGACCCAGTCGATCCTGACGGGCCTCGCGGTGCTCACCCGCAGCAATCTGGCCTCGAACAGCCAGTACGTCTACAAGAGCAGCTGCTGACGCGCCGGCGGGGCAGCCCACGGGAGCTGCCCCGCCCGACGCACCACTGTTATCTGCTCAGATCGTCCGGACGTTCTTGGCAGCCGGGCCCTTGGGGCCCTGCTCGGCGTCGTACTCCACCTTCGCGCCTTCGGCGAGCGACTTGAAGCCGTTGCCGGCGATCGACGAATGATGAACGAAGAGGTCCTTGCTCTGGTCATCAGGCGTGATGAACCCAAAGCCCTTCTCGTCGCTGAACCACTTTACGGTTCCAGTTGCCATCTTTCCCTCCCGGGAAGGTTTTTGTGCTGCGAAACGCGGAAGGTGCTGAGGGCAACTACTACGAACGCGGGCACTACTTTCGTCGGGCGCACGCGCCCGACCTATCGCTGCGAGTGTAGCTGTGTCGGCGACGCTCCGGCGTCCGATTCCCGCTGTGCAAAGATGTGCCCTGTTGCGTCTGTTCGGAAAACGGACGGTCCCGCTCACCGAGGCCGAGCGCGAGGCGGCGGCGGTCGATCTCGAACGCATTCGCCAAGGCGGGATCCCGCTTGGCGCCGAACAGCGTCTGCAGGCGCTCTCCAGCCGACGGGCATCGGTATTCACCAGTGACCTGAGCGCCAAGGAGTACGCGGTCGCGCAGGCGTCCGGTCTGGTTCCGCTCGCCCAGGTCATGGGCTCCTCCGTGGTACAGCACGGCTGGCAGAACTACGGCTGGTCGGCGTACGGGGGCGGACTCCAGGAGATGCCCTCCTTCGCAGCGCCCTGGAACCTCTCACGCGAGCGTTCGTTTGACCGGCTGCGCCAGGAGGCGCAGTTCGCCGGGGCCGATGCGGTGATCGGGATCGAGATGAACACCAGCGCTTTCCTGGGTGAGCCGGGCAACGTCGAGTACGCGGTCTTCGGCACCGCCGTGCGTGAGACGACGCTCGCTCCGGGCGAGCGCTCACCTCGGTCGGGACCGCGGATGTGCGCACTCTCGGGCCAGGACGTCGACAAGCTCCGGCGGATCGGCGCCGAGACGCTCGGCGTGATCGGTCACACGTCGGTCGTGTGCGTGGGCCTGAGCCCGTGGGCCAACCAGATGATGGGGTCCTGGTGGGGCAACCAGGAGATGACTGAGGTGACCCAGGGCGTTTACGCCGCCCGCCGCCTGGCGATGGACGAGGTACGGCGTCAAGGCGTGGCCGCGGGGGCCAACGACATGGTCATCTCCACCCTCGAGCACGACATCGATCACCACGAGTACGAGAGCGCCGGCTACACCCACCACTTCTTCATCATCTCGATGCACGTCATGGGCACGGCGATTCGACTCGGCGCGCATGAGCCCCACCCCGCCCCCCTCGGCGTGCCGGTCATGTCGATCAACCTGGGCGACCAGTGACCCTCACGACGAGTCGCTTCCTCAAGACGAGTCGCTTCCATGAACGACCACCATCACCACGTCAGGAGATCCTCTGATGTCGAGTTATGACCCAACGAGCACAGAGGGCCTAGCCGAGCACGCCAGCGAGCGCCTTCAGATGAACGCCCGCGGGCTGTTCACCTCCGACCTCTCGGTCAACGAGTACCTGTGTGTGGAGAAGGCAGGCTTTGAGCCGGTGGGCCTCGTCGTCGGCTCGAGCATCTACCACATCGGCTTTCAGCAATCGAGCTGGAAGGCCAGCCAGGAGATGGGCGTGCTCAGCCAGGCCATGTACTCCGCTCGCGAGCTGGCGATGACGCGGATGGAGGAAGAGGCCGATCAGCTGGGAGCCGATGGGATCGTGGGCGTCCGTCTCGATATCGGGCGCTACGAGTGGGGCGCGGACATGGCTGAGTTCATCGCGATCGGGACCGCGATCAAGCACAAGGGTGGCAAGGTCCACCGCGCGCCCAACGGTCGCCCGTTCACCAGCGACCTTTCCGGCCAGGCGTTCTGGACGCTCATGCAGACCGGCAAGCGGCCCGTCGGCCTGGTGATGGGCAGCTGCGTCTACCACGTCGCCCACCGAGGGATGATGCAATCGATGCGTCAGACCGGTCAGAACGTCGAGCTCGAGCAGTACACCCAAGCCCTGTACGACGCCCGCGAGCTCGCGATGGAGCGCATGCAGAAGGAGGCCGAGGCGATCGGCGACGGCGTCCTCGGCATCGTCGAGGTCAAGCTGCACGAGAACAACCACGGCTGGGGCAGCCACGTCATCGAGTTCTTCGCTCTCGGCACCGCCGTCGTGCCCAACGAGCACGCCGAGCAGGGTCAGCAGCTGCCGGACATCACGCCGGTGCTCGACATCAACGATTGAATTCTGGCTCTAACTCCCCGCTGCGGGCGGCTCGCCGGCCGGGAGCCCGGGCGCCGCCGCTCCAGCTCCAAGCTCGCCCTTGAGCTGGGCGAGCTCGTCATCGACAGCGCTCTTCGCGCCGAGCTGGTCGAGCTGGCGATCGACATCGTCCTGCGGAGGCCCCAAGGCGGTCAGATCATCGAAGGTGCCGGCCGCTTGCAGCTCCTGGACCGCCGACGCCCGCGCCTCCATCTGGTCGGTCTTGTCGATTGCCCGCTGCATCGCAGCGCCGACATCGGCCATCTCGTCCCCCACTCCGGTGGCCGCCTCGGAGATGTGAACCTGCGCCTCGGCCGCCGAGTACTGCGCCTTGATGACCTCCTTCTTGGTACGGAACTGCTCGATCTTGGCCTGAAGCTGCTTCTCGGCCGTGGTCAACTTGTCCTGCTCTGACTCGAGCTCCGTGACCTGCTGCTCGAGCGAGCTCGTCTCCTGAACGATCAGCTGCTTGCGCTCGAGCGCCGCGCGGGCGAGGTCCTCCTTTCCGGCTGAAATCGCCTGGCGCGCCTGGCCATCCAGCTTGTCCGCCTGCTGCTTTAGATCCTCCTCCTGCAGCTGGAGCCGCTTCTTGGCCGTGACGACGTCCGCGATCCCCTTCTTCACATTCTGCAGATCCTCAAGCTGACGCTCATAGGCGTAATCGAGCGTCTCCGCGGGATCCTCGGCATGGTCGAGCAAGTGCGAAATCTTCGCCTTGGTCAGCGTCGAGATACGACCAGAAAGTCCAGGCATCGCTCCTCCTACAGGGCGAAACGGGCAATGGCCTTCATCGTATTGCCTGCTCTGGCCCAAAGCGGCCCACGCACAGCCCTGACGCAAACTCAATACCAGATCGGTCAGACTGGGCCGCGTGAACGCTGACCAGAGCGCTCCCGCCCGGCCTCGGGCAGGAACTGGGCGAACGGCTCGCAGGTTCGCGACCTTGGCCATCGGGTTGGCGTCGATCGGCGCGCTCTTGTTGGTGGCGCCGCCGAGCCAGGTGCTGGACACGGTCGCCGACATGAATCCCTGGTGGGTGGCCGCGGCTGTGGGGTTCGAGTTTGCCTCGTGCCTGAGCTACGTGGTGGTGTTCCGGCGCTTCTTTCCGGAGGCCTCGCGGCCCGTGGGCCGCCGTGTGGCGTGGATCGCCATGGGCGCCGGAGCGCTGCTGCCAGGCGGCAATTTCTCATCCGCGGCGGCTACCGGCTTGCTCCTGCATCATCAGCACACGGGCGTGCGCGGTCTGGTCGAGCGCTGCGGCGCGCTGCTGTGCTTCTTGACCCTGTTCGGGTTCGCGGTCAACGGTGTCGCCGGGGCGTTGCTCCTGGTTGGCATCGGTCGCGGCCCGCACGACCTCGAGCACGCGGGCATTCCGATACTGGTCTCGCTGTTTGTGATCGGCTCGGCGACGGCCGCGATGCTGCTTGGCCGTCGCCTCGGGACGCGGGGCCCGAAGGTGGTGCACGGCCCGGTGCGTGCTCTTGTCGAGTCCCTGGAAGGCGCCCGCGACTCCATGTTCGCGCCGCACTGGCGCCTGCTCGGCGCGGCCGGCTTCCTCTGGCTGGACATGGCCGCGCTCTGGGCCGCTTGCCGCGCGACCGGCCATCCACTCGGCGTGCTCGCGCTGGCGCTGGCCTACTTCGTTGGCTACCTGGCGACGATGATCCCCATGCCGGCCGGAATCGGCGTCCTCGACTCAGGGCTCGCCGGCGCCCTGGTCCTGTATGGGTTCTCCCCCGCTGCCTCGGTCGGCGCCGTGCTCGTCTACCACGCGATCTCGATCTGGGTGCCCTGTCTCGGCGGACTCATCGCCTGGCTACCTACCCGGCGCGCCGCGCGGGCGAGCGCGCCGGCGGCGCCGCGAGTCGAGGGCCCGCGGGTCGAACAGCCGGCAAGCGCGTCGGTTCTCGGCAGCTGACCCACCCGCGACGCCAACGCCGTCACCGCCGCAAAACGACGCGGGCCCTCTCCACGGCGGTCCCACACGCCTTCTTAGCTGAGTCTCATTAACGCTTCGTAGTTTCGAGCTCACAAATGGGCGCACCTCGGCATCTGTGGTCTGGCGAGTGGCGTGAGGAGTCCTCGGCCCACGGCCGCGAGCTGGGCGCGCGACGGGCCCGGGCCGGACGTGAGACCGAGCCTGCCCCCCCACCGCCCCGCTCCGGTCCCTCCGCGGCGGCTCGGCTCCGGGCCTGGCTGCGCGCCATCCGCACGCGTCTGCGACTGCGGCCGAGGTGGTGGTTCGCCGGCCGCCGCCGGGTTCGGGTCGCCGTCATGATCGGGCTCTTGACGCTGCTCGGCGTGGGCGCGGCGTACGCGGTCGACTCGGCGCTCAACGGGGGCACCAGCAGTCAGGCGACCGTGGCGAGCGGGTACCAGCGCTGGCTCGGCATCGACTTGTACAACTCTCCGTTTGGCGGCCCCATCGTCGTCGGCGTGGCGCCCCGCAGTCCAGCGCTCGTCGCGGGCGTGCAGCCGGGCGATGTGATCACCCGGGTCGACGGTCACTCGGTCGCCACCGTGTCCGAGTTCGTCTCGGCCATCTCCGGAAAGCACGCCGGCGACCACGTGGTTCTGCAAATCGCGCGCGGAGGCGTCACCTATCTGGCCCAGGTCACGTTCGCGACTCGGCCCGCCGGCTACCCATGAGCTTCGCGCACCCGGTCGTCCTGGTCGCCCTGCTGGCGATCCCGCTGCTGGTCAAGTGGTATTTCAGCCACCAGCGCCGGCGCGCCCGGGCCGCCTCGGCATTCGTCGCCCCCACCCTCGCCCCGTCGGTCGCCCCGCGGCGTCCTCGCTGGCGCCGGCACGTCCCGATGCTCGCCTTCCTACTCGCACTCATCTTGTTGATCGTGGCCGCCGCCCGCCCACAGAGAACGCTCGCCCGGACCGTCGACTCGGCCTCGATCATGCTGGCCAATGACACCAGCGGCTCGATGGCCGCGACCGATGTGGTCCCGTCGAGGCTGCTGGCGGCCGAGCGCGCGGCCGATCGCTTTCTCGCGAGCGTCCCGGGCTCGGTCCGGGTCGGGTTGCTCGAGTTCAACACGAAGGTGACGCTGCTGCAGTCCCCGACCACCGATCACGCGCTCGTGCACTCAGCGCTCGCTCAGCTGAGGGTGACCGGAGGCACAGCGATCGGCGACGCACTCCGCACCGCCCTTTCCACGCTCGCCGCCGAACCCCGCCAGGGCGGCAAGCAGCCGCCGGCCGCGATCCTCCTGCTCTCGGACGGCGCCTCCGACGTCGGTTCAGACCCGATCACGGCAGCTCAGCAGGCCGCCGCCAAGCACATTCCCATCTATACCGTCGAGCTCGGGACGCCGAACGGAACCGTCACCGAGAAACGCGGAACGCACACGGTGACGGTGCCCGTGCCGCCCAACCCGCAGCAACTCGCCGAGATCGCCCACGTCTCTCACGGCCAGGCGTTCACCGCGACCGACGCAAAGGGGCTGGACACCATTTACGAGCGCCTCGGCGCTGAACTCGGACACAAGAAGGTCAAGCACGAAATGACCGCCAGCTTCGCCGGCGGCGGGCTGGTGTTGCTGCTGCTCGGCGGTGTCGCCTCGCTCGTGTGGTTCGGACGGCTGGTTTGAATGATTTCGCGGGCCGCACCGACGACGCCTTCGGCCTCGCGGCCCGCATCGATAACGCGGGCCGCACCGACGAGGCCTTCGGCCTCGCGGCCCGCTGACTAAGGAGGAAACATGACTGACATCGACAATGCGCAGGAGCTGCGCGGCGAGGCGCGCGCCGCACTGGGCGAGGCCCTGCATGAGATCAAGCGCGTCATCGTGGGGCAGGACGCAATGCTCGAGCGCTTGCTGATCAGCCTGCTCGCCGGCGGCCACGTGCTGCTTGAGGGGGTTCCTGGGCTGGCCAAGACGCTCACTGTCAAGACACTGGCTGCGGTACTCGGCGGCTCTTACAGCCGGATCCAGTTCACCCCCGACCTGGTCCCGGCCGACCTCGTCGGCACGCGCGTGTACCGGCCGGACACGGGCGGCTTCGAGACGGAACTCGGGCCCGTGTTCTGCAACTTCCTCCTGGCCGACGAGATCAATCGTGCGCCCGCGAAGGTCCAGTCGGCGCTGCTCGAGGTGATGCAGGAGCAGCAGGTGACGATCGGGGGGACCACCTTTGAGGTGCCGCTGCCGTTCATCGTGATGGCCACGCAGAACCCGATTGAGTCCGAAGGCACCTACCCCCTCCCCGAAGCCCAGCTCGACCGGTTCCTGATGAAGATCCTCGTCGACTATCCAAGCACCGGCGAGGAAGCGGCCGTCGTGGGGCGTAGCCTGGCCGCGCCTGCGGACGTGCATGAGGTGTTGGCGCTCGCCGATCTGCGCCGGTACGCGGTCGCGGCACAAACCGTGCTCGTCGACCGCGAGACGATTGGCTATGCCGTGGCGCTCGCGGACGCGACCCGTCATCCGGAGGGCTGCGGGCTTTCCGACATCGCTCCGATGATCGAGTTCGGCGCCAGCCCGCGCGGCCCGATCGGCCTCGTGTCGGCGGCGCGGGTGCTCGCGCTCCTGCGCGGCCGCGGTCATGTCATGCCCGCCGACGTGCGCGACCTGGCGGCCGACGTGCTCCGGCACCGCATGGTGTTGTCCTACGACGCGCTCAGTGACGGCGTGACCGCCGACCACTTGCTCGAGCGCGTTCTGACCGCCGTCCCCGAACCTGGCACCGAGGACCTGATCCAGGAGTCGCCGAGGGCGGTGCGGGCACCGTGAGCCAGTCGCTGCTCGAGCCACCCGCGGCGCGACAGGGTCCGGGGCCGCTTCCGAGGCCCCTGATCGAGGCCCTCGATGTCGCGGTCACCCGCCTCATCGCCCGGATGCTTCCAGGCGACCGGCGTGCCGCCGGCGTCGGGGTCGGCGTCGAGCTCGCGCAGCTCCGCCCCTACGAGATCGGTGACGACGTGCGCTACATCGACGCGGCGGCGACGGCCCGGACCGGACAGCCACACGTTCGCTTGCACGTGCCCGAACGCTCGCTCACGACCTGGATCGTGCTCGACGTCTCGCCGTCGATGGCGTTCGGCACCGCCCGCCGGCTGAAGGCGGACGTCGCGGAGGGAGTGGCACTCGTGTTCGGTCGCCTCGGCGTACGGCGAGCCGGGAGCGTCGGTCTCGTGGCGTTCGGCGCTTCCGCCCCGCGCATCCTTCCGCCCCGCGGCGCCAAGCCCGGGATCGTCGCCTTGCAGCGCATGCTCGCCGAGGGCGTGGCGCCAGATGGCCAGCAGGACGTGGGAGGCCTCGCCGACGCGCTCCGCCGCGTGGCCCGGATGGCACGCCAGCCCGGGCTCGTCGTCACCATCAGCGACTTTCGCGACCAGCGTGACTGGCACCGGACCCTTGGATCTCTGCGACTGCGCCATTCCGTGCTCGCGGTGGAGATCATCGATCCGCGCGAAGCCGAGGTGCCGGCAGTCGGTCACCTGGCCCTGGTCGACCCCGAGACGGGAGCGCGGGTCGAGGTCGACACTTCCAACCGGCGAGTGCGCGAGCGCTTCGCCGAGCTCGAGCGACAGCGTCGCGAAACGCTGGCCCGCGAGCTCCGCCGCCTGCGCGTCGACCAGGTGACGCTGGCGACCGATCAAGACTGGCTGCTGGCCTTGGGGCGACACCTGCGATGAACTTCGCCTCGCCCCTGTGGCTGGGTGCGCTCGCGCTCATTCCGATCGCCATCTTGGGAGCGATCGCCGCACGGCGACGCGCGAGACGGTACGCGGTCCGGTTCCCGGCGGTGTCGACGCTGCGGCTCGCGGCGGCCGGCGGCCGATCGTGGCGCCGCCATGTACCGGCGGCGTTTGCGCTGGCGGCTATCGCCGCCCTCGCCCTGGCGCTCGCCCGCCCGCGTGTCTCCTACAGCGCACCGGTCGACCGAGCGTCGGTGATGCTCGTCACCGACCACTCCGGCTCGATGGCCGCCACCGACGTCGAACCCACCCGGCTGGCCGCCGCCGAGCGCGCCGCCAACACGTTCATCGACCAGCTGCCGGCGCAGGCACTCGTCGGCGCGGTCGCCTTCGGGAGCTCGCCGGACGCCGTGCAGGCGCCGAGCGCCAACCACGGGCTCGCACGGGCGATCATCGACGGCCAGACCGCCAACGGAGCAACCGACACCGGCGACGCGCTCCAGCTCGCACTCCAGCTCCTCCACGGCGGGGACGCGAAACATCCCCCGTCCGCGATCGTGCTGCTGTCCGACGGCGCCGCCAACACCGGCATCGACGTAACGACCGTCGCGCGCGAGGCGGCCCACGACAGGATCCCGATCGACACCGTTGCGCTTGGCACCCCCGGCGGCACGCTACCGGGTGCCGGCCCGTTCGGATCGGCGGTGGCGGTCCCTCCCGATCCCCAGCTGATGCAACAGATCGCGCAGCTCTCAGGCGGCCGGTCGTTCAACGCCCAGAGCGCTGACACGTTGAGTTCGATCTACAAGCAGCTGGGGCACCAGCTCGGCAGCGTGACCCGCAAGCGCGACGTCACGTCGGATTTCGCGATCGGCGGACTTGCGTTTGTCCTGCTCGCGGCCGTGAGCTCGACTCGGTGGTCGGGGCGACTGCCCTGAACGGCCGCCCTGGCGCTGCGGAGCTCTAGGTGCGAGCGGCAGGTCGCCCGCGCCGTCGGCTGCGACGCGGAGCGCGGCGGTGGGGCCCGGCACCGGTCCCGAATTCCGTCGTCCTGCTCCGCGGGTTTTCCCGACCGAGGCCGTGCTCGAGCCCGAGTTGCCCGGCGAGCTTGGTGACGTCGCGGTGTTGCTCGGGTGAAAGCAGCGTGACCCCGGTGCCTTTGCGACCGGCGCGGCCGGTGCGGCCGATCCGATGCACGTAGGTTTCGCTGTCGGCGGGCGGGTCGAAGTTGATCACGTGCGAGATCCGCTCCACATCGATCCCCCGCGCGGCGACGTCCGTCGCGACGAGCGTGTCGACCGCTCCGGACTCAAACTGCGCGAGTGCGCGTTCGCGCTGGCGCTGTGACTTGTCGCCGTGCATCGCGACAGCGCTGACGCCCCGAGCCTTGAGACGCTTGACCAGCCGGTCCGCCCCATGCTTGGTTCTGACGAACACGAGCGTGAGGTCGCGATCGCGCTCAAGCTCCCGAACAAGTGCCTCGACGCGGTGCTCGTGCGCAACCTCGACGAACCTGTGCTCGATCTCCGCGTTCGCGCGCCGGGTCGCCGGGCCGTGACGATGTTCGGCCGGATCGCGCGTATAGATCCTGGCGATGCGTCCAGCCTCGCCGTCGAGCGTTGCGGAGAACAACAGCGTCTGACGGGCTTGGGGGCATGCGCGGACGATCCGGTCGATCGCCGGCCGAAAGCCCATGTCCAGCATCCGGTCGGCTTCGTCGAGGACGAGCATCCGAACGTTCTCGAGAGTGAACGATCCGCGTGCCAGCAGATCCTCGAGCCGCCCGGGCGTCGCCACCAGCACGTGCGATGTCGCGGCCTCCTTGGCCTGCTTGACCAGGCCGACGCCACCGTAGACGGCCGTGACCCGCAGCGCGCGCGAGTGCGCGATGTCGCGAAGGTCCTCCACGATCTGCGTGGCCAGCTCGCGGGTCGGCGCGAGCACGAGTGCCGCCGGGCGAGGATCCTCCGCGCGGATCCGCTCGACCAGGGGAATCCCGAACGCGAGCGTCTTGCCCGATCCGGTGGGAGACTTCGCGATCACGTCCCGCCCGGCGATGGCATCGCCGATCACGACGCGCTGAATCGCAAACGGCTTCGTGATTCCGGCTGCGGAAAGTGCACTGGTCACGGCGCGCGAGACACCGAGGCCAGGGAATGAGTCTGTGGACATGTACAACTCCTTGGCGGCACGCACAGAGGGCCGCGGACGATTCGGGAGGCGACGGCTGACCCGAACCGCTGCGAGCGGAACCCAAGCAAGCTGCCTCGCGGCCGACGGATGCCGACCGCTCGCTCGAAGGTAGCAGGTCCGGCTACACGATCCAGAAGGCTACGACCGCGTACTGCAACGCCGCGGCGGCGATCACCAGCAGATGGAAGACCTCGTGGTAGCCGAACACTCGCGGCGACGGGTCGGGCCGCTTGCGGGCGTAGATCACCCCGCCGACGCTGTACAGGATCCCGCCAAGCGCCAACGCCGCGACCGCGGCGATCCCGAGACGCTCCAACAGCTCAGGGAGCGCGGCGACGGCGACCCAGCCGATCGAGATGTACACGGCGACGCCGAGCCATCCCGGGGCGTGAATCCAGACCAGCTTGAACACTGCGCCGGCAAGCGCCGCGGACCAGACGGTGATGAGGATCACCGCGCCCGCCGTGCCGTGGAGCACGAGCAGCGCAAACGGCGTGTAGGTACCGGCTATCAGCACGAAGATCATCGTGTGATCCAGCCGGCGCATCCAGCTGCGAGCGCCCATGCTTCGCCAGTCGACGCGGTGATAGAGCGCGCTGGTACCGAACAGGGCGGCGACGCTCAGGGCATACACCCCGACCGCGACCCGAGCGCGCCCGGACCCGGCCGCCAGGACCAAACAGACTCCGGTCGCCAGCGACGCCACGAAGGCCCACTGATGCAGAACACCCCGCAGCCGCGGCCTGAGCAAGGGATCTAGGCTCACCACCGACACAGGGCGCAGCTACCCGATCCCGTCGCGATGGACCACCTGGGGGCTATATCACCTGAACGTTCGCAGCCGCCGGGCCCTTCTGGCCCTGCTCGGTGTCAAACGACACCTTCGCGCCCTCGGCCAGCGACTTGAACCCGCTGCCCGCGATCGCGGAGTGATGGACGAACAAGTCCTTGCCGGCCTCATCAGGCGTGATGAACCCGTAGCCCTTCTCGTCGCTGAACCACTTAACCGTTCCGGTTGCCATGCATTCCCTCTCAGGAGCTCGTGTGCTGCGAAACGTGGGAGGTGCAGGAGCAACCACTACGAACGCCGGCACAACTTTCGCCGAGCCGCTCGCCCGGCACGAGAAACGAAGTCTAACCCCATGAACGACGATGGCATTGCGACCGTTCACGGGCGCTGACCAAGGGCCACGAAATCCCTGCAAAAAACCTCCTCTGCATGTGATTCGTCTGAGCCTAGACTCAGGACCGTGGATACCGCCGCCCGCAGCCTGGCCCACTGGAGCGAGGAGAGCCGGGCCGAAATGGACGCCTTCTACGAGCTCGCGCGCCGGGATTACGAGCGTCTGGCTCGAGGCTTCATCAACCATTCCGTATGGCTACGCCGCGTCGCCGGCGGGCGCCCACGTATCACGCTGCTTGATGTCGCCTGCGGCTCAGGAAAGTTCCCGGAGGCGCTGCAAGAGTTCGGTGGTATTGGCGCCTTGTCCGGTGAGCTGCAGATCGACTACGACCTGCTCGACCCGTCTCCCTTCTCGCTGCTGGAAGCAGCGCGAGCGCTTCGCCGCCCGTTCGTCGGGGCCGCTCGCCACGAAACCCTCGTAGAGGAGCTCGACGACGCCGTCGGACCATTCGACGTCGTCTGGGCCACCCACGCGCTCTACTCCCTCTCGCTTGACGCGGTCCGTGCGGCGACCGCACGCATGCTCGCCGCACTCGCACCCGGTGGCGCGCTGCTCATCGCGCAGGGCAGCCGCGACGGCCACTACCTTCGCTTCTACCGACATTTCCTCGAGGACCTCCGCGGCGGCCAGGGCACGTTGTACGCCGCGTCAGAGGATCTTGCCGAGGCGCTGCGTATCTGCGGCGCCGACCCTCATGTGGTCCGCCTGTCCTATGACCACATCACACCGCTGGAGGACGCGATGACGGTCGAAGGCTACCTTCAGCGATGTGCCTTTGACGATTCCGTCTCGCTCCAGGAGATGATGACGGCTCCGCACCTCGGCGCCCACCTGCGCGACTGTCGCGACGAGGCTGCGGGTCTCTGGCGGTTTCATCAGGAGGTCGACGTGCTCCTGCTTGGCTCACCGTTCGAGGGCTTGACCGAGTAGCCGTCCCCTACGAGTCCTCGCTGGAGGCGGTTCGACCCCGGCCCGCTCTCGGACGGGAGTCAGCCCGTGGGGGAGTGCTGCAACCTCCCGGCCCACACCGCCTTGGCGCCGAGATCGCCGACCTTGAACACCAGGTACGCCGACACCAACGCGAGGACGACTAGAAGCACGCGAAGCGCCACGAGGCTGATTCGCGGGGATAGGAGACGATCGGCGATGGCCAGTCCGGTCGGCATCCCGCCCGAGATCCGCTGGGCGGCGAACGTGAGAATCAGCGCGGCCGTGAACAGCACGAACACGACCGCCAGGATGTGCGCCGCGTGGGAGTGCCGTTGGATGAGGCTCGCGGCCGTGCCCTGAAGGTTCAGCGCACCTCGCAGCGCGGCCCCGGCTTGCATCGCCAGGAAGGTCGAGGACATGGCAACGATCGCGGTGACCGAGAGCAATACCCCGTAGCGCTCGAGCCAGGCCGGTCTTGCCACGCACGCGATCGCGCCGAGCACGCTGATCGGGATCAGCACCACTGGGACGTGGATAAACAGTGGATGCGCCGGCAGCCCGGCGTAGACCGTCTTGATCCGTATAGGTAGCGTGAGGAAGCCGAGGAATCCCAGCAGCACGAGAACGAACTCGGCCCGGCGCCACTCAACCCCCCGACGCCGGCGCATCGACACGACGTCAGCGCTCACCGTGCCAGTATTGGCTGGCCGGCGTAAGCTCGAAGTAAGCAGGCGGTTAGAGAGATCTCATTCACGCGCTTCGCCCTCGATGACGACGAGCGGAGTGACGTGCGGCCGGCGAGCACCGGCGGCTGCGGCGTCGGATATGGTGCGCGCGGACCTGGGACACGCCGGAGATCGAAGCCGGCCTTGGGACGAGAGAGGACCGCCGCGCATGACCGCCCATCCGCTGGATCCACTGACCGGCGACGAGATCCGGGCGACGGTCGCCGTCGCGCGTCGTGACCGCGAGGTCGGCGACCGGTGGCGGTTTGCGTCGATCGAGCTGCGGGAGCCGTCCAAGGCAACGGTGCGCGCGTACACCGACGGAGATCCAATCGACCGCGCCGCGCGCGTCGTGTGCTGGGACCCCGACGGCGGGGCCGTCTACCAGGGGCTCGTGTCGCTGACCGAGGATCGTGTCGTGAGCTGGCGGCTCGAGCCCGACGGCCAGCCGAACATGACCAACGACGAGTACTACGAAGCCGATGCGGCGCTCCGACGCGACCCGCGGGTCATCGAGGCGCTACGCCGGCGCGGGATCACCGACATGGAGCTCGTGCTCGTCGACACCTGGGCGTACGGCGCGCACCTGCTCCCCGAGGAGTACGCGGGACGCCGGCTGGGATGGGCGGACGTGTGGTACCGCACGGACCCGAGCTCGAACCCGTACGCCAACCCGGTTTCGGGCCTGCACCTGATCGTCGACCTCAACCGCATGGAGTTGCTCGAGGTCGAAGATGACCACTCGGTCCCCGAGCCCGAGACGATGGGCGAGTACGTGCCCGGGCTCGTGCCCGGGCTGCGGCTGCGCGAGGACATCAAGCCGCTGGAGATCGTCCAGCCCGAGGGCTCGTCGTTGCAGCTGGACGGCAACTTGGTGCGCTGGCAAAAATGGTCAGTGCGAGTCGGCTTCAACTACCGCGAGGGGCTCACCCTCCACACCATCGCCTACGACGACGACGGGCGGGCGCGCCCGGTAGCGCACCGGATGTCGTTCGCGGAAATGATCGTGCCCTATCGCGACCCGTCCAACGAGCACTACCGGCGGACGGCGTTCGACATCGGCGAGTGGGGGCTCGGGTTCATGACGACGTCGCTGGAGCTGGGGTGTGACTGCCTCGGTGAGATCAGTTACCTCGACGCCGTCTTGCACAACTCGCGCGGCGAGCCGTACACGATCAGCAACGCGGTGTGCATCCACGAGGAGGACAACGCCGTCCTGTGGAAGCACGTCGACTCCCACCTCGGCGCGGAGACGCGGCGCCAACGACGGCTGGTCATCTCCTCCCATGTCACCGTCGCCAATTACGAGTACCTCATCTATTGGCGCTTTTACCAGGACGGCAACATCGAGGCCGAGGTGCGCGCGACCGGGATCATGGTCACGACCCGGTTCACCGAGGGCGAGCAGCCGGCGTACGGCACGGTCGTCGACGACCGCACGTACGCACCGTTTCACCAGCACTTCATCGTCGCGCGGCTCGACCTCGACATCGACGGCGAGGCCAACACCGTGCACGTCACCGAGTCCGAGGCGCTCCCGATCGGCCCCGACAACCCGCACGGTCTCGCGCTGCGCCAGACGAGCACGCCGCTGCGCACCGAGTCCGAGGGGATCCAGGACTATAACTGGCACACCCAGCGCGCCTGGAAGGTCGTCAACCAGCGCGTCAGCAACCGGCTTGGCACGCCGGTCGGCTACAAACTCGTCCCCGGCGCGTCGCTGCCGCCGATGCTCGATCCGCAGTCGCCGGTCATCCGCCGGGCTCAGGTGATCGGCCACACCCTATGGGTGACGCCGTTTGACGAGCAGGAGCGGTGGCCGTGCGGCGAGTTCGTCGTCCAGAGTCGCGACGATCGCGGGCTGCCGGTGTGGACGGCGCAGAACCGGTCGATCGAGGACACCGACGTGGTCCTGTGGTACGTCTTCGGGATAAACCACATCACCCGGCCCGAGGAATGGCCGATCATGTCGGTGGACGTCGTGTCGTTCTGGCTCAAGCCGGTCGGATTCTTCGACCGCAATCCGGCACTCGACGTGCCTCCGTCAGGCCACGCCTGTCACCCCGCCGGGTCCGGCTGAGCGCCTCACCCGGCCCGTGCGAGCTGCGAGAGCCCCGCGGGGTCGGCATCATCGGCGATTTCCACGATGCGAAGCTGCGCCTCGCTCGGCCCTGGAGGTAGGACGGTGCCGCACACGAGGTTCAACCGAGGGCGGTAAATCGCGAGTGGGACCGAGCCGAGTGATCGCCCCAGCACGCTCACCCACCGGGCGATGGTGGCGTCGTCCAGCTGGCGTCCGGCCAGGACGACGAGGTCGGGCCGGCGCACCTCGACGGCGGCCCCAACCCCGTGCAGCACTCGTGCGGGGAGGGTCAGGACCATGACCCCCGCGCGCTCGCAGAAGAGCTCGAGCGCGCCAATGTAGTAAGCCTCGAGATCGAGCTCGTCCCGCGATGCGTGCCCGAGCACGATCGATATGCGACTGGCCGGCGCCGGCGCTAGTCGCCGGGCTCGGGCCAACCATTCAGCCGCCCAGCGCGCCGAGAACGCCCACGCAGCCGAATCAGATCCATACCGGCCGACGATCTGCTCGAGGCTGGGCAGTAGGACGTCCACGACAGACCGCTCGACCGAGCGAAGCGCGAGCGTGGTCTCAATCGCACGATCAGCGCCATCCCGATCGTAGGCGAGTAGCGCGCGGACGAGCGAACTTGCGTCCGCGGCCAGATTCGCCTGGGCTCGCACGACCGCAGTGGAGATCGAAAGGCCTCCCCGCAAAGCCTCGTGCAGCGCCACCACCTCGCCGTGGGTGTACCACCGGTGGCCCCCCGGGGACCGCTGCGGCAGCGGGAAACCGAACCGCCGCTCCCACACCCGCAAGGTGCTGGGCGCAACGTTGAGCAGAGTCGCTGCTTCGGTCGTCTTGAGATAGCGCATGGCAGGAGAGAGTGGTCTGTCGTCTGCCCGCGCCGACGAGAGCAGTTATCGGCCGTTGGGCAACCAAACTGAAGCGGCAGACGGCTAAGCGCCAGCGACACGGTCGACGCGGCATCGATGGCGTTGAACCCGGCGGCGCTCGCCACCGCCGCGTGGGCGGGACGGCCGACGATATCGACATGCGCCCACAGCACCCCGACCTGCGAGGTCGTGATGTATTCAGGATGGGGCTCCGCGATCACGCACCCGTCGGCCACCGGACCCGACAGCAGGCACTGCAACGCCCCGTTGCCCGTGCACTCCTCCTCCACCACCGACCGCAGGTGCACGTCCGCGCACGGCGCCACCCCCAGGCTGCGCAGCCCGCGGACCGCCCCGGCGATCGCCACCAGCCCCGCCTTCATGTCACCCGCCCCCCGTCCGTACAGCCAGTCGCCGTCCCGGCGCGGGACAAACGGCGGTGAGGACCACAACTCCGCCGCCGCCGGCGGCACCACGTCGACGTGCCCGTTGAGGATCAGCGACCGCCCGCCCTCAGCGGCCGCCTCCCACGTCGCCACCACGTTGCGCTTGGCCGAGACATCCCACGAGAACGGCGAGGACCCCGGATCGGCACGCAGCGCGTCGGCGTCCAGCCAGACGTCCCGCGGCGCCAGACCGACATCGCGCAATGCCTGCTCCATCACCACCTGTCCGGCCTCCTCGGCGCCGAGCACCGTCGGCGCCGCGACCAGCCGCTCGAGCACATCGACCATCCACTCCGTCTCAGCCGCCACCGCGGCGGTGATCTCCGCCTCGGTGATCGCAGCGGCGCGGCCGCCGCCCATCAGAGGCGCATCCCCCCGACGATCTGGATGAGCGCAACCTTGTCCTGCGGTACGGCCAATGAACACTCCCCTCGGTTGACGGGCGCCTCAAAGCTAGCTGTGATCCCGATCCTGACCGCGCGCGCGGGACGGGTCAAGGCGAAGCCGCAGCGCTGCGTTTTTACGGGAACCCGCGGGCGATGGTTTCTCGGTGCGGATCGTCCGGGGGGGTCCACGACGCCCCGTCCGGGAGCACGTGCAACCCGGCGGCCCGGGTCAGCCGCTCGGCGTTGTCCCGCAGCGCCGCGACCGCGGGGCGGTCGTCGTCGGCGCGGGTGACGAGAGACCAGCACCATAGTGGTGTGGGGTCGCGGACTGGCCGGGTTCGCAGGCCTGCCGGTAGGGGAGTTGGGTGTCGTTTGGGGGACTGCAGAACGGGCGCGTTCAGTTTCCGGCAGCGGTCGTGAAAGCCGGGGCCGGTGATCCCGCCGTCGTCGATCTCGATGATCCGCGCGCCGGTGGCCTGGGCGAACTCGCGGGCGAACTGATTCCAGGCGTTCCACGAGGTCAGATCGGCGTCGACGAGCACTCTCAGATCGCCGGCCGGGATTGTTTTGTCGCGGATCCGCGCTGGGATGACCGCGTCCAGCGGCTCGGGCCACAGCAAAAGGTGATCGAGCCGCTCATCGGCGGCGGCTGCCCAGGCGATCGCCGCATCGAGTCCGCCATCGAGGACGCGGGCGATCTGAATGTGGCTCGGCATCACCCACTCGTCCACGCGCAGATCCGAACGCACCGAGGCGATGAGCTCATCGGGTAGCCAGCTGACGTACCCGAAGCGAAGCGGCCCCGATGTGCCTGCGAGGCGTCGTTGCGCGTTGGCGGCGAGCGCCAGCATCTCACGCGCGTCAGCGAGAAGCACCCGGCCGGCCGAGGTCAACTCGACGTGTCGACGGTCGCGAACGAACAGGGGGGCTCCGACACTGGCCTCGAGCGCCTTGATCTGCTGCGAGAGCGATGGTGCGGTGATGTGCAGACGTTCCGCTGCGCGACCGAAGTGCAGCTCCTCGGCCACGGCGACGAAATAGCGCAACTGCCGGAGCTCCACGAAGCTCAGCGTACGCGGCGTATTAGGCGCTGTCTATCAGCGTGAGGTCAAAGGTCCTGGAGATTCGGGCCCTCGCCGAGCAGTATCGAAGCCATGACCTATCTCGCCGTGTCTTCAGGCATCACCGGGCGGACCGTTGCCCTGCGCCGGAAAAGCTCCGCGTTGGGGCTGGCGGCGATCTGCCTCGGGTTTCTCATGATCACGCTCGACGCGACGATCGTGAACGTCGCGCTAGGGCCGTTACTCAGAAGCCTCGGCGGGAGCCTGTCGACCGCCCAGTGGATCGTCAACGCCTACACGCTGGCGTTTGCGTCGCTGCTGCTGACCGCCGGGGCGCTCGCAGACCGCTCCGGCGCGCGAGCCGGGTTCGCGATCGGCCTGATCGTGTTCGCACTCGGTAGCGCCGCCTGCGCAGCCGCCATCTCGATGCCGATGCTGATCGCCTCCCGGGTGCTCCAGGGGCTCGGCGCCGCGTGGCTGATGCCCTGCTCGCTGGCGTTGATCGCCCACACCTTCCCCGGCGCCCATGAGCGCCGGCGCGCGCTGGCGGTCTGGGGCGGCGTCTCGGGAATCGGGCTCGCTTCGGGACCCGTGCTCGGCGGGACGCTCACCGCCACGGTCAACTGGCGGGCGATCTTCCTCGTGAATGTCCCGGTCGCCGTGATCGCCGGGCTGCTGCTCTGGCGCCACGTGCATGAAACCCGGCGGCACCGGCACCGCCTTGACGTCCCCGGCCAGCTTCTCGCCCTCATCGCGCTCTCAAGCCTCACCGCCGGATTCATCGTCGCCGGCGAGGAGGGTTGGAGCAGCGGATTGGCGCTCGGGTTGCTGGGTGCCGGTGCCCTCAGCGCCGCAGTGTTCACCGCCGTCGAGCGCGCCGCCCCGCATCCGATGGTGGACCCGGTCCTGTTCCGCGCCCGCCCGTTCTCCGCGTCGGTGACGATCGGCATGCTCTTCAACTTCTGCCTCTACGGCAGCCTGTTCTGTCTCGCGATCAACCTCCGCGAGGCGCACGGCCTGAACGCACTGGACACCGGCCTGGCGCTCCTGCCGATGACGTTGATCACTGGCATATTTGCCTTTCTCAGCGGGCGAGCTGTCAAGCGGTTCGGAGAGTGGCCGGTGATGCTCGCCGGCCTGACCGCCGGCGTTCTCGCGTCTGCGCTGGTCGCGATGGAGGCGAGTCACAGCGCTGTGTGGGTTCTGATCAGCTCAAGCGCCCCGATCGGCGTCACCGCGCTCGTGATGCCCGCAATGACCGCCGTGGCGATCGGCACTGCTCCCGGGCACCGCGTCGGGCTCGCCTCCGGCGTGCTGAATGCGGCCCGGCAGACCGGCGGTGCCCTCGGGGTAGCCGTCCTCGGGGCGCTCCTCGCCGCCAGCGGCCGCGCCGGCTCCCTCCACCTCGCGTTCGGCGTGATTGCCGGGGCGTACACAGCGGGCATCGTGCTCGCGCTACACGCGCACCATGAGGCGCACACAACAGGTTCGTAGTCGAGTCGACATCCAGTCCCCGGCCTCGAACACTCCGGAAATTGCAGACAAAGCCCTCTGGTCCGAACTACCTGACCGGAGCCTGCGGCTTAAGCGCGGTCATCAGTACCTGCCCGCCGACGGGGTGCTCGGCCAGACTGTTGAAACCGGTCGCGTGCAGAAGCTTGACCAATTGGGTGGGGGTGATCGTGCTCCCTCCGGCCAGGGAAGCGGAGTGAATCAGGCGGGCGCGCGTGAAGGCGGGCGCTTCCGGGTGAAGCGCGAGCGGGACAAGTAGTGCTCCGCCTGGTCTCAATGCGCTGAAGACGTGGTGAATGCCGTCAATGAACGCCTCTTTAGGAATGAACCCCTGGGGCACCCATGCCAAGTCGTAGCGGTCTTGATCGCGAAGATCCGCGACCGACTGGAGGCGTAGCTCGATGCTGTCCGACAGCCCGCTCCCCGCCACTTCGGACTGCGCAAGCTTGAGCACGTCCGGCAGCACGTCGAGTCCAACCACACGTGTCCCCGGATATCGCTGAACGAGCCTGATCGAGATCGCGGCAACGCCAACTCCGACGTCGAGGAAACTCGCGCTTCCTGCCCGGAATGCGCTCTCGATCGCCGGTAGTCGCGGCAGCAGCTCGTCTGCGATGACATCGCCTCCCCGGCCGGTCATCCGTCCGAACGCGCGCACCGTCTCAGGATCTTCGTTGCCCCACCCCAGGGTCCGGCCGGAAGCGTGTGCAAGCGCCCGTCGCAGCAGATACAGCCCCGAGTGCCTAACGGCCTGGGGATCCTTATACATCGGCTCGCTGAGAGCTAAACGGAACGTGTCACTCCTGATCCGCGTTACGGCGCCCGCGGCGACTAGAAGCTCTGCGTCGATGAGATCAACCTCTTCCGACAGGGGCCGCTCGTCGATCACGCGCTGCCACGCACCGCTCGAAGCCATACGCGCCAAAGCCGCGACCACCATCGGGTGCTCAAGCGCCGATACGGATACGCCGGGCCCGACAGTCTCCCCGCCGTGATGGCTATCGGATTGACGCGACATCACGTGCTATAAGCCCGGGACCTCGATCTGGTTCTCCTCGACGCGTTGCCCACTCGCGGCTCCGACAACTGAGGTCCAGTCCGCTTAGGCGGAGCACGCCCCCTGGTGCGCGGCCGTCCGGGCATAGATTGCCTGGACGCCGGCGATCACCGCCGCCTCGTAGGACTTGGGATGCGGGGCCGACATGTCGCCCACGAGTAGTAGGCAGCGGCCTTCTCTAAATAGAGCATTCGCGTCGCCCTGCCCCTCGACTGGGCGTGCGCCAAAGCCGTCAGCGTCGCCGACGCCGGACACGGAGAAGTGGAATGGCAGGCCGCCTTGGCTGGCCAAGTCGGTTTCGAATTCGAAGGACTGTTCGCGAGTGGCGTCCGACACCGTGGCGAATTGCAACACGTAAGAGATGCCATTGCCGCCGCCGGTGTTCTCGACGAGCGCCTGCTGGAAGCCCGCCCGCGCCAGCCGCTGCGCGTCGGCCGAGTCCTGCTCGCTGGCGGCATAGCCAGCAGCGGTCCTGTAGTGCTCGAGTGGGCGCTGGACCGCATAGCCGGTCTCCTCGTTGCCCTTGATCAGGTAGGACTCGAGGCCGGCGGGCGAGGCGCCCTGCGTCGTCGAAGTGGCGTCGGTCGTCGTGATGGTGCTGTGCGAAGCCGATGTGTGACTGGCACCGCATCCGGCCAGGCAGGCGCAGAGGGCAAGGGAGACGCCCACACGTTCCGAGCGCATTCTCGCACTGCGTACGTCGCGGGCGTGACTCCGGCCGGCTCGTTGTCGGGCCGCCGGGCGGGACTCTCCTGCTGGAGGCATGGCCGCTGTCTCCTGTGTTCTAGCGTCGGATGGCCGGTCTCGGTTGAGACGATCCAGCGCGCGCACAGCCAGAACCACGGCCATCTGGCCAATCTTGTCGCGCGTAGCGCGCGTGCCTCAGCTCGGAGTGTTGAGGTGCGGCTGTCGCTCGGCGCGGGGGCCGAGCGGCGACACCGGCTCGGTTCCGCGTGTGGACATCGCGGCTGCCAACTCGGTGCGGTTGGCGATGTGGAGCTTCAAATACACGCTGGAGAGATGCATCTTGACCGTGCTACGCGACATGAACAGCTGACCGGCGATCTGTGGGTTGGACCTCCCGCTCGCCGCCAGCTGGGCCACCTGGCGCTCGGCCGGGGTCAGGCTTTCCCAGCCCGCTGCCGGCCGGTTGCGTGGCCCACGGGCACGTCGGGCGTAGGCGATCACGTCGGCAAGCGGGAGCGCCGTCCCCTCGGCCCACGGCACGTCCCACGCCGCCGCCCCCTCGCGCTCGACCACCTTGGCGCGGGCGGCCTCCACGCGGAGCGTGACCGAGGAAAGTGGCGCACAGCCCAAGGCGGCTCTGGTCGCGGCCGCCGATGCCGACAGCCGAGCCGCGCGCTTTCCCTCCCCCACCGAAGCCGCGAGCAGGGCGAGCTCGTCGAGCACGTCTGCTGCCCCCCTTTCCAAGCCGAGCTCGGCGTATGCGGCCAGGGCGTCTTGGAGCTTGTCGCGTGCTTGTTCGACGCGACCGTCGACTGCGGCAGCGCTTCCCGAGACGTAGTCGGCGAGGGCGCGTAGGCGGGCGCTGTCGGCGCGCGTCGCGAGCGCCTCGAGCTCCTCGCTCTGGAGCTCGGCCTCGCGCGTGTCGCCACGGGCGAGGGCGACGTGCGCGAGCACCTCGCGCGTGAAGGCCAGGGTGTGCAGCTGCGGCACCTCGAGCAGCCGACGCGCGCGGGCCTCGACCGCGTCATATTCACCACCCATCAGCTCGGCGATGAGGAGTGCCAGCTCGATAGTCGCGGTCGCCATCAACCCCCCGGACTCCTGCGCCCGTTCCATGGCCTGGGTCCCCTGCTCCAGCGCCTCGTGCGAGCGCCCCAGGCGTGCGAGCGCGTGCAGCCGCTGACACACGATCTGGAAGTAGGTCATCGTCGGCGAGTCCCCTTCCAGGGCAAGGGCCAGATCGGCGTGTACCAGCGCGCGCTCCGGCGAGCCGACCAGCGCTTCCGTCCACGCCGCTGCATGCTCTGCCCAGATCCGAAGCCGCACGTGCTCGGACGCGCCTGGAATGGTTCTGAATTCCTCGTATGCCGCCCGCGCCGCGTCGAACCGATCCGAGATGGCGTCGGCCATCGCGAGCGACACGAGCGCCCATGCGAGGCCCAGCGCATCGCCGCTGGAGCGCAGCAGCTCGACGGCCCGCTCGGCGCTTCGCACGCCGGCGTCCAGGTCGGGGCCGACCTGAATCAGCACCAACGTGGACATCAGCCGGCAACGTGCCTCCGTCTCGGGATCCGCCGCCGCGTCCAACAGATCCAACCCGGCACGAGTGTGTCTCACCGCACCCTGATAGTCCTCGCTCAGCAGCGCAACCAGTCCCGCGCCGCAGTGCACGATGGCCCGCGTCCGCCGATCCACCTCGTCACCGCTCGCTGCGAGCGCGGCCGCACTCGCACCGCGCGCCGCCTCGAACCGCTCGGTCAGCAGCCAATGCCGCATCAGCGACGCGACGATCCCGAGCGCGCAGCCAGGATCGCGTTCACTCGCGTGTTCCAAGGCAAGACGCAGGTTCGGGCTCTCCTGATCGAGAAGGCGATGTCCGTCCGGCTCGAGCAAACGGCCATCGGCCTCGGTCGCGTACGCGGCAAACCACCGCATGTGTCGCTCCACCACCTCGTCGCACTCGGCCTCCAAAGCCAAACGCTCCGCCGCGTACTCGCCGATGATCTGCAGCAACGTCCACCGCTGAGGTTCGCCGGCCCTGACCCCGGTGATCAACCCTCGCGCCTCGAGCCCCTCGAGCACGCTATGCATGAACGTCTCGCTCGCCTCGGGCAAGCCAACCGCCCGAGCCGCCTCCGTCGAGCACCCGCCGACGAACACCGACAGCCGCCGCAGCACCGTCTGCTCCACCTCGCCCAGCAACCCGTAGCTCCAGTCAAGCGACGCCTCGAGCGAACGGTGCCGGGGCAACGTCTCATCCACCGCAGGCCCACGCAACCGCCCCTGCCGCGACAGTCCATCAGCGATGTCACCCACCGAAACGGTGTCCACCCGCGCGGCAGCCAAAACCACTGCGAGCGGAAGTCCGTCTAGCTGGCGACAGATCCGCACCACCGCCGGCGCGCTGGTCGGAGTGAGCGCGAACGCAGGATCGCGACTCGCGGCGCGCTCGACGAACAGCCGCCCAGCGTCGGAACGGACCACGGCCGCCACATCGCCCCCCGCCTCGGGTAGGCCCAACGGCAACAGCTGGAATACCAGCTCGCCCTCAATACCCAAGGGCACACGACTCGTCAGCAGAAGCCGGAGCTCACCTGCCCGCTCGCGAAGCTCCTCGACGAGCCGCCTCACCTCGCCGGCGAGATGCTCGCAGTTATCCACCACCAGCAGCGCGGCATCACCACTGACACTTTCGAGCAGCAACTCGACCGGCGTCCGCTCATTCCGCTCACGCGCTCCGACTGCCCGCAACAGCGCCGCGACAGCGTCCTCCGCCGTCCGGGCGCTCCCCAACTCAACGACCCACACCCGTGGCGACACCGACCTCAACCGAAGACGCCCAGCTAACTCCAACGCAACGCGACTCTTCCCGCATCCCCCCGCACCCGTCACGGTCACGACCCGCCGCGCATCGAGCGCGCGCTCAAGCTCGATCAGCTCAGCTTCCCGTCCAATGAGCGGACCCCCCAGCGCCATCCCCTGAGATCCTCTCAGAAAGGGCCAAGAGGCCGGACCGCCCCAACGTGTCATCCCGCGCAATCGTCCCATCCGCGCGCGCCACGAACCACGGCCAGCTGGCCAGTCCTGCCGGCTTCGCCGCCATCACGCCCGCACGTTGCGTGGCGCGGCGACGCTCAAGAGCCGGGATCGGCGCAGCCCGAGACGACACCGGACCCGGATGATCCTTCTCGTCTCGGCGGTCATGCCCACTGGCAACGGTTCTCTTTGGTACGCGGGGACGGGTCAGCTTGTGGCCGGCGGGGCAGGTCTGAGGCCATGGCGGCGCATTACCTGCGCCACCGCTGCATGGTCCGGCGGCCCGCCGACCGACGCGGCTAAGACCTGGCCTACCTCGCGGAAGTAGGCGGGCCCGAACACACCGGGGGTTGCGATCGCCAGGAACGTCGCGTCAATGTCGCCGCGGTTCTGAAACCCGTGGATCTGCCCGCGCCGCACGCACACCACCTCGCCGGGCCCGACGTCGACCGTTTCGCCGTCGATCGTCCAGGTCGTGGTGCCCTCGAGCCCGTAGATCGTCTCCTCGAAGCCGTCATGGCTGTGGGGCGCCGGCATCCGGGAGTTGGCTGGAACATTGCACTCGAACACCGAGGCGCTCCCGTTCGAGTCCGCGGCCTCGATCATAAAGCGCACGGCGAGCGCACCGACCGTGATCGTGTCGTTGTCCATGGTCTCGTACATGGTGGCTCCTCGAGCAAGTCCTCGTTGAGTAAAGCGACTTGACCAATGTATACTGGGTCGCATGAGTTTGTCAAGTGGCTTTACTGACGCCGATGTTGAGCCTGCGCCGCCGCCGCTGATCGGGGCGCTACTGCGAGTCCCATGGGAGACGGTGCGCGAGCGTATGCTCGCCGGCCTACACGAGCGCGGCTTCACCGACCTCATCGCAGCGCACGTGGACGTGTGGCGGTATCCCGGTCCCGAGAACCAGCGCCCCTCGGAACTCGCCACCCAGACACACATGACCAAGCAGGCGCTCAACTACCTGCTCGGCCAGCTCGAGCAGCTCGGATACCTGACCCGCCAAACCGACAGCAACGACCAACGCTCCAAGCGCGTCCGCCTCACTCCCAGAGGCCAGGCTGCAACCAGAGCAATCTACGAAATCGTCCAAGAGGTCGAAACCGAATGGGAAGAACAACTCGGACCCCGAAAGTTCGGCCAGCTACGGCGCCTGCTCACGCAGCTCTACACAATCACCGCGCCCACGGGTTCTGTCGGAATCAATTCCAGGTAGCCAGGTGGCGAACGACACCATCACGCCCACGATCGAGGCGACGACGAGCAGGACGACGTATCGCCTGCTCGCCATCATCGCGGCCGCCTCGGCGGCCGTTGGCTCGGCTGCCGGGCTCGTGCCGTTAGCCATCGCTCGGCCGATGAGCTGGGCTCCGTTTGACTAGAACGCCCCGCGCCCGCGGCGCCTCTCGCAGGGTCCAGGGAGTGACGCCTTACAGGGTGAGCGTGGTTCCGTCGGTGGTCGCGGCTTGGGCGGTCTGCACGAACATCGACTGCTCGGCCGCGAGTTCCTCGATGATCTGAGGATCGGTCATCTGGTTTGGCCTTCCTGTCGGTCAGGGAGTGGGGCGGGTTCGGTGTTGGCGGCTCTGCGCGGGCCGGATCGCGAGCTGGGGCGGCCAGGGGACGGAGATCACCAACAGCGTTCCGAGCCCGGGGGTGGACGAGAGCTCGACGTCGCCGCCGCGCCCCTTTATCCGATCGGTGATGTTGCGAAGCCCGCTGCCCGCGTGGCGGTGGGCTGGGTCGAACCCGCAGCCGTCGTCTTGCGCTCGAACGCTCAGGGTTCGGTGCTCGTGCCGGAGGCGGAGCGTGAGTTTGGCTTTCGGGCCTGCGTGCTTGATGGTGTTCTGGATCGCCTCCGAGCAGGCGAAGTAGACGGCCTCCTCGGACTCGTTCGTGCTCCGGGGGACGGCGCCGCTGACAGTGACGGGGATCGGCGAACGACCCGCGCGGGCCTTGAGCGCGGCCACGACGCCGTGCCGGGAGAGTGCGATCGGCTGGAGGCCGTGGATGATCTCGCGCAGCGCGTCGAGGACAGCGCAGGCGTGATCACCGAGGTCGGCGAGCTCGCCCGCGAGCGCCGGTGGCGTTAGCTCGTCTTCCTCGGCAAGCTTGAGCCTCAGGATCAAACACACGAGCTCGGTGTGGACGCTGTCGTGCAGGTCGCGCTCTAGGCGCCGCGGGCCGATGCCCGGGCTTGGGGGCTGCCATCGCGCGGACGGTTGCTGGGGGGGTGCGAGCGCTAGGTGCCGGCCGGTTACGGTGCTACTGGCTGCCGAGGCGCCATCCGACGCGGTGTGGTCTGAGAGGTTCGACGGGCCGGCGTTCTGCCGGGAATGGGCCGGCTTTGGAGAGCGCGTCGAAGCGCGGAGGTGCGTCTTGCCGGGTGTGCTCAATTCGCGCGTGACCATCGTTGCGGTCGATCATCGCTGCCCCGATTTGGCCGGTGGTGGTCGCGGAGTACTGTTCACCCGGGTGATTGGTTCTCACCCGGGTGATTGCTGCTCTGTCGGGTGATCAGGATCGGGCGCGGTGAAATGAGCTCACAGACGGCGGAGTTGGCTGGACGCGGCCTCCGTGTGATCGAGCCGAAGCTGATCCCGCCGCGGGTTCACGCTGGAACGCTGCGGCGCGAGCGGCTCCTTCGGCTGCTGGGTGACCATCCCGGGACCTCGCTGACGATGCTGAACGCCGGGGTGGGCTACGGGAAGACGACGCTGGTGCGGTCGTGGTGCGTTGAGCGGCCGGAGGCGGTGATCTGGTTCTCGCTCGACGCCGCCGACGACGACCCCGTGCGGCTTTGGACGCATGTCGCCACCGCGGTGGAACGACTCGGTCAGGGTCGGGGACGTGCCGCATTGGTCGCGCTCGGTACCCGGGGCGCACCGATTGAGACCGCGATCGACGAACTGATGAACGGGCTGGTGGCCTACGGTCGGGCGGTATCGATCGTTCTGGACGATCTGCACGCGGTCAGCAGCGCGACCGCGTTGGGGTCGGTCGCTCATGCGATCGAACGCCTCCCAGCGAACGTGCGCCTGCTCGCGACGACTCGCTCGGATCCGGCGATCGGCACAGCGAGGCTGCGAGCTCGCCGGGCACTGACCGAGATCCGCGCGCACGAATTGGCGTTCACCGTCGAGGAGACCCACGAGCTCCTCGCGCAAGAGCGGATTTCGCTATCGCCAGATAGCGTGGCGCTGCTGGCCGACCGGACCGAGGGATGGCCCGCCGGCCTGTATTTGGCGGCGCTGTGGTTGCGCGAGCACCCCAACCCCGATGACGGCGTGCGAGCGTTCGCGGGTACCGCCCGTCACGTCGGCGACTACCTCACCGACGAGGTCCTCGCTGCGCTCGCGCCGGACATCCGCCAGTTTCTGATCGGCACCTCGGTCCTGGGCCGGTTCACTCCAGCGCTGTGCGACGCGGTGCTCGGTCGCGAGAACTCAACGAGGTTGCTGGCCGAACTCGCGCGTTCGAACATGTTTCTGGTCGCGCTCGATTCCCAGGGCGAGTGGTATCGCTACCACCACCTGTTCGGCGAGGTGCTGCAGCTGGACCTTGAACCGGAGGTGGCACGCGAGCTGCGTCGCCGGGCGGCCGAGTGGTGCCGCGCCGAAGGGCTCGTCGAGGACGCGATCGAGTACGCCGCCGCCGCCGAAGACGCCGAGCTCGTCGCAGCGCTGCTCGCCGAGAGCTATATGAGTTTCTTCTGGGGCGCGCGGTTCGATCAGCTTGTGCGGTGGGTGCGGTGGCTTCCCGCCGAACTGCTCATCGCAAACCCAACCCTCCCGGCGGTCGCGGCGACAGCGGGGCTCGTGACCAGGCGCCCGGAGGTCGAGGTTCAGCGCCTGCTGGCGGTGGCGAACCGCTCCCGGCGCGAGCGCCCCGAGGCCTGGTCGCCCGACGCAGAGGCGATGGTGGAGCTCACCCGCTCGGAGGTGTTTGCCGGAGACATCGGCGCCGCCATCGAGCACGGTCGGCGGGCGGTCGCCGCCGCCAGCGCGGGGTCCGGGCTGCTGACCGTCGGTAGCCTCGTCGGTCTCGCCCAGGCTCTGTTCTTCGCCGGCGAGCTCGATGAGATGCGCCAGATCTCGCTGGCGGCGGTCCAGCGACCCGATGCGCCCGAGTTCCCCAACGGCTACCTCTTACACCTGGGGCTGCTCGCGATGGTGGATGCCGAGCAGGGCCGGCTCGAGACCGCTCAGTCCTGGGCGCGCGAGGCCTTGAACTTTGCCCGTGCGCGGTACCTCGCAGACACCTGGCTCGCCGCCGCCGCTCATCTCGGAGTCGCGATGGTTCACGCCGCCACGGGCCATCTGGACGAAGCCGAACGCCAGGCGGAGCGTGGAGAGCTCCTGCGTCGCGCGCCCCAGCCAACGGTCGGTCATACGCATGCGCTGCTCGTCCTCGCGCAGGTTCGCATCAAGCGATCGCGGCTCGCCCGCGCCACCAACGACCTCGAGCACGCGCGGAGGGCGCTCTCGGAGTTCCCCGATCCGGGAAGGCTGCCGGCGCTCCGTGACGCCGTCGAGCAGCAGCTCGCCACGATCCGGTCCGGCTCGGCTCCGCGCGACCCGATCGAGGAGCCCAGCCCGGCGGAGCTGGCCGTGCTCCGCGCTCTCGCGACCGGGTTGTCACGCCGCCAGATCGGCGCTGAGCTGTATATCTCGCTCAACACCGTCAAGACGCACACGCGCGAGCTGTACCGCAAGCTCGGCGCCACCTCGCGAGCCGACGCGATCGCGCGCGCCGATGCGCTAGGCCTCCTCGACGAGGCCCAATCACCCGGGTGATCGTTCGCCCGGGCGCTTCCGCTGGCGACCAAGACCCGGCATGCTCAGCTCTCGCATGTCCGGAGAGAATTACCGCCTCGTTGTCAAGGGAGAGCTCGGGCCGCGCTACGCGTCGGCGTTCAAGGACATGACGATCAGCGCGCACAACGGAGTGACCGAGATCACCGGCGAAATCATCGACCCCTGCCACCTACAAGGACTGATCGAGCGGGTAGCCAGCCTCGGGCTCACCCTGCGCAGCGTCACGCCAATCGAAGCAGAGTGACACCCAAACACGCGCGACCGACGGGTGAAAAAGCCCCGGTCGATCCAGTCGGCCGGGGCTTTGGCTGTGTCGGGCCCTACGCGTTCTACGGCAGCGGCGGGATCGTGTTGAACACGCCCCACGGGGTGTGGGCACCGGCTCCGTAGATGCCTTGCGTCCCGACGCCAACGGGCGGCCCGATATAGGCGTCCTTGTAGAACAAGTACAGGGGCCGGCCATCGTAGGTCACCTGGTGGCTCCCGTCGGGTCTGACGATGAATCCGAGGGCGTGCTGGTCAACGCCGGGCCCAGCCACGGGCCGGTCTGAGGTGAGGAGCGGTGGCCAGTAAACGGCACACAGGCCCTGACAGGCGCTGTCGTGGCCCCACCCGTGACGTCTGCCCTCTCCCCACTTGCCGCGGTTCCGGCTCAAATTGTAGACGGGGAAGCTCGCGTCGGAGAAGGCGCTGAAGTCGTTGTTCATCGTGGCCGCCAGCACGGTCTCCTCGGGCCCGGTGCCGTCAACGGGAGCGGTCTCAAGTTGCAGCTGAGCCGGGCCTGTCGCCGGCGTGCCCCGGCTCGGATCGACCAGGTACCAGATGCCCGGAGTGCTGGGCACCGGATCATCCAGGTTGGCGCCTTGCGTATTCCCCGGCGATGTGTCCAGGAAGAAGCGGTACAGCGGATAGCCGTTGTAGGTCACTTGCTGGACAGAGGACCCGCCCGTCAGGAAGTCGAAGTCGGTGCGGGTCACCGTCCCGAGAAGCCTGGGGTTGACCCCGGGCCCCGCGATCGGCGGACCCTTGGTGAGGAGCGCCGGCCACAGGTCGCTGTCGCAAGGATTCAGATCCTCACTCGTGCTTAGGGCGTTCGCATTGTCGCTACATGCGAACGGCGCGCCGGTCAGCGCGTGGAGCTGGTCTGAGGTGAGCAGGTACAGAGAGCAACCGGCGTATGGGCCCGAACCCTCGACCAGCACCCGGCCGAAGGACGTCGTCCACGCGGCCGAGACGGTCGCCGGGCCGGTCGGAGCGACCGCGTCGTCGGAACACTCGGGGCTGCTTTGAGCGCTCGCGGATGAGCTGAACGCAAGGGCCGCCAGGAACAGGCCGACGGTGAGCGCGGTGGCTACCGCGGGGCCTGCAACTGGCCTCGCCAGCCGATGAAACGTCGTCGTCATTACGACCTCCGATCGTCCGCGTAGAAGTAGGGGTCAAGTACCTGGACCTGCGTGATCTGATCGATGGGCAGATCGTTGCGAGCGGCCGTCTTGCGGATGGCCTCGGGCGTAAGCGCGTCGTAGACGCAGAAGGTGGTGCGCTTGTCGGCGCTCACGTAGGAGTGCACCCACGTGACACCCTCCTCAGCGTTTCGCTCGACGACGGTTTGGCAGAGCTCTGAGCCACCATTCCCGACGGGAATGTGGAGTCCGTCAGGAAAGGTGCGCTGCACCATGTATCGCGGCATCTGGGTCCTCCTGATCGCTTGCCCTGTGGGATGCCGTGAACGTACGAGCGCAATGCCGGGCGCGCATCGGGAGGAGCACCTACGTTGGAAGCCGGCGCTACCTATCTTGGGCGGGCCAGCCCCAGCCCCAGCCGCACGGCCTCCGCGGCCGCTTCACCGCGCGTGCGCACGTCGAGCTTGCGCAGGATCGCCGAAACGTGGTGATCGACGGTCCTCTCGGACACGACCAGACGCTGGGCGATCTGCGCGTTGCGCAGGCCTTCGGCTAAGAGCGCCAAGACGTCAAGCTCGCGCGCTGTCAAGCCGGCTGGGTTCTCGCGCGTGCTCGGGCGCGGCCCCCGTGGCATGCTCCGGATTCCCCGCTGGCGGAGGCGGCGGGCGAGGATCGCCGCCGCTGCACGAGCCCCGAGTTGCTGCAGCTCATTTAGCGCGCGCCGCAGCAGTTCTTCGTCGTCGCCGTCGGCGAGCGCGAGCGCCGCGTCATATGGGCAGCCAAGTTCACTCCAGCACTCGGCCGCGCGGCGCCAGTCGCCGCGGATCGAAAGTGCGTAGGGCTCGGCCGCTCGAGCTGGAATCTCCTCGAGGATCCCTGCGCGCCAGCGCCAATACGCGAGCTCTCCCACAATCCAAGCCGCGTCCGCACGAATAGCGAGATCGAGGGCCTCCTCGGTGGCCTCGAGAATCGCGGCCGGCTCGCCCTTGAGCCAGGCGATCTCCGCGCGTGCGGTGGCGAGGTACATCTTGCTCGTTGGCGGAGGGGCTGGTACGGGTCGCTGGCGTGTGACGCTCGCGTCGTGTGTCGCTACGGAGAACTCGAGGGCCTCGTCCACACCGGGGTCGCCGCGCCGAGCCCGGACCAGCGCGAGCACGGAGCGTGCAAGCGCAGGTGCCGATGCCTGCGTCCGAGCCGTTCGCAGCACGCGTGCGGCGCTGGCAGCGGCGTCGCTCCAGCGTCCCCGGTCAAGATCGGCCCGCGCGCCCATTGCGACCAGCGATTGACGCCAGTTACCGAGATCGCGCTCGCTGCAGTACTTGACGCCACGCACGAGGTAAAGGTCCACTGACACAAAACTGCGGGCTCGAACAGCCTCCCTCACGAGCCAGTTAAAGGCCTCTGCCGCAACCTCCTCAAAGCCAGCGTCGATCGCGGCTTCCAGCGTCCGCTCGAGCCTCGCGCTGCCTGCCCAGTCGCCGCGTTTGGCTTCGATCGCGCCGATGTATACGTCCGCGTGGATGGCCGTCTCGCTGTCATCGAACTCGTGCGCGACCTCAAGCGCGCGTTGCCCCCACGTGCTCGCCTGTCCGGGATCTTCGCGCGTCATCGCAAGCTCGGCCAGATTTGCGTATGCCACTGCGAGATCCCGATCCGGTGGCAATGTCTCGAGCAAGTCGATGGATCTCTTCCCGGCTGCGATCGCATCCTGATCGCGGCCCAACTGCAACAGCAAACGCCCGAGCAACCGAAGTGACGCCGCCTCCTCGCGCACCGCGCCGGCCGCACGATGGCTAACGAGCGCTTCGCTACACGCCTCCAAAGCCTCCGCGAATTCTCCGGTCAGATATGCCTCGCGGGCTTGCGAGTCGAGAAGACCCGCCCTGGCGGAGGCTTCATCGGCGAAGCGCACGGCACGTGCGTAGAGCGCGGCAGCCTCGCGATGCGCTCCGACAGAGGCCGCACGTGCCGCCGCCGCCGGAGCATATGTCAGGACAGCCCGCGCGTCGCCCGCCGCCTCAGCATGCTCAGCCAGCCGCGCCATATCAGGATCCGCCTTGTCTTCCAGCGCCGCCAGCGCCGCGCGATGCAGCTCCAGCCTATGGGCGGGAGAGATCGCCTCCTCGATCGCCAAGCGGGCCAGCTCGTGGCGGAAGGAGATGGCCGTCCCCGAAGCCGCCAGCATGCCCGAGGCAAGGCACTCGTCGAGGTAGTTCACCACCTCGCCCGCGAGCGCTTGGAGCAACCACACCTCAGCCGGTCCAGGGACGATCGCCACCGGGTCGAGCAGCCCCTGTGCCGGTTCGGATAGCCGAGCGGCGCGCGCCAGAACGGCATCACGCACGGTGTCGGGGAGCCGCTCGCCGCCCGTCGCCAGCACCTCGGTGACGAAAAACGGGTTACCGCCGGTGCGGTCGTAAAGCTCTGCGGCGTCCAGATCGTGTGGCTCGGCCAGTGCCGCAACCGCCGCCCGCGACAGCCGCTCGACCTTCAGCCGCCGCGCTCGCGGGGCCTTCTCTCCGAGTAGGACCCTCAGCGCCGATCCACGCTCGAGCCCGTCATCCCGATAGCTCGCCAGCACGAGCGCCGGCACCGATCGAATTCGCTCCGCGAGCAGGGTCAGAACATCGAGCGTCGCCTCATCGGCCCAGTGGAGGTCCTCGAGCACCAGCACGGTCGGGCCCGGGCCGCGCAACGCGTCCAGCAGCGTGACCGTCACCTCGTGTGGCCTGGCGGCGGCAACCAGCCTCGCGAGCTCGCCGCCGACCGTCCGGGCGATATCCACAAAGGGACCCAGCGGACGCGGGGTTCGAAGAGGCTCGCAGACGCCCCACAGCGCGCGCGCCGGCTTGCGCTGGAGCTCGCAGAAGCGGCGCAGCAACGAGGTCTTGCCGACGCCGGCCTCACCGCCGATCCAAACCAACCGCCCCGTCGCGTCCGCCTGGACACTTGCCAGCAACCCGCTCAGCGCGGAGATGCTCTCACCCCGCTCGAGCAGCTGCCCCTCGACGTCCGCCGCAACCGAGTTCATCCGCTCGGCTCCACCTACCACCCGATCAGCCGGCCCCATGATCGCAGCCAGTCTGGCACGCCCCGCCGCACGCGTAAAGAAATTGGCCGAGCCAGGTCAGCTAACCCCGGTCGGTCGGTCATTGCTTTCAGCCGATGCGCTCAGGCGACCGTCGCGGTGGCGTAATCCGCCCACTCGGCCGCGTGCCAGTAGGCGTTCGCGAGGTTGACCAGCCGGAGCTCGGGTCGCGCGCACGCCGCGAAGTCGCCGCGCTCGTAGGCCAGGACTGCGGCGAGCAGCTGGCCTTCAGGCCCCTCGTGATCCGTGATCGCGGTGGCAAGCCGTTGGTCGAGGCAGAGGTCTGCTATCAGCTCGTGCATGGGGCGGCCGAGCAGGCTGTCGAGAACCGAGAAGAGCCCCGCGGTGAACGCCCGCTCGGGGACGGCGTCGGGGTACTCACGCGCGAGCAACTCGCAAAGGCGGGCCCGGTGCACTGCTGCGTTCAGCAGATGCTGGGGCCGGTCGGTCATGTTCGACAGCGCGAACAGCATGATCCACCGACTCACCGCGGCCGCACCAAGCCGCATGAGCGCTTGGCGGATGGAACCCACCGGGGATCGGCCGCCGTAGAGCGCGGAGTTCGCGAGCCGAACGAATCGATAGCTCAGCCCGGGGTCCTGGCAGATGTGGCGCTCGAGGTCCTCCAGGCTCGCCCCCGTTGTGCCGTTAGTGAGCGACACGAGCGCGCCCAGCCGGTGTGTCGGCGCTACGACCTCGCGGATCGACCGGGGCGCGGCAAAGTACTGCCCTTGATAGGCGTCGAACTCGAGCGCGCGCACCGCGTCGTATTGCTCGGGGGTCTCGACCCGCTCGGCGATTAGGCGGAGACCGCGCCTCCGAAGCCCCGTCAGGAGATCGTTCACCCCGTCACCTACGCCGGCGACCGCTCGAGAGTCGAGTTTCACAGCACTGGCGAGTTGCCATAGCGCCTCGCCGGCACCGGCCGGAATGACCCCAACGATCGCGATCTGAAACCCAGCCCTGGTGACATCGTGCAGAGTGCCCAGCAGGGCCGCGTCCGCCTGGGATGTTGCGGCCAGCTCGAGCACCACTCGTTCCGGCGGAAGCGGGAGCTGATCGACACAGTGCAGGAACTGTGGCGTGACCTCGATGTACGCCGTTCGGTCACCAACCAGTTTCGTGAGTCCGATCTCGGCCATAGCGCCGATTATCACGCTCGCGATCGAGGTCTCCGGATCGGCAAGCTGCCCCGGCGGAGTGAGGGGCCGGTAGTGCAACGCGTAGCCTAGGACCGACTCACGACGATCAAATATCGGCTGTCGCGCGAGCACGATCGAATCGATCGTCTCTCCGGGATCCCTTTCGTTGCCTGCGAGCTCGTGTCGCATTGAGAATCCGGAATCGGCCCGTGCAAGCCCGTCCTTGAGCATCGGCGTCCGTCACGAGCGTATGTCCGATTCGGCGCCGGAGCCGCGTCTCGCGGACGATTCATTTCATCTTCCGCCGACTCTCGATCTCCCGCCCGTCCCCCGGATGATCCGGCGCGTCTGACGGGAATTACGGCGTAATTGCCGTGATAGCCTTCGGGTATGCCAAAGGCAGCTCCGTTCAGCATGCGTCTCTCCGATGTCACCGACCGACTCGTGACCGAAGAGGCAGCGCGCACGCGGCGGACGAAAGGCGCCGTCGTCGAAGGACTCGCCGAGGAGGCGCTCCGCACTCGCCGGTTTCCCGGGATCGCGTTCCGCGGCAGCGACTGGAACCGCCGTCCCTGGGTGATCGGCACCGCGCTCGACGTCTGGGAGATCGTCGCGGCTGCACGCGCATACGACACGCCGGGCGAGATGGCGGCCGCGACCGATCTGAGCGAGCCGCAGATCCGGTTAGCGCTCGCCTATTACGCCGAGTTCACCGACGAGATTGACGCCGCGATCGCTGAGAACGAACGCCCTCTTGGAGAGTTCCAGCGCCAGTACCCGACGATCGACACGATCGCCCTCGGCGAGTAGCAGACCGTGAGGCTGTTCCTCGACGCGCACGTCTCCGCGCGCCGTATCGCGACGACCCTGCGCGAGCAACACGAAGTACGCGCCGCCGACGAGGAACGCGAGCTCGACGGCTGGAGCGACGAAGGCCTTCTCGCTCTCGCCACCGAGCAGGGACGCATCATGGTCACGTTCAACGTCAAGGACTTCGCCCGGATCACCACCGAGTGGGCGGCGGCGGGAAAGTCGCATGCGGGCTGTCTACTCATCGTCGGGATCGACCGCTCCGAGTTCGGACTCATCCTTCGCGTGATCGACCACTCCCTCTCAACCCGAGACCAACAACGCGCCTGGATCGACTACATCGCCTGGGGCGTGCGATCACCCACGACCTGAGGTGGGGACCGGCTCGGGCGACCGTCTTGCGTTGTTCAGAAGGTGTCGCAGATCTGATGGACGGAAACGGCAAGGGATCGACCCCCAAACACCCCGGTCTACTGCAGGTAGCCCAGCGGAAACCGATACCTCTCTTGCGCCCCGGGGACGAGATGTGGACGGAGCAAAATGTCAACTCCACAAACCAATAAATGGCCTGAGCAGCCGAAAACGGAAGCCCGGACGACAGTGAGCACGCCCCAGACCCAACTCACCTCGGTCCGTTCCGGCGTTTTGTACTGACCGTGACCGAGGCGAGCGCCGGCGCAGCGAGCCCAACGGCGACCGCTCCGGTGAGACTGAGAGGCGCGTTCAGTAAGCGCGCATCGTCGAGATCAGTATCCGGTTACTGACGACCGCCCCGCGCCGGGGAGGGATCCTGCTGGCACGGAGACGAGCTCCCTTGGCGGGCAGCTCCAAATCGGACAAGTTGATCCCGCGCGACGAGCGTCGGGGACGTCAACCATCGACGAAAGGAATGCATGAGCGATCGTGCCGCGATTGCCTTTTCCGACCGCCACCTGGCAAGTTGGGCATTGCAATGCTCGGGCGATGCGCGCGCTGACGGGTGTCCTGGGCTTCCTACTGCGCCAGCATGGCCGGTGATCGGACGTGAACCAGAGCTCGCGCGGATCGCGGACGCTCGTGCCGCCGGTTCGACCGCCGTCGTGCTCCAGGGAGACGCGGGCGTGGGCAAGTCTCGGCTGGCGCGCGAGGCGCTGGCGAGAGCAGACCGTGACGGTGCCCACACGGCCTGGGCACAAGCCACACGGAGCGCCGCGAGCGTGCCGTTGGGGGCGTTCGCCGCCGTGATCCCAGTGGAGGTACGTTCCGAGGATCGGTTCGAGCTGTTGCGACGCACCACTCAGGCGCTGCGGGAAACTGCGGGCGCCGGTCAGATCGTGATCGGCGTCGACGACGGCCAGCTGCTCGACCCGACCTCGGCGGCGCTCGTTCTGCACCTTGCCACCAGTTCCGCCGCGTTCGTGGTCGCGACGGTTCGGAGCGAGGAGCCGTGTCCGGACGCGATCGTGTCGCTGTGGAAGGACCTGGAGGCGCCTCGGCTCGAGCTGGGTCATCTCGGTCAGGCTGACACAGAGGGGCTGCTCGAGGCGATGCTGGGCGGGCCGGTTGAGCAGCGGGTGAGAAGCTGGATCTGCGAGACCAGCCGCGGCAACCCGCTGTATATCCGTGAGCTTGTGCTTGGCGCGCTGGCGAGCGACGCCCTGGTGCAGCGCGAGGGGTTGTGGCGGATGCGGGCACCGCTCCCCATCCCCAGCTCGCTGACCGGGATCATCGGTGAGCGCCTGGCGGGAGTCAGCGATGGCGAGCAGGAGACGCTCGACCTGCTGGCCTTAGGCGAGCCCTTGCGGATGGCGGAGCTCGCCGAGCTGGTCGGGGAAGGCCCGCTTACGGCGGTCGAGGAGCGCGGGTTGATTGCGATCGAGGGCTCGGGAGGCGAAGCGGAGGTACGACTGGCGCATCCGCTTTACGCCGAGGCGGTCCGCGCCTCGCTCGGGAGCCTGCGCGGAAATCGCACCCGATTGCGACTGGCCGAAGCGGTGCAGTCCCGGGGCCGGCTCTCCCCCGACCGTGCGCTGAGGGTGGCGCGTTGGCTGACCGACGCGGGCGAGCGGGTGCCTACGGCGACACTCGTTGACGCCGCGCGTGAGGCGAACCTCAGCGGCGATCCGGAGCTCGGCGGGCAGCTCGCCGGGCAGGCTGTCGAGGCCGGAGCCGGCGTGGAGGCCGCACTGGTACTGGCGCGCTCGCACTCGATTCGCAACCAGCCCGAACGGGCCAAGGAGGTGCTCGCAGCCGCCGAGAGCAGCATCGACACTCAGGAGGCCGCCCTCGGGTATCTCGTGCAGCGGACCTCGGTTCTCAATGCTGGCCTGATGCGCACCGAGGAGCTCGACGACCTGGTGCGGCGTTGGCAGCAATTGTGGCCCGACGACGAGAGTTGGCGCGCGCGCCTGGCTCGCTGGCGCCTGTGGCGCACCATCCGGGGATCGGTCGAAGATCGAAACGACATGTTGTCGCAGATCTCGGTCCTGATCGGCGATCGGGAGCTGGACCCCGACGGTCGGCGCCGGCTGGAGGCGGTCCAGCTGGCGATGCTCTACTACAACGGGCGGGGTCGCGAGGCCGATGCGCTGGCGCGCCGCCTGCGGTACGGCCCGCCGTTGCGAGACGAAACTGACGAAGTGGTCCTATCCGTCTACGTGGCGGCAACGGCCGACACGGGCGAAGGGCTCGATGAGCTCGAGCGCTGGGCGACCGTCACGGTGAAGGCGGCGGCCTTCACCGGTGACCACGGTACGGCGGGCCTGGCTTCACTTGCCCTGGCCCATCGACGTCTGATCGAGGGTCGATTCGTGGATGCCGCCCGCTGGCTCGCGGAGGCCCAGCTGCATCAGGAGCGACACGATCCGATTGGTCTGCTCGCGATCACGTTGGACTCCCAGGCCTGGAGGGCGGCGTGCACACGTGACGGGCCCGCCGCCGATGCGGCCTTCGCGCGGTGCCGCGCCATAGCGCCGGGCTCCGATCCCCACGGGATCCGGTCGCGTGCCCTCAGGGCGGCTCCGGCCTGGGTGGCGATCGCCCGTGGCCTGGTCACACGCGGCCGGGGCATCCTGCTCGATATCGCCGCCGAACAACGCGAGCTCCCGCTGTATGCCGGCCGGCTTCTTTACGAGGCGATGCGCGCCGGCGAGCCCGCTGATCACATCGCAGCCGAGCTGTCCGAGCTCAGCGATCGCTGTGAAGCCCGGATGCTCGCCGCCAAGGCGTCGCACGCAACGCATCTCGCCGCCCACGACGCGCCTGGGCTGCTCGAGACCGCGGGCCGCTTCCAGGAGATTGGGGCGCTGCTGTACGCGTCGGAGGCGGCAGCCAATGCGGCTGAGGTGTTCCTCGAAGCGGGCCGGAGCGATTCTGCGCGGCGGGCGGCAGGGCGAAGCCGTGAGCTGTTCGTCGCCGGGCAGGCCGGGCCGTTGCCGGTGATTCGCGGTCTGGACGGTGACGCGATCGAACTGACCCGGCGCGAGGCCGAGGTCGTTGAGCTCGCCCGGACCGGCCTGTCCAACGGCGAAATTGCCGAGCGGTTAGTGCTCTCGAAGCGAACCATCGAGTCGCACATGCACCAGGCGATGCAGAAACTCGGCATCAGCGACCGCCGCGATCTTTGAGCCGCGAGTAAGTCTCAGTGGGGTCGGCTGTCAAGTTACGTAGTCCGCTACGGAAGACGTGCGGTCCCTCCCGCAGGATGCTGTCCCACACGTACTGAGTTCTCGCCGTGCTGCTACAGCGGGCGCTAATGGAGACGAAAGGGACGACATGACCGAGCGGATGCCGGAGGGTTGCCAGCGATGAGCACACCGACACCATCATCGAGCCCGCGGCTGGACGTGCGCGCCAGGCAGGTCCTGCGCAGCAGAAAGATCTGGATGGTCCCGATCCTCACCGCGAGTGTGTTCGCCGCACTGATGGCGACGGTCTACTTCGGCTCGGTCGTCAACCCGACGGGCCATCTACGCGGGCTCCCGGTGATGATCGTCGATCAGGACTCCGGCGCCGTCGTCGACGGACAGCACATGAACTTCGGGGCAAGCCTCGCCAGCACGCTGGAGCATTCCTCGGCGGTGACCAGTCGCTTGGCTCTGACACCCGCCACGTCGCGGCGGGCCGACGCCGAGATGGACAGGGCCGGCGCGTACGCGACGCTCCTCATTCCGGCGACGCTCACCCGCTCGGCGCTGCTCGCCGCGGGGGTTCAGACGCCCGGCGCCACGCCCCCCGCAACAGCAGCGGTGGAGCTCCAGGAGAACACGCGTCTAGGCAGCCTCGGTGTGAGCCTGGCCAGTGGTGTGATTACCCCCGCCATCGCGAAGATCTCGCCGCAGATCGGCAAGCACCTCTCGGAGCTCGCCACCCCGGTGAGCAAAGACAATCCGGTCCTGGCCAGCCGGGTCGAGAACCCGATTACGCTGACCACGTCGACCTACCGACCGCTGCCCGATCACTCGGCCCTCGGCCTATCGGCGTTTTACATCGCCCTTCTCGGCCTGATCGCCGGCTTCGTCGGTGCCACGCTGATCAACTCCTCGGTCGACAGCGCGCTCGGCTACGCCTCGTCGCAGGTCGGAGCACGGTTCAGCCAGCACCGCCCGATTCCGATCAACCGCACGCAGACGTTTCTCGTCAAGGCGGCGATCGCCACCTTGGGCGTCCCCATCCTGACCGGTGTCGTTGTGCTCGTCACCGTCGGCTTGCTCGGCATGTACGCCCCCCAGGTCATCGCCTTGTGGGGGCTGCTCAGCCTCGCCGCGCTGATGATCGCGCTGGGCACGCTTGCATTGCTCGCCGCCTTTGGCTCGATCGGCCAGCTGCTGGCGATGCTCCTCCTCCTCTACCTTTCGCTCGCGTCTTCGGGAGGTTCGGTCCCGATCCAGGCGCTCCCCGGGTTCTTCCGAACCGTCGGACACGTCGAGCCGTTGCGCAACACGCTCCTCGGAACGCGTGCGATCCTCTATTTCGGTGCCCGCGGCAACGCCGGCCTGACCACGTCACTCACCGTGCTCACCTGCGAGGTCCTGTTCTGGGCCGCGCTCGGGCTCGCGGCCACGCTCTGGTACGACCGCAGGGGACTCGACCGCATCTCGCCGGAGCTGATCGCCTACATCGGCCACACGGTGGATCAAGCTGTCGCCGAACGGTCGGATGCGACCGAGATCGGCAGTAGCGCTTCGCTCCCGGACAGAGCCCGGACGGCCTAAGGGAGTCCAGCTCGGAGATCGCGGCGATCCGCCACTCCGAGCTTCTGCATCGCTCGGTACAGGTGTGACTCGACGGTGCGCACCGAGAGCACGAACCGGTCGGCGATCTCCGCGTTGGACAACCCCTGCGCCGCCAGCTCCACGAGCTGTCTCTCTCGGTTGGTGAGACTGAACGAATCAGGCTCGAGACCGCGAATCTCAGGCGCGAATCCGCCCTGGCATCGCGCGTGCAGCTCGCCGGAGCGAGCGGCGGCCCGCCGCGCGGAGTCGTGGCGGCCGTCTTGCGCGAAGATCTCGGCGGCCGCAGCGGCGCACTCCGAGGCGTGGCGAAGCGCCCCGATGGCTTCGAATTCGTCCGCGCAGGCCAGCACGGCTTTGCCGTCGCCGCCCGCCCTCGCAGCCGCGTCGTCCACGTAGGCCACGACCAGGCGGGCGTCACAGTCTCCCCGTAGCGCCGCAAGCGGCGGGTGGACTCGGCGGGGCGGCGCACCGGCGCGCATCGCCTCGTGGTAGAGCTGTGCGGCGTACAGGGGAGCGCGCGTGTAGCCCTCCGCGCTCTGCAGCAGCAACCGCTGCGCGCGGGGCGGGTCGCCCTGCGCCAGCGCGAGCCACGCCTCGCCGCGAACCACATACGCCCGCTCGGTATCGAGCAGCTCGCCGGTGATAGTCGCCCGGCAGCGCTCCATCGATGCGGCCACGCCCTCCCGGTCGCCAAGGAAATACGCGACGCCGGCGAGCAGGGAGTGGGAGCACTTGATGGTCGAGAACGGGTCGTGGTACTCGAGGTGCAGAATCCCTTCCCTGAGCCAGCGGGCTGCGTCGACGTACCGGCCGCGCAACAGGCATAGTCCACCCAGCGTGGTCGCGCTGATGCCCGCGGCCAATTCGTCGTAGGCCCGGATCGCCTCTCTGAGGGCGCGGCGCATCCAGTGATCGACCTCGTCGATTGCCCAGCCGGCCTCGATCCCGGCGATCGAGGAGGCGATCATGGCCAGTTCGTCGACCTCGTCGCGAAGGGGTATCGGCGGCCGTAGGCGGCCGAGCAGCTCACACGCGCGGCGCGCTTGGCCTGCGCCGAAGAGGTGGGTGGCGTGGACGACTTCGACCTGGCGCCGTACCTCCGGCTCAAGCGCCTCGTCAACGAGCGCCTCCCCGGAAACCTCGGCGGCGATACGGGAGTCGATGGTCGTCGCCAGGCCCCGCACCCGCAGCGGCGTCAGCCGCCGCCGCCAACCGGGCTCGTCCCACCACTCGTGCGCCCGTGTGACCAAGGCCATGCCGTCGTGGGGCCGGCGCAGCCCCCAGAGCAACCCGGCGACGCGCTGGTGCAGGTAGGCGATGGCATCATCCTGCGTCCCGATCGCTCCCTCCAACGGCGCCAGGACGGCTTCGGCCTCCTCATAGCGCTGGCGAATGGCGCACGCGCGGGCCACCAGGAGCGCGGCCTGGGTATCACCGCACTCCTCGAGCGCGATGCGACCGAGGCGCTCGCCTAATTCCGGGTCGCCGTCTGCGATCGCCGCCGCGCAGGCCTCCATCGTCAACTCCCGCGGAACCGGATCGCCGGCATCGAGCAGCCACCGGGCGATCAGTAGCGCGTCCTCACGGGAGTGGTCGGGCCGCGCTCGCACACTTTGGGCCAGATCGCGGCGGGTTTGCGCCGCTCTGATCGCCGGCATCGACGCCCGCACCACGTCCCCGTACAGGGGATGCCCGAGCCGGATGGTCGCCGTCTGCCCCACTCCGTCCACGGCCACCATTCCCCGTGCCTCCATCGATGTGGCGGCCTCCACGCCGGCCAGCGAGACGAGCTCCTGCAGGCGAAGCGGCTCGCCCAGGGCCAGCAGCTCCACCACGCGGCGCTCGTCGTCATCGAGCTCGGACAGGCGCCCTCCGATCAGCTCGGTCAGCGACGGGCTGGGCGCCGGGCGCTGGGTGAGCCGCCAATATCCGTCGACGCTGATGAAGGCACCGCTGGTTCGCGCCGCCCGGACCAGCTCGTGCGTGTAGAGCACGTTGCCCTGCGAGCTGTCATATATCCAATGACGTGCCCGCTGCTCGGCCGGTCCGCCGAGAATCGCCTCGATCAGTTCCGAGGTGTATGCCTCAGACAACGGCCGCAGCTCCAAGCGCTCCGCGCCGGCATCCTTCCAGAGTGATTGCACCGCGTCGGGACAGGGTTCCGAGGAGCGGACCGTGGCCAGGATGAAGGCGGTGCCGGTGATGGCAAGCTGGAGGATCAAGGCCGCGGAAGCCGGATCGAGTCGCTGGGCGTCGTCCACCGCGATCACGATCGGTCGACCCGCGGCACGCTCGCGGAGCGTCCGCGCCGTCCGCTGCAGCTGCAACAGGGGATCGTCCGCTCGGGCGTCAGGCGGCAGGAGCTCCGCGCACGCCGCCAGCGGGACGGTCGCCGCGCTGCGGGTGCCCTGCACCCAGCAGGCCATCGCCCCGGCGCGGTCGGCGGCCGCCACCGCTTCCCGGGCCAGCCGTGACTTCCCGACACCGGCGTCAGCGACCACCGCAGCCGCGGGGGACGCATGGTTCGACCACAGGCTGGCGATCCGCTCCAGCTCCTCGTCACGTCCGATCAGCGGCCAGCTGTGTGCGGCGCCCGAACCCGTCAGCGCCCCGGCGACGGTCATGGCGCCAGGGTACCGCCCGCCGAGCCGATCCGGAAGGGACGGGCCGAGCCTGCGACCTCACCCCACCGGACTGCCATGCCGGCTGCTCTCGACGGGCCGCGCCGCCGACTCGAGAGCGCCCTGGCCGGGCGCGCTCGACTCGCGGCCGAGGATGCCATCCCTGAACTCGCGCATGCCGGTACCGAGCGACCGTCCCATCTCGGGCATGCGCTTGGCCCCGAACAGCAGCAGGACCACGACGGCGACGATCACGATGTGGAATGGGTTTTCAAAACCGGACAGCATGACTTTCTTCCTCGTTTGTGGTTGGTTCTGATGTGTGACAGTAAGGCTGCCGCAAGCGGTCGCCGGCGTCGTCAGTGTGTAACTACTGAGCTGCTCGCTCGCAGGTGCCTAAGTAGCCCTACGCGACTTGCGTATCGGTGTGGTTAACCAAGGTGCTCCTCGAGCCAGTCGAAGATCCGGGCCTCGCGCAGCGCCTGCGCGAGCGGCTCGCAATGACCTCCGGCCCCCTCCTGTGCGGTGAAGGTCACGAGCGTCTTGGCGCCGGGCAGGCGGTCGTACAGCTGCCGTGACTGGCCCGGCCATAGCTGCTCGCCTTCGGACTCTGTGATCAGCACCGGTGTGTCGATCTCCTGCACCTCAGCGCCTAGGTGAAAGGCGGCGATGGTCAGGAAGAGCCGGAACGTCGAGCCCCCGTTGTGCCCATACGGTTCGCCGTGAAACCGCAGCGTGGCGGCGCTGCTCGGCGCGAACAGCTCCGCCAAATGCATCTCTCGATCAAACGCTGACTGGCGCCGGTCCTCGAGTTGCCGGCGCATCTCACCCGGCAGGCGGTCGGTCCACGCGGTGGAGACGTCGACCACGCCGGGATCGACGACCGCGGCGGCGAAGCGATGCTCGAACGCCAGGGCCCGAGCGACCCAGTAGCCACCCTGCCCGATGCCGATCACCGCCACTCGGTCGGGGTCGACGTCGCTCCGGGCCAGCATTCCGTCAAGAACGGGCGTCAAAACTGCCTCCCAGTCGGGACGGAAGGGAATCCCGTGCTCGAACAGCATCGCCTGCTGCCCGGGGCCATCGAAAGTCAGCCAGTGGTATCCGCGCTCGGCCGCGGCGGCGCCGGCCTGCGCCCACATGTCGGACGTGGCCTGGTAGGAGCCGTTGTTGACGACCACGAGCGGCCGGCGCTTATTGCCCGTGCCGGTGGCCGGGAAGAAGAAGGCGGGCAGGGAACGGTCCTCGTATGCGATCTCAACCCGCTCCCCGGGCACTGAAGTCAGGTCGAGGATCTGCTCCCAGCAAGCGCGCTGACGCCGCCAGATATAAAGCCGGCGGTCCGGTTCGCTGGAACGGGAAATCTGGTACAGCGCGGTGGCGTAGTAGGTGGCCGCGCGCCTGAAATGCGCCAGCGCGCTCACCCGCCGGCGGTTCCGGCGAGCGTGCACCGCCGAGGCCCATGCCCCGCCGGCGGTGGCCGTCCATTCGTTCAGCCAGGAGTCGGCGTCGCCGTCGCTGATGCGCCCGGCAGTCGCGAGCACCTCACCGATGTCGGAACCCTGGCGGTAGCTCGCGCCGAGCGCCTGCTCGAACGCGAATTGGAACTCGTCATCTTGAAAGGCAATCATCTCGGTCCTCCGTTACCGGACAGTCCGCGCGTTCAGGAACACACTTCTGGGGTCGCAGGGAGGGTCTCGAGCTTGCCCAGCAGTGCTGCCTGTTGAGACTCGAGTTCCGCCTCGGACATTCGGAGCGCCGATGCGATGTCGGCGGCCGGGAACTCGGCGAGCAACATGCCGAACAGGACATACTCCGCGGGTGCGAGGCAGTCTCGAAGCATCGCTGCGGTGCCCGGCGGCACCGCGGGCAAGAATCGCACGCCGCGGGCGACCCGATCGAGCGCGCCAGCGAGCTCGGCGTCGCAGTCGTAGAAACTGACCAGCGCGTCCGCGGTGGCCACCGCAGAACACGCTGCGTGCACCCCATCCGGCCGGGCGCAGCAGATCACCACCGCGGGCGGGTCCGGCGTTCGCTTCAACTCGCGGCACAACCGAAAGGCGCTCTCCGCCGGCGGTCGATGACCGATCACGGCGATGTCGAACCGCTCGCGCCTAGCCATCGACATGGCCTCCTGGCCGTCCGCGGCCGCCCCGGCCAACCGAAACCCCGGCTCCCCCTGCATCAGATCGCACAGCCGGGAAGCCAGCCACCCGTCGCTTTCGACTACCAAAACCGCGATTGCCGGGGGCGTGGCCCGTCGGCGCGACGGCTTTAAGATCCGGTCTGGGCTGGTGCTTGTGCTCATGGCTGCATAGTTCCTCTCGCGCTGGGTCCGGTTGATGTCCGGAGCGTGCCGCAGGAGGGGCGCTGCATCCTCAGTGGCGCGCTACTGCACTTCGGACCCGGGACCGCTTAAGTAATCGCTGCCAAAACCTGAGCACGGACGCTCCGTCGCCCGGCTCCCGCGCGGGCGCATCAGTACGGGGTCTGGCGAAATGCAGTAGCCACCTACTGACGAGCGATCCTCGCTCGACGCTTACCGTGGCGCATCGATAAAGCCCGGTCACACCCGAGCGAAGAGACAGCCAAGGAGGATGGAGCAATGGTCAATCCGGGAAGTCGACCGCCCCGGCGCGCGACACCGCGCCCCTCGGTCCTACCCATCGTTGTGAGCGTCGGGACCATGATCGTCGCACTGGTGTTGCTTGTCGCACACATCGCAAGTGCCGCCGGTGTCACCAGCCAACCGGCGGCGGCGCAGAGCCAGCCGCTGGCGGTGCAAAGCGCATCGCTGACCCAGAACGGCCAGCAGCTCGTCTGGCAACTGAAGATGGCCCAGCCGTTCTCCCCTGGCGCGCTCGCGCGTGACCGGCGCACGTTGTGTCTGCTCATCGCCCGCGCCGACAACGGGACGGCCACCGGGCAGCTGTGTCTGGCCGGACCGCGCGACGGGCAGCACGCTCCGCAGGTCCTCTACGCGGCGATCAGCAAGGGCGTGAGCGGCCGGGCCAGCGCGATCACGGCGACCGTCACGCGCGCAAGCAACAGCGATCTGACCGCGAGCTTTACTCCGTCCGCGATCGCGGCCCCTTACCAGCCGCTGCGCTGGCAGGTGATCAGCACGCTTGGCGCGCCGGCCTGCAGCGCCTCCGACACGGGGCTTCCCCCCGCCGGCAGCTGCCAGACCCTTTCCCCGGCCCGCGCTGCGCTGTTGAACGTCCGCCTGCCCCAGCTCGCCGGGTGCATCCCGACCAAACGCGGCTACGTGTCGGCGGGGCCGAGCAACGTGCGGCAGGTCGCGCTGACATTCGACGACGGGCCCGGCGGCTCGCCGCCGACGATGGATTTCGTGAACCTCCTCGCTCGCTACAACGTGCCGGCCACATTCTTCGAGGTCGGTAACCAGATCAGCCAGTACGACCCGACCGGCAAGGTGCAGCGAGCCATGCTGGCCGACGGGGACATGATCGGCGATCACAGCTGGAGCCACGCGGACCTGGCCAAGCTGTCCGCGTCCGGGCAGCGATCCCAGATCGCGATGACCGCCGCGGCGATCAAGAAGGCAACCGGCTTTCAGCCCTGCTTGTTTCGCGCCCCCTACGGGTCCGTGAACTCATCCCTGATCAACGTCGCCAGCTCCCTCGGGTTCTCGACGATTCAGTGGGACGTCGACCCCCGTGACTGGTCACTGCCAGGAACCAATGCGATCGTTAGCCGAGTCCTGGCCGGGGTCCGCCCGGGATCGATCGTCCTGCAGCACAACGCCGGCGGTCCCCGGTACCAGACACTGGCCGCACTGCCCACCGAGATCAAGACGCTGAAGGCGCGTGGCTACAGGTTCGTCACTGTCACGCAGATGCTCGGCTACAAGCTGATCTATCGGTGAGAGGGCGAGCGGTCCTTCAGTTCGCGGCGATCTTTGACCCCGAGTTTTTGCATGGCGCGATACAGGTGTGACTCGACCGTGCGAACGGAGAGCACGAACCGGTCGGCGATCTCGGCGTTCGACAGTCCCTGCGCCGCCAGTTCGGCGAGCTGCCTCTCTCTGTCGGTGAGGCTGAACGCGTCGGGCTCCATTCCGTGCACCGGTGGTGCGAACCCTCCCTGACAGCGACCATGCAGCTCACGACTCCGCGCGGTGGCCCGCCGCGCGGAGTCCTGACGGCCCTCCTGGGCGAAGATCTCCGCCGCCGCCGCGGCGCACTCGGAGGCGTGGCGGAGCGCCCCGATCGCTTCGAACTCCTCAGCGCATGCCAGGACGGCCCCACCGTCGCGGGCCGCCCTCGCCAGCGCGTCATCTGCGTATGCCAACGACAGACGCCCGTCGCACTCCTCGCGCAATGCGGCGAGCGGAGCGGAGACCCTGTGCGCCGGTGCGCCCGCGCGCATCGCCTCGTGGTAATGCCCCATCGCATATATAGGTTCCTTGAAGTTCTCGGCGGCCTCCAATAGCAACCGCTGGGCACGGGAAGGGTCGCCCTCCGCCAACGCCAGCCACGCCTCGCCTCGAGCCGCGTACGCCCGCTCGGTGGTGGCCAGCTCCCCGGTCGTCGCTGATCGGGAATGCTCCATCGCCGTTGCCACGCCATCCACATCACCGGTGTAATAGGCGACTCCGGCCAGCATGGTGTGAGCGACCTTCAATATCCGGAACGGATCGTGATACTCCATGTGAACCACGGCCTCTCTCAGCCACCGAGCCGCATCGGCATATCTTCCCCGTAGCATGCACAGACCACCGAGCGTGCCCGCGGCCATGCCCGCGGCCGCTTCGTCATAGGTTCGGATCGCCTCCGCGAAGGCCCGACTCATCCACCGCTCCACCTCGTCGATCTCCCAACCAGACTGCATACCGGCGATGGAGCAAGTCACCATCGCAAGTTCGTCGGCTTCGTCACGTAGCGGAATCGGTGGCCGCAGCCGGAAGATCAGCTCGTAGCTCTGACGGACGCGACCGCCATGCAGCAGCTGAACCGCATAGATGACCTCCACCTGCCGGCGCTCTTCCGGGCCCAGCGCCTCGTCGGCGAGTGCCTGCGCGCATTCGTCGCCCGCGGTGCGGAAGTCGGTGGTCATCGCGACCGCCCGCAACCGGATTGGTGTCAGCTTGCGCCGCCAGCCAGGCTCGTCCCACCACTCCAGAGCCCGGTTCACCAGAGACATTGCCTCCTTCGCCCGGTTGAGACCCCAAATCAACCCAATCGCGCGCTGCCGCATGTAGATAATCGCCGTGTCCTGGGAGTCGAACACCCCCTCCAGCGGCGCCAGCAGCTCCTCAGCATCCTCGTACCGCTGCTGCACGGCACAGGCGCGCGCCACCAGCAGCGCTGATCGGACATCGGCGCCGCCCTCGAGGGCCAGCCGGCCGAGCCGCTCCCCCAGCTCGGGATCGCCGGCTGCGATCGCCGCCGCGGCCGCCTCCACCGATAGCTCGACGGGAACGGGATCGCCGGCGTCGAGCAGCCACCGCGCGATCAACAGCGCGTCCTCGCGAGAGCGGTCCGCCCGTTCTTGGACCCTTCGGGCTAGATCGCGGCGTAGTTGGACAGACCGGATCACCGGCATCGACGTCCGGACGACGTCGCCGTACAGGGGGTGCGCCAACCGAACCGTGCCGTCGGCGCCCGCGCCGTCGAGCCTGACGATCCCCTGTGCCTCGACTTCCGACACCGCGGCAAGTCCCGCCAGCGACACCAACTCCTGCAGTTGTAGCGGTTCACCGAGGGCCAGCAGCTCGACCACCCGGCGCTCGTTGTCATCTAGTTCTGACAACCGGCCGCCGATCAGCTCCGACAGGGAAGCGCTCGGGCCGGGGCGCTGCGTGAGCCGCCAGTATCCGTCGACGCTGACGAATGACCCGGTCGCAAGTGCCGCCCGCACCAACTCGTGCACGTAGAGCACGTTCCCCTGCGAGCTGTCGCAGATCCACTGTCGAGCGCGCTGCTCAACCGGGCCACCGAGCACCGCCTCGACTAATTCCGAGGTGTGCCCCTCAGACAGCGGCTGCAGCTCCAGTCTCTCCGCTCCGGCGTCCTTCCATAGCGACTGCACCGCGTCCGGACAGGGTTCCGAGGACCGGATCGTGGCCAGGACGAAGGCGGTGCCGGTGATCGTGAGTTGAAGGATGAGCGCTGCCGACGCCGGATCCAGCCGCTGCGCGTCGTCGACGCCGATCACGATCGGACGGCCAGCGGCCTGTTCGCGCAGCGTCCTGGCGGTGCGCTGAAGCTGCAACAGGGGGTCATCGGCGCGAGCGTCGGGTGCAAGCAGTTCCGAACACGCGGCCAGCGGCACTGCGGCCGCGCTCAGGGTGCCCTGCACCCAACAGACCATCGCCCCGGTCTCGGCTGCCGCTGCCACCGCGTCTCGGGCCAGACGCGATTTGCCCACCCCGGCCGGGGCGATCACCGCCACAGCCGGTGAGGTCTGTTGCACTCGGACGGTGGCGATCCGCTCGAGCTCCTCGTCGCGCCCGATCAGCGGCCAGCCGTGCGCGGCCCCTGAAGCGGTCCGGGCCCCCGTGACCGTCATGTCAACACAGTAGCGCTCCGTCCCTCGATGCCGAAAGGGGACGTCGGCCCCGGCGGCAACGGCGGTCAGTAACGCAGCCCGCTGGCTTGAGGAAGTGTCTCGAGCTTGCCGAGCAAGGCTGAGCGCCGCGACTCGAGCTGAGCACGTGAGATCCTCAATCCCCGCGCCACGTCGGAGGCCGAGAGCCCAGCGAGCAGCATGCTGAAGATCGCGTGCTCGGCGGGATCGAGGCGTTCGTGGAGCATTGCCCCCACGCGCGGCGCTGCGCTTGAGCTCACGGCACAGCCATAAGCCGCTCCGCGACCGCGCACGATGGCCGATCACGGCCATCTCGACCGGCCCGTGCTCCGCCATCCACATCGCCTCCTCTGCCGTCTCGGCCACTCCCGCCAGGTGAAACCCCGGTTCGGTCTCCAGCAGGTGGCAGATCCGGCTACGCACGCATGCGTCATCGTCCAGGACCAAAACGCCCAGAGTGGCTTCGACGGTAACTGCGCTCATGACTGCGGGGCCCCTTGGTGAGGTGATCGGACTCGTCGGTGTCCACAGCCTCGCGCAACCCAAGGGCCGCGTCCTCAGTGACCCGCTGCTGCACTCCGGGCCGCGAGCTCCTTAAGTAATCCCCGCCAGAGGTTTCAGTAATCGGCTACGGATGACCGGTCCCGGCGGCTTCGCGATCGTTCGACCCAGAGCGCAAGCACGCGGGCATTCTGAATTGAGGAGCGAGTTACGTGATGCACGCGGTCAGCAACACGATCTCGCCGGAGACCTTCCTGGCGATCATGGCTGCGGCGACGATTGCCGGCACGCAAGGATCTCGGGCTCGGCCTGCTGTTCTTCTTCGCCGGGTACGAGCTCGACCTCAGACGGATCTCCGGGAGGCCGCTACGCCTCGGGTTGCTCGGATGGCTGATGTCGCTGATGCTCGCTTACGCCGCCGTCGGCGTGCTCCACTGAGTCGGGATCGCCGTGTCGATCCTGTACACGGGCTCGGCGATCGCGACCACCGCGATCGGCACCTTGATCCCGGTCCTGTCTGACAGCGGCGAGCTCGACACCCCGTTTGGGACCTATCTGCTCGGCGCTGGAGCGGTCGGCGAGTTCGGCCCCATCCTGCTCCTGACGATCGTCCTCTCGGCGCAGAGCTCGGTCCACAACGCGCTGATCCTGATGGCCTTCGTGGCGGTCGCGTTGGTCGTCGGCGTCCTGGCGGTTAAAGCACGACGCCCGACACTGCGGTGGTTTGAGCGCACGCTCGAGGCCAGCTCGCAGCTCGCGATGCGCTGGTTGCTCGTGCTGCTGTTCGGGCTCGCGCTGCTGGCCTACCGCCTCGGCCTCGACCTGCTGCTCGGAGGGTTCGCGGCGGGTGTGATCGTGCGCGAGCTATTTCGCGGACGCGAGCACGCGGGCGTGGATTCAAAGCTATCCGCGATCGCGTTCGGGCTGTTCGTTCCCTTCTTCTTCACCGTCAGCGGGATGACCCTCGATATCAGCGCCTTCGCCACCGCCCCCGGCATCCTGCGCACCGTCATGTTCTGCGCGCTGATGCTCCTGGTGCGCGGCACCCCCGCAATGGTCCTCTACCACCGCCGGCTCGACACCCGCAGCCGCCGCGCCCTGGCGTTGCTGAGCTCCACCCAGCTCCCGCTGGTACTCGCTATCACGGCACTCGCGACGGCCGGCGGGCGCATGAGCCCGTCGATCGCCGCAGACCTGGTTGGCGCGGCGCTGCTTTCGACGCTCATCTTCCCCCTGCTCGGTCTGCGCATGCGGCGCGAGCAACCCAGCCACGGTGCCGCGACCGACGGTGTCACTGGATCTGAGGCCTTGATGGGCGGTGATCGCTCGCTCGGGTCGCCCGTGACCGATGAACGCGACCGTCCAGCTCGCGATCGTCGCGACGCGGTTCTTGAACCCGGTCAGGAAGGCCAGGTGCACGAGCAACCAACCCAGCCAGCCGATGAAGCCGGAGAGCCGGAGCGGCCCAAGCGTGACCACCGCCCGGAAACGCGAGATCGTCGCCATCGACCCGAGGTCGCGGTATTTGAACGGCTCGTCGGGCTTGTCGCGCAGCCTGCGGACGATCGTGCGCCCGGCGTGGATGCCGGACTGCATCGCAACCTCGGCCACCCCGGGTAGATCGTCCAGCGCCATCAGATCTCCGACCACGAAGATCTCGGGATGCCCGGGTACGCTGCAGTCGTCGCGCACCTGGACGCGACCCGCGCGATCCACCCCTGCCCCGGTGGCATCCGCGAGGGCGTGGCCGAGCGGTGATGCCTGCACGCCGGCGGCCCAGATCTTCACGGCCGCCGGAATCCTCTCTAAGGCCGCGTCGGTGCTGTCCGTCTCGACGCCGTTCGCATCGACGCCGGTCACCCTGACGCCGAGGTGGATCTCGACCCCGAGCCGCTCCAGATCCCTGATAGTCCGGCGCTGCAACGACTCGGGGAAGGAGGCGAGCAATTGGCGGCCCCCGTCGAGCAGCAGGACGCGTGCTTGGCGGAGGTCGATCGATCGGAAGTTACCTCGCAGGGCACGGTGAGAGAGCTCCGCGATCTGCCCCGCCATCTCCACGCCGGTCGGGCCGCCTCCGATGACGACAAAGGTCATCAGACGGGCGCGCTCCTCCGGGTCGGGTTCCCGCTCGGCCAGCTCGAACGCACCGAAGATGCGGGCGCGGATCTCGAGTGCGTCGTCGAGGCTCTTCAGGCCGGGCGCGGCGGCGGCGAACTCGTCGTGCCCGAAATAGGATTGCGCCGCGCCCGTGGCGATGATCAAGCTGTCGTAGCCGACCTCCCACTCCGATCCCAGAGTCTGCACGGCGAGCGATCGCCGATCCGCGTCGATGCCGACCACGTCGCCGAGCAGGACTTTCGCGTTGCGCTGTTTCCGGAGCACATCCCGGATCGGGGGCGCGATCTCGCCCGAGGACAGGATGCCCGTGGCCAGTTGGTAGAGCAGTGGCTGGAACAGGTGATGGTTGGTCCGATCGATAGCCGTGACCTGCACCGGGGCTCGCCGCAGTGCCCGCGCGGCGAACAGGCCGCCGAACCCGCAACCGACGATCACCACACGGTGCAGCGAGGCTCCATCAGACGTGCGAGCGAGACGCGTCATCACGCGGGGCGGTGTGACCGAAGTACATCAGCTCCCAGATCCCGTGGTCGCTGACGTCCTCGACCTTTTCTCCGTCGACGAAGTGCTCGAGCCGCACGCTGCCGGTGAACCGGAGGTATGCGCCGTCGAAGCGCTTGAGCCGAGCGAGGACGTGCTTGACACCCGAGATCTGGTCGATCAACTTGCGGTCGAGGATCGTCTCGGCGCGATGGAAGCTCACGCGGTAGCGATCCCGGCCATCGTCATAGTCGTACACGACGACGTCGGCGATCGGCTTGCCGCTGTGCTCGTCGGTGTGTTCGCCCTCGAGGTAGAAGCGCACCTGGCTGTCATCGTCGGCGACGATCGTCCCGTCCTTGCTGAGCAAAAAGGTCGGCATCTCCACGTACCCGTAGCGACGCTCGGTGGTCATATAGCTGGAGATGATCGAGTACGGGCCCGCCTGAGCCCTCCCCCAGTACCAGTGGTTCATCAGCCTGGGCATCGCGGTATCGCCCCAGTTGTGGTCGTGGTAGCCAACGCCGG
>DATJRS010000006.1:0-150756 GCA_035504535.1 Solirubrobacteraceae bacterium | reverse complement strand
CGCGCGCTCGACGATCTCGTTGTCAGTAAAAGCACGCGCCGTCTCGCGGACCAGGCGCTGCTCGTCGGTGAGCTCGAAATCCATGGGCCCGGGAACCTACCAGCCCCCGTCGCACGGCGGCGACGGGGGCCGGTTTGTCCTACGTACCCCTGGCCTAGGAGGCTGGAGGCAGCATCGTGGGGCTCACCGTCGTGGGCGCGACCTGAATGGTCACCGGCGCCGAGGCGCCGCCGACATTGCCGCCACCATCGGTGATGCGGGCGCGGAACTCGTACGAGCCCGCCTTCCCAAACGTCCAGCCGAACTGGAACGTCGAGGCGTATGTGACGAACCTGATCTCCTCGTTGTGCCAGTCACCGTCGGCGCCGAGGCGCTGCAGGTAGATCACGTGACCCGCCTTGTCGGGGAGCACGGTCCCGGTGAAGGTCACGTGTCCGCCGATCTGTGACGTGGTCGAGCTCGGGGTCATGCTCAGGACGTCCTGAACACCCTCGAACAGCGCCGCGCTGTGACGGTGCGGAGCCAACGTGGTCCGGACCTCATACACGGTATTGTAGGTCGGCGTCTGGGCCGCAAACGTGTAACTGCCACCGGTGCCCGTGGTGGTATCGGCAACCGGGGTGGACTGATTCTGATACGCGTTCCGTGCCCACAGAGTGACCGGCGTGTTCACCGGCGCATTGGTGAGCACACCCGAGATCGTCACGGACTGACCGTAGGAGATCAACTGATCGGAGCTGTTGATCGTGAAGCCCGGAACCTGCTTCTGCTGGACCGCGACCGTCACCGGGTTCGCGCTCCCGGCGATGTTGCGGATGTCTCCTGGGAACAGGACACGCGCGGTGTGGTCCCCGGCCAAACTCCACCGGTAGGTGATCGCGTAGTTAGATCCCCCGTCGAGGCGACCGGCCTTGAGATCGTGCCAGTTGCCGGCCTTGTCCTGCTCCTGGAGGATGACCCGCTCGAAGGCGTGGTTCGGGGTGACCGATCCCGTGAAGGTCACCGGCTGTCCGGTGACTGCAGCAGTCGTGCTGGCGGCCATGCTGACGTCCGCCGAGACGCGCTCGTACACGGTCCGGCTGTGAATCTGGTGGATGCCCGCCTCGCGCACGAACCAGCTGCGGTTGGTCCACACCACGTCCTCGGCCCGGGTGAAGTAGTAGTAGCCACCGGCGTAGGTCTTGGTGACACCCACGCGGGTATAGCCACGGCCAGATCCCGCGAGGTGGTGGTACAGCACGATCGTCTGGCCACCAACCGGGGCGACATTCAGGCGACCGTAGATCAACACGCCATCCCCGGCAGTGGGAAGCGGGTTGGGGATGGCATTGATGGTAAGACCCTGATTGTGCTGCGGCGCAGCGATGACAGCACTCGGTATGGCGACAGCCACGAGCGTGGTCACCACTGATGCGAGCACGGCAAGGCGAAGGCGCATAGCGCTCCTTTCCCAGCGTGTTGTATGTGGCGCCGCCGCTGGACTCCCGGCTCGCTGCCAGGCGGTGGCGAGTGAGACGGCTCTGAAAACACACACCCCACCGGAAAGTTGCGCTCGTCTTTAGACTTGTAAAGCCGTGGATCCGTTTACCCTCGTGGTAGGGGTCGGCTTGGCGGCCCTGGTGCTGGTGTTCTGGATGCTGGGGCGCTACTACCCGGGCTCGGGACTCGAGCAGCTGGGACTCAAGTCCGCGCGGGAGCTCACCGAGCGGCGGGAGGCGCTCGAGGCCGAAGACCTCGATCAGATGCTGCGGGCTCGTAACGCGCGCAAGCGCGCCCGCGGCGAGGCGGAGGTGAGCGCCGAGGAGCTCGAGGCGCGCGTGCTGAGGGAGATGTCGGAGCGCGGTGGGCGTGAGCTAAGGCGCCGCCGTCAGGCGCCGCCGACCAATCTCTAAACCTGAACCGACTTGGCCCGCTGCCTGATCATCGGATGCGGCTGCCGCGGCCGCTCCCTGGCCGCCGAGCTGATCGCGCGCGGGCACGCGGTGCGGGGGACGACCCGCGACCCCGACTGCAGCGCGGCAATCGAGGCGGTCGGCGCGCAGGCGGTGGTCGGCGACCCGGACGTGCTCGCCACGCTGGCCGGCGCGCTCGATCACGTCACCGTGGCGTGCATCCTGCTCGGGTCGGCCGTCGGGTCACCGGCCAAACTGGCCGCGCTCCACGGCTCGCGACTGGAAATGCTGCTCACCCGGATCGTCGACACGACGGTTCGCGGCGTCGTCTACGAGGCGGCGGGCTCGGTCGATCCGCATGTCCTGCAGGCCGGGTCGGCACGCGTGCGAGCACGCTGTGAGGACTCGCGGATTCCCTATGTCCTGCTCGACGCCGACGCCGCCGATCCGGCTGAGTGGACCGCCTCCGCGGTGGCCGCGGTCGAGCGTGCGCTCGATGGCGACCAGGTTCGGCCGCGATAAACTGAAACTCAAAATATATAAAAGGCGATCGGAATTTGGAGGCCTAGATGGCTGACTATGCGAACGACGTGCTGGTCGAACCGGAGTGGCTCGAGCAACACCTGAACGACGACTCGATCAGGATCGTCGAGGTAGACGAGAATCCGGCTCTGTACAAGGAGGCCCACATTCCGGGCGCGATCGGGTTCGACTGGCGCCTGGACCTCCAGGATCAGGTCAAGCGCGACTTCCTCGGTCCCGAGGCGTTCGGCGCGCTGTTCGGCAGCCGGGGCGTGTCCAACGACCATCTGATCGTCCTGTACGGGGACCGCAACAACTGGTTCGCCGCCTACACATACTGGTATCTGAAGTACTACGGGCATGACAACGTCAAGCTTCTGAACGGACCGCGCGAGCGCTGGATCGCCGAGGGGCGGCCGACCACGACGGACGTGCCGGACACCGCGGGGGCGACCTTCACTGCCAGGGCCGGCGACGATGCGATCCGCGCCAAGCGCGACGAGGTGCAATCCGCGCTGCACGACTCCCACCAGCTCGTCGACGTGCGCTCGCCGCAGGAGTACTCGGGCGAGCTGATCGCGATGCCGGGGTACGAGAGCGAGGGCGCCCAGCGCGCCGGCCACATCCCGGGCGCCAAGTCGATCCCCTGGGCGCAGGCGGTCAAGGAGGATGGGACGTTCAAGTCAGCCGACGAACTGCACGACCTTTACGGCGGCAAGGGAGTGTTGTCGGGTGAGCCGATCATCGCCTACTGCCGGATCGGCGAGCGCTCGGCGCACACGTGGTTCGTGCTCCATGAGCTGCTCGGCCAGCCCGACGTGAAGAACTACGACGGGTCGTGGACCGAGTGGGGGAACCTGGTCAACGTCCCGATCGAGAAGGGCTGAGGGGCACAGCTGAGGAGTCCTCGGTGCTGAGCAGCGGCCCGATCCGATCAAACAGATCGGCCAGTATCCGGGCCGTTGCTCCCCAGATCAGGTTCTCGCCGACGACGTAGGTGTCGGTACGGATCGGGATGCCCCGGCGGATCAGCCGCCGGCGGCCGTAGCCGGCGAGCAGCGCGTCGAGCGGCAGCTCGAGCACCTCGGCCACCTCGCTGGGGCTCGGCGTCCAGGTCTGCCCGGGATCGATCAGGCCGACGAAGGGGTACACGGCGTAGCCGGTGGCGATGGTCGGAGTCGGCTGGAGGGCGCCGACGATCTCGACCGCGTCGGCGGACAGTCCGATCTCCTCGTGGGCCTCGCGCAGCGCGGTCTCTGAGAGATCCCGCTCGCCCTCCTCGTAGCGTCCGCCGGGGAACGAGATCTCGCCGGGGTGCCGGCGCAGGTCGTCTCCTCGCTTGGTGAACACGGCGTGCAACCGCCCGTGGTCGAGATACAGCGGGACGAGGACGGCGGCGTTGGTCGCCCCACGGACATCGAGCGTCAGGGCCTCCGCCACCGACAGGAGCACCGGCCGCAGGTTCTCGGCCAGATGATCGTTCTGGGACGCCATCGGCTGACTATATTCGCGAGACGTGCGCGCGCTAATCGTTGTCGACGTGCAGAACGACTTCTGCCCTGGCGGCGCGCTGGCCGTTCCCGACGGGGACGCGGTCGTCGAGCAGGTGAACCGGTTGGCGTCCGAGGCGCCGTTTGTCGTCGCCACGCGCGACTGGCATCCGCCCGATCACGGGTCGTTCGCCGAGCAGGGCGGCGTGTGGCCGGTGCACTGCGTTTCCGGGACTCTGGGGGCGGAGCTGCATCCGGAGATCGATCGCGACGCGATTGACGTCGTTATCGACAAGGGGCAGGCACGCGACACGGAGGGATACTCGGGGTTCGAGGGCACCGGCCTCGAGGCGCTGCTGCGCTCGCGCGACGTCGACACGGTCGATGTCGCCGGACTCGCGCTCGATTACTGCGTTCGGGCCACCGCGCTCGACGCGAAACAGGCCGGCTTCGACGTGGTCGTGCATCGCGGAGCGACGCGCGCCGTCGAGGTGACGCCGGGCGACGCCGAGCGGGCCGTGCAGGAGTTGCGCGCCGCCGGGATCTCCGTGGTGAACTAGCGGCCGCCGGAATCAATGCGGGCCGCGAGGCCGAAGGCCTCGTCGGTGCGGACCGCGGAATTAATCATCGTCCAGCGGGTTGAAGAGCAGCCCTGTCGGAACCTTGGGAAAGAAGTAGGTGGACTTGGGGGGCATGCTTTCGCCGGCGGCGGCGACCTCCCGCACCTGCTCGATCGGAGTCGCCGCGACGAAGAACGCGGCGTCGTAGTCACCGGTCATAACCGCGTTCAGCGCCTCATTGAAGTTGCGCGCGTAGCCGAGCCCGCTGAGGTGGTCGATGTCCTCGTCGGTCATGTTCAGGGCTCCCTTCAGGATGAGCGCTTCGAGGACGGCGGTGTCGAGGCGGCGGTAAGGCTCGGCGTGGTCCGCCAGCGCCGCGTCGGCGATCGCCTGATCCTTGAGCGTGAGCATGAACGGCTGACGGGAGTGGGCGTCGATGTAGCCCATCGAGACCGGCTGCCCGTAGAGGGGGGCGAGCTCGGTGGTGTTGTCGAGCCGGCGGATGTCGAAGTCGCGCTGGATCGCCTGGGCGAGCGCCTCCCGCTGGTCGGGACGCAGGTCGCGCAGCAGCCGGTGGGTGGGGAACACGGTGAGGCCCGGGTCCTCGAGCGACACCAGGCACATCAGTACGTATCGGTGCGGACCGTCGCCGCCGACCTCCTCCGCGTAGACGCGCGCGGTCTCGTAGCGGTGGTGGCCGTCGGCGATCAGCAGCTCGGTGCGCTTCAGGGCGTCGGTGATCGTCGTGATCGCGCCCTGATCGGCGATTCGCCAGAGCCGGTTGACGGTCCCGTCCTCGTCGGTGGCGCGTCCCCAGGGTTCGCCCTTTGTGGCTTCGCCGAGCGTCTCGGAGACCGTGTTCGCCGGGTCCTCGAACAGCGAGAAGATCGGGGAGAGGTTGGTCCTGGTGGCGCGGGTCAGCCTCAGCCTGTCCTCCTTGGGGCCTGGGTGCGTGCGCTCGTGGGGGCGGATCCGGCCCGGGCCGTATTCCTCCACGCCCACGCGCGCGAGGAAACCCTGGCGCTTGCGGATCTGCCCGTCCGGACCGGTGTAGCCCTGCTCGAGCGCCCACAGCGCCGGTTGCTCGTCGCGGACGATGATGCCGTCGCTTCGCCACGCGGTCAGCTGCTGTGCGGCCGCCTCGTAGGGATCCGCCCCGGCCGGCAGATCGATCCGCACCACGTTGTACGGCGATCTTGCCTCCAGGTCGGCGCGCTCGTCGGCGTCGATCACGTCGTAGGGCGGGGCGACCACGTCCTGCAGGCCCCCGGTCCGTTCGAGGTCATAGTGGAGCGCCCGCAGCGGTTCGACATCGGCCATGCCGGCGCCTGAGGCTACTCGACGGTGGCGATAGATGAGCCTCCAGGCCAGCCCGGCCGGTCACTAAACTCGGGCGCCACCCTCGGGGCGTAGCGCAGCCTGGTTAGCGCGCAAGCTTTGGGTGCTTGAGGTCCCCGGTTCGAATCCGGGCGCCCCGATCCGTCGCTCGCTGCCCGCCGTTTGGCGAGGTGGCCGCGTGGTCCCTACTGTTTCCACGGACCGCCCCCGTAGCTCAGCTGGATAGAGCGATGGCCTTCTAAGCCATGGGTCGCAGGTTCGAATCCTGCCGGGGGCGCTCACGACACCTCGCGCATCGGCCCGGCCGAGCCAACGCTTGAGCCGATCTCACCGCACCTGGCTAGATCGTCTCTTCAAAGGAGCCTGAGAACTGCGGCGTGCAACCAGCGGGGGGCGTTCCCGCGGGAACGTCCCTAGTTTCGGGCGGATGCGGAGCTATCGATCCTGAGGTACCAGTAGCCGCCGGCGAAATTCGCCGCCCCAAGGGCCAGGAAGAAGGCCGCCCATCCGTAGGCGTCGTACGCGAGGCAAATGACGCCCGCGCCGGTCGCGATAGTGGCACCGGCCATACGCAGGAGCCCAAACATCCGGAGGTGGCGGTACTCCCATGGGCTGATCAGGCGTTGCATGCCGGACCGCGGAGGGGATTGCCACCACCGGCGCAGACGCTTCACCGATAATATCATATTGATAGCCTGGGGTCAATCGGCCGGGAAGGCGGGTGACTTGCTCAGGCTAGTCTGGCCGTGTGCCGCGTCAAAACCGTGTCACGCCCCTGGGGGATTTGATCGCGGTCGGTGAGCGCGGGCTCGTCTACGGCAACCGCGGGTGCCTTCACGACGACGCCGGGCTGATTCGCCGGCGTTACCCAACCAAGCGATGGATCGCCTGTCGTCTGCGGTTTCGGGGCCGTCGGCGGAGGCCGCTCATGGCACCGGGTCGTTATACCGAGCTGTTCTTCCTGGACGAGGCGACTGCATTCGCGGCTGGCCATCGCCCGTGCGCGGAGTGCCGGCGAGCGGACTACAACCGTCTCGTCGAGATCTTTTCAGAGCTTGACCCAGATCTTCAGGGTGCGGATGCGATCGACGAGCGACTTAACCTGGAGCGCTTGGAACGGCGCACCAGAGCGCGCCGCTTGCACGAAGTCGCCTACGGCGAGCTGCCGGACGGAGCATTTGTTCTGCATGACGGCAGGCCGTGTGTCGTTGTCGGTTCTCGGCTTCTCCCGTGGTCACCCGGCGGCTATCTCGCGCAACTGGAACGCCCCGCGACCGGGCAGGCGATGGTGATCACTCCGCCGTCGCTGGTCACCGTTCTGGAGCCCGACTGGTCTCCGCTTGTCCCGTTCCTGCACCCGAGCGCCACGGGTCCCGCGTGTGCTTTAACGCAGCGCGGGGAGCCATCCCTCCGCGACGTCCGGCCGGTCGACGACGTCCGCCACGACGGCTGAGACGTTGTCCCGGCTGCCGGCGTCGAGAGCGAGGGCAACGAGCTGCTCCGCGGCGGTCCGGCATGACGGCGTGCGGAGCGCCGCCGCCAGCTGATCGTCGCTGAGGTAGTCCGAAACGCCATCTGAGCACAGCAACAGCCGGTCGCCCAGATGGGCGCGGAGCAGGTTGGGCTCGCCGATCGTGCGCTCGGCGCCGTCGAGCGACTCGAGCACGACGTTGCGCTGTGGATGCTCGCGCGCCTCCTCGGCGGTGATCGCCCCCTTATCGAGGAGCGCCTGCACGAGACTCTGATCACGAGTCAACTGCCGCAACGCGCCGTCTCGATACAGATAGGTCCGCGAGTCGCCGACATTGGCGATCACGTAGTCGCCGTCGTTGGAGAGGGCGACGGCGGTAAGCGTCGTCGCCATGCCGCTCAGTTCGGGACGACACTCGACCAGGAAGTTCAGCGCGGCGTTGGCTGTCTGTACGGCTTCGCGCACCGCCACCTCGAGCGCGCCGTTCAGACGGCTCCTCTCCAGCGTGTTCATCTCGTTGATCGCCCATCCGCTTGCCACCTCGCCCGCCGCCGCGCCACCGACTCCGTCGGCGACCGCGACCAGCCGCGGCGAGCAGAAAACCGCGTCCTCGTTGTTGGCGCGGCGGCCCACCTCGCTGCACGCCGCGGGTTGCAACATCAGCCCTGCCGACACGGCGGGGAGCCTACAGCGGTCCGGTCGAGCACGTACACGTAGCTCGGGCCGTCATCGCTGGGATCGCCCAAGCGGATGAAGCCCGACCAGGTTCGCCGGTAGCCCGCGTTCTCGAGCGCACGCCACGACCGGCGGTTCTCGATTTCGACGGTGACGACGATCGCGACGATCTCCGGGTACGCCGACCACACCTCGGCTGAGCCCTGGGCGATCATCAACGGTCCCAATCCGCGGCCGGTCAGATCCGGTTCGCCGATCAGGTAGTCGAGGCCCGCCGCCGGACTCGGCACGCCGGCCGGGTCCAGGGCCCGCTCGTAGTCGGGGTTGTCCGCGAGCCGGTAGTGCTGGACCATGCCGATCGGGCGACCGTCCAGCTCGGCGATAAGGAGCTGAGTCGGGTCGGCGCCGTCAATCGCCGGGCCGTACGCCGCCTCGACCACCTGTGCCTCGCCGGACTCGAGCCACCATCGCCTCACGTGCGGCGCCTCGAGCCAGCGCGAGAGCTCCGGTAGGTCAGCGCGGTCGAGTTTTCGGAGCGCCAGTCTCACTGGGAAGCCCTCGCGGAGTCGGTCATCTTCACGAAACCTGTACGCCGATGGGACATTCCTGCACGGGCCCTGCACACGCGGTGCCGATCATCCGGGTATGGCAACAGAAATGCAGTCGACCATCGCATCGTCAGCCTTTCCGCGCCGCCGGCGCAAGGCGGGGCTTGAGGACCGCTTGGTCGCCCGCATCCTCGCGCCCTGGCTTGACCGCGAGCTGGCCAACGGAGCCGAGACCTCGCTTTCGAAGCCCCACGCGGCGCGGGCCGAGCAACTGGGCGGCCGGCACATGCGCTGCGCGGTGGCGCGGTCGCTCGAGAAACTGCTCGATCGGGCGCAGAGACCGAGACCGGCGACGCTGAAGGCAACGATCTCGCCCTGTCGCGAGCAGATCCTGGAGGCGGCGCCGGTGATCGCGTCGACCGCGGCTCGTCTGCGTTCGAGTGAACCAATGGACGTTTGCGCGGTGGCGAGACTAAAGCTCCTCGCCGGCGACCGACGTGGTCCGTGTTACCGGCGCGGCCGGCCCGATGCCGTCGCCATGGCCCTGGGCGAGATCTCATGCGGACATATCCGAACATGACCGACGCCGCGCGCCCTCAGCCCCGCCGACTCAGCGGCCCGCCACGCCCCGGCCCGGCTCGCCGACCTGGAACAGATCCCCCGGGGCGTGGGGCTTGAAGCGGCCAGCCGTGAGTGTCACATACACACGGCAGTGCAGTTGACACTAACGCCGGAACCTCAATGAGGATGAACTCATGGCGTGGGAGATCGTCGCTCTGCTGGCCCGCCATCCCGGCCGGCCACGTCCGCGCTACTTCCTGACCGAGCCCCGCTCGGGCATCCGGTTCGAGCCCTCGTCCTCGGTCCTTAAAGATGATGGCCGGGACGTACGGCCCGTGTAGTCCCGGCCATCCCGCATGCGTGGGCGCGGAGGGTCGTGTGCGCCCTATGCGGCGATCGAAAAATCGGCCTGCGCCAAGTCCAAGTCCGACTTGGCCAACAGCAGCTGGCTCCTGAACGCGTCCGGCTCGAACCGGCCGTACAGGGGGCTCGAGACGCCGTCGGTGAGGATCCGCTCCAGCATCGCCATCCCCTTGACGGCGACGGGATCCGGGCTGGCCAAACGGCCGATCGTCGCCTGGATGGCATCGTTGGCCTCGAACACGGCGTACCGATTGACGATGGAGACGAGGGCCCGGGTGGGCGCGGGATTGCGCACTTCGTTGACCGTGCGTCGCAGGCTGCGGGCGAGCTGCCGGCGCCGGCGATCGCTGGTTAGCTGGCTCGCGCGGAGCGTGAGCTCGGGGGACGAGGTCGGGTCGGCGCCTTCGGCCAGCTGCTCGGTGAGCGCGCCGCGATGGGTGGCGACCCGGATTCGCAGCGTGATCGAGGATTCGGGCGGTGCGAACGGGTCGCGACGCGGTTCGAAACCTTCAATCCTGCGGGGACTTGCAATGGTTGGCATGTTCACTCCTAGCTCACTGCGCCCAGCGCCCGCGGGGTAGGTGCGCGTTTCAGGCGCGGGGCCGCAGTGCCGATGCCGGTGTCCAGGCTCGGCGCCCCTGGCGCCGTCTGCCTACCGACCGGTTACCTCTTCGATTGTGGTCCGTGCGTCGTGAAGGAAACGTGCAGGCTGCTGCCACCGGCCTAAAGGTTCTGTGAAGCCATGCCGCCGCGTCCGGCACCGCCGCCGTACATGGCGCTCGGCATCTGCTGGGCCACTTGCGGCGCCATCTGCTGGTGCTGCTGCTGATACTGCTGCTGGGTGTCGTCGGCGAAGCCGTGGATGGCCTGGAGCAGGGCATTGGCCTGGATCTGCTCGTCCTTGACGTCGAGCGCGACCTGCTTGAGATCGAGCAGCCATTCCTTGGCGTTGTTGTCTCCGGCCTGGGCGGCCGTCTGCAGCTTCTGAGCCAGCGTTTGGACCGAGTTCGCGACGTCCTGGAAGTCGGTCTGGAGCTGTTGGTATGCCCGGTCAATGGTTGAGGTGTCCATGCCTTCATCCTCGCTTTGGCCGGTGTCGTTGCCTTGCGCGGCAATGCTAGATTGGGCAGCCCGCGGTGGGCGTAGCTCAGTTGGTAGAGCTCCTGGTTGTGGTCCAGGCGGTCGTGGGTTCGAATCCCATCGCTCACCCTCACGGAAGACGCTGCAAATCGCCCGGTTTCCCGGCTGCCGCCGGGTCTGGCGAGCGACACACCGCAGGAGCTCCGTGACGTGCGTCAGCTTGGGTGGCAGGCTGTGCGCGTGAGCCGACTGGCGTTCCCTCGTGTCCTGATGAGCGGGCGCAGATTCGCCGCAGCGGCCCTCGCGGTGCTGGCAGTCGGGGGATGCGCTGGAAACCTCGAATGCAACGGACATCCGTGCGTCGGTGACTGGAAGCGGGATATGGCGCTCGGCGGGACGGTCGTGCAGTGCGCTGATCACACGTGGTCTCACGCCGGCGGCCTGCACGGGGTGTGCTCGGGCCACGGGGGCGAGCGCAAGCCGCACGGGTGAAGAGCGTCAGCAGCTACGCGGGGGTGGCCTGTGCTGGGTGGGCGCACGTGAATACGATCGGGAGCTTTCTTGGACCCGTTAGTCCATGTTCGGCGAGCTAGCAGATTGGACTCATTGGTCCAAAGAACTCGCTATGCTTCGGGCTGTGACCGCGGGCGAACCAGCGACAGGCAAGGGCCGGGCGACCCGCGACCGCGTGGTCGAAGCGGCAACCAGCCTCGTGTTCGAGCATGGCGTCGCCGGCACCAGCCTCGACGACGTGCGCGCCGCGGCGAAGGTCAGCAAGGGCCAGCTCTACCACTACTTCGCCGACAAGGAGGACCTGGTCCATGCCGTCATCGACCGCACCATCCAGCAGGTGCTCGATGCTCAGCCCGCCCTCGCCGACCTATCCTCGTGGAGGGCGATCCAGGCCTGGTTCGACGACCTCGTCGCGTTTCAGGTGGCACGCCAGGCCGTCGGCGGGTGCCCGATCGGTGGTCTGGCCCGGCAACTCGCGGAATCGGACGAGGTCGCCCGCCTGGAGCTGGTCGGCGGTTTCGATCGCTGGCAGGATCCGCTCCGCGTAGGGCTCGAGAAGATGCGCACGCAAGGCAAGCTTCGACGCGCCGCCGACCCGGCCCGCCTGGCGACCGTGACCATGGCGGCGATCCAAGGCGGCCTGGTGCTCACCCAAACCCGGCGCGACCCGCAGCAGCTCCGCGTCGCCCTCGACGCCGCCTATGCCTATCTGCGCTCCTTTGCCAGCTGAGCATGTGACGGAGCAGGTCGGGGCCCAGTTGGAGGTGCCATACGATTGCGCCGTGCCGTTCACGCTCAGGAACCTCAGGGAGGACCCGGAGGACCTTGGCTCGAGGTTCGACGGCGCTCCGGACCTGGAGTTCCGCGCGGCGACCAAGGCGCTCGAGCTCGAGGAATCCGGTCTGACCTACCAGCGCGTCCCGGCCGGCTATCGCTTTCCCTACGGCCACACGCACAAGAGGCAAGAGGAGGTGTACGTGGTCGTGCGCGGGAGCGGGCGGATGAAGGTCGACGACGAGATCGTCGAGCTCAAGGAATGGGATGCGGTGCGTGTCCCGCCCGGTACCTGGCGGGGCTACGAAGCCGGGCCGGATGGCCTCGAGCTGCTCGTTATCGGCGCGCCCAGTCTCGGCGACGCTCAGCGGGAAGACGTCGAGGGCCAGCGCGACTGGTGGGCCGGCTAGCGCCCGGGACGTTCACCACGGCACGACTGTCCCGTCCCATGAGAACAGCTGGCCGGTGGGGGCGTCGTCCGGGAGCTGGGCAAGTCGGATGGCACCCGCGGCCGCTTCGGCCGGGTCGCCGCCGGCCGCGGCCTGGGGATTGAGGTTCGTCGCGCGCAGGCCGGGCGCGAGGGCATTTACCTTGAAGCCGTCGTCGGCGAGCGCCTGTGCGTAAAAGACGGTCAGCGCGTTGACTGCGGTCTTGGAGGAGCGGTACCCGGCGCCCCGGCCGGTGGAGGCTCTCCGGTAGTCGAACTGCGGATTGGGGCTGGTGCTCCAGGTCAGCGACCCGGTTCCACTGGAGAGGTTGACGATGCGCGGGCGTGCCGAGCGCCGAAGCGCGGGCAAGAACGCGTTGGTCACGGCGATCAGGCCGAACACGTTGGTCTCGTAGGTGCGGCGAAGGACATCGAGGTCGGCCTCGGTCACCGGGGTGCCGGTGTCCAGAGAGATCCCGGCGTTGTTGACCAGGACGTCGAGTTCGGACACGGTCGCCGCCGCTCGGGCGATCGTGTCCGCGTCGGTGACGTCGAGCAACACGGGACGAGCACCGAACCCGGCGGCAACCTCCGCGCCTCGCGCTTCGTCCCGGGCGCCGACGAGGACCATCCATCCCAGCTCGGCGAACTGCCGGGCGATGTGCAGACCGATACCTCCGGTGGCGCCGGTAACCAGCGCGGTGGGCATGCACCGCATGATCGCACCCCGGCACGCGTCAACGGCCGGCTGGCTTCATCGAGTTGTGCGAACCGCGCTGGGCCTTCGCCGCGAATCAGTGTGCGTGGTGCACCTCCGGAAGCCCGTACACCGGAGTGTCGATTCCCTCGGCTCGAGCCTTCAGCTGAAGCGCCAGGTACAGCGAGTAGTGACGGCTTTGGTGGAGGTTGCCGCCGTGGAACCACAGCCCCGGCTGTTGGGTCGGTTTCCACATGTTGCGCTGCTCGCCCTCCCAGGGACCAGGGTCCTTGACCGTCTCTGAGCCGAGACCCCAGACCTTGCCCACCTTGTCCGCCACGTCCTGAGAGACGAGCTCGGCGACGAAGCCGTTCATCGACTCGTAGCCGGTCGCATAGACGACGAGGTCAGCCGGCAGCTCGGTGCCGTCTTGCATCACGACCGCGTCCTCGGTGAGGTGGTCGACTTGGCCGGATTGCAGCTTGACATCTCCGTTGGCTATGAGCTCTGAGGCACCGACGTCGATGTAGTAGCCGGAGGCGCGCCGCAGGTACTTCATGAATAGACCGGACCCATCCTCGCCCCAGTCATGCTGGAAGCCCGCGCGTTCGAGGCGCTCGTAGAAGTCGGCGTCGCGCTTTCGAATCTGCTCGTATACGGGAATCTGGAGGTCGGCCATGATCCGATAGGGGATCGACGCAAACGTGAGGTCGGCTTTCTCCGTAGTCATCCCGGCCGCGACGGCCTCCTCGGAGTAGAGCGCGCCGAGTGCGATCTCCATCAGGGTGCCTGACTTGACCACGTGCGTGGAGGATCGCTGCACCATTGTCACATCGGCGGCGTGCTCCCACAGCGCCGCGCAGATGTCGTGGGCGGAGTTGTTTGACCCGATCACGACTGCCCGCTTGCCCCGGTAACGGTCAGGGCCCGGGTGCTGAGATGAATGGTGCTGATCTCCCCGGAAGTCCTCCATCCCAGGAAAGTGCGGCATGTGAGGTCGGCCGGACATGCCCGTGGCCATGACGAGGTGCTTGGGGTGCAGCGTGACCTCGGATCCTTCGCGTTGCACGGTCACGCTCCACTCCTCGCGCTCATCGTCATAGTGAGCACGCTTGGCTTCGGTGGAACTCCAGTAGTTCAGCTCAAGCACGCGCGAGTACATTTCGAGCCAGTCGGCGATCTTGTCCTTCGGTGAGAACACCGGCCAGTTCGGCGGGAATTTGATGTACGGAAGGTGGTCGTACCAGACAGGGTCATGTAGGCAGAGTGACTTGTACCGGCTTCGCCAAGAATCGCCCGGTCGCGCATTGCGCTCGACGATGATGGTCGGGACCCGAAGCGCGCGCAGCCGCGCCCCGAGCGCGATCCCTCCCTGCCCTCCACCGACGATGACGACGTACGGCTGCGTTGCGTAGCCGAGTTCCTCGCGCTCCCGGCTGCGCTCCTCAGACCACGTACGCCGCTCCGCGATGGCCCCGTGTTCCACGCCCTTCGGCCTGTGCGGACCGGCGCTCTCCTCATGACCCCGCAGTTCCTCGAGCGTCGTCAGCAGTGTCCAGGCCTTGCCGTCCTTCAGCCGCAGGTACCCGCGGCCGCGGCCGACCGCCGTCTCAAACGTGATCCAGGCCTCGCTCACACCGTCCGCCGAAACCGGCTCTTCCGCCAACCGCCAGGCGTGCGGCTGCGTACGCGAAAGCGTGTGCTCGAGCATGTGCCGAACCCCGGCCTGGCCCTCAGCGGTCGTGATATTCCAGGTGAACGCGACGAGATCCCGCCAGTAGCTGTCCCGCCCGAAGAGCTCGACGGCGGCGGCGATATCTCCGCTCGTCAGGGCGTCATCGAAACGCGACAGCCACTGCTCCATCTCCGCCGTGACGGGTGGTGCTGTGGTGGTTGACATTGCTCTCTCCTCATCCGCTGGGTCCGTCCTTCATTGTTTCGCACCCGGTTTGCAGCGACGGTCCGCTCGACCCGTCCTGAACACGAAAAGGGGCGGCACCAGGCCGCCCCTTCCCTCCGCCGACCGGCCACGGCCGATCGGGTCCGGCTGTGTCTATCTTCCGGAGCCCCCGAAGCGGGCCAGCGCCGGAACGAACGCGGCGGCGTCCACGGTGCCCAACCCGGTCGCGTCGTTGTAGTTGCCGTTGGCGTTGAAGCCCGGCACCGTCACCAGGTCCGAGCTCGAGGCGCACGAGCCGTCGCTCTGGATGTCAGCCGCAAGGCAGAACGTGTAGGTGTTGTTGCCCTGCGAGATCGGCACGATGCCATCGCGCCCTGGGCTGCGGTCCATCGCGTACAGGGCCGGGTTCAGGTAGCCGAGGCTATGCCCCGCCTCCTGGTCGGCCAGAGCCACGACGCCGGAGAAGAGCGGTGAGGCTTCGCTCGTTCCGCCCACGATTCCCCAGCCGGCGACGCTCGGGTCGGTCGTGTCGTAGAAGTCGACCGCCCCGTTGACCGCGGCGCTCATCGCGACGTCAGGCGTGCTCCGGCCGCCGCCCCACGGTCCTGCCACCCCGTCCTGGAAGAACGGGCGCGAGAAGACCGTGGAGTGACCTCCGCCGCTCGACCCCCATGTGTAGACCGGGCCCGGTACCCCGACCGTGGAGCTGAGGTCGTTCCAGACGCTGTCGGGAGCGGTCCGGAAACCCTGGGCGTTGAGGTGGAGCTGGGTGCCGCCCACTGTCGTGACCAGCGGGTCGGACGATGGCCAGTCGATCGCCCTGGTCGAGAAGCAGCAGAACACGTTGTCCGGGTCCGCGCAGCCCGAGCTCGGGCTACAGAAGTCGTCGGTTGACCCCTGGTCGCCGCTCGCCGCCAGAACCGTCACGCCATGCGCGGCCGCGTTGATGTAGGCGGAGCGCAGCGAGAAGATCTGGCCCGGGCTGGTGAACGTCGGCTCGGCCGCGCCGAAGCTCTGCGAGATCACGTCGCCGAGATGGTGATCGACCACGTAGTTCTCGGCCGCCACGATCTGCGGGAACCCATAGATGCCCTCGGTCTCCGTCATCGGGGTCTCGACCAGCAGGATGTTGGCCTGCGGGGCCATCGTGTGCGACCACTCGACGTCAAGGCTCGTCTCGTCCGTCCAGCCGTAGTAGTCCGAGCACTCATCCGGGCCGTTCGGGCTGTAGGTGGACGTACAGGTCGAGGGTGTGGTCGTGATCGGGCCCTCGGGTGTGATCACGCGGAACGACGGCGGATTGGGCAGGCCCATCTCCGAGTCGAACGTCTGCAGGTCCGAGGCGATCGACGGGGAGCCAAAGGCGTCGACGATCACGATCGTCTCGCCCCGACCCTGGATCCCCCTGGAGAACAGCGGGGCCAGGTTGTAGGCCCGCTGGAGCTGGAACGCCTGGTAGCAGGCAATGCCGAAGGTCGACTCACACTGCGCGGTAGTCGGCGGCTGCGCCAACCGCCCCGCCGCCAAGATGTGCCCGGGGGCAAACGGCACCACCCGGGGCGCGGCCACGGCCGCAGGAGCCATCGCAGCGCCGAGCGCTATGAGCGCGAGCGTCCCCGCCGAAGCGAGCACGGCCAACATCCGTCCACCTCCCCGGTGAACGGAATCCAACGTCCTCATATCACTTCCTCTCTGGCGCCCTCCCGGGCACCGATATCGCCCCACACGTGCGAGCTGGGCTCGCGGCGAGCGCCCGGAGCATATACGTAGTCCTGCCGACAACCGAGTGCTCCGGGCTGGCGTCCGCGTTCGCACTCCGTAAGAATGCGCGGCGATGACCGGTCCGAACCACATCCTCGGCATTGCCCGGGGGCAGGTGCTAGAGGACGGGGTGCCGCTCGATGAGGCCCAGGCGCTGGCCGTGCTCGAGCTGCCGGATGATCGCGTTCCGGACGCGCTGGCCCTCGCCCACGAGGTACGGATGCGGTGGTGCGGGCCCGCGGTGGAAGTGGAAGGGATCGTGTCGATCAAGACCGGCGGCTGCCCCGAAGACTGCCACTTCTGCTCGCAGTCGGGGCGGTTCCACACGCCGGTGCGCGCGGTGCGTCTCGACATCCCGGCCCTGGTGACGGCCGCCCATCAGACGGCGGCGACCGGTGCGACGGAGTTCTGCCTGGTGGCCGCGGTCCGCGGTCCGGACGAGCGGCTGATGGCGCAGGTGCGTGACGCCGTCGCCGCGATCCAGGCCGAGGTGGAGATCAACATCGCGTGCTCGTTGGGCATCCTCACCCGGGAGCAGGCCGAGGAGCTCGCGGAACTCGGGGTACACCGGTACAACCACAACTTGGAAACCGCGCGGTCGCACTTTCCGGCCGTCGTGACCACTCACACCTGGGAGGAGCGGATGGAGACGCTCGAGTTGGTGCGTGAGCTGGGCATGGAGGTGTGCTGCGGCGGCATCGTCGGGATGGGCGAGACGCTCGCGCAGCGGGCCGAGTTCGCCGGCCAGCTGGGCGCGATCGCGCCCGACGAGGTTCCCCTGAACTTCCTGGACCCGCGACCCGGCACACCGTTCGCCGATCTCCCGGTCCTCGAGTCACCGGACGCGTTGCGCGCGATCGCTGCCTTCCGTCTCGCGCTGCCGCGCACCGTCCTGCGGTTCGCCGGGGGGCGCGAGCTCACGCTCGGAGACCTGGGCACCCGGGGCGGCATGCTGGGCGGGATCAACGCGGTGATCGTCGGCAACTACCTGACCACTCTGGGCCGGTCGCCGGAGGACGACCTCGACCTCCTGTCCGAGCTCTCGATGCCGATCAAGACGTTGTCGGAGACGCTCTGAGCGAGTCCGAGGCCTCCCCGTATTGCGACGGGTGTGGCCGACCGTCCGCCGATCCCGGACACGACCGGTGCCTCGCCCGGCGGGGGATGACCGATCCGCCGCGCTTCTGTACCCGGTGCGGACGCAAGCTCGTCGTCCAGGTGCTGCCGGTCGGGTGGACGGCCCGGTGCGTGCGGTGCGGCCCGATCCGCGCCATCGAAACCGTCATGTAGCCGTTCAGGAGCGCGCCGCGAACCGGACCTCGCGCCGGTCGAGGTCCGGCGCGATGAAGCGAAGCAGGCGCTCGCCTTCGGCGGCGATGGCGTGTCGCTCGCGCAGCGAGCGCAACGGGGCGACCTCGAGCAGCGCGGCATCGCGGCGAGTGATCGTGATCTTCCAGGTTGCGCTGAGGAAGCCGTCCTCGAGCAGGGTGCCGGACCGCGCTCCGGGGCCGGGCGGCAGCGGGACGCGGATGCCCCGGGCGATGAACCGCGTCCGGTGGGCGTGCGAGAGGAGCAGGTTGTCGTACTCGGGCAGGAACCGGGGGGGAGCCGGCGTGTCCGGATCGGGGCGGGGACCGTCCGGTAGGTCCAGGAGCTCGGCGCCGTGCTCGTCGCGAAAGGCGCGCAGGCGCGGACGCAGCCGTTCTGCGATTTCGGCCAGCCGGGTCAGCCCGGACCAGGTCTGCACGTCCCTGACCGTCGCCGGCCCGAAGGCGCCCAGGTATCGCAACACGACGGCCTCGGCCGAAAGGCTGGCGTCGAGCGACCGGCCGAGCCACGCCTCGACAGTCGTCCATCGCGCCGCTCCGCTTCGCCCCCACAGCGCGCGCGGCGGGACCTGGACCACCGGAACGAGGTAGGTGATGGCCTGGGCCAGGGCTGCCGCGTTGACGTCGGGCCAGGCCGGCGCGAGCGCGGCACCGAGCTCGACGCGGGTGGAGGGGCGCGCGCACAGAAGCGCTCGGCCGGCCTCGAGCAGCGCGTCGGTGTCCGCGCCGGAGACATCGAAGGGCGAGCCGGCGAAGCTGCGCTCGAGCACCGGCTGGATCGCCGGGCGAAGGCTCAGGCAGTCTCGGGCGCTGACCAGGTGGATGGTGGCGCGCATCAGGGGTGCGCGGACCGCCTCGCGCGAGACGATCAGCTCCGAAAGCCGCCCGGGCTGGAAGTCCTCAAGCCGCGTCCACAGGCCGATGTAGGGCGCGTGCGGCGCTTGGCCCTGCATTCCCACCAGCTGCTCGATCGCCTCCAGCGCCGTCAGGCTCGAAGCGCGCTCGAGCAGTAGCTGACGTGCGAGGGTCGCGCGGCCCAGGGCTCGGGCGCTGAGGCGCTCGACGCGCGCTGCCGAGGTGGGTTTCGTGGCCCGGGGGATGCGCCGAGAATATGTGAGAGTTCTCAGGGATCGGCTCGCTCCGGTAACCGGATGGTCACGGGGTGTGACCTCCGCGGGGTTAGCGTTGCCGCCGCGCCGGGGGCGCGCTACGTCGACCCAACCAGGAGGAACCCTTGTCAATTCTGCCGGGGCGCGTTCGACACGCGCTGATCAGTCCGCTGCTCGCGGGCGCAGGCTGCGTGCTGGCGCTCTGCATCGCGGCTTCACCTGCGGCCGCACACCCAGGGGGAGGCACAGGACAGTGGGGCCGCGGCCACCACGCAGCGCCGCTCATCCCGGGGAACCTGCTGCTCGCCACGAGCGACTACGCCCCGGCCGACATCCAGGCCGGCGTCACCCAGCTGCCGCCCGAATGCAACATCGCCACGCCGCCCGACTGCGCGACCGCGGTAGCGGGTGGGACGTATCCGTTCTCATTCAACAACGACAGCGTCGACGCGTTCTTCGGCATCACCTCGCCGGTGTTCCTCGACGAGCTCACCCCCTGGGGTCAGCGCGTGGGGACGATTCCGGTCCCCGACAACGACCTCGTGACGAGCTTCTCGTCGAAGTCCGAGCTGGCGCTGAACCTGAGCCCCGAGGGCAAGTACCTCTCGTTCATGGGGTACGCCGCGCAGCCGGGCCAGGTGGACGTCTCTAACGCGAACACCCCTGGCGTGATCGATCCGGGCAACGGCGATGTCGGCCCGTACTACCGGGTTGTGGCGCAGCTCAATCGGTGGGGCCAGTGGACCTTCACCAAGACGAACGCTTACAGCGGCGACAACGGTCGCGCCGCGATCACCGACGACGAGAATGGCCAGGACCTGCTCTACACGGCGGGCAACGCCGGCCAGAGCAGTCGTCCCCCGGCCAACGTCGTCGCCTCGACGGGCGCGCAGTTCATGACGCCCTCGTTGCTGCCCGAGGCCGACCAGACCCCGGCCGCGCCGACGCCGCTGGGGAGCTTCAACATCAGCCAGCTCGGCGACCCGCTCGACAAGTCCACCAAGGACAACAACTACCGCGGGATCGCGATCAACAACAACGTCATCTACTACACGAAGGGCAGCGGCGGCAACGGCGTTGACACGGTGTACTTCGTTGACACCACGGGCAAGGCGTGCCCGGGCACCGGTGTCGGCTTGCCGCAGCCCGGGGCTCAGCTGCCGACGTCTGCGCCGGCGTTCTCGGTCCAGAACCTCGGTACGGCGAGCAAGACCAACTACGCCCTCGAGCCGACCAACATGTGCATCCTCAAGGGCTTCCCGACCAACCTCGTCCCGGGGACCAACACCTACCCGTCGACCCAGAAGTTCCCGTTCGGGATCTGGTTCGCCAACTCGCACACGCTGTACGTTGCCGACGAGGGCAGCGGTGATAACCCGTACGCGAACGGCGAGTACACGGACGCGACGGCGAGTAACGAGCCGGATGCCGGCCTGGAGAAGTGGGTGTTGCAGAACGGGCAGTGGACCCTCGCCTACACGATTCAGAACGGACTCGACCTCGGCCAGCCGTACACGGTGCCGGGCTACCCGACCGGGATCAACGCCGGCACCGGATTGCCCTGGGCCCCCGCCACGGACGGTCTGCGTCAGCTGACTGGGCGGGTGAACCCGAACGGCACAGTGACGATCTGGGCGACCACCTCCACCGTCAGCGGTGGCGGTGACCAGGGTGCCGACCCGAACAAGCTCGTGGAGGTCACCGACTGGCTGAACGCCACGAACCCGGGCACTGAGCACTTCCGCACGCTCAAGACGGCCCATTTCGGCGAGGTGCTTCGCGGCATCTCGTTCACTCCGGGCACGTCCACCGGCGGGGACTGGGGCTTGGGCTGGGGCGATAACGCTCGCTAACTGAATCTGTCCGTCCGCTCCTGACGCGAACATGTGTTCGTGTCAGGAGCGGCGACGATTCTCCACGCTGACCTCGACTCGTTCTACGCGTCGGTCGAGCAACGCGACGACCCGCGGCTGCGCGGCCGGCCCGTGATCGTCGGGGCCGGCGTCGTGCTGGCCGCGAGCTACGAGGCCAAGGCGCGCGGGGTTCGCACGGCGATGGGAGGCGCGTCGGCGCGCCGCCTGTGTCCTGACGCGGTCGTGGTCTCGCCCAGGATGTCGGTCTACTCGGAGGCGAGCAGGGCGGTGTTCGCCGTCTTCGAGGACACCGCGCCGGTGGTTGAGGGCCTGTCGATCGACGAGGCGTTCCTCGACGTTCGCGGCCTCGACCACATCTCCGGGACGCCGGTCGAGATCGCCGCCCGGCTGCGCCGGCGCGTGCGCGAGGAGGTCGGTCTGCCGATCACCGTCGGCGTCGCGCGGACCAAGTTCCTGGCCAAGGTGGCGAGTGCGGTGGCCAAGCCGGACGGGCTGCTGGTCGTCGAGCCGTATCGCGAGCTCGACTTCCTGCACCCGCTGCCCGTCGAGGCGCTGTGGGGTGTCGGACGGGTCACCGGCGCCAAGCTGCACGAGCGAGGCATCACCACCGTCGGCCAGGTGGCGATGCTGGCCGAGCGCGAGCTGGTGTTGATGCTCGGCCGGGCGTCGGGCCGTCACCTTCACGCGCTGGCCAACAACTACGACCCGCGTCCCGTGCAGAGACGCCAGCGCCGCCGGTCGATCGGCGCCCAGCGCGCCCTCGGTCGCCGCCGGCGCTCGCCCGAGGAGCTGGCCGGCGTGCTGATCGCCCTGGTCGACCGCACGGCCCGGAGGCTGCGGGCGGCGAAGCGGGTATGCCGGACGGTGGTGCTGCGGATGCGCTTCGAGGACTTCTCGCGCGCTACCCGGTCCTACACGATGCCGGAGGCGACCGACCAGACGCCGACGCTGCTGCACGCCGCCAACGGGTTGCTCCGGGCCTCGCGGACGATGATCGAGCGGCGCGGCCTGACTCTCCTCGGGATCGCGCTGGCCAATCTGTCGGACGCCGGCGCGGTCCAGCTCGTGCTGCCGTTCGACCGCGCGCGCGATCTGGACACGGTCGTCGACCGCGTGCGCGATCGGTTCGGATCGGCCGCGATCACGCGCGGGGTGCTGGTTGGTCGCGATCCGGGGGTGGTGGTGCCGCTCCTTCCCGACTGACCGGACAGTCACTGTGATGTCGGCCACGAGCGCACGAGGCGAGCCAGCGCCGCGTGCACCTCGGCGTCGCGCTGCTCGGCCTCGGGCTCGGTCCAGCGCCAGCGAACGCCGGACTCGATCGCGAATGTCGGCCGGTCGTGGTCCTGGACGTCGTCGACCTCGACCTCGACGGCGGCGACGCCCTCAAGGAGCGGCTCGGCGAGCACGCGTGCCCGTCCGTGCGCGGTCACGGCGACGTCGGCGGCGACGACGGTGAGCGCCACCCGCGGGTCGGCGCGCAGTCGCGCGAGCGAGCGCCGTCCGCCGGCCAGGGCAAGCAACACGTGGCGCGGGCCGGCTCGGACCGCGGCGGACACCGGTATCGCGTGGGGTGCGTCGCCGGCGGTGGCGAGGATCGTTACCGTGCCGGCGGGCCAGGCAGGGAGCACGCGTTCAAGCTACCTGCCCGGGGCGCGCTGAGATTAGGTGCCGGCACGGCCGGTGCGCTGAGATTGGGTGCCGGCACGGCCGGCGCGCTGAGATTAGGTGCCGGCACCGGCCGGTGCGCTGAGATTAGGGGCCGGCACGGCCGGTGCGCTGAGATTAGGTGCTGGCGTGACCTGCAAAACCGCGCAGCCGGCGCATCCGTGCCGGGGGGTGCGCGCAAACGCATCTGGCAGCTGCATTTCCGCGCGTCCGGCAGGGGGACGGCGAGGAGCGCGCGGTTTTGCAGGTCAGATCGTCGCCGCGCGGCCCACTTCGTCGCATCTACGCCACCCCCCGCGCCAGGCACAGCCGCTGCAGCCGCTCCATCGCCTCGGCGGCGGCCTCGGGTAGGGCGTCGAGCGCGTCGGCCGCGAGTCGGAGGTCCTCGATCGTCACGCCCCGCCCCTCCAGGGCGAAGCGGCCGAGCCACCGGACGGCGGCCCGCTCGTAGCGCGCTGGGTCCCCGCCCCGCAAAACGAGGCAGATCCGCAGCGCGTCGTGCAACGCCACCTGTGGCAGCTCGCGGGCGGCTGCCACCACGAGCGTCTCGTTGCCGGTCTGAAGGGCCCGGCGGAAGCGCGCGTAGGGATTGCCGTCGCTGGTCATGCGAACGTATGTTCGTCTAATGCTCGGATGGACGCAACGACGACAGCCAGGATTCACCGCGTGCACGGTCGTCCGGCCCGGAGTACGCTCAGTCAAGAGGCGGGATTCTGGGATGAGGTGCGCATAAGCGAGGAGGTCTCGAAATGGCGGTAAAGGGGGCTGAGCTCGAGTCTGAGCTGATCGACACAGTCTGCGAACGGGTGCGGGAGCGGCTCCCTTCGGACCAGGCGACGCCGTGTGAGGCGTTCGTCCGCCAGTACTACCAGTGGGTTCCGGCCGAGGATCTGGCGGATCGCAATCCACTTGACCTCTACGGCGCCGCGGTGGCGCACTGGAACCTGGCCCAGCAGCGCGCCCCGGGTGAGGCCAAGGTCAGGGTGTACAACCCGGTGTTCGAACAGCACGGGTGGCAGTCGCCGCACACGCTGATCGAGATCGTCTCCGACGACATGCCGTTCATCGTCGATTCGGTGACGATGGATCTCAACCGCAAGGGCTACGGCATTCACCTGGTCATTCACCCGGTGATGCGGATCCGGCGCGATGCCTCCGGCCACGTCATCGAGGTGCTCGAGCCCGACGCCGAGAGCGATGACGCGGTTGCCGAGTCGATTCTGCACGCCGAGGTGGACCGCGAGCACGACCCGGGCAAGCTCGATGAGCTGCGCCGGAGCGTCGAGCGGGTCCTCGACCAAGTCCGCGCCGCGGTCGAGGACTGGCAGCAGATGCGCGGCCGCGCCCAGGCCCTCACCGACGAGCTCGACGAGAACCCGCCCGCGGGCATCGACGCCGCGGTCGTCGAGCAGACCAAGGCCTTCCTGACCTGGCTGGCCGACGACAACTTCACGTTCCTCGGCTATCGGGATTACAACCTCACCGAAGACGGGCACGAAGCGGTCCTGACCGCGGTGGACGGCTCAGGCCTGGGAATCCTGCGCGGCAGCTCGGGAAAGCCGCCCAAGCGGCTTAGCCCCAAGGCGGCGGCGTTCGGCCGCGGGCCGAAGATCCTGCTGCTGACCAAGGCCAATTCGGCCTCGCCCGTCCACCGGCCCGCCTACCTCGATTACATCGGCGTCAAGCGCTACGACGACGAAGGACGAGTGGTCGGCGAGCGCCGCTTTCTCGGGCTGTACACCACCCGGGCGTACAAGGCCAGCCCGCGCTCGATCCCGATCATCCGCGACAAGGTCGAGGGCGTGCTGCAGCACGCCGGATTTCCGCCGGCCAGTCACGACCGCAAGGCCCTGCTCGAGATCCTGGAGTCCTATCCCCGCGACTCTCTCTTCCAGATGGAGACGGAGGAGCTCTTCCACGTGGCGATCGGGATCCTCGGCCTGGGGGAGCGCCAGCGCCTGCGCCTGTTCATGTGGCGCGACCCGCTCGATCGATTCGTGGAGTGCCTGGTGTGCATCCCGCGCGATCGCTTCAACACCGAGAACCGGGAGCGCGTGGGCCGGATCCTCCTCGATGCTCTGCACGGGATCGCGCTCGACTGGAATCTGCAACTGAGCGAGTCGCGCATCGCGCGCGTGCACTACATCATCCGCTGCGCCGAGGAGCCCCCGAGCGACTACGACGTGGCCACGATCGAAGCGCGGCTCGTGCAGGCGGTCCGGGCGTGGACCGACGACCTGCGCGAAGCGCTGCTCGAGGAGCAAGGCGAGGAGGAAGGCACCCGGCTGTTCCGGCGCTACGAACGGGCCTTCCCGCCCGGCTACCAGGCCGACTGGGTGGCGCGCTCGGCCGTCGCCGACATCGCCCGGATCGAGGAGCTCGTCAGCACGGACGAGCCGATCACGAGCCTGTACCGGCCCCTGGAGGCTCCCGAGGGGATCGTGCGCCTGAAGCTGTTCAGCGCCGACGGTGTGCTGCTGTCCGATGTCCTGCCCACCCTCGAGCACCTCGGAGCGAAGGTGGCCGACGAGCGGCCGTACGAGGTCACGCCGGCCGAGGGTGGGCCAGCGTGGATCTACGACTTCGGCCTCCAGGCCGATCCCGAGAACACCGAGCGCGTCCGCGACCTCCTTCACGACGCGTTCGTCGGGGTGTGGCGCGGCGAACTCGAGGACGACGGCCTCAACGGGCTGGTCCTCAAGGCCACGCTCACCGGACGCCAGGTGTCGATCATCCGCGCGATCGCCAAGTACCTGCGCCAGGCCGGCATCGGCTTCTCCGACGCCTACATGGAGCGCACCCTGACCGGGCATCCCGACATCGCCCGGCTCCTGGTCGAGCTCTTCAACGCGCGGCTGGATCCGGACAACGCCGAGACCGAGCTGGCCGAGCGGATCGCAACCGAGATCGAGGAGGCGCTCGACGCGGTCCCGAGCCTCGACGAGGACCGGATTCTCCGCGCGTTCCTGAGCGTCGTGCGCGCCATCCTCCGCACCAACGCCTTTCAGACTGACTCGGACGGCAGGCCCCACCTGTACCTGTCGTTCAAGCTCGACTCCGAGCAGATTCCGCTCCTGCCGCTGCCGCGGCCGCAGTTCGAGATCTTCGTCTACTCGCCGCGAGTCGAGGGGGTCCATCTGCGCGGCGGCAAGGTGTCCCGCGGTGGCATCCGCTGGTCAGACCGTCGCGAGGACTTCCGGACCGAGGTCCTCGGGCTGATGAAGGCCCAGATGGTCAAGAACGCCCTGATCGTGCCGGTCGGCGCCAAGGGGGGCTTCGTGCTCAAGCGGCCTCCGGCGGACGGCGGCCGTGAGGCCCTGCAGAACGAGGCGATCGGCTGTTACAAGACGTTCCTGTCGGGGCTGCTCGACATCACCGACAACATCGTCGGTGGCGAGGTCGTCCCGCCCAGGCGCGTGGTCCGCTACGACGACGATGATCCTTATCTGGTCGTGGCGGCCGACAAGGGGACCGCGACCTTCTCCGACATCGCCAATGGGGTCTCGGCCGATTACAACTTCTGGCTGGGCGATGCATTCGCGTCCGGCGGGTCACAGGGTTACGACCACAAGCAGATGGGCATCACCGCGCGGGGCGCGTGGGAGTCGGTCAAGCGCCACTTCCGCGAACTGGGCGTCGACGTCCAGACCACCGAGTTCACGACGGTCGGCATCGGTGACATGTCCGGCGACGTGTTCGGCAACGGCATGCTGTGCTCGCGCCACACCCGGTTGATCGCCGCGTTCAACCACGTCCACGTGTTCCTCGATCCCGACCCGGACCCGGACACCAGCTACCGAGAGCGAAAGCGGCTATTCGACCTGCAGCGATCGAGCTGGAGCGACTACGACGAGTCGTTGATCTCCGAGGGCGGCGGCGTCTACTCGCGCCAGGCCAAGTCGATCAAGCTCTCGCCCCAGGTTCAGGAGGCGCTCGCGATCGAGGCCGAGAAGCTGGCACCCAACGAGCTCATCCAGGCGATCCTGAAGGCCCCGGTTGACCTGCTCTACAACGGCGGCATCGGCACCTACGTCAAGGCGTCCACCGAGTCGCAGGGCGACGTGGGCGACAAGGCCAACGATGCGCTGCGCGTGGACGCGCGCGAGCTGCGCTGCCGGGTGGTGGGGGAGGGAGGCAACCTCGGGTTCACCCAGCGCGCCCGGATCGAGTACGCGCTAATCGGTGGTCCGAAGGATGGGAACCCCACCCACCCAGGCCGGATCAACACGGATGCGATCGACAACGCCGCCGGGGTCAACACCTCCGACCACGAGGTCAACATCAAGATCCTGCTCGACGGCCTCGTCGCCGACGGCGACATGACCTTCAAGCAGCGCAACGAGCTGCTGCACGAGATGACCGACGCGGTCGGCGAGCAGGTCCTGTACGGCAGCTACACGCAGACCCAGGCGATCAGCCTGGCGCTGCTCCAGGCGCCGCCGATGGTCGACGTCCATGCGCGCCTGATCCGCTTCCTCGAGCAGAACGCCGGCCTGAACCGCAAGATCGAGTTCCTGCCCTCGGACGACACGATCGAGGAGCGAAAGGCAGCCCACCAGGGGCTGGTCGCACCCGAGCTCGCGGTGGTGATGGCCTACATCAAGATCCACCTTTACAAACAGCTGCTCGACTCCGACCTGCCCGAGGACGGCTACCTCGCCCACGACCTCGAGCGGTACTTCCCGCCCCCGCTGCCCGAACGCTACGCCGAGCAGATGGGCAGTCACCGCCTGAAGCGCGAGATCATCGCCACCGTGGTGGCCAACCAGCTGGTCGACCGGGCCGGCACCACGTTCGCCTTCCGTCTGCTCGAGGAGACGGGGGCGCTGCCGGCGGTCCTGGCCCGAGCCTACGCGACGGCGCGCGAGGTGCTCGACATGCGCTCGTTCTGGGAGCAGGTCGAGTCGCTCGATAACCGGGTCGCGGCCGAGACCCAGCTCGAGATGCTGGTCGATGCCCGGCGGCTGGTTGAGCGCGCCACCCGCTGGCTGGTGCGGGCCAACCCCTACCAGGTGAGCATCGCGCAGACGATCCGGCGCTTTCAAGCCGGGGCGGAGATGCTGGCGGCGGCGCTGCCCGACGCCCTCGAGGGCGCGGATCGCGAAGCCTTCGAGAGCAAGGCGGCCGAGCTCCAGCACGCCGGCGTCCCGGCCGGGCTCGCCCGTCGCGCGGCCGGGATGCCGTCGATGCTCGCGCTGTTCGACATCGTCGAGGTGGCGACGACGACCGAGCGCGACCCGGCCGACGTGCTCGAGGTCTACTTCCGCGTAGGCTCGCGCCTGGAGCTCAACTGGCTGCGCGACCGGATCATCGAACTCCCGCGGGCCAACCGCTGGCAGGCGCTGGCCCGGGCCTCGCTCCGGGACGACCTGTTCAACCTCTACCGGGAGCTGACCCGCAAGGTGCTCGACGCCGGCGATGTGGATCGGGCCCACCCCGGGGAGGCAATCGATGCCCAGACGGCGATCGAGGCGTGGTCACAGAACAACGCCGAGACGCTCGAGCGGGCACTCGGGATGGTCGCCGAGATCCGCGCCTCACGCATCTACGACAACACCACGCTGCCGGTGGCGCTGCGCGAGATCCGCTCGCTGCTGCGCGGGACGAGCCGCACGGGCGGTCCCGTCGGGTCGGTCACGATGGCCGAGTGACCCGCTGAGTCGCCCGCCAACGCGCGTAGGCGACCAGGAGCAGGCCGACGTCGACCACGCCGGCGAGGAAGAACGCCAGCGGGCCCGTCACCAGCCGCCCTGAGACCCGGGAAACCACGCTGTCAAGCTATCGTCTCGCAAATCACAATGGCCGAGTCCGTCACCACCACCGTCACTGAGCTCCCCGAATCGCGCGTCCGCGTGCAGGCGCAGGTCGCGCCCGAGGAGGTCGAGCGCCGCGTCCAGGAGGCCGCGCGTGAACTGGGCCGCCAGATGCGCGTGCCCGGCTTCCGCAAGGGCAAGGTGCCGGCGACGGTCGTCATCCGCCGGGTGGGCCGTGAGGCCGTGCTCGACGAGGCTCTGCGCAGCTCGCTGGGCGCGTGGTACACCGATGCCATCGACCGGGCGGGGATCGCGCCCGTGGGCGAGCCCGACCTGGATGTTCCAAGCGAGCTTCCCGCGGAGGGACAGCCACTTCAGTTCTCGATCGAGATCGGCGTCCGCCCGGAGGCCAAGCTCGGCGAGTACAAGGGACTCGAGGTGGGCCGGCGCGAACCCCACGTGGAGGGGTCACAGATCGACGAGGAGATCGAGCGGCTGCGCGACCGCCTGGCCACGCTGGAGACGGTCGAGCGCGCCGCCGAGAACGGGGACCACGTCGTGATCGATTACGTGGGGTCGGTCGACGCCACCGAGTTCGAAGGCGGGACCGGCCGCGATCAGCTGCTCGAGCTTGGCTCCGGCCGGCTCATCCCAGGTTTCGAGGAGCAGCTGGTCGGGGCGAGCGCCGGCGATGAGCGGACCGTGAACGTCACCTTCCCAGAGGACTATCCGGCCACCGAGCTGGCGGGCCAGGAGGCGCAGTTCGCGGTCACCGTCAACGAGGTCAAGGAGAAGCGCCTGCCCGAGCTCGACGACGAGTTCGCCTCCGAGGCGGCCGGGTTCGACACTCTCGCCGAGCTTCGCGAGGACATCTCCGAGCGGCTGGGCAAGTTCGACGAGCGGACGATCGAGCGCGAGTTCGAGGACGCCGTGGTCGAGGCCGCGGTGGCCGAGGCCAAGGTGGAGGTCCCCGACAGACTGGTTCACGCGCGCGCGCACGAGTTGCTCGAGGACACCTTTGCGGCGCTGGCTCGCCAGGGCATCTCCAAGGAGGCTTACCTGCGGATCTCCGACCGGGACGAGGAGTCGCTCGCTCACGAGGCCGAGCCCGAGGCGGCCGCCGCGCTCAAGCGCGAGGCCGTCCTGGCCGCGATCGTCGAGGCGGAGAACATCGAGCCGAGCGACGATCAGGTCCGCGAAGCACTCGAGCCGACCGCCGAGCGCCAGGGCACCAAGGTCGAGAAGCTGTTCGAGCGGCTGCGCTCGACTGGACGCCTCGACCGGCTCCGCCACGAGGTGGCGATCCGCCAGGCGATCGAGATGCTGGTGGCCGAGGCCAAGCCGATCACCGTCGAGCAGGCCAAGGCCCGACAGAAGCTCTGGACGCCGGGAAAACAGGATCCCGCGGACCCCTCCGCCGACCCCGCCCGGCAGGGTTCTGGCCAGCTCTGGACGCCCGGAAGCTAGCCCCCGGGTGGGTGGGTGGGTGAGTGGGTGGGTGGGTGGGTTCCCATGATCCGAGGCCCGGCCAAGACTGGACGTAAGTACGACCCTGCCTTCCCAGCGGGGCCCGGCCGGTTGCTACAGTCGGCAGGATTCCGGCCGAGGAAGCGAAAGAAGCGAGGACATGAGCCCACTCGTACCGATGGTTGTCGAGCAGACCTCCCGGGGGGAGCGCGCCTTCGACATATACAGCCGTCTACTCAACGAGCGGATCATCTTCCTCGGGACCCCCGTGGACGATCAGATCGCGAACCTCATCGTGGCCCAGTTGCTGCACCTGGAATCAGAAGACCCCGACAAGGACATCTCGCTCTACATCAACTCGCCGGGCGGGTCGGTCTACGCCGGGCTGGCGATCTACGACACGATGCAGTTCATCAAGCCCGACGTGCAGACGATCTGCGTCGGCATCGCGATGTCGATGGGGGCGCTGCTCCTGGCCGGGGGGGCGCACGGCAAGCGGATGGCGCTGCCCAACGCCAAGATCCTGATTCACCAGGTCTCCTCGGCCTTCCAGGGCCAGGCGACCGATATCGAGATCCACGCCAGGGAGATCATCGACATCCGGCGGCGGCTCGACGAGATCATCGCCCATCACACCGGTCAGGCCCTTGAGAAAGTTAGGGCCGATACCGAACGTGACTACTTCATGAGCTCTGAGGAAGCCAAGGACTACGGAATCATCGACCGCGTCATCTCGCAGCACTGAGGGTCTACCCTTAGGGCTCGGATAAGGCGGCACGAGGCAACTCCGGGAGAGGGCAATCAAATATGGCGCGTCCGACCGATTCCAACGAACAGCTGCTGTGCAGCTTCTGCGGGAAGTCCCAGAGGCAGGTCAAGAAGCTGATCGCCGGTCCAGGCGTCTATATCTGCGACGAGTGCATCGATCTCTGCAACGAGATCATCGACGAGGAGCTCACCGCACCGCCGAGCTTCGACATCGAGAACCTTCCCAAGCCGCGCGAGATCTACGACGTTCTCAACGAGTACGTCGTCGGCCAGGAACAGGCCAAGCGGAGCCTGTCGGTGGCCGTCTACAACCATTACAAGCGCGTGCAGATGATGCAGTCCGATGAGAACGACATCGAGCTGCAGAAGTCGAACATCCTGCTGCTGGGGCCGACCGGCTGCGGCAAGACGCTGCTGGCGCAGACCCTGGCCAAGATCCTCAACGTCCCGTTCGCGATCGCCGACGCGACGGCGCTGACCGAGGCCGGCTATGTCGGCGAGGACGTCGAGAACATCCTGCTCAAGCTGATCCAGGCGGCTGACTACGACGTCAAGAAGGCCGAGACCGGGATCATCTACATCGACGAGGTCGACAAGATCGCCCGCAAGGCCGACAACCCGTCGATCACGCGCGACGTGAGCGGGGAGGGGGTCCAGCAGGCGTTGCTGAAGATTCTCGAGGGCACGACCGCCTCGGTACCGCCCCAGGGCGGCCGCAAGCATCCCCACCAGGAGTTCCTCTCGATCGACACGACCAACGTGCTGTTCATCTGCGGCGGCGCGTTCGCCAACCTGGACAAGGTGATCGAGCGGCGGATCGGCCACCAGGGGGTTGGGTTCGGCGCGGCGATCCAGTCCAAGGACCAGCGCGACACCGGCGAGATCTTCGAGCACTGCCTGCCCGAGGACCTCATCCAGTACGGCCTGATCCCGGAGTTCATCGGCCGCCTCCCGGTCATGAGCGCCATCCACCAGCTCAGCCGTGACGAGCTCATGCAGATTCTCACCGAGCCGCGCAACGCACTGGTCAAGCAGTTCCAACGCTTCTTCCAGTTCGACGGGATCGAGCTGGTGTTCGGGGAAGAGGCCCTGCACTCGATCGCCGACAAGGCGCTCGAGCGGGAGACCGGCGCCCGCGGCCTGCGCTCGATCATCGAGGAGGTCCTGCTCGAGGTCCAGTTCGAGCTTCCCTCGCGACGGGACGTGCGCAAGTGCGTAGTAACCCGGGACACGATCGAGAAGGGCACCTCGCCGACGCTCGTGACTGTCCCGATCCCGGAAGAAGAAGCAGCGTAGGCCTCCCTAGACTGAGCGGTCGCCATGGCTGACCGCTCTGAGCTCCAAGACAGGACCCGCTACGACCCGTCCGAGGTCGAGCCGCGGATCGCTGACGCCTGGCTGGCCAGCGGGCTGTTCCACCCCGAGCCGGCCGGCGACCCCAGCGAGAACTACTCGATCGCGATCCCCCTGCCGAACGTGACCGGCGTGCTCCACATGGGGCACGCCCTGAACAACTCGATCCAGGACTGCCTGATCCGCTACCACAGAATGCGGGGGCTCAATACAAAGTGGATTCTCGGGACCGACCACGCCGGCATCGCGACCCAGATCCAGGTGGAGCGAGCAGTGGTGGCCGAGGGCTCGAGCCGCGAGCAGCTCGGACGCGAGGCGTTCGTGGAGCGCGTGTGGCGCTGGCGCGCCGACTACGGCGGCGAGATCATCTCCCAGCTCAAGCGCCTCGGCGCCTCGCTGGACTACGAGGACGAGCGCTTCACCCTGGACGAGGCCTACGCGGTCGCCGTCCAGACGGTGTTCGTCGACCTCTACGAGAAGGGGTACATCTACCGCGATCGGTACATGGTCAACTGGGACCCGGGGGAGCGCTCGGCGATCTCCGACCTGGAGGTGGAGGACCACGAGGTCACCGACACGCTCTACTACATCGACTATCCGCTGGCCGCCGGCTCGGGATCGGTGACCGTGGCCACGGTGCGCCCGGAGACGATGCTCGCCGACGTCGCGATCGCCGTGCATCCCGACGACGATCGCTACCGGCGATTGGTCGGCGAGAAGGCGATCCTGCCCCTGGTCGGGCGCAAGCTCAGGATCATCGCCGACGACTACGTCAAGCCCGACTTCGGGACCGGTGCGCTCAAGATCACCCCCGGTCACGACCCCAACGACTTCGAGATCGGTCGCCGCCACGGCCTGGCGCAGATCAGCGTGATCGGCGAGGACGCGCGCCTCACCGACGAGGCGCCCGAACGCTTCCGCGGTCTCACCGTCGAGGAGGCGCGCGACGCCGTCGTGTCCGAGCTGCGCGAGCAGGGTCTGATCGCGCGCACCGAGCCCTACACCCACGAGGTGCCGTTCTCGCAGCGCTCGGGCGAGCGGATCGAGCCGCTGATCTCGCTCCAGTGGTTCATGCGCATGGACGAACTGGTCAAGCCGGCGATCGAGGTGGTGCGCTCGGGCCAGGTTCGGTTCTGGCCCGAGAACTACACCCGGGTCTACATGAACTGGATGGAGAACATCCGGCCGTGGGTGATCTCCCGCCAGCTGTGGTGGGGCCACCGCATCCCGGTCTGGTACCGCGGCGACGAGGTTTACGTCGGAATGTCCGAGCCCGAGGGAGAGGGCTGGGTCCGCGACCCGGACGTGCTCGACACCTGGTTCAGCTCGGGCCTGTTCCCGTTCGCGGCGCTGGGGTGGCCAGAGGACACACCCGCGCTGCGCGCGTTCTACCCGACCGACGTGCTCGCCACCGGCCGGGACATCATCTTCCTGTGGGTGGCGCGGATGATCATGCTCGGGATCGAGTTCCGCGGCCAGATCCCGTTCTCGGACGTGTACGTCCACTCGATCATCCAGGCCCCCGACGGCCGGCGCATGTCGAAGTCGCTCGGCACCGGGGTCGACCCGATCGACCTGATCGAGGGCGGGCCCCGGCCACCGGTGTTCGAGGAGGGCGGGGATTTCCCGGCATATGGCGCCGACGCGGTGCGGTGGGGCCTGTACGTGATGTCCTCGGCCCAGGACGTGCGCTTCAGCGAGGAGCGGCTCGCCCAGGGCCAGCAGCTGACCAACAAGCTGTTCAACGCCGCCCGCCTGATCCTCCTTGGTGTGGGGGAATCGACTTCGTCGAGTCCCTTGCCGGATTCGGCAGAGCCGAATCCCGGGTGGAGCGCTCAGCCGACCACGGTCGAGGATCGGTGGATCCTCTCGCGGCTCGAGCGGGCCCGGACCGAGATCAACCGGCGGATCGAGGGCTATGACTTCGCGCACGCCGCGCTCGCCCTGTACGAATTCGTCTACGGTGAGCTGTGCGACTGGTACCTGGAGCTGGTCAAGCCGCGCCTGCGGGCGGGCGAGGCCGAGCTCAGCGGCACCCTGTTGTACGTCCTGACCCAGACCCTGGCCATCGCCCACCCGATGATCCCGTTCGTGACCGAGGAGATCTACCGCTACGTGCCGGGCGCTTCCGGCCTGCTCGCCGCCGGTCTCCCGGAAGGGGCGGCCGCGCCGGTGGACGAGGCCGCCGAGGCCAGCGTGGGCCGTGTCATCGAGGCCATTCAGGCGCTCCGCGGCTGGCGCGACTTCGCCGGGGTCAAGGCGGCGGCGACCGTGCCGGCCCGTCTGGCCGCCAACGGTTATGAGGAGACCGAGGAGCACCTGGAGCGCCTGGGCCGGGTGTCGTTCACCGCCGACGGCGGCGATCCCGTGGCGAGCGTCCCGGTGCCGGGCGGGGCGATCGAGATCCTGCCCAGCGAGGACGTCGACCTGGAGGGTGCGCAGCGGCGGCTGGCTGAGCAGCGAGCCAAGCTCCAGTCCGAGATCGAGCGCGCCGAGAAGAAGCTTGCGAATGAGCGCTTCGTGGCGAAGGCGCCCCCCGACGTGGTGCAGGCGGAACGCGACAAGCTGCAGCGGCTCCGAGCTGAACTAGGCGAATGACTTCGTCATTCACTAGCGAGATCGCCCAGAGGGCGATCTCGGAGGGCAGATGAACCCGGAAGAAGCCGAGCGCTACATCCTGTCCCGCGAGCTGTTCGGGATGCGGTTCGGCCTGGACCGCATGCGGCGGCTGATGACCGCGATGGGCAATCCGCAGCTGCGCTTTCAGTCGATCCACGTGGTGGGTACGAACGGCAAGTCCTCGACGGTCCGCATGACCGCGGCCATCCTCCGCCGCCACGGGCTGCGCACCGGCGCCTACCTGTCGCCACATCTGGTGTCATTCGCCGAGCGGATCCGGATCGAGGACGAGGACCTCGAACCGGCCGAGTTCGCCGGCGCGATTCAGCGCGCCGCCCACGCCGCCGAACTGGTCGACCGCTCGCTCGGCCCCGACGACCGGGTCACGCAGTTCGAGCTGCTGACCGCGGCCGCCTACTCCGAGCTGGCGCGTGAGGGCGTCGAGGTGGCGGTGATCGAGGCGGGCCTGGGTGGCCGCTATGACGCGACCAACGTGATCCCGTCGCGCGTTCAGGTGCTGACCAGCGTGGGTTTGGAGCACACCCGGTGGCTGGGGCCGACGATCACGGCGATCGCCACCGAGAAGCTCGACGTCGTACGGCCGGGCGCCACCCTCGTGTTACCCCCCACGGGGCCACCCCCATCCCACCACGGCCTGCACCCCGACGCGGTCGCCGTCGCCGAGCAAGTCGCCGCCGAGCGCGGAGCGACGATCGTGCGTGCCGGCGCCGATCCGGGCGTGCCGCTGACCGCGCTTGGCCCGTATCAGCGGCGCAACTTCGCGCTGGCCCGGGCGGCCGCCGAGGCCTACCTGGGCAAGCTCGACCCGAATGCCGTGGCCACGGCGGCGGCCGAGATCCTCGTGCCGGGGCGCCTGCAGGTAATCGACCACGACCCGCTCACGCTGCTCGACGGTGCCCACAATCCCGAGGGAATGGCGGCGCTCGCCGAGGCGCTGGAGGACCCGTTCGCAGCCGGGCGCAGGCCAGTGGTGGCAGTCGTCTCGATCCTCGACGACAAGGATGCGGCGAGCATGCTGGCCGCGCTCATACCCAAGTGCGACGCGCTGGTCCTGACCGCGAGCCAGAATCCGCGCGCGCTGCCCCCGCCCACGCTCGAGTCGCTCGCGGGTCAGCTCGGCGGGCCGCCGGCCGAGGTGATCAGGGACCCGCGGGGCGCGCTCGGGCGCGCTCGCGAGATCGCCGGACCCGAGGGCCTCGTGCTCGCGACCGGTTCGATCTACCTCGTCGCCGATCTGCTACGTCCGGCAGGCGCCGGCCGCGCCTCGATGCTTTGAACGAGCAGGAGAAGCAGCCGCGGTTGCTGGCCATGATGGGGCTCGTGGCCCTCGTCGTCGCCGTCGTGATCCTCGTGTTCTTCGGTATCGGATACCTGTTCGGACGGGCTTATCTGTGAACTGACAGAAGGATCTGAGGCTTAGACCGCCAATCAGTGGAAAGTCGGTCCGGAGCCCCCACCTGCATGTGAGGATCCACACGAAGCTTCATGCCCGCTGCAACGTTCGCCCATCACCTACCACTACACTCGCTCCCTTAATGCTCGCCCTAGCCGTCTTCGGCATCAAGAACGGGACGATCAACGCCGCGGTCGAGCTGATCATCCTGTTCCTGGTGGTCATCTGGCTCGCGCTGGTGTACTGGACGTATGCGGACGCCCGTCGGCGGATCGCCGACCCGTTGCTCGTCGGATGCGCCACCGCCGCCTCCCTGTTCCCATTCGTGGGGACGATCGTCTACATGATCGTCCGCCCCCCCGAGTATCTCGACGACGTGCGCGAGCGGGAGCTGGAGATCCAAGCCGCCGAGGCCCGGCTGGCCGAGCTCGGCTACCAGGTCTGCCCGTACTGCGACTTCGAGGTCGAGAAGGACTTCCTGCGCTGTCCGAACTGCATGCGCAAGCTCAAGGACCCGTGCAGCAACTGCGGCAAGCCGTTGGATCCGATGTGGAAGATCTGCCCGTTCTGCGAGGCGGAGATCGGCAGCGTCGCGGCCTCGCCACGGCGGACCCGCCGACGCCGCGACTCAACCTCCGAGCAGCCAGTGGCGGGCGCCACCGTGCGCGCGGAGCGCGCCAGCTCGTCGGCTCCCGCGCCGGCGCCTGCCGAGCCGCGCAGCGGACGTGAGCAGCTGACCGATCCGCGTTCCCTTTAGAGTCTCGCGCCGCCCACGCGACGCAAAGGAGACCCATGGAACGAACGCTGATCCTGATCAAGCCCGACGCCTTCGAACGGAACCTGTCCGGCGAGATCATCGCCCGGTTCGAGCGCAAGGGCCTGCGGATCGTCGCCCTGAAGCACATGACGATGGACCGCGATCTGGCGGCGCAGCACTATCTGGAGCACGAGGGCAAGGGCTTCTACGAGGAGCTCGTGACGTTCATCACATCCGGTCCGCTTGTGGCGATGGTGCTCGAGGGCGAGTCGGCGGTGGTGGCGGCCCGCCAGGTGATCGGCGCCACGAACCCGCTCGAGGCGATGACAGGATCGATCCGCGGCGACTTCGCGATCGAGGTCGGCCAGAACATGGTCCATGGCTCGGACTCGCCCGAATCGGCCGCGCGCGAGGTCGGGTTGTTCTTCCCCGATCTTTGATCGGTTTCCGATGAACCGGCTGGTGCTCGCGTCGCGCTCGCCCCAGCGGCGCGCCATCCTCGAGCAGCTGGGCATCGAGTTCTCGGTGCAGGTGGCCGACATCGAGGAGCTCGAATCCGGGCCGCCGCACGAGGTGGCGCTCGAGAACGCGTTCCGCAAGGCATCAGCGATCGCCCCGGGGGACGGGGAGCTCGTTCTCGGCGTCGATACGGTCGTCTCGCTGGGCACGCGGCTGTACGGCAAGCCCGCCGACGCCGAGCAGGCCCGCGCCACGCTGAGCGCGCTGGCTGGACGGCGCCACGCGGTCATCAGCGGCGTCTGCCTGATCGAGGACGGGCGGGTGCGCAGCGCCGCCGCGCAGACCTGGGTCCAGTTCCGCGCGCTGGATGAGGCGCTCATCGACTGGTACCTGGGCAGCGACGAATGGCGCGAGCGCGCGGGTGGTTACGCGATCCAGGGACGCGGCGCGGCGCTCGTGGCGGGCATCGAGGGGGACTTCCTCAACGTGGTCGGCCTGCCCGCAGCTACGCTCCTGGAGCTGGCGCCGGACTTGTTGATCGGGTGACTGGCCCGATCGAGGCGGCAGCCGCGAACGGCGGCATCGTTAGCCCGATCGAGGCGCACGCCTCGATCGGCAGTATCGCATTCATTGGGAAGCGGACCGGCCTAAACGGGAGCGAGCCCGTACAATCGTCCCCGGATGGCGCTGGCAGCGTGGCGTGGCCCCCGGCGCTCACCTCACCGTCCGCTGCTCACCCCTACCTCTGTTGTCTATGGGCTTTTTTACGTACCTGACCGGTTTCGGTGGTCGCGACATGGCGGTCGACTTGGGCACCGCGAATACCCTCGTCTACGTCCGCGGCCGCGGCATCGTGCTCTCTGAGCCGAGCGTGGTCGCGGTCGACTCGCGGACGGGCGAGGTGCACGCGGTCGGGATCGAGGCCAAGCGGATGCTCGGGCGAACTCCGGGCACGATTCAGGCCATCCGCCCCCTGAAGGACGGCGTGATCGCTGACTTCGAGGTGACGGAGGAGATGCTCCGGCACTTCATACAGAAGGTCCACCAGAACCGCTGGGCCCACCCCCGGGTCGTCGTCTGCGTACCTTCTGGGGTCACGGGCGTCGAGAAGCGGGCCGTCGAGGAGGCCTGTCTGAGCGCTGGCGCCCGGCAGGCGTACCTGATCGAGGAGCCGATGGCGGCCGCCATCGGCGCCGGGCTCCCGGTGGGCGAGCCGACCGGATCGATGGTGGTCGACATCGGCGGCGGCACCAGCGAGGTCGCGGTCATCTCGCTCGGCGGGATCGTCGTCTCCCAGTCGATCCGCGTGGGTGGCGACGAGCTCGACGAGTCGATCATGAACTACGTCAAGCGCGAGTACAAACTGCTGATCGGCCAGCAGACGGCTGAGGAGGTCAAGCTCGAGATCGGCTCGGCCTACCCTCTGGGCGAGGAGGTCCAGGCCGAGATCCGCGGCCGCGACATGGTCTCCGGCCTGCCCAAGACCGTGGTGTTGACCAGCGAGGAGATCCGCGGGGCGCTCGAGGAGCCGGTCACGCAGATCATCGACGCGGTCAAGGAGACGCTCGACCGCACGCCGCCCGAGCTCGCCTCCGACATTATGGATCGTGGCATCATGCTGGCAGGAGGAGGGTCGTTGCTACAGGGGCTCGACGAGCGCCTGCGTCACGAGACGCAGATGCCCGCGCATCTGGCCGAGTCGCCGCTGACCTGCGTGGCAGTTGGCTCGGGGAGGTCGTTGGAGGAATTCGAAGCGATCCACCGTTCGAGCAAGAATTCACGCAACCGGCGCCGTCGGTACTAGTTTCCAACCGGTACCCGGCGTGGCGTCTGGCAGGATCGGGGCCGGTACCGGCGGGTGGGTGGGTCCCAAAAATGACTTTGAGACGGCAAGCACGTGCATGACAAGCAAGTTCGACGGCGACGAGCGGTTCTCGGATTGCTCGTGGCGGTCTCCCTGATTCTTCTCACCGCCTACTTCGGCGAGACGCCCAACAGTCCTCTGCACAACGTCCAGCGGGGGGTGGTGGAGGTGTTCTCGCCGATCGAGCAGGGAGCCAGCAAGATCCTCTCGCCGGTGCGCTCCGTGACCAGCTGGTTCTCGAGCACCTTCCACGCCAAGTCGCAGGTCGCCAGCCTGCAACACCAGGTGCAGGCACTCACCGGTGAGCTGGCCACCGCGAAGGGCGCCCAGATCCAGAACCAGCAGCTGCGCAAGGAGGTCGGGCTCGACGACAGCATCGGGATCGACGCCTACCACCCGGTGACCGCTCAGGTGATCCTGCGCGATCCGACCCTCTGGTATCAGACCGTCAATATCGACAAGGGCTCCGACGACGGCGTCGGCCTGCACGATCCAGTGGTGGCCGACGGGGCCCTGGTGGGCGAGGTCTCAGAGGTGGCGGCCAACGCCTCGGTCGTGTCGCTCATCACCGACCACACCGTGTCGGTCACCGCGCGGGTCACGGACGCGAACGGGGATACCGGCGAGCTCGTCCCGGCCGTGGGCAGCCCCAACCAGCTCGTGCTCGAATACCTTCAGGCCCCGAACCCGGGTCAGGTGCAGAACGGGCCACAACAGGGGCAGCTGGTCGTGACGGCGGGCTTCCGCTCCAACACGCTCGAGTCGTACTTCCCGGCCAACATCCCGATCGGCTGGATCCCCTCGTTCGACGAGAACAGTCTGCTCAATAACGGCCAGGTTCCGGTCACCCCAGCCGCCGATCTGCGGCACTTCGACGTGGTCCAGGTGCTGACCCAGGCCCAACCCGGGAACGTGCGAGCGCAGCTGCCGTGAGCGAGATCCCGAACTCGATCAAGCTTCCGCTGCGCCTGGTCCTGCTGGGGTTCTTCGCCGTGCTCGTGCAAGAGTCGGCGATCTCCCAGATCTCGATCTTCGGGGTCAGCGCCGACATCACGCCGCTCGTGGTGATGTCGGTCGGCCTGATGTGCGGCTCGTTGACCGGAGCGATCTTCGGCTTCGCGACCGGCCTGCTGATCGATCTCGTGCTTGTCCAGACGCTCGGAGTCACCTCGCTTCTGTACATCGCGATCGGCTACTGGGCGGGCCGGCTGCACGAGCTCCGCGACCCCTCACACGAGCTCATTCCGGTGGCGGCCGGAGCGCTGGCCTCGGCCTTCGCCGGCCTCGGGATGGCGATCATCCAGTTCCTGCTCGGAGTCGACGCGCCGGTCAGCCTGCTGTTGTTGCAGCAGATCTTCGTCTTCGTGCTCGTCAACACGCTGATTGCGCTCCCCATCCACGCCCTCGTCCGACGCATCCTGCGGCCGGTCCTGCCCGAGGATCCGCGCCGCCGTCGCCGCCGCGCGTACACCACCGGCGGCCTCAGCCCGCTCCAGCAAGGCGCCGCCCGCCGCGGCGGGATCTCCCGTCTCCAGACCTGATGGCCCCGTTACCGGAAGACAAGCAGCTGCGCTTCGTCAAGCAGGAGGAGCGATCGCCGATGAGCCCTCAGCTGGCTCGGCGTACGGCGATCATCGGGACGCTCGCCCTCGGCCTGTTCGCGATCCTGTTCTTCCGTCTCTGGTTCCTGCAGGTGCTCTCGACCAATCAGTACGCGAAGGCCGCGAGCGTCAACTTCGTCCGCGACGTCGAAATTCCGGCGCCCCGGGGCAACATCCTCGACTCGAGCGGCACCATCTTGGCCTCCAGCCGGCGCGCCTACGCGGTGGAGATCTCGCCCCCCGACCTTCCCGTCCCGATCACCGACCAGAACCTCGCTCATCCGCCCCAGGCCGATGCCGCACTGTACGTGCGGCTTTCGCGTGTGCTCGGGCTGCCGACCAACCGCCAGCCCTGTGCGGTGAACGGCCATGGGCTGCTGCGCATGTCGGAGATCGCCTGCCGCGTCGTGCAGGGTTACGTGCAGCTGTCCTACGGCGAGGCCACGGTGGCCAGCGACATCTCCGATCAGCAGCTCTGGTACATCTCGGAGCGTCAGGCGTCGTTCCCGGGCGTGAGCGTCCAGCAGATCTACCAGCGAACCTATCCGCTTGGCACGGTCGCCTCGCAGGTGCTGGGGATCGTCAGCCGGATCACCTCGACCGAGGTGGGCCAGCCCTATTACGCGGGGGTGTCGCCGAACGACTCGGTCGGCCAGTCGGGTCTGGAGGCCTCGTACGACCGCTATCTGCGCGGCGTCGACGGCGCGGAGAAGGTGAAGGTCGACGCGTTCGGCAACTTTGTCGGCGTCCAGTCCGAGACGGCCCCGATCGCGGGCGACAACCTGAAGCTGTCGCTCAACTCCAAGCTCGAGGAGATCGGTCAACAAGCGCTCCAGGAGTCGATCGACACCAACTACCCGGCCGACGGCGGCGCGTTCGTGGCCATGAACCCGGACAACGGCGAGGTTTACGCGATGGGCTCGCTGCCCACCTACGACGCCAACGTGTTCACTAAGCCGGTCCCCTACTCGACCTACAACGCCCTGTTCGGGCCCAACTCGGGTGACCCGCAGGTCAACCGCGCCTACCAGAGCGCGGGGCCGACCGGCTCCACGTTCAAGCCGATCACCGCCACCGCGGCGCTCGAGAGCGGGGTGTGGAGCGTCGGCTCGATCTTCGACGACACCGGCCAGTACTGCTTCAGCGGCCAATGCCGGCACAACGCGGGCGATGCCGTCGACGGCTCCCTGGATCTGGTCAACGCGATCAAGGTCTCCTCGGACGACTTCTTCTACAACCTAGGCGTGCTGACCAACTCGCCGGCCCCGAACGGCGGCGCGCTCCAGCATTGGGCGAGCCTGTATGGGATCGGTCAGAAGACCGGGATCGACCTGCCCGATGAGGTCTCCGGGACGCTCCCCGACGCGGCGTGGCGCGCGAATCGCAACAACCTCGAGGCGGAATGCGACAGTGCCACCGGCCCGTTCCGGTACACGAACGGCACGGATACTGGGCCGAAGAAGCTGAAGGGCTGGCACCGGAGCTCCACGCATCCCCCCGGCGGCTGCGGGATCGCCGACGGCACCGACCGGCCATGGTCAGCGGGCGATAACGAAAACCTGGCGGTTGGCCAGGGCGACGTGCAGGTCACGCCGCTGCAGCTCGCGGTGGTCTACTCGGCGCTCGCCAACGACGGGACGATCGTCACGCCGCACCTCGGGATGGACGTGCAGACCGCCGACGGGTTCGTGCTGCGCTCGTTCAACCCCGCGCCCAAGCGGCACATCAACATCGACCCGCTGTACCGGGACACGATCCTCGCCGGCCTGCGCGCCGGCGCCTCGCAGCCGGGCGGAACCTCGGACGCCGTGTTCGGGAACTTCCCCGAGCAGGTGTACGGCAAGACCGGCACCGCCCAGTACATCTCGCCGACCACCGGCGAGCAGGACTACGCCTGGTACGCCTGCTTTGTCCCATCCAGCGCGACGAGCAAGCCGATTGTGGTCGTCGTCACCGTCGAGAAGGGCGGGTTCGGAGCCGTCGGTGCCGCGCCGGTGGCCCGCCAGATCCTGTCGCAATGGTTCTTCGGCAACAAGGGCTCCTACGTGCCCGGGACGTCTCAGACGCTGTGAGCGCGGTCGGCGCCAGCGCAATCCGGCCGGCCGACGAGGTGGCGACGGCACCACGCCCGCGGGTGTGGCTGCGGATGGACCCGCTCATGCTGCTGGCCGCGCTCGGGCTCGCCGCGTGCTCGATCGTCATGCTCAAGGGTGAGGGGCAGTCGCTCGATCCGGGGCACCCGATGTACTTCGCCGAGCGGCAGGGCATCTATTTCGGGATCGGGCTGGTGCTGGTGCTGATCCTGGCGCACGTCGACTACTCGCGGTTGCGCGAGTACAAGTACGGCCTGTACGGCGTGATGATCGCGCTGAACCTGGTCGTGCTCGGGATGCCCAAGGTGCAGGGGGCGGCCCGGTGGATCCCGTTGCCGTTCTTCCAGCTGCAGCCCTCGGAGTTCGGCAAGGTGCTGCTGATCTGCTCGCTGTCGGCGTTCGTCGTCGACCGCTCGCGCCGGCTGCACGAGCGCCGGACCACGGCCCGGATCATGCTGCTGGCGATCGTGCCGGCGATGATCGTGATCCCGCAGCCGGACCTCGGGACCGCGCTGGTCTACATCGCGGTCGGGTTCGCGGTTCTGTTCTTCGCCGGTACGTCGTGGAAGCAGCTGGTCGCGCTGGCGGCCCTGTTCGTGGCCGCGATCGTGCTGGTGCTCGTGGTGGCGCCCGCCACCGGGCACCACCTGCTCAAGCCCTACCAGATGCAGCGGCTCACCGGTTTCCTGCATCCCTCGCACGATCCGCAGAACCAGACGTACAACATCACCGAGTCGCTGACGGCGATCGGCTCGGGGGGCAAGACCGGCCTCGGCGTGCAGGGGGCCAGCCAGGTCAACCTGCACTTCCTGCCGGCGCCGGACACCGACTTCATCTTCGCCGTGGTGGGGGAGACGTATGGATTCGTGGGCGCGGCGGTGGTGCTGTCGCTCTATGCGCTGTTGATCTGGCGCGCGCTGCGGGTCCTGACCATGTCCAAGAACCTGTACGGGACGCTGGTCGCCGGGGGCGTGCTGGCGATGCTGATGTTTCAGGTATTCGTCAACGCGGGCATGACGATCGGCATCATGCCGATCACCGGAGTGCCTCTGCCGCTACTGAGCTACGGCGGCTCCTCGGCGCTGGTGACGTTCATCGCCATCGGTCTTCTACAGTCAATCTATGTGCAGGCACGCATGACGAACGCGTCGAAAACCCGAGGATTGGTGTCGCAATGACCGCAGCCCCGCTGATTGGGTCCTACGCCCAACCACCGCAGGCGCGGGACGTGTTCCCGTTCGCCCGGAGGCTCGAGCTCTCAAAGCTCGCGCTGCCTCCGCGAACGTACCCAACTTTCCACAAAGGACTGACAAGCATTGAAGAAGCAAGTTTTGGTCAGCGTCGACCGGGGCGAAACCCGGGTGGCGCTGCTGGAGGCGACCGGAACGGTCGCCGCACGTAAGAGCGCGCCCAAGTCAGGGACGCGCCGACGTCGCCGGCCGGCTAAGCCCGCTGCCGGTTATCACGTCGCCGAGCTGTACCTCGAGCGCCGGGGTGCGCGCTCGATCGTCGGAAATATCTACAAGGGCCGGGTCGACAACGTGCTCGGTGGGCTCGAGGCGGCGTTCGTCGACATCGGGCTGGAGAAGAACGGCTTCCTGCACGTCGACGAGATCGTGCTGCCGGGGGTCGAAGCGCCCCGCCGGGGCCGCGGCTCCGGGCGGGACACCCGCCAGATCACCGAGATGCTGAAGCCGGGCCAGGAGATCGTGGTCCAGGTGGTCAAAGATCCGCTGAAGACCAAGGGCGCCCGCCTCTCGATGGACCTGACGATCGCCGGGCGCTACATGGTGTACGCGCCGTACGGCGAGGGCGTCGGGGTCTCGCGCCGGCTGGATGATCCCGAGCGCGACCGGCTCCGGAAGGAGGCCGCAAAACTAGATTTGAAGGGGGCGGGCGCGATCATCCGCACCGCCGCCCAGGGAGCGAACCGGGCCGACCTGGAGCGGGAGCTCCTGTATCTGTTCAAGCTCAACGAGGTGCTTCAGAAGCGCGTCGCCGAGACGCCCGCGCCGGCGCTGGTCTTCCAGGAAGCCGACCTCTCGGTGCGAGTAGTGCGAGATATCTTCTCCTCGACGTTCGAGCGCGCCATCGTGGATGACCCCAAGCAGTTCCACCGGCTGGTGTCGTTCTTCACCCGCACCGCGCCCGAGCTCGTTGACCACGTCGAGCTGTGGGAGGAGGACACGCCGCTGTTCGAGGCGTTCGGGGTCGAGCAGGTGCTCGACTCGACGCTCTCGCGGCGGGTCGATTTGCCGAGCGGCGGCTACTTGATGATCGACTACGCCGAGGCGCTCACGGTGATCGACGTCAACTCCGGCTCGTTCGTGGGCCGAGGCAAGGCGGCTCGGTTGGAGGACACGATCACCAAGACCAACTTGGAGGCCGCCGACGAGGTGGTCCGGCAGCTCCGGTTGCGGGACATCGGCGGGATCATCGTGATCGACTTCATCGACATGGCGCGGGCCCGGAACCGGGATGCCGTGCTCAAGGCGCTGCGCAAGGCCCTGGACGAGGACCGGACCAAGACCTTCGTGGTCGAGATCTCGCCGCTCGGCCTGGTCGAGATGACTCGTCAGAACGTCACCGACGGCGTACGCGAGATCATGACCCGTCCCTGCCCCACGTGCGGCGGCGACGGCGTGATCAAGTCCGAGGAGACGCTCGCGATCGAGTTCGAGCGCAAGATGCGCGACCTGGCCAAGGAGAGCGACGCCGAGGCGATCCTGCTCCAGATGAACCCGCGGGTGAGCGCCGAGTTCACGCGTGACGACGCGCGGGTGCTCCGGGCGATCGAGGAGGAGACCGGGAAGTGGTTCCACTTCGAGGGCTCCGAGGGATTGCCGCTCGACCACTTCGCGGTCATCCTCGAGGCGAGCCGCGAGCGCGTGCTCGAGCGGGCCGTGCCGTTCCGCGCCGGCGAGGAGGTCCACGTCGAGATTGTCGAGCCGCACATGTACAGCCCGGGGGATGCCGTGGCCAAGGTCGACGGCTACATGATCTCGATCGTCGGGGCCGGCGACTATGTGGGCGAGAAGCACCTGGTGCGGATCGAGGAGGCCGGGCGGACGTCCGCGGTGGCTACCCTCTTGGATGCGCCGGCGCGGCCTGCCGAGGACGACGCTTCGAGCGATAACGGCGATGGCCTAGAATCGAAGCCTCGGCGTCGTGGCCGCAGAGGCGGACGGCGCCGTTCCGGTGCTAAGGCCGAGTCAGTGAGTTCTTCCGAATGACGTATGCAATTGTGAAAACAGGCGGCAAGCAGTACCGCGTCGAGCAGGGGCAGACCCTGCTCGTCGAGCGGCTTGCCGTGGGCGACGGCGACTCCGTGACGTTGCAGCCCCTGCTGTTCGTGGACGGCTCTTCGGTCGTCGACGGGGAGGACCTGGCGCAAGTTTCCGTGCAGGCTCGAGTGGTCGCGCACGAGCGTGGCCCCAAGCTGCGCGTGGTCAAGTTCAAGCCCAAGCGCGGCTACAAGCGGCGCACTGGCCACCGCCAGAACCTGACCCGGATCGAGGTTACGGAGGTGAAGCATGGCGCATAAGAAAGGACTTGGCTCGTCGCGCAACGGGCGCGATTCGAAGCCCAAGTACCTCGGCGTGAAGGTGTTCGCCGGCGAGACCGTGACCGGCGGCGAGATCATCGTGCGTCAGCGCGGCACGAAGTTCAAGCCGGGCGACGGCGTCGGCATCGGCAAGGACGACACGATCTTCGCCCGCTCGGCGGGAACTGTGGAGTTCACGCGCGGACGCCGCGGCCGAGTGATCTCGGTCGCCCCGGCCGCTTCCGACTCCGAGTCATAGCCAGCGGTAGCGGTTGCTTGGCGACCGCTGGGCATGGATGCCCAGCGGAACGGCCCCATGGACGTCGAGCGAAGCGAGACCCCTAAGCAGCAGTCTCGAGCTGCGAGGTGCACAGGGGGCAGCGCCGCGCCTTGAGCGGGATAGCGCTCGCGCACTCCGGGCACTCCTTGGTGTCCGGGTCCTCCTGGGCGCGGCGGGCCATCAGCGCGGTCATCGGCGCCACGACGAGGAAGAAGACCACGGCGGCGATGCTGATGAACGTGATCAGGTTGTTGATCACGTCGCCGTAGGAGAAGTGGCTTCCGTTGATCGTGAACGACAGGCTCTCGAAGTTCGGCTTGCCGAAGATCGCGGCGATCAGCGGGGTCAGGAGGTCGGCGACGATCGCCTTGATGACCGCGGTGAAGGCGGTCCCGATGACGACCGCCACGGCGAGGTCCACCACGTTGCCGCGGAGCAGGAACTTCTTGAAGTCCGTAATGAGTTTTGGCACAGCTCCCTGTCTTGATTCGTTGCAGGGGAATGCGGTTCCTTTCGCCCGTGGGCGAACTTTGGCGATGGCGTTGACGTATGCGCGACATCAGCGCCAAAGTTGCGCGGGTGGCGGATCGGCAGGCCGGGCGCGTGAGCACGGCTCAGTTCGCGGCGCTGGGGATCGATCGGCGCGCCGTGTTCTGGTGGACTCAGAGCGGCTATCTCCAGCTCGTCCTCCCGCGCGTCTATGCGGTCGGCCACCGGGCCCCGAGTGTGGAGGCGGACCTGTGGGCAGCTGTGCTCTACGCCGGCCCGGGCGCCATGCTCAGCCACGCCACCGCCCTGTGGTGGCGCGGGCTGCTCGACAGGCAGCCGTGGCCCATCCAGGTGACCACACCGCGCCGCTGCCGTTCGCTGCGGGGCATCAAGGTCCACGGCCGGCGCGCCCATGAGCGCTTTCCGTACAAGGGACTGCCGACCACCTCCGTCGAACAAGCGCTGCTTGACTTCGCAGCCACTGCGCCGCTCGAACGTCTCCGGTTCGCGCTCGCCAACGCCGACTACCGCGAGGTGCTCGACATCCCCGCTCTCCAGGTGATCGCCGGTAACGGACGCAAAGGCAGCACGCACCTGCGGAACGCGATGAAGCGACACGAGCCGAAGCTCGCTCGCACGCGCAGTCATCTCGAGCGACTGTTCCTCCCGTTGTGCGAGCGCGCCGGCGTCCCGCTCCCCGACGAGCTGAACGTTTACGTTGAAGGCGTTCTGGTGGATGCGGTGTGGTGGGAGCGCAAGCTGGTCGTGGAGCTCGACGGCAAGAACAACCACAGCTCCTGGGCGCAGATCCAGAATGACCGCAGCAAGGAGTTGCGTCTGCGCGCCGGTGGGTTCGAGGCCGTTCGCTACGGCAGGCGCCAGCTTGAGGAGGAGTCGGCGCTGGTGGAGCAAGACCTGCGGCGCGCGCACCACCTGCCAGCATGAATGCATGCAGGATCACGCACGCATCCAGGTCACGGCCGGCGCCGGCGGCGACGGCTGCCTGAGCTTCCGGCGGGAGGCCCACGTCCCCAAGGGCGGGCCCAACGGCGGTGACGGCGGCCGCGGCGGCGACGTGGTGCTGGTGTGCGATGACTCGCTGCGCGACCTGGAGACCTTCCGGCGCAAGTCCCACTTCAAGGCGCACCGGGGCGGCCACGGCGAGGGGGCGCTCCGGCACGGCAAGGACGGTGGGACGCTCGAGATCCTGGTGCCGCCGGGCACGGAGGCGATCATCGAGGCCGACGGCAGCGTCCACGACCTCGTGCGCCCCGGGCAGAGAGCGGTGGTCGCGCGCGGCGGTCCAGGTGGGCGGGGCAACAAACGCTTCGCCGGCCCGACCCATCAGACGCCCCGGTTCGCCGAGAAGGGCCTGCCGGGCGATGAGACGTGGATCACCCTGCAGCTCAAGTTGCTGGCCGACGTCGGGCTGGTTGGTCTGCCGAACGCCGGCAAGTCCTCGCTGATATCGCGCCTGACCCGGGCCAGACCCAAGGTCGCGGACTATCCGTTCACCACGCTCGAGCCGGCACTGGGCACGCTCGAGACCGATGAGCGCCAGCTCGTGATCGCCGACATTCCCGGCTTGATCGAGGGGGCCAGCGCCGGTGCCGGCCTCGGCCACGACTTCCTGGCGCACGTCGAGCGCACGCGACTGCTCGTACACGTGCTCGACATGGCGCCGCTCGACGGTAGCGACCCGCAGGACAACTACGCGACGGTGGAGCGCGAGCTTAAGCTGCACAACCCGCGGCTCGCCGCGCTGCCGCGGGTGCTCGCGCTGTCGAAGGCCGATCTGGTGGATCCCGAGACTCGGGAAGCCGCCAATACGGCGTGGGAGGCGCGCGTCGGCTGGGAGACGCCCGTGATCGTGACCTCGTCAGTGACGGGGCTCGGGCTCCCCGAACTCGTCGCCGAGCTGGCTCGCCGAGTGCCGGCAGCGGCCGAGGTGGACGTCACGGGCGCGCTCGAGACGCCTCAGGAGCTGGCTGAGCACCGCGTGTTCCGGCCCGCCGCCCGACGCGCGTACCGAGTGGTCAAGACCGGCGACGGCACCTACCGGGTGACCGGCGAGGGAATCGAGCGACTGGTGGCGCGCTACGACCTCGAGAACGACGACGCGCTGGCCTACCTCGAGCGCCGGCTGCGCGGGATCGGGGTGATCCGGGCGCTTCAGGATGAGGGGTTCGAACCGGGCGACGAGGTCGAGATCGCGGGTATCGCGTTCGACCTCGATCCGGACTAGCGCCGGGCCGGCCAGGTCCTCGCGCTCCCCCAAATGCGGTAAAGGCAGCCACTCGGGAAGCCGCCGGTTCGCGGCAACGGGTAGCATCGCGCGCCGCCGGATCGTTAGTCGGAGAGAGGAGACCGAAGTGCGTCGTGTCGTTTTGGTTCTGGCGCTGCTCGCGAGCGCGCTGGTGGTGGTGCCCGCAGCGGGTGCCAAGGTTCTGCTCGTCGGCACCTACCACGGTGTCCACGGCAAGTACAGCTCGCTTCAGGCAGCGGTTGACGCAGCACACCCGGGCGACTGGATTCTCCTTGCGCCCGGTGACTACAAGACGACCTCGAGCCAGCACCCGCGCGGCCGCGCGGACGAGGCCGCGGGCGTCCTGGTCACCAAGCCCGACATCTGGATCGTCGGCATGAACCGCAACTCGGTGATCGTCGACGGCACCAAGAGCGGGCCGGCGTGCAGCACGAAGGCCGCCGATCAGAACTTTGGGCCGAAGGTCAAGGGCAAGGCGCAGGGGCTGAACGGGATCATGGTGTTCAAGGCCAAGAACGTCGACATCGAAAACCTGACCGTCTGCAACTTCTTGGGTGGCGCCGGCGACGCCGGCAACGAGATCTGGTGGAACGGCGCCAACGGCAGCGGCAAGATCGGCGGCCATGGCATGTGGGGCTCGTACCTGACGGCCACCAGCAGGTTCTACAACGGCGAGACCACGGCGGCGCAATACGGGATCTTCTCGAGCAACTGGGACGGTGGTGAGTGGATCCACACTTACACGAGCAACTTCAATGACTCGGGTTACTACATCGGCGCCTGCCAGGACGAGTGCAACCAGACGATCGACGACGCGTGGGCGCAGTACAACGCGCTCGGCTATTCAGGCACGAACTCCGGCGGCTCGCTGCTGGTCGAGAACTCCCAGTTCGACCACAACGAGGAGGGCTTCGACACCAACTCTCAGAACAACGACGACTGGCCCTCGCCGCAGAACGGAGCATGTCCGGCCGGCGTCGGACCGCCGGTCGCCGGCGCTCCGAGCTGCTGGGTGTTCTACAAGAACTACGTCCACGACAACAACAATCCCGACGTGCCGTCGGCGGGTGCGGCGGCCGCCGGCCCGGTGGGCACCGGCATGACGATCTCGGGTGGTCGCGACGACACGATCATGGACAACCGCTTCGTCAACAACGGCGCGTGGGGAGCGGCGTTCGTCCCCTACCCCGACCTCGAGACGCCGCCGAAGGACGCGATCCCGTGTGAGGGCGGCACACCGAACTTCCAGATCACGCTGTTCGGTCTCCCGGTGATCATCCCGTGTTACTACGAGGACTCGAACGACGCCATGATCGGCAACACGTTCACCCATGACGGGTTCTACGGCAACCCCACCAACGGTGACATCGCCGAGCTCACGCTCATCGGCGGCCCGTCGGACTGCTTCGCGTCAAACGTCGATACGCACGGCAATCTGACGAGCTCGCCCGCCGGCCTGCAGCAGAGCAAGCCGACGTGCGGTGGGCAGGTCGCCGGCAACAACAACACGGCGTTCCTCGCCGAGTCGGCGTGCGACACGCAGATCCTCGGCCCCGGAACCGGATGCCAGCCGGGCGACAAGTACCCGCGCCGCAAGAAGGTCGTGATGCACGCACTGCCCAAGCATCTGCAGACGATGCCGAACGTGTGCGGCCACGTGCCCGCCAACCCGTGGTGCCCGGCGCACAAGGGCAAAGCGTACGAATGAGGTTCTAGCCGGCCTGACGGCCACCGCGCCCTAACCTCTGCGAGGACATGGGCGCGGTGGTTGTCAAGCTCGGCTCGAGCATCGTCGCGAGCGATCGCGGCGAGGTGCGCACGGACGTCCTCGCCCGGATCTGCGACGAGCTCGCCGAGCTTCAGCGCGACGGGCGCCAACCCGTCGTCGTGACGAGCGGAGCGATCGCGCGCGGGATGGGCGTGATGGAGCTGCCGCTGCGCCCCCGGGCGATCGAGGAGCTTCAGGCCGCCAGCGCGGTGGGGCAGGGGAAGCTCTACCAGGTCTACGACGAGCTACTCCGTGCGCGCGGACTCCAGACGGCGCAGGTGCTGCTTACGTTCTTCGACGTGAGTGCGCGCACTCACTACCTGAACGCGCGCCAGACGCTGCGCAAGCTGATCGACTGGCGAGTCGTTCCGGTGATCAACGAGAACGACACGACCACGACCGACGACATCTCCTTCGGCGACAACGATTTCCTGGCCGCCCAGGTGGCGATTCTGATCGCGGCCGAGCTGCTCGTGTTGCTGACCGACGCCGAGGGTCTCTACACCGCTGATCCCCGAACCGACCCGAACGCGCGGCTGGTCGCCGAGGTGACCTCGTTTGACGAGCTGGACAGCCTGGCGATCGGGCACGCCACCTCGCCTCTCGGCTCCGGGGGGATGCGCTCCAAGGTGGTGGCGGCCGAGATGGCCACGGCCGCCGGGATCCCAACCACGATCGCGGGTGGACTCACCGCGGGCACGCTGCTGGCGGCCGCCCGGGGCGAGTCCGCCGGCACCCGGTTTCACGCTCGCCCCGGTCGTTACTCGAGCTTCAAGCTGTGGCTCCGTTACGCCAAGCCGACGCGCGGGCGGGTGCTCGTCGACGCCGGCGCGGCCCGCGCGCTTCGCGAGGGCGGCACCAGCCTGCTTCCGGTTGGGATCGTCGAGGTATCGGGCGAATTCGACGCCGGCGACGCGGTCGAGATCGCCCACGACGGCGAGCTGGTCGGAAAGGGGATCTGCAACTACTCCGCGGGCGAGCTGCGCCGGGTGCGAGGCCTGAAGTCGGCCGACGTCCGCGAGCGGCTCCCGCGCGCCACCGACGAGGCGGTTCACCGGGACTATTTCGTGCTCGCGTAACCTATGTCGAGCATGGCCGCCACCGCTACGACATCCGTCACCGACATCTGTGCCGCCGCCAAGCGCGCCGCGGCGCAGCTCGCCGCGCTGCCATCCGGCGTCAAGAACGGTGCGCTCGAGGCGATCGCTGCGGCGCTGATCGAGCGCACGCCGGAGATCCTCGAGGCCAATGCGCGCGATCTGGATGCCGGGCGCGAAAACGGCGTGAGCGACTCTTTGATGGACCGCCTGGCGCTCGATCCCGGGCGGGTGGCGACGGTCGCGAAGCAGGTTCGGGATATCGCGGCGCTGCCCGATCCGGTGGGCGAGGTGATCGAGGGGCGACGCCTCTACAACGGGCTCGAGGTGCGCAAGGTCAGGGTGCCGCTGGGCGTGATCGCGGTCGTCTACGAGGCACGTCCGAACGTGACGATCGACGCCGCCGCACTGTGCCTGAAGTCCGGCAATGCGATCGTGCTGCGAGGGTCATCGATGGCCGCGGCGTCCAACGCCGTCCTCGCCGGCGTCGCCATCGAGGCGGCCTTGGCAGCAGGGTTGCCCGAGGGCGCGATGGCGCTCGTGGCCGGCGGCGGTCACGAGGAGCTCGAGCAACTGGCGACGCAGACCGGACTCGTCGACCTGATCATCCCGCGCGGCGGCGAGGGCCTGAAGGCCGCGCTGAAGGGCGTGGCCACCGTCCCGGTCATGTACGCCGCATCGGGGAACTGCCACGTGTATGTCGACGCCACCGCGTCCCTGCCCGACGCCCTGGCGATCACGCTCAACGCCAAGATCCAGCGTCCCAGCGTTTGCAACGCGGCCGAGACGCTGCTCGTGCACTCCTCGGTGGCGGGCGAGTTCCTGCCCGCGGCGTTCGACGCGCTGGCCGAGGCAGGCGTCGAGTTGCGCGCTGATCTCCGGGCACGGGGCCTCGCGCCGGCTTCGGTGGAGGTTTCCGAGGCCAGCGACGAGGACTGGGCCACCGAGTACCACGCTCTGACCCTGGCGGTCGGCGTGGTCGATTCCGTCCAGGAGGCGATCGAGCACGTCAACCGCTACGGATCGGGTCATTCCGAGGCGATCGTCACGCGAGACACCGAAGCCGCGCGGGCCTTCCAGCTCGGCGTGGACGCCGCGTGCGTCTACGTCAACGCGTCCACCCGCTTCACCGACGGAGGTGAGTTCGGGATGGGGGCGGAGATCGGCAACTCGACCCAGAAGCTCCACGCGCGCGGGCCGATCGGGCTGCGCGAGCTGTGCACGTTCAAGTACCTGATCGAGGGCACCGGCCAGGTTCGCGGCTGATGCGGCCGGGCATCGGTGTTCCGAGGCGCTTCGGTGACGCTCGAATGCCATCCAATTCTGATTCGGAACACTAGGAGTCTGTGCGGATCGGCATCCTGGGCGGGACCTTCAACCCGCCACACCTCGCTCATCTGATCTGCGCCCAGGAGGCGTTCCTTCAGCTCGGCCTGGACCGAGTCGTCCTGATCCCTGCTCGGATACCGCCTCACAAGCCTGTCGAGGAGGAGCCGGGGCCCGAGCACCGGCTCGAGCTGTGCCGGTTGGCCATCCAGGGCGACGAGCACCGCTTCGCGGTCTCGGACCTCGAGATCGCCCGGGAGGGCCCGTCCTACACGGTCGATACCCTTGAGGAACTGCGTTCTTCTGCGCCAGACCACGAGTTGTTCCTGATCGTCGGGGCTGACATCGCCGCCGGTCTGCCGGATTGGCGAGAGCCGGAGCGGGTGTTGTCATTGGCCACGCTGGCGATAGCCAAGCGCCGCGGCACCTCGCGCGCCGACGTGGACAACGCCATGCGGGTGCTACGGGGAGGCGAGCGAGCGCAGTTCTTCCGCATGCCCCGGATCGCGATCTCCTCGACGATGCTGCGCGAGCGGGTCCGGGCCGGGGAGTCGATCCGCTACTACGTACCTGACCCAGTCATCAAATACATCGATCGTCACCATCTCTACGCGGGGGTAGGCTCTCTTACATGAAGCAACCTGGGTGCGCATCCCGATGAGTCCAAAGAATCTGACAACCACCGCTATCAACCCCGAGGCGCTGGCCGGCGAAATCGCCGACTACGCCGCCGACCGCAAGGCGATCGACATCGTCCAGCTCGACCTGCGCTCGATCATCGGCTACACGGACTACTTCGTGATCTGCACCGGCCGAACCGAGCGACAAACCCGCGCGATCCACGACGCGATCTACGAGGGCATGAAGTCCGCGCACGGGCGCCTGCCCGAGCGGGTTGAGGGGCTGCCGGGCGCCCGGTGGATCCTGATGGATTACCTCGACGTCGTCGTCCACGTGTTCGTCCCCGAGGCCCGCGACTACTACCGGCTGGAGCAGCTGTGGGGTGAGGCGCCGGCGCAAGCCGTCGGAGCCGGATCGACGTAGCGCCATGCCGCTCGCCGTCGCTGGGACCGACGGTGAAAGGCAGTCACCCGGTGGGGGGTCGTGGTGATCCCGCACTCCGTGGTCGCGTTCGCGCTCGTGCGCCCGCACTCCGCGCTCGCGGTGGCGGTCGTGCGCCCGCACTTCACGGTGCCGGTCGCGGTTGGCCTGTGCCTGCTGGGGTTCGGGGTGGGCGTGTTCGGGACCCTGGTCGGCGCCGGGGGCGGGTTCATCCTGACCCCGGTCCTGCTGCTCGTCTACCCCACGAGCTCGCCGGCGCTGATCACGGCGATCAGCCTGATAGCGGTGTTCTTCAACGCCGGTTCGGGCTCGATCGCGTACGCGCGGCAGAAGCGGATCGACTACCGATCGGGCGTCGTGTTCGCGCTCTGTACGCTGCCCGGCTCGGTGGTCGGTGTGCTGCTGGCCAACACGATCGCGCGGCCGGGGTTCGACGTGATCATGGGCGTTGCGCTGACCGGGCTCGCCTGGTGGCTGGTGCGCGGGCGAACGCAGCCCTCCGGCGGCGATCCCGCTCGCGGGGTGGCGCGGACGATCGTCGACCGCGACGGTAAGGCGTATCGCTACCACGCCGATGTGCGCCGCGGGGCGCTGTTCAGCGTGGGCGTGGGGTTCGTCTCGAGCTTTCTCGGCATCGGTGGCGGTGTCGTGCACGTCCCGCTGCTCGTCACCGTGCTCGGGTTTCCGACCCACATCGCCACCGCCACCTCGCACTTCGTGCTCGCCTGGATGGCGCTGGTGGCGACGCTCACCCACGTCGTGATCGGAACGTTCCACGGCGCGATCGGGCTGCGGCGGGCGGCCGCGTTATCGGTCGGGGTGGTGTTCGGCGCCCAGCTCGGCGCGATCCTCTCGCGACGGCTGAGCAGCGCCGTGATCCAGCGCCTGCTCGCGTTCGGGCTGCTGGCGCTCGGAGTGCGCCTGGTGCTGAGCGTCGTGCTGTAAGAGGCGATGTGGGCCGACCCTGAAACGGGGTCGGCCCACATCAGCGCTAGTGGTGCCTGCTGAACGACCGGTACCCGGCCAGCTCGCTGACGAGGCGCGCCCCGTCGGCGGTGCCGAGACCACTGGCCAGGTCGTAGCCCGAGCCGGCGGTGTAGCCGGTGACCGAGAACGGATCCCCGGTGAGGGGCGGTAACTGCTGCGTGCCGTACACCGAGTTGTTGCCCGTGGTCACGTCCACGATCCCGGACCGAGTCCCGTCTCCGAGGCTGTACAGAATCGGATTGAGCCATCCGAGGTCACGATGGGCCGCCTGATCGGCGACCGCGACGATGCCCGCGAACAGCGGCGAGGCCTCGCTCGTCCCGCACACGGTGTAGTAAGTCGGGCCGGTCAGCCCGTACGCGGTATTCACCACGCTGTCATAGATGACGACCGAGCCGGTGCACGCCGCGCTCATGGCGAGATCGGGGATACCGCGCGCGCGGCCCACGACTCCACCGACGCTGTTCTCGTAGAAGGGTCGTGAGAACACGGAGGAGACCCCGCCGCCGCCGGCGAGCGGATCGTTGATCAGGGCCGTGTCGTTCCAGACGCTGTCCGGCGCCGTGCGGTTGCCGTTCGCGTCGAGATGCAACTGGGTCCCGCCGAGCGCGGTCACGAGTGGGTCGCTCGCCGGCCAGTTCGTGACGGGGGAGGTGAAGTAGTTGACCTCCCCGTTGGCCGTGTCGTACGCCGACTGACTGGTGGCTCCCAGGTCGCCGGCGGCGCCTAGGACCGTGACGTGATGCACGAGCGCGTTGAAGTAGGCGCTCCGCAGGGCGTAGATGGACCCCGCGTTCGGGAACGTCTGCTCGGCCGCGGCGAAGCTCTGGCTGATGACGTCGCCCAGATGGTGGTCGATCACGTAGTTCTCGGCTTCGATCATTTGTGGAAAGCCCTGCACGCCGATCGTCTCGTCAGTCGGCGTCTCGACCAGGAGGATGTTCGCCCCGGGGGCCATTGCGTGGGAATACTCGACGTCGAGGCTGGTCTCGAATGACCACCCGCCCATGTCGAAATTTGTCTGGTCGTAGGTCGGTGGCGTCCCCGCCGGGGTGATGATCCGGAACGACGGCGGTGCGGGCAGCCCGAAGGTCTTGTCGAAGGTGGCTAGATCGTTTTGGATGGTCGGGGAGCCGTAGGAGTCGACGAGCACGATCGTCTTGCCGCGACCGGTGAGGCCGGCCCGGTATAGCGGGTTCATGTCGTAGGCCTGCTGGATCTGGTACGGCTGGTAGCAGGCGATCCCGTAGTTCGCCTCGCAGTAGGCCTCGTTCGGCACCTGCTTGCTGGTGTGACCCAGGTTTATTACGAGCGGCGCTGCGCTCGCGGCTCCCACCGCACACAGCGACACGGCCAGGGTCGCCCCGATCGTCCCGATCAGGGCTGGGATACGTCTAAAGCGCAAAAGCGCCTCCTCTCCGTAAGGTCGAGCTGCCCCGGCCTGGCGAGCCCTGTGTTGCCTGGATGGCGCAGCGGAATTCAATCACGTGTCGCCGGAGGGCGGCGGCACTAAAGAGCGGCAAGGAGCTTCGGTGCGACTTCTTTCTTGCGGCTCATGACCCCCGGGAGCTCGATCGAGCTGTCGTGGGCCTGGGTGCCGAACGTCCGCGCCACTCCGGTCACGTCGCCGGCGACGAGCAGGTCGGTCCCCTTCGTGAGCACGTCGGTGACCATGAGTGCGTAAAGCCCGAGTTCGCGGCTCTCGCGCGCCTTGCGCATGGCGGCGAGCAGCTCGTCCTTGCGGTCCATGAGCGCTTTGCCGACCACCTCGATCTGCGCGATGCAGATCTGATGGCCGCTCGAGGTGTGATACTGCTTGGCGTCGCGCGAGATGATGTCCTCGGCGCTGACCTCCGACACGTCGGAGGTGGCCTCGAACATCTCACGGCCGTACTCTCCGGCGTCCAGTGCCAGGACCCGCTCGAGGTAGCTGACGACCAGTCGGTCCCGCTCGGTGGTCGTGGCCGAGTTGAGGATGATCGTGTCGGACATGACCGCGCCCAGCAGCATCATCGCGGTCGGGGGGCTCGGCTCCAGGCCGCTCTGGCGGAAGCGCTCGACGACCAACGTGGCGGTCGATCCGACCGGGTCGAAGGTCGCGGTGACCGGGATCCGCGTCTCAATCGAGCCGATGTGGTGATGGTCGAGGATCTCGACGATCTCGGCCTGTTCGACGCCGGGCGCGCTCTGCGCCTGCTCGGCGTGATCGACCAGCAGTACGCGCCGGCGCGGCGGCGCCACGAGGTCAGACCGGGTGACGAGCCCGATCGGGCGACGATGGGGATCGATCACCACCGCCGCGCCGTAGTAACTCTCCTTGATCTGCTCGGAGATCTCGTCGACCAGGAACTCGCTGGTCGCCGTCAGAGGCTCGCGCTCCATCAGCGCGCCGCACGGCGCAGCCAGGGTGATCATGCGGCCCGACACGTAGCTGTCCGCGGGCGAGACGACCACCGCAACCCCGTGTTCCCTGGCCATCGCGAGGATGTCGTCGTCGGGTTCGGAGCCGTTGGAGAGCACCAGCAGCTGGGCCCCGCGCTCGATGGCCAGGCGCTGGGCGTCGGACCGGTTACCCACCACCACGACGTCACCGGGCGACGCGCCGCTGCGCGTCGGGTCCATCGAATGCACCCAGACGCGTCCCGAGAGCGGCTTGTCCTCGCCGACCAGGAGCCTTCCGCCCAACACGTCGACGATCGCCGAGACGTTGGTGGGCGCGTCCTGCAGGGTGGAGGCCTCGCGCGTCTCGCGGATGAAGCGGCGGGCGAGCGCCCGCTCGGTCATCACGCCGACCAGCTCGCCGTCGTCATTCACCACGGGGACGATCTCCAGACCGGCTCGTGCCATCTCAAGGCCGGCCTGCCGGATCGGCGCGCCGACGTTGGCGATTGGGAACTGCGACTGCATCACGTCGCACGCCCGGACCATCACGTGGGGGATGAAACGCGGCGCGGGGGCGCCGCTGCGGTCCAACAGCCAGCGCGTCTGGGCGTTGACCTCGCCCAGGCGCACCGGGACGTAGTCGTTGCGTGTGTCCAGGCGGCTCTTGAGTTCGGCGTAGCCGATCGCGGCCGCGATCGAATCCGCGTCGGGATTGCGGTGTCCGGTGACGTAGATCGTCGCCACTGCGGTGCGATTATCGCCTGATCGGCGTCGTCGCGATAGCGTCTGCGCTGCAGCGTTCACCTCGTCGCGGGCGCTGAGTTGACGCCTGCCGGCCAGATCGCGAAACGGAGAGAGACCGATGCCGACCGCTCCTCAAATCCTGCCGACCCAGATCCTCGAGGGCACCGCCCCAGGCGTGAAGTACCGCCTGGAAGGTGAGCTCGTCCCTGTCCTGCACATGGCGCTCGACGGCCAGGTGCCCGTCTACTTCGAGCATCACGTACTCCTGTGGAAATACCCCCAACTCCAGATCGGTCTGCACCCGCTCGGGAAGGGGCTCAAGCGCCGCGTGCTCGGCGGCATGCCGCTGCTGATGCTCGAGGTCCAGTCGGCCGGTGAGGTCGCGTTCAGCCGGGATGCGCCCGGTCACGTGGTCGCGCTTCATCTCCAGCCCGGTCAGGGAATCGTCGTGCGCGAGCACCAGTTCCTGGCCGCGACCGGCGGTGTCCAGTACGACTACAGCCGCCAGCAGGGCTTCGCCAACATGTTCTACGGCGGTGGCTTCTGGGTCGACCAGTTCTTCGCCGGCGATCACGAGGGTGTCGTGTGGATCCACGGCTACGGGAACGTGTTCGAGAAGAACCTCGAGCCGGGCGAGACGATCGACATCGAGCCGGGTGGCTGGGTGTTCCGCGACCACTCGGTGCAGATGTCCCAGGAGATCTACGGGTTCAAAACCGGTTTCATGGGCGGCACTGGCAATCTCGTGTTCAATCGCTTCACCGGGCCGGGGCGGGTCGGCCTGCAGAGCGCGTACTTCCATCCGCCCGTGGAGGAGGGGCAAGGCGGAAACGCGCAGCGGCAGGGCGGCGGGGGTCTGCTTGGCGGGATCGTCGGCGGCCTGCTCGACAACTGATGCCGTGCGGTCCTGTGAATCACTAGTGGAGCGCGGTGACCGGTGAGCTTCGCGCCCGGACACCTCACCGCGCACCCGCTCCCGCCGGGGATCACCGGCGCGCTGGGACTGGGCGGCTATCAGCTGCTGGTCGACGTCGGTGGAGTGGGCGCCGGGCGGCTGGGGTCGCATGCGTTCCTGCTCGTGGCGCCCGAGCCCGATCCGTCGCTGCCCAACGCGGGCACGCAGCTCTCGCTGCACCAGCCGCATTTAAAGGACGAGCCCGAGGCCTCGGCGTTCGTGCAGCTGGCGGCCCAGCTTGGCTACCTGCGCCTCTCCGGCTACCGCCTGGCACTCGAGCGCGCCGGCCTGCGCAGCAAGGTGGCGCTGGTCAATCCGGCCACCGGCGCGATCGTCGCAACGATCCCCGACAAGGCGCCCGGGCGTCTGTTCGGCGGGGGCGCGAGCGCTCCCCGGCTGCTGGCGGCCGTCCGCGACCTGCCGCCCGCCGGCCCACCACCGGATCTCGAGAGCCCGGAGCAGCTACGGCAGGTGCTGTTGGCGCTGGCGCTGCGCGACGATTCGATCGGCGGCGCCGAGGCGGCCGAGCTCGCCGACCGCGCGCTCGAGCTGGCGAGGCGCAGCGGCGATCTGGATCCGCCGGCGGCGCTCGAGGCGGCCAAGCAGGATCGCGCGTAGCCGGCCGGACACAGCAATAACTCAGGTTGTTCACCCGGTCGCCACGACCGGGTGAGCGCCGACGCATAGCTTGCCGGCGGAGCGACAGGGGAGCTCCGCGTCGTCGACCGGCGGAGCGTGGGACCGCGCCCGACATCTGTCGATCGACCGAAGGAGCAGCAGATGAGAGGTAGGACGGTCAGATCCGCGTCCGCGTACGGCCTCGCCGCGGCGGTCAGTGGGGTACTGATTGCCGCCGGGGTGGCGAGCGCGGCATCGCATCGAGATTCGAACCCCAGTCGCCTCGCCAGCCGCACTGCAGGCGAGAAGGCGCGATCCGGGCGGCTGGATGCCGGCGGAGCCAGCGGCACCCCGATCAGGCACGTGATCGAGATCATGTTGGAGAACCACACGTTCGACAATCTGTTTGGCCGGTTCCCGGGAGCGGACGGCATTCCGGCCGGCGCGACACTCCCGAACCCGACGGCGTACTTCACCTCGGCGCCGGACGTCTCGCCGGTCTGGGCGGGTCCGAACGAGGGCGACGTGCAGGGCGGGATCGACAACAGCCGCCCCGGGTTGCAGATGGCGATGGACTACCAGCCGGGGCGTGGCTACCAGATGGACAACTACACCCGGTATCCGTTCGACGGAATGTCGTCGATCACCGAATTCGATCCGAGCTTTGACCCGAACCTGCAGTACCTGGCATCGAACTACGAGCTCGCCGACGAGAATTTCCAGCCGGCGATCGCGCCCAGCAATCCCAACATCCACTACGCGATGGCCGCGACGGCCAACGGCTGGATGTACAACAACCTCCAGCCGGGGACGAGCGGCGACACGTGGTACTCGATCTTCAAGGAGCTCGATGCGGCCGGGTTGACGTCGAAGCTCTACTACGGGCTGCCGACGCCGCTCAGCACCTACTGGCTGCAGCAGTTCCCGGCTGACCGCCAGTCGGACGCGACCACCGACACCCAGTTCTACAGCGATCTGGACTCGGGAAACCTGCCCACGTTCTCGCTGGTACGCGCCGACTACGACTACTACAGCGAGGAGCCGCCCGAGGACATCGAGGAAGGCGACGCCTGGCTGGGGCAGGTGGTGCAGGCGATCGCCTCCAGCCCCGAATGGGAGTCGACCGCGGTGTTCATCACCTACGACGAGGGCGGCGGATTCTGGGATCACGTGGCGCCGCCGGTTGAGACCCAGTACGGCTACGGCCCGCGCACCCCGATGGTCATCGTCTCCCCGTACGCGCGTCACGGCGTGTTCTCCGAGCAGACGACGAACGTCTCGGTTCTGTCGTTCGTTCAGCGCCTTTGGCATCTGCCGCCGCTGAACGGCTTCAATCGGCGACAGAACGACCTGATGGCCGCGTTCGACTTCGCTCGCTCGCCCGCGCCGGCGCCTCAGGTGCCGCAGGCGCCCACCGACACGATCGCGTTCTACGACTCGACGACCTCGCCGGGGCCGGGCAAGACGCTTACCGTGAACCTGCAGGCGAACGGTCACGCGCTGACGCTCGACCCGAACGCCTCCGGGCCGGTGGCGCTGAAGGTGACACCGCCGTCGGGTGTCTCGGCCCCGGCCGGATTCCCGACGAGCGTGGCGATGAGCGGCGGGAAGGTGTCGTTCACGACCTCGTTCCCGACCGCCGGCTACTACCGGATCGAGGCAACCGGCCCGGACGACAGCGAGGGCTGGACCACCGTCGACGTGGGCGTCACGCCGAACACCACGTCCTGACCGACGGGAGTGCTGCAGGCGGCTGAGCCGCCGTGTTGCCGCTGATCGTGGCGCGCCCCACCGCGGGGCGCGCCACGATCAATCGAAGTATCAATGGTGATACAGTCACGTAACGTGACTGAGACAGCGACCATTCTCGATGCCGTGAGCCTCGACCGAGTGCGCGACCGCCTTCGGGATCGCGACTGGCGGGACGTGACGGTCGAAGAGATGGGGCAGGCGATGGGGATGTCGCGGATGACCCTCCACCGGCGCGGGATCAGCAAGGACGTAATGCTCGGGCAGCTCGCCGGCCTACTCGAGGGCGAGTACCGGGAGGCGATCCTTCCGGCGCTGGTGTCGACCGCGCCGGCGCCGGAGCGCCTCCGCACCGCACTCGCGGCCCTGTGCCAGGTCAACGAGCGCTACCTCGGTCTGCTCGAGGCGCTCGGGCGCGCCAGCGCGTTCGTGTTTCACGAGGAGGGCGAGGGCCCGGTGCTGACCAAGGTGACGTTCACCGACGCGCTGCGGCGGATCCTCGAGGACGGGATCGCCGACGGGACGCTGCGGGCCGATGACCCGACCGAGATGGCAACGCTGCTGTTCAACGCCACGGGCTGGACGTACCGCCACATGCGGACCGGGCACCGGTGGGCGCCCGATCAGGTTCGGGAGCAGCTGGTCTCGCTGCTGCTCGACGGGGTGACGGCGTGAGCGGCGATGCGGTTTGCGGCGCGATCCGCGCCGGGATGACGGCGTGAGCGCAGTCGCGACCGCCCTCCCGCGGTCCCGGGACGCGGTCGACCGGCGCGGAATCGGGGTCCTGGCCTGCGGCCACGCGTGCGTGGACATGGCGCAGGGCGCCGTGCCGGCCCTGCTGCCGTTCCTGATCCACCACCGGGGCTACAGCTATGCAGCCGCCGCGGCGCTGGTGCTGGCGATGACGATTACCTCCTCGCTGATCCAGCCGGTGTTCGGCCACTACGCGGATCGCCGTTCGTTGCCCTGGCTGCTCCCCGGCGGCGTGGTGATAGCCGGCATCGGGATCTCGCTCAGCGGCCTCATGACGTCCTATCCGCTCACGTTTGCCTCGGTCGCGCTGGCCGGGGTGGGGGTGGGCGCGTACCACCCAGAGGCGGCGCGCTACGCCAACTACGTCTCGGGCAGCCGGCGGGCGAGCGGGATGAGCCTGTTCTCGGTCGGAGGGAACCTCGGCTTCGCGCTCGGACCGGTGCTGGTGACGCCGATCGTGCTCGTGTTCGGACTGTCCGGGACGCCGTGGTTGATCCTCCCGTATTTAGTTGTCTGTGCGGTCATCGCGGCAAGCCTGCCGCACCTCCTTTCGTTCCGCCCGGACGCCCAGCCCGGCTCCGAGCGCGGTCGACCGACGACCGTCGCGCCACGCGGTCCGGATCGGTGGAGGCCGTTCTCGCTGGTCGCAGGCGTCGCGGCGTTTCGCTCCGGCGCCTACTTCGGGCTCCAGGCGTTCATTCCGTCGTACTTCATCTCCCACTACGGGGCCAGCACCGGCCAGGCCAACGCTGCCCTGACCGTGCTGCTCCTATCCGGCGCGGTGGGCACCCTGGTCGGGGGACGGCTTGCGGATCGCATCGGCCGTCGCCCGATCCTCATCAGCTGCATGGCTGTGCTTCCGCCGCTGATCGTGCTCGTGCTCGTGAGCGGACAGGTAGTCGGATTTGTCTTGGTGGCGCTGGTCGGGTTCTTCATCATCGGCAATTTCTCAATCACGGTCGTGCTCGGCCAGGAGTTCCTGCCGAACCGGATCGGGATCGCCGCGGGCGTCACTCTCGGCGCTGCCATTGGCGTGGGCGGCGTGACCGCCTCGTTGCTTGGTCTGCTCGCCGATGCCGCCGGTCTGACCGCCGTGATGCTGGTGATCGCGGCGCTTCCGATCCCCGGGCTCGCGTGCGCGCTCGCGCTCCCGCGGAGGGGGGCCCGGGACGCCGCCACCGGGCGGGACCCCGCTCCGGTTGCCAGGGCCACGACGGCTCGCGTCAGCTGAGCGGTCGATCGACGCGCATCACCGCCTTCCCTCTTCGACTCACGAGCAGGGATTCGCCGGCGGCGACGCGGTCGATCCAGTGCCCGGGCCGCTGCCGGAAAACGTCTGCATTGATCGCAACCGGCGCGTGGTCCGCGACCGGCGGGGGCGATTGATCGTCGTCTGGGAGGTGGAGCTGGGGGTGTCTGGGTTCAGGACATATGTCCCAGGTGATGTGTCCCTCATGAGTCGGGACATAGGTCACACCTCGGGGGAGGGGTTGCGGCGGTCGTCGCGGAGGCACGAGCGGAGCGAGTGCCGCAGCGGCGATCGCCGGGCGAGGCGTCCGGGGGTGGGCGAACAGTCGCGGGCATGTCTCGAGCTCGTGTTGCTGTTCTTCAAATCGTTTCTAAGCAGTTGTCGGTCACCGCGGCTGCTGCCGAGTACGGGATCTCCCGTCGGCATCTGCATCGCCTCTTGTCTCGCTACCGGGAGGGTGGCCTGGAGGCGCTTGAGCCGCGCTCACGCCGTCCGAAGACGACGCCGATCGCGACGCCTGAGACGGTCCGTCAGCGGGTGATCGAGTTGCGTGGCCGGTTGAAGGCCGATGGGTTGGATGCCGGGCCGGTCACGATCGCCTGGCATCTGGAGCAAGAGGGGCTGCCGGCGCTGTCGACATCCACGATCCGTCGGATTTTGAACGCGGCGGGGTTGATCACCCCGGAGCCCAGAAAGCGTCCTCGCTCGTCCTATATGCGCTTTGAGATGGCGCAGCCGAACGAGATGTGGCAGTCAGACTTCATCCATTGGCGCCTGGCGGACGGGACCGATGTCGAGGTCTTGAACTGGCTCGATGATCACTCCCGCTTTCTGCTCTCCTGCACCGCTCATGAGCCCGTGTCCGGCGAGGACGTGGTGGCCGTATTCCTTGAGAACGTCGAGGAATACGGCGCTCCGGCGAGCACTTTGACCGATAACGGCAGCGTCTACACGAGCCGGTTCACCGGCGGTCGCAACGCCTTCGAATACATCCTGCAGCTGCTCGGCATCCGCCAGAAGAACGGGGCTCCCGGCCACCCCCAAACCCAGGGCAAGACCGAACGGTTTCACCAGACCCTGCAGCGCTGGCTCGCGGCCAGACCAGCTGCCCGAACCGTCGCCGAGCTGCAAAGACAGCTGGATGAGTTCCGCGAGCACTACAACGAACGGCGCCCGCACCGAGCCCTCAACCGTCGAACGCCGGGCCAGGCCTACCGCGCGACCCCGAAAGCCGCGCCGGCGAGCAACGGCCACCAGCCCGGCCATTATCGCCTGCGCTATGACCGACTCGACACCAAAGGCAAGATGAGCATCCGCCGCGCCGGCCGGATGCACCACCTCGGCGTCGGCACCGAACACGCCCGCAAACGCGTCCTCGCGTTCGCCGACGAGCACCACATCACAGTTGCCGAGCTCACCACCGGCGAGGTCCTCTCCCGCCACCTGATCGAGCCGAACAAGACCTATTGGCGCAACCAAATGCGAGAGCCCGGCCGATGGCCGAGCCCTCAAAACTGAGACCTATGTCGCGACTCATCCGAGACCTATGTCTCGACTCATCACAAAGCGGAGAGGGGGGGATTCGAACCCCCGATGGACTGATAGCCCATACCGGTTTTCGAGACCGGCGCATTCAACCGCTCTGCCACCTCTCCGGTGGGGCAGGGCTAAAGGTAGTGGAAGGCCGCCGATGAGGCGGCGGGGGAGGCGGATGTGCATGCAGGCCACCATGGGAGCGCCGGGGGCACCCGATCGGCCCTGCCGCTCGCTAGCGCCGGCGGGGTGCGAAGAAAGCCCTCAGCAGATCGGCGCATTCCTCCGCCAGCAGGCCGCTCTCGACCTGGGGCCGGTGGTTCAGGCGGGGCTCGTCGAGGACGTTGAGGACGCTTCCGGCGGCGCCTGCCTTCGGATCGGCCGTTCCGTACACCAGGCGGGGTAGGCGGGCTAGGACGATCGCGCCGGCGCACATCGCGCACGGCTCGAGCGTGACGTACATGACGGAGTCGAGTACCCGCCAGCTGCCAACGGCCCGTGCCGCCTCGCGCAGGGCGATCATCTCGGCGTGCGCGGTGGGGTCGGCGCGGAGCTCGCGCTCGTTGTGGCCGGCGCCGATCACCTCGCCGCCGCGCACGACCACGGCGCCGATCGGCACGTCGTCGTGCTCGGGCGCCCGGGTCGCCTCGCGCAGGGCGAGGCGCATGAAGTACTCCTCGCGCGGGAAGAAGTGGGAGCTCACGCCGGAGCGACGGTACCGTTCGGAGGGCAACTTGGGGTTCGGAGGAGTGTCCTATCCGGAGGGCCCACTTCTACGTCCAAGGTTTCCATGTCCGCGCCAAAGCTCACCAGCCGTCTGCTGCTCACCGCGTTCCTCGCCGCGGCGGCGTTGCTCGTCGGCGGAACCAGCCGGGCGGCGCCGGCGCTGGCGGTACCGCGCCGCCCGGCCGAGCGCGCCGCGCCCGACTACGTGCCCGGCGAGGTGGTGGTCGGGTACGCGCCCAACCTGGCTGCGGCGGCCCATGTTGCTCACGCCACCAGGGCGACGGGCGCGCGGAACCTCTCCGAGGCCGGGGCCGCGCTGGCCGGCGAAGAGGACATCCGGGTCATCAAGGTCCCGCGGGGTCAGACGATGTGGCAGGCGATTGCCCGGCTTCGCCGGCAACGCGGCGTTCTGTACGCCGTGCCCGACTACATCGCCCACCAAGCGGGTGGCTGGATCCCCAACGACCCGGGCAACACCCACCATCCCAAGGGCTGGCAGGCGATGCAGTGGAACTTCCTCGCGGGGGTGGGCGTCGACGCCCCGGACGCCTGGGCCCACATGTTCGCCGACCACCGCGCCGGCGGACGGGGCGTGACCATCGCCGTGCTCGACACGGGCGTCGCCTACCGCAATTGGGAGCAGTTCCGCGAGTCGCCCGACTTCGTGGGCACCCACTTCGTCGACCCCTACGACTTTGTGGCGGACAACCCCTATCCACTGGACCGCGAGGGCCACGGCACGTTCGTGGCCGGCATGATCGCCGAGGCGACCAACAACCGGCTCGGGCTGACCGGCCTGGCCTACGGCGCGAAGATCATGCCGGTCCGGGTGCTCGACGCGGACGGCAACGGCGATTCAGCCACGATCGCCAAGGGCATCCGCTACGCGGTCATGCACCACGCCCAGGTGATCAACCTGAGCCTGGAGTTCGACATCACGGTCACCGCGCCGGAGATCCCCGACATCATCCGAGCCATCCATTTCGCCCACAGTCACGGGGTGGTCGTGGTGGCGGCGGCCGGCAACGACAGCGCGCTGCATCTCGCCTATCCGGCGGCTGCCCAGGACGTGATCTCAGTCGGAGCGACCACGCGTGATCGCTGCATCGCGGCGTACTCCAACAGCGGCACCAAGCTCGACCTGGTGGCACCGGGTGGTGGCGATGATGCCAGCCTGACCAGCGATCCCGATTGCCACCCGCTGCGCAACCTCCCCGCGGTGCACCAGATGAGTTTCAGCGATTTCGACTCGCTCACACCCGGCCAGAACCCCGACCAGTTCAGCCTGCCGCCGAGCTATGGCACCTCGATGGCCGCGCCCGAGGTCTCAGCCACCGCGGCGCTGGTGATCGCCAGTCGCGTCATCGGCCCGCATCCGTCGCCCGACGCGATCCTGGCCCACCTCGAGCAGACGGCAACGCCGCTGGGCGGCAGTCAGCCGAACGCGGACTACGGCTACGGACTGCTCAACGCCGGCGCCGCGACGGCGCGCATCCCCTAGCCGGTCCCTTGGGCCGGGCGGGCGGGGCCGGCGGGTCCAACTTCACGTCGTTCGAACAATCAGCACCGAGCAGGGCGCGTGGTGTGAGACCTTGTTCGGCACCGACCCGAGCAGGAAGCGCTTGGCGCCGGTCATGCCCTTGTTACCCACCACGATTAGGTCCGAGCGCTGCTCCTCGGCGACGTCGATGATCGCGTCGGCCGCGTCTCCCTGCCGGGCGAACGTCTCGACCTGGGTCACGCCGGCCTTCACGGCGTCCGTCCGTGCTTGCCCGAGCAGGGCCAGCACGTCTTCGTGGGGGTTGATCGCCCACTGCACGTCCTTGGGGGCGACCACCTGCTCGCCCCGCTGACGCGGGTCGGCCACCGGCTCGTAGGCGCTGACGATCCCCAGGCGAGCGCTCAGGCCAGCGGCCAGCTCGATCGCCCGCTCGAGCGCCGTGTGGGCCGTGTCCGAGCCGTCGGTGCCGACCAGGATTGAGGTGAACAAACGGCGCCCTCAGGCGAGCTTCGTGATCGCGATAACCATCCCCGCCACGATGAACACCACGAGCACAACCTGCATCCAAAACCAGTGACGAGGCACGGCCGTAACGCTAGCGGCTCCGCCCTCGAGCACGCCCGCAGTCGAGGCGTACTCATGAGAGGAGGCATCGCGGTCTAATGTCAATACCAGTGGCCAGGCGCCTGAACCCGACCCTCAAGGCGGTCAGCGATGCGGTTCTCGGGGTGGCCGCGAACCTGTCGGTGGACGAGGTGCTCCAGAAGCTCGTGGATGCCGCGCCTGAACTGGTTGGTGCACGCTATGCGGCTCTCGGCATCCCCGACGGCGCGGGGGGATTCAGGCGGTTTCTGGTCTCGGGCATGAGCGATGAGCTGATCGCCTCGATGGGCCCGCTCCCCCGGACCCATGGGATGCTCGGCGCGATGCTCGAGCAGCGCACCTCCTACCGCACCGATGACATCCACGATGACCCGCGCTTTCGCGGATGGTGGCCGCGCCAGCACCCCGACATGCGCTCGTTTTTGGGTGTCCCGATCACCTCGCCCGACGGAGTGATCATCGGCGCCTTCTACCTGACCGAGAAGACCGACGCGGGTGCCTTCGACGAGGAGGATCAGGAGCTGATCGAGCTCCTCGCCGCGCACGCGTCGATCGCCATCACCAACGCCCGTCTGTACGAGCGCAGCCGCGAGCTCTCGATCCTGTCGGAGCGAAACCGCCTCGCGCTCGAACTGCACGACGTGGTCAGCCAAAAGCTGTTCAGCGTGATGCTCACCGCCGAGGCCGCCTCCACCCAGATGGATCGTGATCTGGTGGCCGCCCGCGCCCAGCTCGAGCGCCTGCGTGACATCACGCGCGAGGCGCTCGATGAGCTGCGCTCGCTGATCCTCGGACTGCGCCCGCCCGAGCTCGATCGCGACGGCCTCGAGGGCACCCTGCGCAAGGAGGTCGAGATGCTCGCCCGCACGCACGGAACCGACATCCAGCTCGAGGTGGAGCCGGGGTTCGCCGGTGACGGTGGCGACTGCGACCTGGCTGTGCTGCGGATCGCGCACGAGGCCCTGAACAACGCGATCCGCCACGCCCGCGCCGAGCACGTCACGGTCCGGCTGGCGCACCACGACGGCGAGCTCGTGGTCGAGGTGGCGGACGACGGGGTCGGATTCGATCCCCAAGCGCCCGACCTCCGCTCCCGCCATCTCGGCCTGACCTCGATGGAGGAACGCGCCCGCGAATCGGGTGGCCGGCTCCGGATCAAGTCCAGCCCGGGAGCGGGAACGGTGGTCCGGATCGAGGTGATGCCAGTTGCCTGAGGCGATCCGCATCCTCGTGGTCGACGATCACGCCGTCGTGCGCGAGGGGCTGCGGGCGTTCCTGGCGCTCCAGGAGGGCTTCGAGATCGTGGGCGAGGCGGCCGACGGGGATGAGGCACTCGAACGGGCCGCGGAGCTCGACCCCGACGTGATCCTGATGGATCTGGTGATGCCGGGACGCGACGGGGTCAGCGCGATGCGCGAGCTGCACGCACGTCGCCGAGACGCGGGCGGGCGAGGATCCCAGGGCGGCCGAGCGCGCGTCATCGTGCTCACGAGCTTCCTTGACGACGACCGGCTTCTGCCGGCGCTGGAGGCCGGCGCCGCCGGCTATCTGCTCAAGAACTCCCAGCCGGCCGAACTGGCCCGAGCAATACGGGCCGCCCACGCGGGCGAGGCGATCATCGACCCGACCGCAGCGGCACGCCTAGTGCGCGCGCTGTCGGACCAGGACGACCGTCGCCGGGCCGGCGCCGGCGTGCTCGAGGAGCTGACTGGCCGCGAGCGCGAGGTGCTGGCCCTGATCGCCGGTGGGCGCTCGAACAAACGGATCGCGCTCGAGCTCGGGATCTCCGAGAAAACGGTCAAGGCTCACGTCGGTCACGTTCTGGCCAAGCTCGGAGTGACCGACCGCACCCAGGCCGCCGTGCTCGCCGTTCAGGAGGGATTGGTCCAGAGGTCCTAGGACCAATTGGCCCTGGTAATCGGGACCACCCCGGTCCTACCGTGGCAGCCATGCCACTAGCCATCATCACCGGAAGCTCGCGAGGTCTCGGCCTCGCCCTGGCCCGCGCTCTGGCCGAGCGCGATTGGTCGCTCGTGATCGACGCCCGTGATCCGCGCGTGCTCGAACGTGCCGCGCGCGAGCTGGGCCGAATTACCGAAGTCGTCGCCCTTCCCGGCGACGTCGCCGACGACTGGCACCGCGGCGCGCTGCTCGACGCCGCCGGCGACCAGGTCGATCTGCTCGTCAACAACGCCAGCCTGCTCGGCCCGAGCCCGCAACCGCCTCTCAGCCGCTACCCGCTAGAGGTACTTGAGCGCGTCTATCAGGTCAACGTGCTCGCGCCGCTCGCGCTCACCCAGCTCGTCCTCCCGCGCATGCCCGACGGGGGCGCGATCGTCAACGTGAGCTCGGACGCGTCCGTCGAGCCCTACGCCGGTTGGGGCGGGTACGGTTCCTCGAAGGCGGCTCTCGACCAGCTGACCGCGATCCTGGCCGAGGAGCACCCGGGACTCAGGATCTACTCGGTCGACCCCGGCGACATGCGGACCGGGATGCACCAGGAGGCGTTCCCCGGCGAGGACATCTCGGACATCCCGCCGCCCGAGGACAGCGTGCCCGGGCTGCTCGCGCTGATCGAGGGTGACAATTGGATGCTGCCGCCCGATGCTCGCGCATCGAGCGGGTTTCGTGCAAGCGGGCGCTACGTGGCGCGCGAACTGGCCCCGCTCCAGACCGCGGCCCGATGAGCGCGCTGGCGTTCGAGCTCGAGCCGGACCTAGAGGCGCACGAGCCGCCCGAGGCGCGCGGCCTGGCCCGCGACGGCGTGCGCCTACTCGTCGCGCGTCGCACGAGCGGTGCAGTCAGCCACCACACCTTCCGCGACCTGCCCGAGCTGCTGGCTCCCGGGGACGTGGTGGTCGTGAACGTTTCGGCGACGATCCCGGCGGCGGTTCCGGCCCGCCGCGCCGGGAACGGCGGCCGCGTCCGAGTGCATTTCGCCACCCGCGCCCCGCATCTGGAGGACGACTGGCGGGTGGTGGAGATCCGTAGCGCGGACGGGCGCCGGCCGGCGCGGCTGCCGGTCGGAGAGCGCCTCGATCTGCGCGGCGGGGCGACCCTTGAGCTCGTGGCCCCCTACGCGTCGGGCCAGCGCCTGATGCTCGCCCGCTTCTGCTGCACGCTGCTGGTCGACGAGTACCTCGAGCGCCACGGCGAGCCGATCCGGTACGGGCACGTGCGCAAGCCGTGGCCTCTCAGCGCCTACCAGAACGTGTACGCGACCAGCCCCGGCAGCGCCGAGATGCCCAGCGCCGGGCGTCCGTTCACGCGGGAGCTCTTGTCTCGCCTGATCGGCCACGAGGTGGTGATCGCGCCGATCACACTGCACACCGGCGTGTCCTCGCCCGAGAGCCACGAGCCGCCGTTCCCGGAGTGGTTCGAGGTCCCCGAGCGGACCGCGCGGGCGATCTGCCGTGCCCGGGAGCAGGGCGGGAGGGTCATCGCGGTTGGGACCACGGTGGTTCGTGCGCTCGAGTCGGCCGCCACCGGGGAGGGCTGCAGCTGTGCCCGCTCGGGGTGGACCGGCCTGGTTATCACGCCCGAATGCGGCGTGCGCGCCGTCGACGGGATGATCACCGGCTGGCACGAGCCCGAGGCCTCACACCTCCAGATGCTCGAGGCGGTGGCGGGGCCGGAGCTCCTCAAGCGTTCCTACGCCGCCGCGCTCGAGCACGGCTACCTGTGGCACGAGTTCGGCGACAGCCACCTGATCCTCCCGTAGCCCTGGCTGGGCACCGCGTAACTCCGGCTCGCGGGACCGCGCCAGCGGGCATCCGACCCTGTCCGGACGGGGAAGCTGGCCCCACGGACGCCGCCGAAGGCGGCCCAATGTAACTACGCGGCGTGCGCCAGGATGGCTGGGAAATCGATCATCACGCCGCACGGCACGACCAGAACGGGGCATCTGGCGCCCTCGATCTCGTTCTGGGCCTGGGCGCTCAGCATCACCTGACCGTGGGGCGCTTCCATGCGCGAACCGACGACGAGCAGGTCGACCTGTCGCTCGTCGCGGGTGAGCGTCGCGCCGTAGCTGTCGGCCAGCGAGCGGGCGGTGGCCAGGGTCGAGTCATCGCCGGGGACGGTGAGCACGCCGATCCGGTGGATGCGCGACTCCAGATAGTCGGCCGGGGCGATGGCGATCGCCACGGGGCTCGACTCGAGCAGGCGCTGGGTCGAGTGCTGGGGAGCGATGCGTCCGGGCGGCGTCCGGTAGTCGGAGCCGAAGACGATGATGTCGGCGTGCTCTTCCTGGGCCAGCCGGACGAGGCCTTCGGGCGTGGAAGGGCTGACGACGATTCGCGTCTCGACCCCGTCCAGCCGGCTGGCGCCGCGGTCGAGGAGGGCCTGCGCCTCATGTGCCTCGAGCTGCTCGCGCGAGCGGTCGGTCTCGACGCTATGGCGCACGTAGGCCAGGGTGAGCGCAACGCCGGCGTCGGCCAGCGTGCGGCCGAACATCAGCGCGTCGTGATCGCCGGCGGTGCCGTCGTAGGAGATGATCGCCCTCGGTGGCATGGGCCCTCCAGTCCTAGGTTTGTGAAAAATCGAGCTTCCTGTTCGGCGCGAGGATTCCATTTACCTACCATCAGCACTAGTGAAGTTGGTCATGCTGTCGATAAGATTTGCTAATGCTGAACGTCGGCCGGGTGAGGGTCCTGTCCGAGGTGGTGCGCCGGGGCTCGTTCTCGGCCGCGGCGGAGGCGCTCTCCTACACGCAGTCGGCGGTCTCACAAGCGATCGCTCGGCTCGAGGCTGAGACCGGCGCGACCCTGATCGTGCGCGACCGTGGCGGGGTCTGGCCGACGGCCGCTGGAGCCAGCCTGGTCGAGCACGCGGACGGGATCTTCGCCCGGATCGAGGCGGCCGAGGCGGAGCTCGCCGCGGTGCTGGGCGTCCGCACCGGGCGGCTCAGGGCGGCGTCGTTCCCGTCCGCCGGAGCCACGCTGATGCCGCAGGCGATCGCGGCCTTCCGCCAGCGCCACCCGGACGTCGCGCTGACGCTGGCCGAGGGCGAGCCTGAGGAGATCGCCCCGCGGTTGCGCGCCGGCGAGTTCGACCTGGCGCTGCTGTTCGAGTTCCCCGGCACCCGTGAGCGCCACGGGGCGCGCCTGCGCACGCAGCTGCTGTTCGAGGATCCGATGCTGGTCGCGGTGCCGGCCGATCATGCGCTCGCCGGCAAGCCCGCGCTCACCCTCGATGACCTGCGCGAGGACGACTGGGTTCAGACCTCGGCCTCGAGCCCGTGCGCGCGTCACGTGGTGCGCCTGTGCCTGGCCGCCGGATTCGAGCCGAAGGTGACCTTCGAGTCAGACGATTACGAGATGGTGCAGGGCCTCGTCGCCGCCGGCGTCGGGGTGGCTCTGATCCCTCGCCTCGCCCTCACGCGCGTGCATCCGGGGATCGTGGTGCGGGCGCTGGCACCGAAGAGCCCGATGCGACGGGTGGTGGCCGCGACCCTCGGGGCGGCCGGAGTGTCCCCGGCGGCCGAGAGCATGATCGCGATCCTGGCCGAGGTGGCCAAGCGCTACGCCGACGGTCCCAAGGCGCCGCCGGCGGCCTCCGCTAGCTCCGCGGCTTGATCCTGCTCGTGAGCTTGGTGCTCAACCGGGCCGCGTCGGTCACGTGCACGGTGATCGTCACCCGCGCACCGCTGTGGCGCGCCACCTGGGCCGCCAGGTTGCCGCCGGACTTCAGGCGCGGATAGGAGATCGTCACGCGCACCTGCTGGGCCGCCGTGCCCAGCTTGAGGACGAGCGTCCCGCGCTGGAGGCTGGCCGTGAACCGAAGGTGCTTGACCTTAAGTCCGCTGATCGCGACCGTCGCGCGCGAGCGGCTGAAGCTGAGACCGCCCGGCAACGCCACCGTCAGCGTCTGGAGCTTGGGCGCGTCGCGGCCGGCGGCGACCGTGAACGACAGCTTGGGTCTCGTGGCACCGACGCCGGTCAGCGACACGCGCGACAGAGACGGGTTGCTCTGAATCGTCCACGAGAACGAGGTTCGCGCCGTGGTGCCGGAGGAATCCGAAACCGTCACACCGACGGTCGAGGTTCCATCGTGCAGCGGGCGGCCGGTGACCTTGCCGGTCGAGGAATTCAGTGACAGTCCGGCGGGCAGGCCGCTGGCGCTGTAACCCAGGCCCTCGCCCCGCGTGTCCGAGGCGTGGAGCTGGAGACTCACCGCCGTGTGCACCACGCTGCGCTGCGCACCCGGGTAGCCGAGGGCGATCGCATCGGTGCACAGCGAGGCGGCGAGGGCCGAGCCGTTCGGGGACCCCAGCCCGCTCGCCATGTCGTATTCCGGTGCGGCTGCGAACTGGCCGTGGTTGGTGCCGGTCATGTCGTTGTTGCCCGAGGTGATGTCGTTGAAGTCGTTGCCGTACGCCGCTCCCGCGGCGTAGTAGAGGGCCGGGTTGGCGAAGCCGACCGCGACGCCGTGGCACCCCGCCGAGGCGTTGGTCAGCGCGATCAGCGCCGCCCAAAGCGGCGCCGCGCCACTCGTGCCGCCCACGACCTGCCAGCCCTCCTGCTGGGTTGGGTCGGACGAGCCGCCGCCGTTCCAGTAGATCGTGTAGCCGGTGCTCGGATCGGCGTCCGCGGACACGTCGGGCACCTCCCGGCAGTCGCCTGATGACGCGCCGCAGGCGGAGGCACTCGAGCCGGAGTTGATCACGCGCAGCGAGGAGGGGGCAGCCGACTGGTAGGTCGGCATCGTCCAGAAGCTCGAGACGCCGCCCCCTCCGGCACCGACGGTCACGCCGTCGTTCCATACGCTCTCGGACGGCCGGGGGCCGATCGACGCGAGGCTGGTGCCGCCCACGCCGGTGACGTAGGGCTGGCTCGAGGGGTCGTCGACCGAAGCCGTAGGCGATTCCGGGAAGCAGTCCTCCGCGCCGTCGTCCCCGGACGCGGACACGATCGACATCCCCTCGGCGGCCGCCTGCTGAAACAGGATGCTCTCCGCCTGGGCCTGGCTGAATCCGTTGAGCGGCTCGCACTGGCCCCAGGACGCGGTCACCACCTGGGCGGCGTGCTGGCTGATGATCGCGCTGAACGTGTCGTACGGTCCCGACCCCGAATTCGGCCCTTCGTAGACGAGCACGTTCGCCTGCGGCGCCAGGCCGATCACGTTCTCGATGTCGAGCGCCGCCTCACCGGATTGGGTACCCGAGGCGCCGCCGTCGACATTGACGTTGGCGATCTGCGGGTTGACGGGCTGCCCGTTGACCGTGTAGCACTGGGCGTAGGTCTGGATGTCCTGCAGGGTGTAGGGCTCGAGTTCGAGGATCGCCACCGTCTGGCCGGCGCCGAAGTCCGCGCCCCCGCCCGGTCCGCCCGAGGTGTAGAGCCCGGAGAGCCCGTACGCCGACGCGATCTGATCGTCGGTGTAGCCGCCCTGTGAGTCCGCGCTGGTGGCGGCCGCGCACGGCTGTGGGCCGCCGGTAGCGATGTGCGCTCGGTCGCGTGGCGCGAGCGCCCGGGTCACCGTGTGCGAGCGAACCAGCAGCGGCACGGCCTTGGAAACGGTGTCGAGCCCGAGAACGGTCTGTACCTCGGGCGCGACCGCGGCGTCGACCGCCGGAGCCTGCTGGTTGACGATCCCGCTGGTCCCGTTGCGAAGCACCACGTGCGCGAACGAGACCGAGAAGGCGCGGGCGGCGGCGCCGGCCGTGGTGCTCACCGGGATCGACAGGTGGTTGGAGCTCGGTGTGCCCGGCTCCAGGCCGTGGGCGCGCAGCGAGACCTCGAGCGCCTTGAGTTGCTGGGAGGTTGGGCCGAAGCGCTTCACGAACTGTTGCGGCGTGATGTATTGGCGGTAGAACGGAGAGCCGGGCGTGGAAACGGCCTTGGCCAGCGTCGAGAGGCCGGCAGCGTCGCGAGGGCGCAGCGTCACGGTTACGTGCATCGGCGTCGCGGAGGCCACCGAGGCGACGATCCGCGCGCCGGGCGGAAGCCGGGGGGCGGCACCGAGCCGCACCTGGCCCGACCCGGACCCCGCGGCCGCGGGAGCCGCGGAACTCAACGCGAGTGCGCATACGCCGGCGAGGAGGCAGGCGGCGAGAAGCGTTGCCAATCTCTTGGACGGGGGCAGCACCGGGGTGCGAGCCTAGCGGCTCGTGCGTCTCATGGACGTAACACCCCGGTCGGTGCCGACCATCACGAACCAGGGGCTCGAGTGCAGCACGGCACCGCCGCCGAGTTCGGCGGCGAGGCCCTCGGCATCGAAATAGCGCTTGAAGACCTGAAAGCGCGACCCGTCGTTCAGCACCCGCTCCTGCCACTCCTCAACGCCGTGGTCCGGCCGGACCGCTGAATCGACGACCACCAGCTCGGGCGCGACCCGGCGCGCCTCGGCCAGGAAGGTCTCGCGGGCCGCGGGCTCCAGATGGCCGTAGAAGTGGCCGGTGAACACGCGGTCGAAGTCGTCGTTCTCGAACGGCAGCCGGGTGGCGTCGCCCTGCACGAACCGCGCGGCGGGCATGCGGGCGCCCGCGATCTCGAGCATCCGCTCGCTCTGATCGAGTCCGGTGACCTCGCCGGTGAGATGGCTGGTGAGGAAGCCGGTGCCGCAGGCCACGTCCAGGGTCCGTGCCCGCGGCAATGACGCGACGGCAGCCTGGAGCGCGTCCACCGCCGCTTCCCAGCCGGGCCGCTCGCGCGCGGCGAACTTGCCCAGCCCGAGGTACCACTCGTCGTACTCGGGTGCGCGCGTGTCGTAGTACTCCTTCACCGCCCGAGATGCTGTCACGCCATCGGTCTTGGTTGACTACTTGCCATGGACGACAGGCGGCGGCTCAGCTTCGGAGGGGTGGCCGAGCTCTATGACCGCAGCCGGCCCTCCTACCCGTCGGCGCTGATCGACGGCGTGCTCGAATTCGCCGGCGCCGGCGCCGGCGAAGGCGATCGGGCGCTCGAGGTCGGCGCGGGGACGGGCAAAGCGACCGTGCTGTTCGCGGATCGGGACCTTGACGTGGTCGCAATCGAGCCGAGCGCCGAGATGGCCGCGGTGGCCCGGCGCAACTGCGCCGCCTACGACAACGTGACGGTGGTGGAGACGACGTTCGAGGACTGGCGCCGGAAGGGCCCGCCGTTTCGGATCGTCTTCTCCGCCCAGGCCTGGCACTGGATCGCGCCGGGCGTGCGCTACACGGCGGCTCGGGCGGCGCTCGAGCCCGGCGGCGCGCTGGCGCTGTTCTGGAACGGCGCCGACTGGGACGCGACCGAGATCAGCGGCGAGCTGGTCGAGGCGTACCGGCGCAGCGGCAAGGCGGACGGCACGGGCGACCCGATGAACCCGGATGTACCGGCGGAGGAAGAGGACTGGCCGGATGAGATCGCCGCGACGCCCGGGTTCGACGAGCCGGAGGTGCGTGAGTACCGGTGGCGCATGAGATACACCACCGCGCAGTACCTCGACCTGCTCGGCACCCAATCGGCCAACCTGGTGATGACCGACTCCGAGCGGAAGCGGCTGTTCACGGATATCGGGGACACGATCGATGCAGGCGGGGGCACGTTCGAGTTCGGCTATCTCACGCGACTGTGCCTGGCCAGGGCGTCATGAGCGACGGGGTCGTGCTTGGCGAGGACGGAGTCACCCGGTGCTGGTGGGCGGATTCGGCGCCCGACTATCGGGAGTACCACGACCGCGAGTGGGGCTTTCCGGTCGCCGACGACGCACGCCTGTTTGAGAAGCTGAGCCTCGAGGGATTCCAGTCCGGCCTGTCCTGGCTGACCATCCTGCGCAAGCGCGAGGCGTTCCGGCGCGCGTTCGCCGGCTTCGACTTCAACAGGGTCTCCCGGTTCGGCGAGCGCGACGTCGAGCGGCTGCTCGGCGACGCGTCGATCGTCCGGCACCGCGGCAAGATCGAGGCGGTCATCAACAACGCTTCTCGCGCGGTGGAGATGGTGCAAGCCGAGGGGTCGCTGGCGGCATTCCTGTGGCAGTTCGAGCCGACCCCCCGAGCCGGGGGCCTGAGTCGCGAGGCGATCGAGGCTCACACCGAGGAGTCACGCGCGCTGGCCCGCGAGCTCAAGCGGCGGGGCTGGCGATTCGTGGGCCCGACCACCGTATACGCGTTCATGCAGGCCATGGGCCTGGTCAACGACCACCTGCAGGGATGCGCGGCCCACGCCGAGGTGGAGCGGGCCCGCGCGGCCTTCACGCGACCAGCAGCTAGAGCAGCCTGACGATCGCCACGATCCCCACCACGACGATCACCGCGCGCAGCGCCTGCGGCGGCAGTCGGCGACCGTAGCGCGCGCCGAGCACGCCGCCGATGGTCGACCCGAACGCGAGCAGCACCGCGGCCAGCCACACGACGTGCGCGGCGAAAACGAACACCACGCCTGCGATCAGGTTGACCAGGCCAGCGAGCACGACCTTGACCGCGTTGACCCGCTGCAGGTTCTCGTCCGGCAACGACAGCCCGAGGATCGCCAGCAGCATGATCCCCTGGGCCGCGCCGAAGTAGCCGCCGTAGACCCCGGTCACGAACACCCAAAGGAAGGACAGCGGTCCGAGCTGCCCGCTCTCGCGCACGTGACGCGAGCGGTAGGCATCCATCACGCGGGCCAGGCGCGGCTGTAGGACGATCAGCGCTAGCGCGATCACGATGAACGCGGGCACGATGTCCTTGAACGCGGAGGCGGGGAGGCTGAGCAGGAGGATCGCGCCGACGAGTCCCCCCGTCCCCGAGGCGACCGAGAGCCGGAGCACACGCTCGCGCTGCCCGGCCAGCTCGCGGCGATAGCCGATCGCGCCGGACACCGACCCCGGAACCAGGCCGACCGTGTTCGTGACGTTGGCGGTCACCGGCGCGTAGCCGAAGGACAACAGGACCGGGAAGGTGAACAGCGTGCCGCTCCCGACCACCGTGTTGATGGTGCCGGCCACGATGCCCGCCCCGAAGATGCCCAGGGCGTGCAGGAGGGTCATTTTTTGTGCCTTCCGACTGCCGCGGTGTCAGGTCCGGTAAGCGCGGACCAGGTAGCCGCTGCGGCCGGGGTTGGCGACGTCGACGCGGCCGAAGCCGCTGGCGCCGAACATCAGCTCGAGCTCGCGCCGGCTGTAGTTGAAGATCGGGCAGTTGCCGATCCACTCGTAGCGCACCTTGCGGACCGGGCCCTTCAGCCACGACCAGGTCGGGAACGAACCGACCACACAGCCGCCTGGAGCGGTGAGCTCGAACATCCGGCGGCTGAACTGGTGCGGCTCGGGCAGGTAGTCGAACAGGCCGACGGCGAGGATCACCTCGAAGGGCCCGCTGAGTGAAGCGGTGAGGAAATCGTCGACGATCAATTCCGCTCTGTCTCCGAAGCGCGGGTTCAGGCGCGCGCGCGAGAGATCGATCATCGGCGCCGAGAAGTCGACGCCTACGTAGTGCGAGGCGCCGGCCTCGAGCACGAACTCGCCGATCCGGCCCGAGCCGCAGCCCACGTCGAGCACCCGGGGCGCGGTATACGACCTCACGGTCTCGACGGCGAGCTGGCGACGGCGGAACAGCCCGGGGCGCAGCGTGCGGACCAGCCAGCGCTCGTCCTCGTACAGGTCGTCGAACTGCTGCGCCTTCTCCTCGAAGCGGGCCCGGACCCGCTCAGGCGCTGCCGTTGAGTCGTGCATGCGCCTCACCATAGGGGATCAGGTCAAAGCGCTGCGCGATCGCGCGCAGGACGCCGGGGGCTCGCCGGCGGGCACCGTTTCGCTGGACTTCGCGGAGCTTGGCCTCGGCCGCTTGTTTGACGCTTGAACTGCCCGGGAGCTTGGCACGTAGTGGTTCGGGATCCAGCTCGTTGGGGTGCAGGTAAAGGCCGGCCAGGGAACCGGCGCGATCGAGGCCGGTGAGCAGCACCGGGGTGGGGAGGAGCTGCCAGTACGACGCACCGCCGACGGGGATTCGTGCCCCGGCACGTCTCAGGCGCCAGACGGCGATCGGAAACTCCCACAGGCCGCCGGCGAGGCGATGGGGGCTCGCGTCCGAGGTGTCGACGCGGTCACGCAACGCCGGCGAGTCGTGCTGGCTCGCGTCGTAGGCGAAGCCCTCTTCGGAGAGGATCCGGTGAGCCCAATCCGCACAGCTCCCCGTGATCGAAAAGGCCGGCGCGCGATAGCCGACGGGCGTGCGGCCGGTCAGGTCCTCGATCGTGGCCCGCGCGGCCCGCAGGTCGGCGGCGAACTCGTCCGGCGTCTGGGTATGGACCGGAAGGTGAGCGTCGCCGTGACAGCCGACCTCGTGACCGCGTTCGGCGACACGCTTAGCCAGCTCCGGGTGCGCCCGGGCCGCCATGCCCAAAACAAAGAACGTCGCGCGTGCCTCGAGCTCGTCGAACAGGTTCAGCAGTGCGTCGGTCTGGCGCGCGAGCGCCGGCCCGGGCGCTTCCCACCCGGCGACGCCCACGCGCCGGCGGACCAGCTGGTGCCAGTCCTCGAAGTCGACGCTGAGCAGGAGGGTGGGGCGGTCTGAGGCCATGGCGCTCGGGAAGAAACTACGACTATTCCGTAGTTTCTTCCCGCGCGACGGTGGGCGGAGCGGTCAGACCCCGGCCACGAAACGCTTTCGCACCACTCGCTGGCCAACCCGAACCGGCGTCAGCAACCCCAGCCGGGAGGCCATCTGCATCGAATCGGCCCAGCGAGAGAGACCCGAGCTCGTCGACCCGTCGAACGCGCCGGACTCGATCAGCTCCAGGTACCAGTCGATCGTGTCCGCCAGCGTCTCGTCGAGCGGCCGGGTCTGGAAGCCAAGCTCGTCGCGCGCCTTGCCCGAGCTGAACCGCCAGTCCTGGCCCATCAACTCGAAGGCCTCGGCCGAAATCGCCCCCGGCAGACCGAGAGCCTCGCGGACCTGGGCGATGCGCCGGATGGCCGTCGGCAGCACCATGATCGGGTGGCTCACCCCGGACAGCTCGGCCACGCGGTCGATCAGCTCCGGCCAGCGGAGGTTCACGCCGCCCAGGATGTAGCGCTCCCCGGGGCTCCCGCGATCACCGGCGAGCAGATGACCGTCGGCCACGTCCTCCACGTCGACGAAGTTCATCGGCGCATCGACCACGCCGGGCAGCCGGCCACGCAGGTAGTTGCCGATCGTCCGGGTCGAGGTCTCCCCGGGTTGGGAGCGGTTGACCGGCACCCCGAGCACGTAGCCGGGATTGACGACGACCAACTCGACCCCGTGGCGCTCGGACGCCTCGAGCGCCGCGCGCTCGCCGGCGTGCTTGGAGTCCGGGTAGACGAGCCCGAGCCAATCCTCGGGGTACGGAGTCGACTCATCGGCGGGTCGTCCGTTGGCCGTCCCGATGGCCGAGATGGTCGAGGTCAAGACCACCCGGCGAACCCCCTCCGCGGCGGCAGCCTCGACCGCAACCGTCGGGCCTGCAGCGTTCAGCTCCCATACGCGCTCCACCGGACTCGAGGCGACATAGCCGGCGACGTGGAACAGCACGTCGCTGCCGCGCAGCGCCCGCCGCATCGCGGCATAGTGGAGCACGTCGGCCTTGGTGCGGCGATAGGGCACGCCGTGCAGCGCCTTCAGGCGCTGGGGGTTGCGGTAGATGACACGGACCTCGTCCCCGCGCTCAGCCAGCGCGCGCGCGACGTGCGCGCCAACGAACCCGGTGGCGCCAGTCACGCACGCCTTCATGGGATCTCTCTCCTGTTCGGGTCGCCTCCACCAACCATGTGCCTTCCCGGGAGGCGCCGGCCCCATGCACCGGATTGCCGGTGTTCACAGGAAATGATCAGTCGATCGCGCGCCGGTAAAAGCCGCGCACCCCGACCGCCATCAGCGCGCTCACCGACCCCACCAGCACCACGATGCACACCCAGGGAGCGATATGCGGCACCTCGGGCACGAGCGCGGCCCGCATCGCCTCGCTCACGTAGGTCATCGGGTTGCAGGCGGTGACCACCTGGAACCAAGGCAGACGCGACAGCGACGGCCACGGGTACTGGCTGCAGCCCGTGAACAGCAGCGGCGTGAACACCAGCGAGAACACGATGTTGATCCGCTGAGGCACGACGAGGGTGCCCATCACCAGGCCCAGGCCCGCGCCCAGCAGGCTGCCGAGCACGAGTGCCACCACCAGCAGCGGGAAACCGCTCCAGCGCCACGGGATCGACCCCAGGACGAGGATCCCGACCGGGATCATGATCGTGGTGGCCGTCATCGCGCGCATCGCCGCGAACAGGACCTTCTCGGCGGCGACGAGCGCCGTGGACATCGGCGCGAGCAGCCGGTCCTCGATCTCCTTCGTCCAGCCGAACTCGACCACGAGCGGGAAGGCCAGCGTCTGCATCCCGGTGATCACTGCGGTCAGCGCCAGCAGCCCTGGGAACAGCAGGTCCGAGTAGCCGTGCTGGGTGTAGCCGAGCGAGCCGAGCACCTTGCCGAACACGAACAGCAGGAACAGCGGCTGCAGGATCACCTGGGCGAGGAACACCGGCAGTTCCTTGCCGGTCACGTACAGATCGCGGCGGAGCACCGCCGTGAACGCCCGCGCCTGGCTGGCGTGGGGGACCGGCGCCCGCGCCGGACCCGGGGACGGCTTGGAAACGAACGTGGCGCTCATCGCAGCGTCCTCCCCGTCAGATTGATGAACACGTCCTCGAGCGTGGGCGTGCCAAGGTCGACGCCGTTGAGGGCAAACCCGCGGTCGGCGAGCAACGTCGCGGTCGGCGCGATCAGTTGCGAAGCGTCGCCCGCGACGTACAGGCGCACTCTCCGCTCGGTTGCGTCGGCGTCGGGCATGTCGTCGTGAAGCGCCTCCACTTGCTCCACGTCGGCGAGCTGACCGAGGGCCTGCACGAGCGGCTCGGGCAGGTCGCCGTTCTGGGCTTGCACGCTCAGTTCGAGCGTCGAGCTGCCCGCCAGCCCGCGCATGAGCGCCTCCGGGGTGTCGAGCGCGAGCAGCTTGCCGTGGTCCATGATCCCGACCCGGTCGGCCAGCGTGGCCGCCTCGTGCATGTCGTGGGTGGTCAACATCAGGGTCACGCCGCGCTCGCGCAGCTCGCGCAACCGGTCCCACACGAACAGCCTCGCTGCAGGATCGAGACCGGTCGAAGGCTCGTCAAGGAACAGGACCATCGGCTCGTGCATCAGCGCTCGCGCGATCATCATCCGCTGCGACTGACCGCCGGAGAACAGGTCGGGCTTCACGTCGCCCCGCTCGAGGAGCCCGAACTGCTCGAGCAGCTCGTCGGCCCGGCGAGACGCCTCGGCGGCCGGTACGCCGTGATAGGCGGCATGAAAGGTCAGGTTGCGCCGGATCGAGATCGAGCGGTCCAGATTGCTGCGCTGGGGGACGACTGCCAGCAGGCTGCGGGCTCGCACGGGATCGGCGGCGACGTCGATCGCGCCGATCGCCGCACGCCCGCTGGTCGGGCGCACGCGCGTGGTCAGCATCCCGATCGTGGTCGTCTTGCCGGCGCCGTTCGGTCCGAGCAGGCCGAACACCTCGCCGGGCTCGACCGCGAACGAGATCCCATCGACCGCGTTCACCGGCGACTTCGGGTAGCGCTTGACGAGGTCCGAGACCTCCACCGCGGGCACACCGAGGCGCCCGTCGCTTCGGACGGATGTGGTGCTCACTCACCCGAGATTACATATGGCGCATACGGCGCTACCCTCGCCCACGATGGTGCCCGAGGCCGAGCTGAAAGCCACCGAAGGCGGTCAGGAACCGGCCGGCGAGGGCTGGTTCGTGCTCAACGTTCGTGACGCCAAGTGGATGGCCGACCACTTCGGCGCGTACACGCGCTTCGAGGCCCGGCCCCAGGGCCGCTTCGATCAGCTTGGCGTCAACATCGGCGTTCTGTCCCCCGGCCAGCCATCGTGTTACTACCACGGCGAGGCGGACCAGGAAGACTTCCTGGTGCTCCAGGGCGAGTGCGTGCTGGTGATCGAGGGGCAGGAGCGTCGGCTGCGCCAGTGGGACTTCGTGCACTGCCCACCGTGGACCGAGCACGTGTTCGTCGGCGCCGGCGACGGACCGTGCGCGCTCCTTGCGGTCGGCAGCCGAACGAGCGAAGGCATCGTCTACCCGCGCTCCGAGCTGGCCCTGAAATACAAAGCGGGCGTCGAACAGGAGACGCGCAACCCGGACGAGGCGTACGCCGGCATACCCGAGGACCAGGCCGTGGGCTACCAGCCCGGCTGGCTCCCCGGCGACTAAGCCGCGCGCCGAAGTGGAGCCCGGCCGCGCGCGGGGGGTAACCACGTAGCGGACATGATCCGCCCACGCGTAAAGCTTCTCGGCCGAAACGGGGGACGCGGCACCGCCGGCGCCGGGCCGCCGCCGGAGCCGGGTTCGCTCTCGACGGCGATTCGCGAGGCAGGTCACTTCGACCGGCGCGCCGTGTCCATCGCGGGCGGGCTGCTGGCGGCGATTCCGGTGGTGGCGGTGCTGACGATCGGCACCGTCGCCTGGAGCGCCGTGGCCGGCGTGACGATGGGCGCCGGCGCGATGCTGATCGGCATCGCGTGGCGCATCCGGGGCGGGCGCCCGCCGCTGGCGGTCCTCACGATCGACGCGCTGGTGATGGCGCTCTCGACCTTCGTGGGCAGCGTGACCGGGTCACACCATTGGCTGCACCTCGGCGTGCTGTGCGCATGGGCGCTGATGGGCGGGCTGCTCGTGGCCCTCGGAAACGGAGGCGCCGTGGTCGGCAATCAAGCGGTGCTGGCCGCCGTTGTGTTCGGCCGCTTCAGCCAGCCCGTGGACGCGGCGGCCGGCCTGGCCGGGCTCGTCCTGGCCGGGGGCCTCGCCCAGGTGCTGTTCCAGAGCCTCGTCCGCTGGCCGACGCCGCTGCGGGCACAGCGCGCGGCCACCGCGGCGGCTTATCGCGCGCTCGCGGGGCTCGCCACCGCGTCGTGGGAGACCTCGACCCTGCCCGTCGCCACTGCGCTCGACCAGGCGCAGGACGGCCTGGCCTCGCCGACCCTGTTCGGCGACCCGGCGATCATGAACCTGCGCAACCTGGTCGCGGAAGGGCAGCGGCTGCGGGTCGTGCTGAGCGCGATCCACGCCCTGATGCGCCGCGCACCGTCCGAGGGCGAAGACTCGCCCGGCGGCGTGGCCACGCGATTGCTCGCGACTACCTCCACGGCCCTGGACCTGATCGCCCGGACGGTCGAGGGCGACCGCGACGCGACCTGGACGCTGCCCGCGACGATCAAGGAGCTGAGCGCCCAGGCCGACGGACTCGTCCGGGGTCGCGAGTCGTCGGCCCCGCTGCTGGCCCGCCGTCTGTCGGCCCTGGCCGGCCAGCTCCGCGCCACCGCCATTCTCGCCACCAGTGCCGGCGGAGGCAGCAGCCTGCGCGACCGCCGGCCTCGCCGGCACGCGCATCCGCTCCGTGAGGGATTCGTCGCCGGTCTCGGCGAGCTGCGGGCCAACGCGAGCCTCGAGTCGCCGGCGGGACGGCACGCGGTCCGGCTGGCGGTCGTGGTCCTGATCGCGGAGCTGCTCGCCCAGCACCTGCCGCTCTCACGCAGCTACTGGATGGTCGTGGCCGCGGGGACGACGCTGCGCCCGGAGTTCGGCGCGACCTTCACGCGCGGCACCGAGCGGTTGCTCGGAACGTGCGTGGGCGTTGGGCTGGCGGGAGCGATCGCGGTCGCGGTGCATCCGACCGGCGCGGCCACGATCGTCCTCGTCGGTCTGCTGGGGTGGGCCGGTTACGCCGTGTTCCCGGCCAGCTTCGCGCTCGGCTTCGCGTTCATCACCGCGCTGGTCGTGTTCCTGCTGAACGCGGTCAGCCCCGACACGCTGGCCACCGCCGGGGCCCGCCTGATCGACACGCTGATCGGTGGATCGCTGGGACTGGCCGCCTATGCGATCTGGCCGACCTGGTCCAATGTCCCCGCCTGGCAGGCGCTGGCTGACCTGGTCGCCGCGGACCGCGCGTACCTCGCCGCGATCCTCGACGCGCTCGTCCGCGCACGCCGCGCGGGCGAGACAGAGGTGCGAACCCTCAGCCGCCGGGCGCGCCTGGCGCGCACCAACGCCGAGTCGACCGTGGCCCGCTCGCTGTCCGAGCCGCAAACCCGGCGGATCGATGCCGACCAGAGCCAGGGCATCCTCGCGGCGGTGCGCAGAGTGGTCCAGGCCGCCCACGTGCTCAGGCTCGACGTCCAGGAGGACTATCCCCGCTCACCGCTCCCCGGGCTCCAGGCGCTGGCGCGCGACATCGACACCGCGCTCGCGAGCATCGAGGCGTCGCTACGGACCCGTCCGGACGAGCCGCCGACAACGCCGAAGCCCGGCCTGGGCGGTCGTGAGGCGAGCGGGTCCGCGCGCGACCGGGCCGGCCGCTTTCCCGATCTGCGCCCGGACTACCTCGCGTTCGAGCGAACGGTGCCGCCCGAGTACGCCGGCGACCCCGAAGGGCTGCTCGGGGAGCTCGACGAGATCGTCGACGCCGTCAACAGCATGGCCGAGCGATTGGAGCTAACCTCCGGCCCGCCGGCGCGGGAGGAGCTTGGCGCGCCAGCTTGAATCTTCCGGCGGTCGCCGTCTTGATGAAATTTTTCCGGCGGCGAGCTTCTGAAGCCCGTATTAGGGTACCCTAACTGCCGGATGGCTCAGGGATCGCTCGACACCCCGCCCGCTTCCCAGTCTTCGTCCCGGCCCGTGACCCGGCGCCGGCCGGGGGAGCGCGTGGCCTTCTACGTCTGGACGGCGGTGGCGCTCGCGGCCGCGATTGTCGTAGTGGTGATCAGCTGGCACGCCCGCGGGGGCACGACCGATCCGACCGCGCTTCCCCCCGGCCACCGGCTGAGCCACACCTCCGTGGTCATCAACAGTGCGATCCTCGTGTTCCGCGAGGGTCTGGAGACGATCCTCGTCCTCGCCGCGGTCACGGCCAGCTTCCTCGGCGGCAACCGGATCTATCGCCGGCCGGTGGCGGCAGGTGGCGCGGCCGCCATGGGCTTCGGCGTGGCGACCTGGCTGTTCGTGGTCTGGCTGATCGGCCGCTTCCACGGCGGCGAGTTCACCGTCCAGGCCGCCACCGGGATCCCGTCCCTGATCGTCCTGCTGATCGTGATGAACTGGTTCTTCCACAAGGTCTACTGGACCGGCTGGATCTCCCATCACCACAAGCGCCGGCGTGGCCTGCTCTCGGCGGATCCGGACACGAACCGGCGTCGCCTCGTGCTCGGCCTCGCGCTGCTGGGCTTCACCTCGGTTTACCGCGAGTGCTTCGAGGTCGTGATCTTCCTCCAGAACCTGCGCGAGCTTTACGGGTCGAGCGTCGTGCTCGAGGGCGTGGTCATCGGCCTTCTGTTCACCGGCGCGGTCGGCGTGCTCACCTTCGCCCTGCACCAGCGGCTGCCCTACCGCCGGCTGCTCATCATCACCGGCGTCCTGCTCCTGTTCGTCCTGCTCGTGTCGGTCGGCGAGGAAGTCAACGAGATGCAGCTGGCCGGCTGGATCGGCACGACCAACGTCGCCGGTCTCAGCGTTCCCGGCTGGATGGGCACCTGGCTCTCGATCTTCCCCAACTGGCAGACGTTCGCCGGGCAGTTCCTGGCCCTGGGGCTGGTGGTCGGCTCCTACGTGCTCGCCCAGTACATGCGCGTGTGGCGCCCGCGCCGGCGCGGCGAGCAGCCGGCGAGGATCGCCGACGCACCGCCCGAGCGTTCGGCCGACCGCGACGTGCGGCGCCCGGCGGCAGGCGCGCTCGCCTGAGCCACAGGCCAGCTGCTCGCCTGAGCCTCAGACGCCGGCCGCTCGCCTGAGCCTCAGACGCCGGCGGTGGCCGGCCGACCGGCTCGGGCCGCCTTGCGCCGCCCGCCGGCGTCGAGCACCGTCTTGCGTAGCCGGACCGCGTGCGGGGTGACCTCCACCGACTCGTCCGCGCGCAGGAACTCGAGCGCCTGATCGAGCGAGAGCTCGCGCTTGGGGACCAGCCGCACGAGCTCGTCCGCGGTCGAGGAGCGCATGTTGGTCAGATGCTTCTCCTTGGTCGCGTTCACGTCGAGGTCCTCGGCGCGAGAGTTCTCGCCGACGATCATCCCCTCGTAGACCTCGTCGCCGGGCCCGACGAACAGCGTCCCCCGTTCCTGGAGGTTGTAGAGGGCGAACGCCGCCACCCGGCCCCGCCGATCGGACACAAGGGAGCCGGTCGGCCGCGTGCGGAGCTCGCCGTGCCAGGGCTCCCAGCGTTCGAACACGTGATGGACGATCCCGGTTCCCCGCGTCTCGGTCAGGAACTCGGTCCGGAACCCGATCAGCCCGCGCGCCGGCACCAGATATTCCATCCGCACCCAGCCCGTGCCGTGGTTGACCATCTGCTCGAGCCGGCCCTTGCGCATGGCCAGCAGCTGGGTGATCACGCCCACGTACTCCTCGGGTGCGTCGATGCTCATCCGCTCGACCGGCTCGGACAGCCTGCCCTCGATCTCGCGGGTGACCACCTGCGGCTTGCCGACCGTGAGCTCGTAGCCCTCGCGCCGCATCAACTCGACGAGCACCGCCAGCGCCAGCTCGCCCCGGCCCTGGACCTCCCAGACATCGGGGCGCTCGGTGTCGAGCACGCGCAATGACACGTTGCCGACGAGCTCGCGGTCCAGGCGCGCCTTGAGCTGCGACGCGGTCACCTTGTCGCCGTCCTGGCCGCTCAGCGGCGAGGTGTTGATCCCGACCGTCACCGACAGCGACGGCTCATCGACCGTGATAACGGGCAGCGGCCGCGGGTCGTCGGCCGCCGCCAGCGTCTCCCCGATCGTGATCTCGGGGATGCCGGCCACCGAGATGATCTCGCCCGGGCCGGCCTCGTCGGCCGGGACGCGCTCGAGCGCCTCGGTCACGTAGAGCTCGCTGATCCTGACGTTTTCGATCTCGCCGTCGGCCCGGCACCAGGCCACGGTCTCGCCCCGCTGGATCGTGCCGTGGCGGACGCGGCAGATGGCGAGCCGACCCACGTAGGGACTCGCGTCCAGGTTGGTGACGTGGGCCTGGAAGGGATGCTCGGGGTCATACGACGGCGCCGGAATGTGCTCGATCAGAAGCTCGACCAGCGGCGCCAGGTCGGGGTGGGCGGGGGGCGAGCGGGTGGGATCAAAATCATCCGGATCGAGCGACGCCCAGCCCGCCTTGGCGTTGGTGTAGACGATCGGGAACTCGATCTGGGACTCGTCGGCATCGAGATCCAGGAACAGCTCGTAGACCTCGTCGACGACCTCGTCGATCCGCGCGTCCGGCCGGTCGACCTTGTTGACGACGAGGATCACCGGGAGTCGTGCCTCCAGCGCCTTGCGCAGCACGAATCTCGTCTGCGGCAACGGCCCCTCGCTGGCGTCCACGAGCAGCAGCACGCCGTCGACCATGGTCAGCCCGCGCTCGACCTCGCCGCCGAAGTCGGCATGGCCCGGCGTGTCGACGATGTTCAGCTTGACCCCGCCGTAGCGCACCGCCGTGTTCTTGGCCAGGATCGTGATCCCCTTTTCGCGCTCGAGGTCCATCGAGTCCATCACGCGATCGGCCACGTCCTGGCCGGCGCGGAACGCCCCCGATTGCCACAGCAGGGCGTCGACCAGGGTGGTCTTGCCGTGGTCGACGTGCGCCACGATCGCGATGTTCCGGATGTCCTTACGTAGAGCCACTCAGATATACGACGATAGACGCAGTCAGGAACGTCACAAGCCGAGCACACGGCTTTGCTACACAGTTAAGACCGGACCGGGTGACTTTCGGGAAGGGGTGCCCGCCCACCCAGCGCCAGTCACCACCGAGAGTGCAAGACGACTAGGGAGTCGACAAAGTGCTGAAAGTCACACGCTGGTGCATCCGCCACCGCCGCCGCGTATTCATTGGCTGGATCGCCATCGCGGTCATAACCACGGTCATCGCCGGCGCCGTCGGCCGCAACTACGCGCAGGACTTCAGCCTCCCCGGCACTGAGTCCCAGCACGCGCTCGACCTGCTCAAGACCGAGTTCCCAGCCCAGAGCGGCGACGTCGACACGATCGTGTTCCACACCGCCAACGGCACCGTCGATGACCCCGCCGTCCAGTCGGCGATCGAGGGCCTCCTCGCCAAGGTGAAGAACGATCCGCACGTGGTGTCGGTGCTCAGTCCCTACAGCACCGACGGCTCGGTCGAGATTTCGAAGGATCGCCGGACCGCATTCGCGACGATCAACTACGACCATCCGGCCAACCAGGTGCCGAACGCCGCCGGCAAGCCGGTGCTCGATCAGATCGCCGCCGTGAATGTGCCCGGCCTGAAGGTGGCCGCCGGCGGGCAGGTGATGGAGAACGCCGAGGGCTTCACGGTCGGCCCCGCGACCGCGATCGGGGCCGTCGCGGCGTTCATCATCTTGCTGTTGACGTTCGGCTCACTGATCGCGGCTGGGATGCCGCTGATCACCGCCGGACTTGGGCTGATCACCGGCGTCGCGCTCATCGGCCTGGCCACCCAGGTGACCAGCATCCCCAACGTGTCAACCGATCTGGCGCTGATGATCGGGCTCGGCGTGGGCGTCGACTACGCCCTGTTCATCGTCACGCGATTCCGTGAGAATTTCCTGAAGAACGGCGACGTGGAGAAATCGGTCGTCGAGGCGATGGACACCTCCGGGCGCGCGATACTGCTCGCCGGCAGCACCGTGGTGATCGCCCTGCTCGGGATGTTCGCCACCGGCGTGAGCTTCCTCTACGGACTGTCGATCGCCTCGATCCTCGCGGTGCTGATGGTCCTGGCCGCGTCGCTGACCGTGCTCCCGGCGATGCTCTCGCGGTTCGGGGCGCGGGTCGCGCGCCGGCGCGGCGACGCGGCGGGCGACGGCGCCAGCCCGGATGCGGTCATGAAGGCCCAGTCCCGGTCGCGCTGGCGCCGGTGGAGCCGGACCGTGCAGTCGCGGCCGTGGCCGCTGGCGATCATCTCGCTCGGCGTGATGGTCGCGCTCCTGCTGCCGGTGATTGGGCTGCGACTGGAGTCGAGCGACGCCGGCAACGACCCGTCGGGCACGAACACGCGCGAGGCCTTCGATCTCTTGGCCCAGGGCTTCGGACAGGGCTTCAACGGCCCGCTGCTGATCCTGACCGATGTTCCTAATGGGGACGCGTCGCAGGCCGTCCCCGCGGTTCGTGACGCGGTCGAGCACACGCCGGGCGTGGTCGCCGTGACTCCTCCGCGGCTCTCGCCGAAGGGCAACGTGGCGGTGTTCGAGGCCTATCCGGACTCGGCGCCGCAGGCGGTGGCGACCACCAATCTCGTCAACCACCTGCGCCACGACGTCCTGCCGCCGGTCAAGCAGCAGACCGGCGCCGCCGTCCTTGTGGGCGGCTTCACCGCCGGGTCGATCGACTTCTCGCACGTGCTGTCCGAAAAGCTGCCGCTGTTCATCGGGCTCGTCGTCGTGCTGTCGGCGCTGCTGCTGTTCGTGATCTTCCGCTCGCTGGTGATCCCGGTCCAGGCCGCGCTGATGAACCTGATCAGCATCGGCGGCGCGCTCGGCGTCACCGTGCTCGTGTTCCAGGACGGCTGGTTCGCGAGCGTGCTCGGGATCGAGAAGGGGCCCGTCGAGCCCTGGATTCCGGTGCTGATGTTCGCGGTCGTGTTCGGCCTGTCGATGGACTACGAGGTGTTCCTGGTCTCACGCGTGCGCGAGCAGTGGATCCGCAAGCGGGACGCATCGGAGGCCGTGGCGGACGGAATCGCCTTCACCGGCCGGGTGATCACGGCGGCCGCGGCGATCATGATCTGTGTCTTCCTGTCGTTCATGCTCGGCAACGAGCGCGTGCTCAAGGAATTCGGCTTCGGACTCGCGGCGGCCGTGCTGCTCGACGCGATCGTCGTGCGGTGCGTGCTGCTGCCCGCCGTACTCGAGCTGCTCGGAGAACGGACCTGGTGGTTGCCGCGCTGGCTCGACGAGCGCCTGCCGCACATCAACATCGAGGGCTCGGAGGCGCGGGAGCAGCTCACCCGGCGACCGCCCGAGGCCGAGGAGCCCGCGGAGCGCGAACCGGCGCCGGTCTAGGTTTTTAGGGCCTCGCTTGGGAATCCGGCGCGATCCGGAACGCCGCTTGGGGCGTGACCGGGCCGGATTCCCCTAGCTCGGCATCCATGGGGCCGGCGAGGGCCCGTCCGGACCCGCGCGGGTACGCCCGGAGCGTGCCGATCAGCTCCGGGTCCTCGCCGGCCAGCGCCATCCAGGCCGCCCGCAACCCATCGGCCGCGGCCGTCTGCAGGACCGCCTGCCGGCCCTCCATCTGGCTGACCACGACCGCGCCGGCCGCCGGCCGGATCACGCACACGGCCGGCGCCTGGTCCGGGTCGGCCGCCTGGACGGCGAGCTCGGCGGTGAGCGCGTCGTAGCGCTCCGATCGCGTCTCACGCAGGCGGACGAGATCGGGGTTGATCGGGCGCAGGTAGCGATCGGTCAGCTTCGCCACCAGAGGCGAGAGCGGCGTGTGCGGGACGCCGTGCGGCCGGGTCTGGAGCACGAGCAGATCGGTGGCGGTAGTGCGCGCGACGTGCACCGGGATGGCCTCGGCCAGGGTGGCGTCGAGCAGCCGCATGCCGCGGAACTCGACCGGGCCGCCGGCGAGCCACGGGAGCCGCCCCGATGCCCTCAGCGCGCAGCAGATATCGGCTTGGCCGCCCAGGTCGGTGAGGTCGACGATTGAGGCCTGCTCGGCATCGGTGGCGGTGCAATGCAGCTCGATCCCGGTGTTGAGGATCTCCTCGTGGCGCAGCGGGCGCTGGCGCGTCCACACGTGGTTGACCACGTGGTCCATGTCGAAAACCGGGCCTCCCCTCATTGCCCGGATCGCGCTCACGAAGCGGGGATCCCCGAACCCGTAGCCGTACAGCGTGGCCAGGTATGCGGCCTGGCCGGCGAGCAGGAAGGCGGCGTTGAAGGCGCCGGCCGAGGCGCCGTGGACCTCGTCGAAGGCGTCCCGTAGCCCGAGCTGTTCGATCGCAGTCGCCATCCCGGCCGACACCGCCCCCCGCATCCCGCCGCCTTCGATCACCAGCGCCACCCGCCGCCCGTCGGTCCTCGCGCCCGGACGCGAGCCCTCTTCGCGCCGGCGCAGCACCGTCTGGACCACGGGGTGGTGCCGGAGGTCTTCGGTCACAACCGAGGCGGGCCGAAACGGATCGGGTGAGAAGCGTAGGCGCCCCACGAGCCCGGCTAATCGTAGATGTGGACGCCGAAGACGGTCGCGCGCGAGGAGGCTGACCGCGCACTCGCCCCCTCGACCAGCGCGACTGCGCGGTTAGCAACGCCATACGGCACGTGAATCGACTTTCACGCTCGGGCCCGCCTCGAGTGCGCGGTTAGCCTCCTGATCAGGCGGCCGATTTCACTCACTTCGCGACACCTGTAACGAAGATCTCAAGAGGGGGTACACCCCCCGTAATGCAGTTCCGTCGTGAGCGCTCCCGCAGGCGCAAAGTCCTCGACGCCGCCCGCGCCGCTCCGGCCCGCGGGCTCGATGTCGCACGCGCCGCCCCCGAGCGCGGCCGTCAGCTTCGGGCCGCCGCCTCGCAGCTCGATATCCCGTGGGCCCGCACCTGGATAGCCGGCGTGATCCGGGAGAACTTCATGCGCTTCGTGCTCGGTCCGCTCATGGACTACTACGCGGCGAGGCGGGCGACCGGAAAGGAAAAGCTCGAGGGGGTTAGGGGTCCGATCATCCTGGTCGCCAACCACGCCAGCCATCTCGACACACCGGTCATCCTGTCCGCGCTCCCCCGCCGGCTGCGCAAGCGCACGGTGGTGGCCGCGGCCGCCGACTACTTCTACCGCAACCGTCTCGTCGCCTCGGCCGTCTCGCTGATCTTCAACACGGTGCCGATCGAGCGCCGGCGCGGCGGCGGCATGTCCAAGAACGGCGGCCACCTCGACCAGCTGCTCGACCAGGGCTGGAGCCTGCTGCTCTTCCCCGAGGGCACACGCTCGCGCGACGGCATGCCGGGTCCCCTGCGCCGGGGCGCGGCCGTGCTCGCGGCCGCGCACAACCTGACGATCGTGCCGATTCGGGTGACCGGTACGGCCGAGGCGATGCCGCCGGGCCGGTTCTGGCCCCGGCGCCGGCGCCCCGTCCCGCTTTCCGGCCGGCACCGGATCGAGGTCTCCTTCGGCGACCCGATCGTCCCGACCGCCGACGCCGACCAGGTCATGGAATCGGTCAGCTCGTTCTTCCAGAACGGCTCGGCCAGTCCTTACCGCTCGCCCTACCGCAAGCGGACGCCGGTCGGTTCTTCGCACTGAGGGGGCGGGCTCCGCCCGAGGAGGGCAGGCCGGCGCCGGAGCGAAGATGCACGCCTGTCCGACCGGTCAGGTGCGTCACCTAACCGAACAGCGTTTGACATTGTCGGACGCTCGCTGGTAATCTCAGTCCTACCGCGGACTGCAAAGTGGGTCGCCGCGGCGCCCGACCGGGCGGAGGATCTGAGGGTGGTTCCAGTGAACTCAGGCAGGACGAGAGTCGGGCCTCGATGACCGACGCTGGAGATCGCTGCGGGACGCCGCCGTGCGTCCGTGCGCGGACGCGCACGATTGCGACCGCCGGCAGGGAGCCCACCCTCCTGACACGAAGTACCCGGCGGCTGCGCGAGCGCGGGAGCGCATTCCTGAACTCAATGTCTCAGAGGAGGAGGTTGTGTGAGCACCGTAGCTGAGTCAATGGCAGTCGGTCCGCTCCCGCTTCGGTGGAAGCAGGGCCTCATCGGAGAGTTGTGGGCCGAGTTCTTCGGCTGCTTCATCCTGATCTGCTTCGGCGACGGGGTGGTGGCAATGCTCTGGGCGCTGCCGGGGTCCGGTCGAGGCGCGTACGCGAACATTCTCTTCTCGTCGGGCGACTGGCTGCTGATCACCTGGGGATGGGCACTGGCCGTCGTGTTCGCCATCTACGTCGTCGGCGGCGTCACCGGCGCGCACATCAACCCCGCGATCACCTTCGGGGCTGCGATCCGTAAACAGCTGCCGTGGAACAAGGTCCCGGGTTACTGGCTCGCCCAGGTACTCGGCTGCTTCGTCGGTGCCGCGCTGGTGTACCTCGTGTACGTCAACGCAATTGACGCCTACAACACGGCGAATCACATCGTGAGAGGCAGTTACGCCTCCAAGGGCACCTACAGCACGTTCGCCACCTTCCCGGCACCGTACTTCTCGAGCGTATGGGGGCCGCTCATCGACCAGATAGTGGGTACGTTCTTCCTGGCCTTGTTCGTGTGGGCGGTGACCGACGAGTTCAACCTCCCGGTCGGGGCGAACATGACACCGTGGATCGTGGGCATGATCGTGATGGCGGTCGGCATCTCGTTCGGAGCCAACGCCGGGTACGCGATCAATCCGGCCCGCGACTTCGGTCCACGCATCTTCGCCTGGATCGCGGGCTGGGGCAAGCAGGCGATGCCTGGTGACTACCTGGTCAACGGCGGGAGGATAACCGGATACTTCTGGGTCCCGATCGTCGGGCCTCTGATCGGGGGCGGTCTGGCCTCGGTGTTCTACGACCGCTTCATCCGGTCCATCCTGATCGCTCGTAAACCGCCTGAACCGGGGATCATCGCCGAGGGTGAGACCGTGCAGAACCGGCCGGGACCGGAGGCTCTTTCCTGACCTAACTGACCACTCCTACAGGAGTGGAGTCACACGGGGCGGCGGCACGGCGCGGTGCCGCCGCCTCGTCGTGCGTAAGGCGTCACCCGCGAGCGTGCGGGCTCGAGTCACTCGTCGTCGTCGACCCAGTTCACGGTGCGCGCCACCGCCTTCTTCCACTTGCGATAGCCGCGCTCGCGCGCCGCGCTGTCCATGCTCGGCAGCCACTCGGCCGCCTTGTGCCAGTTCTTGCGCAGCGTGCCCGTGTCAGACCAGAATCCGACCGCCAGCCCCGCCGTGTAGGCCGCCCCGAGTGACACCGTCTCGGCGACGATCGGTCGCATCACCGGCACCTCGAGCACGTCGGCGAGGAACTGCATAAGCAGGTTGTTCGGCGTCATGCCGCCGTCGACGCGCAGCCCGGACAGGGGCGAGCCGTAGTCGGTGTTCATCGCCTCGACCACCTCGCGCGTCTGCCATGCCGTGGCCTCCAGCACGGCGCGGGCGAGGTGGCCTTTGCTGATGTAACCCGTCAGCCCCGCGATCACCCCTCGGGCGTCGCTGCGCCAGTGCGGTGCGAACAGCCCGGAGAAAGCGGGCACGAAGTAGCAGCCGCCGTTGTCCTCAACCGTCAACGCGAGGGTCTCGATCTCGGGCGCGCTCCCGATCAGTCCGAGCTTGTCCCGGAACCACTGGACCAGGGCACCGGTGACCGCGATCGACCCCTCCAGGGCATACACGGGCTCTGCCGGCCCGAGCTTGTAGGCCAGCGTGGTGAGCAGTCCGTTGGACGAAGTCACCGGACGATCGCCGGTGTTCATGACGAAGAAGCTCCCGGTCCCGAATGTGCACTTCGCCTCGCCCGGCTCGAAGCAGGTCTGGCCGACGAGCGCGGCGTGCTGGTCCCCGAGTGCCGAGGCGACGGGTACGCCGGCCAGCGGCGCGCCGGCTTCGCCATACACCTCGGATGAGGGGCGGATCTCGGGGAGCATGGCGGCCGGAACGCCGATCGCATCGAGCAGCTCCGGGTCCCAGTCGAGCGTGTGGAGGTTCATCAGGAGCGTGCGGCTCGCGTTGGTCACGTCGGTGACGTGGCGGCCGCACAGGTTCCAGATGAGCCACGAGTCGATCGTCCCGAACAGCACCTCCCCGGCTTCGGCGCGCTCGCGCAGCCCCGGGATGTGATCCAGCAGCCACCGGATCTTCGGCCCCGAGAAGTAGGTCGTCAGCGGCAGGCCGGTCTTCTCCCGGAAGCGATCCTGACCCCACTCGCCGGCAAGCTCCCGGCAGATCCGGTCGGTCCGGGTGTCGGCCCAGTTGATCGCGTTGTGGACGGGCTCACCGCTGCGGCGGTCCCACAGGACGGTCGTCTCGCGCTGGTTGGCGATCCCGAGGGCACACAGGTGATCGGGGGTGAGGTCGGCCTTGTCGAGCGCGACCCGCACGACCAGCAGGACGTTTCGCAGGATCTCCTGTGGGTCGTGCTCGACCCAGCCGGGCCGCGGGAAATGCTGATGGTGCTCCTGCTGGGCGACCGACACGATCCGGCTGCGGTCGTCGAAGACGAAGCACCTCGACGACGCGGTCCCTTGGTCTATCGAGGCTACGTAGCGCCCGTCCATGCTCAGGGGGAGTCTATGCAGAGCGCACCGGCCGGTGGATGAGGAAAAGCCGATACCTACCAGGGGATCGCGCCGAGCTCACGCGAGACCGCCCGCGCGGCTTCCATCACGTAGTTCACCAACTCGGTGCGCGGCTGCGGGCCGTCGCACAGGCGCTCGATTGGGCCGGCGATTCCCATCGCCCCGACGGTCACCCGGCGTCGGTCCTCGATTGGTGCGGCGATCGATGCGGTGCCGTGGAACAGCTCGCCCACGTCCGCGGCCCAGCCCCGTTCCCCGATCGACTCGAGTTCCTGGCGGAACCGGTAGATGTCGGTCACCGTGGCCGGGGTGAAGCTGGCCATCGAGCCAGGCGCGAATTCGGCCGCGATGTAGTTGTGGTTGGCCAGCAGCGCCTTGCCGAGCGCGGTGGCATGCGCGGGTAGCAGGCTCCCGACCTCGAGCGCCTGGCGGGTGTCGTCGGGGCGGAACACGTGGTGGACGATCAGCACCTGGTTCTCGTGCAGGGTGCCGATGCGCACGCTTTCACCGCTGCGCGTGGCCAGCCCATCGGCCCAGTTCAGCGCCCGGGTGCGCAGCTCGTTGCCGTCGAGATAGCTCGAGCCCATGTGCAGCAGCGCGGGTCCGAGCTGGTACTTGCCCGAGTCGCGATCCTGCTCGACGAATCCGACCGCCTGGAGGGTCCGGAGGATGCCGTAGACAGTGCCCTTCGGCAGCCGCAGCTCACCAGCCAGCTCGGCCACACCGAGTCGGCGCGAACGACCTGACAGGAGCCGCAGGATGGCGGCCGCTCGTTCGATGGATTGGATGCGACCGGGCACCTCTAAACAGCCCTCTGCACTCGCCCTCCCGATGCTCCGCCGTGGCCAGGTGGCGCGCCCAAACCGCGGTCCGAACGGTGTTTGACATTGTCGCACCCTTTCCGTTATTGTCGCAAGCGAGGCTCGTGGGTGGAGAGCGTTTGGTCCAGAAGGAGGGTGCTTGCTGGGCATTATCGGTGCTGACCTGACCGCGGGGCGCCGTCGGCGTCGCTGCGCGTCCGGCCCGTTGGGTCACATCCGCACACATTCGACCGCCCGCCGCCGGTGACTCTGTCTCCAATCAGGCACGCGTTGGGGTTAGAGCCGCACGGTCGCGCATCGTGCGTCCCTCAGCGTGCAGTTATGACCCACAGTTCTTCCGTTGAAAGGGAAGGGGCATGAAGAAGCTCATCAATGCGCCCGACGCCGTCCTCCAGGACGCGCTTCGCGGCGTCGAGGCCGCACACGGTGACCGCGTGCGCGTCTCCTACGACCCGGCCTACATCGTCCGGATCGACGCGCCGGTCCAGGGCAAGGTGGGGATCATTTCGGGAGGCGGCTCGGGCCACGAGCCGATGCACGGTGGGTACGTCGGCCCGGGCATGCTCGACGCCGCCTGTCCGGGTGAGGTGTTCACCTCTCCGACTCCCGATCAGATGATCGAGGCGACCAAGGCGGTCGACGGCGGCGCGGGCGTCGTCCACGTCGTGAAGAACTACACCGGCGACGTCATGAACTTCGACATGGCCGCCGAGATGGGCAAGGGCGAGGACATCGAGGTCGAGACCGTCCTCACCAACGACGACGTGGCGGTCGAGGATTCCCTGTACACCGCCGGGCGCCGTGGCGTGGGCGTGACCGTGCTGGTCGAGAAGATCTGCGGCGGCGCGGCCGAGGACCACAAGTCGCTCAAGGAGGTGGCGGAGCTCGGGCGGCGGGTGAACGCCAACGGCCGCTCGATGGGCATGGCGCTGACGCCGTGCATCACGCCCGCGTCGGGCAAGCCGAGCTTCGAGCTCGGCGACGACGAGGTCGAGATCGGCATCGGCATCCACGGCGAGCCGGGTCGCTTCCGGGAGAAGATCGGGCCGGCGTCACAGATCGCGGAGCGGCTGATGACACCGATCCTCGAGGACCTCCCGTTCTCGAGCGGCGACAAGGTGTTGGCCTTCATGAACGGCATGGGCGGCACGCCGCTGATCGAGCTGTACGTGATGTACGCCGAGGTGGCCAAGATCGCCCAAGCGCACGGCCTCACCATCGAGCGCAACCTCATCGGCAACTACATCACCTCGCTCGAGATGCAGGGGTGTTCGATCACCCTGCTCAAGCTCGACGATGAGATGTTGCGCTACTGGGACGCGCCGGTGAACACCCCGGCGCTGCGCTGGGGCGTGTGACGGTGACGCTCTGGAGCAACTGACAGTGGCGATCCGGGGCGGCTGACGGTGGCGATCACACGCGATGCCACGCTCGACTGGATGAACCGGTTCGCCGGCGAGATGTCCGAGCACCGAGAGGAGCTGGTGGCACTCGACACGGCGATCGGCGACGGGGACCACGGCACCAACATGAACCGCGGCATGACTAAGGCGCTCGAGCGCCTTGGCGCCGCGGAGCAGGCGGATCCCGGCGCGGTGCTCAAGACCGTCGCGATGGCGCTCGTATCGACCGTGGGCGGGGCCGCCGGCCCGCTGTACGGGACGCTGTTCCTGCAGATGGGCAACGCCCTGGCTGGGCAGGAGGAGGTCGACCTGCCGGCATACGCCGCTGCCTGGCGCAAGGGCCTGGAGGGAGTCCAGGCCCGTGGCAAGGCCGTGGCCGAAGACAAGACGATGGTGGACGCGCTGATTCCGGCCGTGGAGGCGCTGGAGGGTGCGTCGGATCTGGACGACGGCCTGCGCGGGGCGGCGCAGGCCGCGCAGGAAGGAATGAAGGCAACGACGCCGCTGATCGCGCGCAAGGGGCGCGCCAGTTACCTGGGTGAGCGAAGCAAGGACCACCAAGACCCAGGCGCGACCTCCACCTACTACCTCTTCAAGAGCGCCGCTGAGGCGCTCGCGGGCTAAAGGAGAACACGCATGGCGAAGTACTCAATTGCACTCGACCAGGGAACCACCAGCTCGCGGGCGATGGTCTTCAACCATGAAGGCCGTGTGGTATCCGTGTCCCAGAAGGAGCACGAGCAGATCTATCCCAAGCCCGGCTGGGTGGAGCACGATCCCAAAGAGATCTGGGCGCGCTGCCAGGAGGTGATCGACGAGGCGGTCGAGAAGGCGGGCGCCGCCCGGGACGACATTGCGGCGCTGGGTATCACCAACCAGCGCGAGACCGCCGTGGTCTGGGACCGCAACACCGGCGAGCCGGTGATGAATGCGATCGTGTGGCAGGACACGCGCACCGACAAGCTGGTCGATGAGCTGTCGGCGGATGGCGGCCAGGATCGGTTCCGCGAGACGGTCGGGCTGCCGTTGGCGACGTACTTCTCGGGCCCCAAGGTCCGCTGGATCCTCGACAACGTCGACGGCGCCCGGGCCAAGGCCGAGGCGGGCGACCTGATGTTCGGCAACATCGACACTTGGTGCATCTGGAACCTGACCGGCGGCACCAAGGGCGGACTGCACATCACCGATGTGACCAACGCCAGCCGCACGATGCTGATGGATCTCGAGACGCTGTCCTGGGATGAGGACATCGCCTCGACGATCGGGGTCCCGATGTCGATGCTGCCCGAGATCAGGCCGTCGAGCGAGGTCTACGGCGAGGTCACGACCACCAACCTGGCGGGCATCAACGTCGCCGGCGACCTCGGCGACCAGCAGGCGGCCACGTTCGGGCAGGCGTGCTTCGACACCGGTGATGCCAAGAACACGTACGGCACCGGCAACTTCATGCTGCTCAACACGAGCACCGAGGCGGTGCAATCGAAGTCGGGTCTGCTGACGACGGTCTGCTTCAAGATCGGGGACCAGCCCGCGGTGTATGCGCTCGAGGGATCGATCGCGATCACCGGCGCGCTCGTGCAGTGGCTGCGCGACAACCTGCACATGATCCAGGCCGCCCCGCAGGTTGAGGAGCTGGCCAAGTCGGTCGACGACAACGGCGGGCTTTACATCGTGCCGGCGTTCAGCGGTCTGTTCGCGCCGTACTGGAAGTCGAACGCGCGCGGCGTGTTCGCGGGCCTGACGCGGTACGTCAACGCCGGACACATCGCTCGGGCCACGCTCGAGGCGACCGCCTTCCAGACCCGTGAGGTGATGGACGCGATGGAGGCCGACTCGGGCGTCACGCTCAACGAGCTCAAGGTCGACGGTGGCATGGTCGCCAACGACCTGCTGATGCAGTTCCAGGCCGACATCCTCGGGGTGCCGGTGATCCGTCCGGTCGTGGCTGAGACGACCGCGCTGGGGGCGTCCTATGCGGCCGGGCTGGCCGTCGGGTTCTGGAACAGCGAACAGGAGGTCCGCGACAACTGGGCCGAGGACAAGCGCTGGGAGCCCAAGATGGACACCGCCAAGCGCGACGAGTACTACCGGGAGTGGAAGAAGGCCGTCACCCGGACGTTCGACTGGGTCGACTAGGGCCCGGTTGCCTACACCGACGACGCCGAAGGCGGTCCCAACGGCCGCCTTCGGCGGAGTAGGCTGACGTCCATGGCCACGCTCACCGCCGATGTCCTGGTTATCGGTGGCGGCGCCACGGGCTCGGGCGTGGCCTGGGACGCAGCGCTGCGCGGCTACGACGTCGTGCTCGTGGACCGGTTTGACCTCGCCGAGGGGACCAGCGGGCGCTTCCACGGGCTGCTGCACTCGGGCGGGCGCTACGCCGTCAAGGATCCGGATGCGGCCCGGGAATGCGTTCACGAGAACCGCATCCTGCGGAACGTCGCGTCCGACTGCATCGAGGACATCGGCGGGTTCTTCGTGACGACTCCGTTCGACGACCCGGCCTACGCCGACACGTTCGCCAAGGGATGCCGCGACACCGGCGTCGACTGCGAGGAGATCGATCCCGCGGTGGCGCTGCGGGAGGAGCCGCGGCTGAACCCGGGCATCTCGCGCGTGTTTCGCGTACCCGACGCCAACATCGACGTCTGGAAGACCGTGTGGGCGATGGCGCGGGGCGCCCAGCAACGCGGAGCGCGGATCCTCCCCTACCACGCGGTCGTGGGCATCCATCGCGGCGGCGACGTGGTCACGGGCGCCCGCGTGCGCAGCGCCCTTACCGGTGAGGAGCTCGACATCGAGGCGCGCGTGACCGTCAATGCCTCGGGCGCGTGGGCCGGCCTCCTCGCCGACATGGCCGGGATCGAGGGCGTCCGCGTGCTTCCGGGCCGGGGGATCATGATCGCGATGAACCACCGCCTGGTGAACACGTGCATCAACCGCTGTCAGATGCCGACCGACGGCGACATCATCGTCCCGATGCGGACGGTGTGCATCATCGGCACGACCGACGAGCACACCGACGATCCCGACGACCACCACGTGCCCCCGCCGGAGGTCGATCAGATGCTCGACGACGGCGAGAAGCTCGTGCCCGGCTTCCGCCAGGCGCGCGCCCTGCGCGTCTGGACCGGGGTGCGGCCGCTGTTCGAGGACGCCAAGGCGTCCGACACCCAAACGCGCGACGTCACCCGCGCCCACGCGCTGCTCGACCATGCCGAGCGCGATGGGGTGAAGGGGTTCGTGACCATCACCGGGGGCAAGCTCACGACCTTCCGGTTGATGGCCGAGGACACGATGACCGCGGTCAGCAAGCACCTGGGCGACGAGCGGCCTTGCACGACGAAGACCGAGCCGCTGCCGGGGTCCGAGGACGGCGCGACCTACATGCTCGGAGAGCGGCTCGAGCGCAAGGAGCAGAACCTCGCCGACCAGCAGGTCATCTGTGAGTGCGAGCTGGTCCCGCGATGGAAGGTCGAGGAGGCCATGCGCCGGCGCGCCACCACGAACCTCGACGACATCCGCCGGCTGCTCCGCCTGGCGATGGGGCCGTGCCAGGGCGGGTTCTGCATCTACCGCGCGGCGGGAATCCTGCACGGTCTCGACGGGCTGAGCGCCGAGCAGACCGACCGATCGCTGCTCGACTTCCTCAAGGAGCGGTGGAAGGGGACCTGGCCGATCCTGTACGGCGATCAGCTCCGACAGGCCCGCCTCGACGACTGGATCTTCCAGGGCGTCCTCGACGTCGAGCACCTCCCGGCGTCCGACGCGGCGATCACGCCGCCCGCGCGAGAGGAACTCGCGTCGTGAGGGGCGAGCTCCACTATGACGCGGTGGTGATCGGCGCCGGTACCGCCGGGCTGGTGGCCGGCGCCCGGCTGGCCGAGGGGGGCGCGCGCGTATGCGTGCTGGCCAAGGGCGTCGGCTCGACGCACCTCGCCCCGGGGACGATCGATGTGCTCGGGTACGCGCCCCAGCTTGTGACCTCGCCGGCCCAGGCGCTGGACGAGCTCATCGCCGCGCGGCCCGATCACCCGTACGCGCTGCTCGGCTCCCAGGCGGTCGCCGAGGCCATGCACTGGTTCCGCGCGCGGGTTGAAGGGGGTCCCCACCCGCCCCCCCTGCCGGGCTATCAGTACGTCGGCGACCTCGAGCGCAACCGGCTGCTGCCGACCGCCGTCGGGGCGCTGCGGCCCTCGGCGCTGGTGCCCGAGACGATGGCGGCCGGGGACGGGGCGACGAGCGTCTGCATCGTGGGTTCGCGCTCGCTGCGGGACTTCCACCCCGCCCTGTGTGCGGCCAACCTGCGTCTGGCCGGGATCGAGGCCCGCGGGGTGGACATGGAGATCGAGGTCAGCAGGGCCGACGAGAACGCCTTGGGCCTGGCGCGCCGGTTCGACGATCCGGCCTGGCGCGCCGACTTCGCGGCCCGCCTGGCGCTCAAACTCGGGGCCGACGAGCGGGTTGGGCTGCCGGCGATGCTCGGCGCGCGCGACCCGCACGGCGCCTGGACCGACCTGGAGCAGCGCCTGGGGCGTCCCGTGTTCGAGATTCCCACGCTGCCGCCGTCGGTTCCGGGCATGCGCCTGTACGAGATCCTGCGCACCGCGCTGCGGCGCGCCGGCGGGCGCCTGGTCCTGGGCGCCGAGGTGATCGACTTCGAGCGCGACGGGACGCGGGTGGCCTCGGTCGCCACCCATGCGGCCGGGCACGACGCTCGCTACGCGGCGCCCTGGTTCGTGCTGGCCGCCGGCAGCTTCTCCTCGGGGGCGATCGAGCTCGACTCCGGATGGGCGACCCACGACCGGGTCCTGGATCTGCCCCTGCGCGGGGTGCCGGAGGCGGGCGAGCCGCGCTTCGTCGGCGACTATCTGGCCGAGCAGCCCATGGCCCGGGTCGGAATCGCGGTCGACGCCGGGCTGCGCTCCGAGGGCGCGGACAACGTGCTGGTGGTGGGCGCGGCACTCCCCGGCGCGGTGTCGTGGCGGGAGCTGTCCGGCGAGGGGATCGCGCTGGCCAGCGGCTCGCGAGCGGCCCAGCACGTGATCGCGGAGGCGGGCGCATCGACGGGAGCGGCGGCATGAGCGACCACAACGTTCTCGAAGGGCTGATGCGTGACTCGCTCGACCACTGCGTCAAATGCACGATCTGCGAGACACAGTGTCCGGTCTCCAACGTGTCACCGCTGTTCCCGGGCCCGAAGTACGCCGGCCCGCAGGCCGAGCGCTACCGAGTCGCCGACGAGCCGTCGGTGGACGCGTCGGTCGACTACTGCTCGGGGTGCGGGATCTGCTCGATGGTGTGTCCGCAGGGGGTGAAGATCGCCGAGATCAACTCGCAGGCGCGCAACAAGCTAAAGCGCCAGAAGGGCGTCCCGCTCCGCGATCGGATCATCACGCGTCCGACGTGGCTCGGCCGGGTCGGCACGCCCGTGGCCCCGCTGGCCAACCTCACGATCGAGCTGAAGCCGGCTCGCATCATCGGCGAGAAGGTGCTCAAGGTTCACCGCAACGCGGCCGCGCCCAAGTTCGCCGGCCGGCGCTTCTCGAAGTGGGCCAAGGAGCACCCGAGCCCGGCGACCGGACGTCGAGTTGTCTATTTTCACGGCTGCGGCACCGAGTACTACGAGCCGTGGGAGGGGGAGAAGGTCGTTCAGATCCTGGAGCACAACGGCTTCGAGGTCGTCGTGCCCAAGCAGGACTGCTGCGGCCTCCCGCTCCAGTCAAGCGGCCTGTTCGACGACGCGCGCAAGGTCGTGCTCCGGCTCGCGCGCGCGCTCGTGCCCTACGTGCGCGACGACCCCGACACGATCATCGTCGGCAATGCCACCAGCTGCACGCTGATGCTCAAGCGCGAGGCGCGCGAGATCCTCTCGCTCGAGGACGATCCCGATCTCAAGCTCGTGTCCGAGCGCACCTACGACATCAGCGAGCTGCTGCTCGAGCTCCACGATCGCGGTGAGCTCAAGACCGACTTCACCCCGGTCAACGAGCACATCTTCTACCACGCGCCCTGTCAGCAGCAGGGCCACTGGATCGGCAAGCCGGCGCTCGAGCTGTTCGCGCTGATCCCAGGACTCGAGGTCACGGAGGGGAACGCGCGCTGTTGCGGGATCGCCGGGACCTACGGGCTGAAGGCCGAGAAGTACGACATCGCCATGGCGGTCGGTGCTGATCTGTTCGGGCAGGTTCGCGAGTCCGGGGCCACCGAGGTCGCGTGCGACAGCGAAACCTGTCGCTGGCAGATCACCCACGCCACCGGCCAAAAGTCGGTCCACCCGATCGACTACCTGCACCGCGCCTACGGGCTCTGAGGAGCGGCTGAACGTGGTCGGGATCGTGGTGGTCTCCCACAGCGCGACGCTGGCCGAGGGCGTTGTCGCCCTCGCCCGTGAGATGGGCGGCTCCGAGCTGGCGCTCGAGGCCGCCGGCGGCACCGAGGAGCCCGGCGTCCTGGGCACGAGCGCCGAACGCGTCCAGGCCGCGATCGAGCAGGCGATGTCTTCCGATGGGGTGCTCGTGCTGATGGATCTCGGCAGCGCGCTGATGAGTGCCGAGTTCGCCATCGATCTGCTGGGCGACACGCCGGGGGCGGTGGTGCTGAGCGAGGCGCCGCTGGTCGAGGGGGCGGTGGCGGCCGCCGCGGCGGCGAGCGGTGGCGCCTCGCTCGAGGAGGTGGCGGCCGAGGCCCGGGGCGCGCTGACGATGAAGTCATCGCAGCTCGGAGTCCAAGACATTGGGCCTGCGGACACTCGGATTGATGGCCCCACGGACGCCGAGCTTGCGGAATCCGGCCATGTCGAGGCCGAAGCAACGATCTCTGTCGAGGCCGGATTCCGGGGCGAGGCCCCTGACTGTCAGGCGACGATTCCGGTCCGGAATGCGATCGGGCTGCACGCGCGGCCGGCGGCGCGGTTCGTCGAGACGGTGCGCGGCTTCGACGCGGATGTGCGAGTGGCGAAAGGTCCCGATGGTCAGCCGGTCAAGGCGACCAGCCTGACCAACGTGGTGGCGCTCGGGGCGCGGTTCGGCGACACGCTGCTGGTCTCGGCGACCGGTCCCGGAGCGGCCGAGGCGATCGCGGCTCTGAAGGCGCTGGCCGACGAGGGCTTCGGCGACGGCCTGGCCGCCGACGCGCCACCCACCAATTCCGGGGGGCGGCCACGGACACCAACGATGACGACGGTAGCGGCGCCACCGGACGGACCGTCGCCGGTGTCGGAGGGCGTGCTGCACGGGGTGGCGGCATCGGCGGGCGTCGCGATCGGGCCGGCCCACCTGTTGCGCGGCGCGTTCGCGCCACCTCCGGAACGTGCCGCCGAAGATCCCGAGCGCGAGCAGGTGCGGCTCGGCGAGGCGATCGCCACGGCAAGGGCAGCGATACAGCGCGACCACGACGCCGTGGCCGCCCGCGCGGGCGAGGCCGACGCGGCGATCTTCAACGCGCACCTGGTGCTGCTCGACGACGAGGCGCTGCTCGAGCCGGCATATCGCTCGATCGAAAACGGCGCCACCGCCGAGCGGGCGTTCTACGACGCGGCGCTCGAGGTCGCCGACCGCTACCGGGCCCTGGAGGAGCCGCTGCTGCAGGAGCGCGCCGCCGACGTGCTCGACGTGGGCCGGCGGGTGGTTGGCGCGTTGACCGGGGATACAAGCGCCGGACCGACGGCCGAGGGGATCGTGATCGCCGGCGAGCTGACGCCGGCCGACGCCGCGGCGCTCGATCCGGGGCGTGTGACCGGGATCGCCACCGCGCATGGCACCGCGACCGCGCACGCCGCGATCCTCGCTCGGGCGCTCGGGCTGCCGGCGGTGGTCGGGATCGGCGAGGTCGTGCTCGGGATCGAGGAGGGCACGACCGTCCTGCTCGACGGCGATGAGGGCACCATCCGGGTCGATCCATCGGCCGAGGTCCAGCGCGAGGCGAGCCAGCGCCGTGAGCGGATGGCGGCGCGACGCGCTCGCGCCCGCGAGCGCGCGCACGAGCCCGGGGCGACGAAGGACGGCACCCCGATCGAGGTGTTTGCCAACCTGGGTAAGGCCGGCGAGGCGGCCGGCGCAGTCGAGCTGGGCGCGGAGGGCGTCGGGCTGCTCCGCACCGAGTTCCTGTTCCTGGACCGCGCCGAGCTCCCGAGCGAGCAGGAGCAGGCCGACACCCTGCGGCAGATCGCCGCCGCCCTCGACGGCCGCCCACTCGTGGTCCGCACGCTCGATGCCGGTGCCGACAAGCCGCTGGCGGCGCTTCCAATGCCCCCCGAGGCCAACCCGTTCCTGGGCGTTCGCGGGATCCGGGTCGGCCTGGAGCGCCCGGATGTACTCGCCACCCAGCTCCGGGCCATCCTGCGTGTGGCAGCCGAGCACCCGCTCAAGGTGATGCTGCCGATGGTCGCGACGATCGATGAGATCGAAGCCGCCCGAGCCATCCTGGCCCAGGCGCGGGCCGACACCGGCATCGACGTGGCGCTCGAGTTCGGGATCATGGTCGAGGTCCCGGCCGCGGCCCTGACCGCCACAAGTCTCGCCGAGCACGTCGACTTCTTCTCGCTGGGGACCAACGACCTGACCCAGTACACGATGGCCGCCGAGCGGGGCAACGAACGGCTGGCAACGCTTCTGACCGGACCACAGCCGGCCGTGTTGCGCCTGATCGATAAGACCGTCGCCGGGGCGCGGGCACACGGGCGCTGGGTCGGAGTGTGCGGCGAGCTCGCCGGAGACCCGCCGAGCGCGCTCCTGTTCGCCGGCCTAGGGGTCACCGAGCTGAGCATGGCGCCGGCCCTCGTGCCCGAGGTCAAGGAGGCGCTGCGGGGCGTCACGCTGGCCGACGCCGAGGCGGCGGCCCGCCAGGCGCTCGAGGCCGAGACCGCCGCGGCGGCTCGCGCCCTGGGCGCTGCCTTGCTGTGAGATACGCTCATGCTCACGTGGAATTCGATGCTGCCGATCGATGCTCGCGCATCGATCGGGTAGGCGGTGCGTTGAGCTCGTTGCGCTCATCCCGGATGCTCGCGGTCGGCACGGGACTTCGGGTCATCGCGTGCCCGGCGGTGATGGCGCTCGTGCTGAACGCGTCCTACACCCCCGCGGCCATCGTGTTCGTGCTCGCCGCGGCCACCGACTGGGTGGACGGCCGCCTGGCCCGGCGCTGGGGGGTCACGACGCGGCTGGGCGGGTTCCTCGACACCACCGCGGACAAGCTGCTCGTCACCACGGCCCTGGTCGCGCTCGTATCCGTGCACCGCGCCTCGCCGTGGGTGGCGCTGGTGATCATCGGGCGCGAGTTCACGATCCTCGGGCTGCGCGCCGCGGTGGAGTCCGGCGGGCGCCGCTTCGAGACCTCGATGCTCGGCAAGTGGAAGGCCACGGTGCAGTTCATCGCGATCACGCTCGCCATCCTGCGCCCGGATGTCCTGATCGCCGGCGCCTACCTCGACCAGTGGGGAATGGTGATCGCCGCGGTCCTCACCGCCTGGTCGGGGATCGACTACATCGTCCAGTTCTCGGCCGCGCTGCGTTCCTGACCGGCATCCGTGGCCCGCGTATTCGTCACCGGCGGGACGGGTGTGATCGGAACCGCGCTCGTCACCAGCCTGCTCGAACGGGGCGATGAGGTGGTTGGCCTGGCGCGCTCGGACAGCGCGGCGTCCGCTCTTTCCGCCCGGGGGGTCACCGTCGCCCGCGGCGAGGGTTACGACCCCGATGCGCTCGTCCGGGGAATGGAGGGTTGCGAGTACGCCTACAACGTGGCCGGTGTCAATTCGCTGTGCGTGGAGGACCCGCGGCCGATGCAGCGCATGAACGTCGACGGGGCGGTGGCCGCCGTGCGCGCGGCGGCTCGGGCGGGCATCCGGCGGCTGGTGCACACCTCCTCGGCGGCGACGATCGGCGAGGCGCCGAGCACGATCGGCGATGAGCGGAGCACCCATCGCGGCTGGTATCTCTCGACCTACGAGCGGACCAAGACCGAGGGCGAGCGCGCCGCGCTGGCCGCTGCGCGCGATGTGGGTCAAGACGTGGTGTACGTCAACCCATCCTCGGTGCAGGGCCCCGGGCGGGCGGGCGGAACGGGTCGCTTCCTGCTCGCGTTCCTCGACGGGCGGCTGAAGGTGTTCGTGCCCACCGTGGTCAGCCTGGTCGACATCGACGACTGCGTGTCCGGGCACCTGCTGGCGTGTGAGCACGGCGCCGCCGGCGAGCGCTATCTGCTCAACGGCATGACGCTCTCGATCGAGGACGCCCTCGCGCTCGCGGCGGACGTGGCGGGCGTGCAGATCCGCCCGCGCCTGGTCCCGCGTGGAGTCGCGACGGTCGCGGCCGCGGCGGTCGAGCGTGGCTTCAGGCTGCTCGGGCGACGTCCGCCGGTGTGCCGCGAGATGGTCCGGACGCTCCTGCACGGCCACCGCTACGACGGCTCGCGCGCCGAGCGTGAGCTCGGTCTGCGCTACACCGACCCCCGCGAGACGATCCGCAAGACGGTGTCCTGGGCCCGGGCCGAGGGCCTGATCCGCTGACGCCGGTCCGCCCGGCCCGAGCGTACGTTCGTCGAGGATCCGACCGCGCGGCGGCGCGGCTGACGTGCGAGTGCCGATGCCAGGCAGATGACACCCGTTCTGCCTTCTCTCGCCGTCGCCCGTCGCGCGCGCACCACGATCCTGCGCGACGGCTCGGCCGTGCGCGTCAGGCCGCTCGAGCCCGGCGAAGAGGCCGGGCTTTGCCGGTTCCTGGAGGCAGTCTCGGCCGACTCGCTGTATTCGCGCTTCTTCGGCACGCCGACCCCCGAGCGTGCTGCCGCCTCGCTGGCCGGCTGCGGGCGTCCCGGCGACGTCGTGCTCGTCGCCCAGGGTGGTCCGGACCGGTCAATCGTCGCGCACGCCGGCGCCTTCAGGACCGGTGAGGACCGGGCCGAAGCCGCCTTCCTGGTCGCCGATGGGTGGCAGGGACGGGGTCTCGGATCGGTCATGCTCTCGCGCCTGGCCAGGGCCGCCCGGGAGCTCGGGATCGCGACGCTCGTGGCCGAGGTGCTGCCCGGAAACCGTCCGATGCTCGCCGTCTTTCAGCGCTCGGGCCATCCGGTGCTGGTCCAGCCGGGGGCCGAGGCGGTCAGGGTGCTGATCGGCACCACCCCGCTGGCCGAGGCCGGCCCGCTCGCCGCCTGAACGCTGACACCGCCGCTCAAGAACGGGGCGCTCCTGCCGATCTGTCACGGCGAGGCGCCCAAGCATGGCTATCGAGGAGTACACGGAAAACGTTGAGCGCCCGTCGCGCGACCGGGGCGCGGTGTGGTCGCTGAGCGAGCTCTCGCAGCGTGACGGTGAGCTCGGAGAGATCAGCCGCGACGTCTCCCGGGCCCTCGACACGCTGGCCCAGATCACCTCGGAGTTCTCCTGCGACTCGGCGCGCAGCTCGCTCGCGGTCTCGGTCATCACCGACAACGTGCAGCACCTGGCGGCCCAGCTTCAGGACCTGACCGCGCGCACGAGTTCGCTGCGGACATCCTCGGAGGGCGCTGCGCAGGCGGCCGCGGAGGCGGCCGAGCTCGCCGAGCAGCTCTCGCTCGAGAGCGCCCGCGGGCTCGACGTGCTTCGCCCCCTGATCGACGCCACCCGGCTGATCTCAGAACAGGTGGTGCGCGTGCACGAGCTGGTCCAGACGCTGGCGGGCTCAGAGCTGGCCAGCATCGGCGAGTTCTCGGCGATCATCGACCGCATCGCGGACCAGACGAAGTTGCTGGCGCTCAACGCCGCGATCGAGGCGGCGCGTGCGGGAGAGCACGGCCGCGGGTTCGCCGTGGTGGCCGACGAGGTCGGGAAGCTGGCCTCCGAGACGGCCTCGCGCACGGCGCAGATCCGGGAGACCGTGAAGCGCACGCGCACGCAGATGGGCGAGGTGATGGAGGTCATGTCGAACGCGCGCGAGAAGTCCGCCAGGACGACCGCGGACGCCGACACCGGGCTCGAGGTTCTCGAGCGCATCGCCGAGCTGATCGACTCTTCCAATGAGCGGGCGGCGAAGATGACCGGCCTGGCCGACGCGCAGCGCGCCGACGTTCAGGCGATCGACGCCAGTCTGCAGGTGATCACCGGCGGCAGCGCCGAGATCGAGCAGCATGCGGCGTCGGTGGCAAGGGCGCAGCTCGACTTGACCTCAAGCGCCGAGCGTGCCTCGGTCGTACTCGGCCGGTTCGACACCGGCGGCGCGATCTCACGTCTGCGCGAACGCTGCGAGGACCTGGCCGGCGAGCTGCGCGCGATCCTGGAGGCCGCGATCGACGAGCGCCGGGTGACCCTCTCGCAGCTGCTCGACCTCCGCTACGAGGAGGCGCGCGGCCCGCTGATCGCCCGCTTCGCCCGGCTGTTCGACGTCTCCCGCGCCGATCCGGCCGGATTCTCGCCGCCGAAGTACCACACCGCATATGACGCGCTGGTCGATCGGGCGATGATGGAGCGGATGGACGCGGTGCTGGCCGCGGAGCCGGGGCTGACCTTCGCGCTGCCGTTCGACCTCAACGTCTACGCGCCCGCCCACAACAGCGTGGTGTCCAGGGACATCACCGGCGACCCCGCCCAGGACCTGGCCGGCAACCGGACCAAGCGGTTCTTCCTCGACTCGCCGGCTCTCACCCGGGCATCGCGGATGGAGCTTGGCGTCAAGCTCGCGACCGAGATCCTGACCCGGCAGCAGATCGCCGCACGCGGGGCGGCCCTGACCGAACCCGCCCACGACACCCGGCCCTTCCTCCTCCAGACCTACGCTCGCGACACGGGCGCCGTGCTGACCACGCTGTCGGTGCCGCTGTACGTGAAGGGCCAGCGCTACGGATGCGTCTGCCTGGGCTGGGATCCCGAGCAGCTCCGGCACTGAGCTTGTAGGGCCCGGCACAAGCTGCGGGCCTCGAGCAGGCTTGACGCTCGGCGATGTCTGAGCTCTGACTTAGTCCCTGGGGACACCGAGCCGGCGGTAGGATCATTCCGAACCTCCTGCAAAGGAGCGAGTAGGAAGGAGATGGAGCACCTGACGTCCATCCGGGGGGCCACCACGTCGGCGCCGGCGCCACCGCGTCACCGCGTCAGCAAGTTCTTGATCCCCGAGGTGATTTTCGGCATCGGCACGCTGGCCGAGGTGGGCGGTGCCGTGCGCCGGGTCGGCGGGCGCCGGCCGATGCTGGTCAGCGATGCAGGCGTGCTGGCAGCCGGCTGGGTCGACCGCGCGACGCCGTACCTGGCCGATGTCCGGGTGGACTGGTCCCTGTGGCACGAGCTGACGCCGAACCCCAAGGACTTTGAGGTCCAGGCGGCGTTCGAGCGCTACCAGGAGAGCGGCTGCGACGCGCTGCTGGCGATCGGCGGCGGAAGCTGTATCGACATGGCCAAGGCGGTGGCGATCCTCAGCGGCAACGGCGGGCACATCCTCGACTACGAGGGCATCGACCGGGCCACCAGCCCGATTCCCCCGATGGTGATGGTCCCGACGACGGGCGGCTCGGGTTCAGACGTGTCGCAGTTCTGCGTGGTGACCGACACCAAGCGCCGCTTCAAGGCGACAATCGGCGGTCGCGCGATAGTCCCAGAAATCTCGGTCACCGACCCGGAGCTGCTCACCACGATGTCGGCCGAGCTGACCGCGCATACGGGCATCGATGCGCTCAGCCATGCGATCGAGTCGTGCGTGTCCGAGGCGTGCGACTTCCTCAGCCGGGGACTGGCTGTCTCGGCGATCGAGGCGATCGTCGAGCATCTCCCGGTGGCGGTGGAGGATCCTCTCGATCTGACCGCGCGCGAGGGGATGGCCCGCGCGAGCCTCCAGGCGGGGATGGCGTTCACCAACGCGCTGCTCGGCGCCACCCACGCGATCGCTCACCAGATCGGCGGTGCGCTCGACCTTCCGCACGGCCTGCTCAACGCGATTCTGCTGCCCCATGTGATGCGCTACAACGCCGAGACGCACGCCGAGCGCTACGTCGACGTGGCCGGGGCGCTCGGGGTCCAGACCGACCGGCTCGACGCCAGAACGGCCGCCGAACGCGCGGTCGACTGCGTCGAGGAGCTCAGCCGGTCGCTGGGGATCCCGGCCGGGCTGCGCGAGCTCGGCGTCGATCCCGCCGACTTCAACCGGTTTGCGGTGGACGCGCTGCGCGACGCCTACATTGCGACCAACCCCAGACGGGTAAGTGAGGACGATGTCCGCCGGATCTGCATCGCCGCCTACTGACCGGCTCGCCGGCGCCACCGCCGGATCGCTCGGCTCCGACCCCCAGGCGCTCGAGCGGCTGATCGGCGTGCGCTCCTCCAAGCCGAGCTTCTACGCCGCCTGGCGCGAGAAGTCGGCGCGCCTGGACCACACGATCGAGACGCTCGAGCGAATCTCTTCCGCGCTGTGCACGGCACCGGCCGGGCCCGTCGCGGTGTGCGACGCGGTCGTCGAGGCGGCCGCCTACCACTTCGACGGGCGCTGGGCGGCGATGGTCTTCTCCGGCCTCGGCGCCGGCGACAGGATGCCTCGGGTCATCGTCCACGCGAGCCAGTCGGTCATCCAGCGCTGGGAGGTCGCGCCCCAGGCGCTCGCGGCGCTGGCCGAGCAGACGGTGGCCGCCCACCGCCCGGTGCTTGTCGCCCGGGAGGAGGGGATCGACCTCGCCGGCGAGCCGTGCGCGGCGGTGGCGGCGCCCATGCCGGTGGACGGCAAGCTCGCCGGGATGCTCGTGGTGGGGGTGGCCGACGATGCCGAGGTGGCGCCCGGGGACGTCTCGATCCTGGTCACGCTGGCCAACCATGCCGGCGTCGCGCTGCACAACGCCTCGCTGTTTCAGGAGAACGAGCGGCGCGCGGCCGAGCTCGAGCGTCGCGGCTCCGAGCTCGAGGGGACACTGAGGCGCCTGGAGCAAGCCGGCCGGCGCCAGCTCCTGAGCGAGGAGCGCAACCGGATCGCGCGCGAGCTGCACGACAGCGTCGCCCAGCACCTGCTGACGATCGGTATGAACCTCGAGTGGTGCCGGCGGCAGGAGTCGACATCACCCGCCGTGCTCGAGCGGGTGCTGGCCGCCCAGTCGCTGGCTCGCTCGGCCATGGACGAGATCCGCGAGGTGATCTTCGGGCTGGCCAGCGATGGGCAGATCGAGCTGCCGCGGGCGATGCGCGAGGTGATCGACGACGTCGAGGCGGGTACCCGCCTGGAGGTCGGTCTGCGCGTCTACGGTCAGACCCAGCCGATGCCGGCCGCGACACAGCATGCGCTGGTCCAGATCGCACGCGAGGCTCTGTTCAACGTGGTCCGTCACGCCGAGGCCCACCACGCGTGGGTGACCCTGCGGTTGCGCCCCCAGGTAGTGTCTCTGGCCGTGGCCGACGACGGCTCGGGCAACCACCGCAAGCTCCAGCACCAGCTGTTCATCTCGCAGCCGAACGGCGACCACCTTGGTCTGACCGGGATCGCGGAGCGGGTGCGCGGTCTGGGCGGCGCCGCCTGGTATGAGCGCCGGCGCGGGGGAGGCGTGAAGCTCCGAGTCGAGGTGCCTCTCGGCGGGACCACCGGTGTCGGCTGAGCCGGCCGTCACCGTACCCGCCCGGGTCTTGCTGGTCGACGATCACGCGATCGTGCGGCGGGGGCTGCGCTCGATCCTCGAGCTCGAGCCCGATATTTCCGTGGTCGCCGAGGCCGGCGACCGGGCCGAGGCGCTCCGCGCGCTCGAGCGCTCAAGGCCCGACGTGATTTTGCTCGACCTCAAGCTGAGCGCCGACCACGACACGGAGGGGCTCGAGCTGTGCACCGAGATCGTCCGGCGCCGGCCGCAGTCCAACGTCGTGATCCTCTCCACCTTCCTGAACGAGAGTCTGCTCAATCAGGCGCTGCGGCGTGGCGCGAAGGCCTACGTCCTCAAGGAAGTCGACGTCGTCGAGCTCGTCCGGATCATCCGCTGCGTGTCCCGCGGCGAGTCCGGGTTCGACGGGCGCAGCGCGGCGATGGTCAGGGCGCTGGTGGCGGGCGATCACGTCGGCGGCGAACCCGAGTTCACCCAGCGCGAGCGCGAGGTCACCGAACTCCTCGCCAGCGGCATGACCAACGCCGAGATCGGCCGCCGGATGTTCGTCTCAGAGAGCACGGCGAAGTTCCACGTGCGCAACGTGATGCGCAAGCTCGGCGTGCACAGCCGGGCCGAGGTGGCGTACGCGGCCGGTAAGCGCGGCCTGCTCGAACGTCCGGCGCGGTAGAACGCGCGCCCTCCGGCTCCGGCGCCGAGAAACCAGCGCTCTCATACAAGATCAACCACACGCGCCCGAGCTGGGGCGTTAGGTTTGTCCGTGCGTTGGCCTGTGGGGGTTATCGCCAAGCGGGTTCCAGTCGGACCCGGTGACAGAGGCAATCGGAGGGACCATCATGAAGAAGCTTGCAGCAGCGCTCGTGGCCGGCTCGCTCGCGGGTTCGTTGGCCGCCGCGGGGCCGGCATCCGCCCACGACGGATGGGGCGGCGGAGGTCAGGGCGGCGGTCAACACACCTTGTGGGCGTCGCCGAACGGAGGCGGCGGGCGGTGCAGCCTGTGGGCCCCGTGCAGCCTCAGCAACGCCGTCGCGACGGCCGGCGCGGGCGACACGGTTGTCGCACTCCCGGGAACCTATGACGGCGGCGTGGTGCTCGACAAGCAACTCACGCTCAAGGGCTGGGGGGCGGTAATCAACGCCAGCACCTCCGCGAACGGCAACGGGGTGCAGATCGTCGGCCCGGGCGGGTCGGGGTCACGGGTCGAGGGCTTCAGGATCGAGAAGGCCGAGTTCGAGGGGATCCTGGTGGGCACGGCGCCCGTCGCGCCCACTTCCATTGATGGCACGGCCGTGACCTCGGGACAGCCGGTGAGCGACGTAACCATTGCCGACAACGTGCTCATCGATAACGGGACCGGCTTTGGTACCGATGCCGGGCAGTGTTTTTCGACACCTGAGGCCCCGGGCGACTGTGGCGAGACGATCCACCTCGTCGCCGTGACCGACTCGATCGTCGAGAACAACCGCGTCGTCGACAACGTCGGCGGCATTCTCCTGACCGATGAATTCGGTCCCACCTCCGGCAACGTCATCCGCGGTAACTACTCGGTCGGCAACAGCGATGACTGCGGGATCACGCTCGCCGGGCATAGCTCCGCGGCGGTCAATCCGACGACCGGCGCGCCCACCGGCGCGGCCGGTGTGTTCGACAACCTCGTCGTGGACAACGTCTCGGACGACAACGGCGTCGCCGGACAGGGGGCGGGGATCCTGCTCGGCGGCGGAGCCGCCTACGCCGGGGTCTATAGCAACGTGATCCGCGACAACGTGGCGCGCGGTAACGGGCTCGCCGGGGTGACGATCCACCAGCACCTTGCCGGCGACCTGAACGGCAACGTGATCAAGGGCAACTTCCTCAGCAACGACAACCTCGATGGCGATTTCGACTTCGCCGCCGCGAGCGCAAGCGAGAAAACCGGGATTCTCGTCGCCTCTGGCGCACCGCCCATGACGGCGCTGCCTCCGTTCCTGGTGCCCGGCCCGATCACGGGGACGGTCATCACCGGCAACCGGATCTTCGACGTCAAGGTCGGCATCTGGACGCTGGGGGTTGACCCGGCCACGACCAGGATTGCTCGCAACGTGTTCGGTCCCGGAGTCACCACGCCGGTCAGCACCAACTAAGAGGGGAAACCGTGTTCATTCCGGGGGCGCCTCGCGCGTCCCCGGAATACGCCGGCGCTAACAGCCGTCGGGGCCGCAGGCCTCGCCGCCGGCGATCACCGGCGCGGGCGTGCGGCGGGCCCAGCCCTCGTTCAGCAGCTGGAGCAGCTCGTGGGGCGGGTGCGCGCCGGAGGCGCCGATCGCGCGGTCGATGACGAACGTGGGGACAGCGCTGATGCCGAACTGGCCGGCTGTGCGCTCGTCCTCGCGCACCGCTTCGCTATATCGATCGCTCGCGAGCATCTGGCGCGTCTCGTCCGGATCGATGCCCACCTCGGCGCCTAACCGGATCAGCGTTTCGTAGTCGCTCATCAGCTCACCCTCGGTGAAGTACGCCCGGAGCAGCCGCTCCTTCATAGCGTCCTGGAGCCCGTGCTCGGCGGCCAGGTGAACCAGGCGGTGGCCGTCGAACGTGGTGCCGGAGCGCTGGATATCGAGGTGGAAGTCGAGGCCCTCGCCGGCCGCGGTCTCGGTCATCTGGCGTTCCATCTCGCGGGCGCGCTCGATCGTCATCCCGTACTTCTCGGCCAGGCGGGCAGCGCGCTCGCCCTCGCGCTCAGCGGGCGCGGACGGATCGAGCTCGAAGCTGCGCCAGGTGATGTGCACGTCGTCCCGGTGCTCGAAGTCCGCCAGCGCGGCCTCGAAGCGACGCTTGCCGACGTAGCACCAGGGGCATGCGATGTCAGACCAGATTTCGACTTCCATTAGTTCCAGGGTAGCTCGCTCCGCTCATGCCAGTAGGTGGCCGGGTCCTCGACGAGGTCCTCGAGCGGTTCTGGGTCGACCTTCAGCGTCCCGAGGTTGCTCTCGAGCTGCTCGATCGTGGTGGCGCCGCTCAACGCGACGTCGACCCAGGGCTGCGAGAGCACGAACGCCAGCGCGAGCGCGTCCGGGGTGGTCCCCGCATCATGCGCCGCCGTGGTGAGCCCTTGCATGTCGCCCCGATCGGTCAGCCGGCCGTTGGCGAGCGCCTCCTTGATGAGCACCCCCAGTCCGGCGCCGTGCGCGGCAGCGAGCGCCGGGCCTGCCGAGCGCTCGAGCAGGTTGAACGTCGACTGCACCGTGTCGAAGCCGCCGACCTCGAGCGCTCGCTCAATCGTGGCTGCCTGGCTTGGGCCGGTGGTGGTGAAGCCGATGAAGACGCCGGTCTGTCGCAGCGCTGCCAGCTCGTTGCGCACCTCGGCATCGTCGAGCACGCCGCTATCAAGCGTCGCCGAGTGGATCTGGTACAGGCGCAGATGATGGCCGAGGAGCTCGCGCGTCTCGGCCAGCTGGCGGCGGAAGGTCGCGGCGGTCAGGTCCTTGACCTCGTTGACCTCCGCGTCGGTCCGCCACCCGGCGGTGTAGGTGTAGCCCCACTTGGAGCCGACCGTGACATCGTCGCGACCCAGCCCGCGCGCCTGCAGCCAGCTGCCCAGGAACGCCTCGGCCTTGCCGTAGGACCGGGCGGCATCGAAGTAGCGCACACCACCGGCGTAGGCCGCATCGAGCACGTCGTGCGCTGCGCGCTCCATCGCGGCGATGTCGGTGTGGCCGGCGAGATCGGCGGCGTGTCCGAGGTTGATGTACCCGGGACGCCCGAGGGCAGCCAGACCGAGGCCGATCCGCGTCACGCGCAGTCCCGTGTTGCCGAGGGTCGTGATCACAGCAGCTCCGGGAGGGATCGCATGTCGTCGAACACTACGGTCCGGGGGCCGGCCAGGACGTCTGCCGGTGTCAGGCCGCCCGCGTACCCGAGTGCATCCATGCCCGCGGCACGCGCCGCCTGGACGCCGTAGCGGCTGTCCTCGACGACCACGCACCGGTCCGGCTCGACGCCCATCTGCCGCGCCGCGTGCAGGAACAGGTCCGGGGCCGGCTTGCCGTTTGCCACCTCGCTCGCGCTGAAGATGCGCCCGGCGAACCGGTCGTACAGTCCGGTCAGCTCGAGCTTGAAGCGAAGCCGCTCGGGTGGGCTGCTCGAAGCGACGCACATCGGCAGGGTGATCTGCGCGAGCGCCTCCACGATTCCGGGCACCGGTTGCAGCTCGGCCTCAAACGCGCGCCGCAGGCGCCGCTCGCCGCGCTCCTCCCAGCCGTCCGGAGGCGGATGTCCCAGATGCTCCTCGACCGCCTCGGCCAGGGTCTCGGGCGAGCGACCGACGAATCTATCGATGACCTCCTGTTCGGTCATGGTCATCCCGACCTCGGCGAACATCTCGACGTCGATTCGAATCGAGATCGGCTCCGAGTCGACCAGCACGCCGTCGCAGTCGAAGATCACGAGCTCGGTCATCCGACGAGCACCTCGGCGCCGCGATGGGGCACGAGCACCAGCATGCTGCGCCGGGCGTGCTCGGGCTGGCCGCCGGCCGGCCGAAGGGTGTGGGGGAGCCCGGCCGCGGCTCGGATGACCTCGCGCATCTCCATCTCGGCGAACGGCGCACCGGCGCAGCGCCGGACACCGCCGCCGAACGGGATCCAGGACGGCGGGGTCTGGTTGAGAGCCCCGCCCACCCGGTCAGCGCCGTCGAGCCAGCGCTCGGGCCGGAATTCGGAAGCGTTCGGCCACAGATCCTCGCGCCGGCAGGCCAGCCACAGACAGGCGGCGACCTGGACCCCGGCCGGGATCGTGCGGCCGTCGATTTCGGCTGGCTCGAGCAGCAGGCGCGGAGCGATGGTCAGCGGCGGCCTCGTGCGCAGGGATTCCTTGACCACCGCGTCCAGATAGGCCGGATCTCCGTCCCGCAGCCGCGCCTGGGCCTCCGGGTGGTGAGCCAGCCGCTCGAACGCCCACGCCAGCGCCGCCGCGGAGCTGTCGTGCCCCCCGACCAGGAGCGCGACGAGCTCGTCGCGCAGGTGCTGATCACTCGGCGGATTGCCCTGCACGTCGCGCTGGTCCAAGAGCACGTCCAGCATCGAGTCATCCCGGTCGTCGCCGTCGGCGCGGGCGCGGGCCTCGGCCTCGGCGCGGCGACGTCCGAGCAGTTCGAACAGCATCGCGTCGAAGCGCTCGACGGCCCTACGGAACCGGCCCCACGGGCTGCGCGGGCCGAGGTCCTGGCGCACGACCGCCATCGCCAGCACCCAAGGCAGCGAGCGAACGGTGTCAAGCGTGTCGTCGATCGCCGCTCGCAGGACGGCAACCTCGCCCGGGTCGCGCGCGCCGAACACGACCCGCAGAATGATCGCGAGGGTGAGCTCGCGCATCCGCTCGAGCGCGACCACGCGCCCCTGCCAGGTGGCGAGCTCCGCGTGCGCGAGCTCGGCGATCATCGGCGCGAACGCCCGCATCCGCTCGCCGTGAAATGGCCCCTGCATCAGCCGGCGCTCGCGCAGGTGCTCCTCGCCGTCGAGCAGCAGGATCGAGTGCGGTCCGGCGAACGGGCGCAGGAACTCCCAGCTCTGCCCGGCCGGCGCGATCGCCGGGTCCAGCCGGAATACCGACCGCACCGCCTCCGGGTTCGAGAACAGGACCATCGGCTCCTCGGTCCAGTAGGTGCGGATGGTGGCCGGATCGCCGAACCGCGCGTGCACGCGCTGCAGGAACGCGCCCGGCCGGGTCATCCAGGCGATCGTCTGCCAGACGGCGGGGGCACGCGGGCCGGGCGGCAGATCCATGCCCCCGGATCGTACGCGGGCTGCCATCACAGACGCGGTCGGTCGTGGTCCCATCCCGGACGCGGTCGGTCGCGGTCGAGGGTGCAGAACGCCCGAAATCGCCCCCGTACGCGCCGCCTTTGGGACATTCAGCGTCTGGCAGGCGCTTATGTCCCGGAACCACATCGGACGGCGTCGGTTTTGGGTGTTTTGCACCGTCGCGGCGCCGCGGGCACCGGCAAAAGTGCCAAGACCCTGTCCGTGACCCACCCTTGGCGACCTGAGCATGCTGTTGCTGCTTATCTCGCCGCCGATGCGCACACGCGTCTTCACGCCGTACTTGCCTGGGGGCTTCGGGCCTCCGTCGCCGGGAAGCGCACGCCGCCGTCGATCCGGAGCCGCACGCTCTCACCGGGCCCCGGCGCCGGTAGCGGGACCACGGCGTACACCTGACCCTGGGCCAGCGAGAGCTCGAGCCGGGCCCCGTCCTCGACCGGGATCACACGCGTCACCCGGGCCTCGAGGGAGCCCGCCGGGTCGAGTGCGATATGGGCAGGACGGGTCACGAGCAGCTCGTCGCCGTCGTCGAGTCGACCGTCGAACCCGAGGAAGCGAGCGACCTCCACGGTGGGGGGTTGCTCGAGCAGGGCTCGCGGCGGGCCGGACGCCACCAGCCGGCCGCCCATCAGGATCAGCAGCCGGTCGGCCAGCGCCCAAGCCTCGGCCCGGTCGTGGACGACCACGAGCGTGGCCCGCGCCTCGGACCGGAGCGCGGACAGGGCGTCCTCGAGCAGGCTGGCGCGCACCTCGGCGTCGAGCCCGGCGAAGGGTTCGTCGAGCAGCAGCACGTCGGGACGCACCGCGATCGCGCGCGCGAGGTGGACCCGGCGCCGCTCGCCGCCCGACAGCGCCGCGGCGGGACGGCCGGCCAGGTGCTCGGCGCCGATCGCTCGCAGCGCCTCGCGCGCGCGGGCCGCACGCTCGCCGCGCGGGACTCCCCACCACGCGAGCGCCAAAATCACGTTCGCGAGCACCGTGCGGCGCGCGAGGTCGGGGGACTGGAGGGCGATCGCGACGCGACCGTGGCGCTGCACCCGACCGTGAGCCGCGGGCAGTGCCCCGGCCAGCCCATCGAGCAGGGTGCTCTTGCCGGCGCCGTTGGGGCCGAGGAGAGCGACGATCTCGCCGGCGCGAAGCTCCGCGGTCACCTCGCTCACGACCTCCCGCTGCCCTCGCCGGACGCTCAACTGCTCGCAGCGCAGCAGCACCCGGCCGCCGGCGGCCGCATCGCTCCCGGCCCCGACTGGAGGCGTCACGTCGCGGACCGGAAGCGCATGCGTATCCCGCCGCTCTGCTGCTGAAGCACGCCGAGTCCGCACATCAGGATGAGGATCATCGCGATCAGCACGATCGCGATCGCCACGGCATCCGCGTAGTTGGCGCCGTCGACCTCGAACAGCGTCGCGCTGGCCAGCGTCTGGTCGTATCCGTAGATGTTGCCGCCGATGATCGTCACCGCCGCGACCTCAGAGAGCGAGGTCCCGAGGGCCGCGATCACCGCCGCGATCACGCCGATCCTCGCCTCGCGCAACGCGAGTCCGCAGAGCTGGAGCCGGCCCGCCCCGAGCAGCCTCGCCTGGGACAGGAGGCCCTCGGGCAGGGCCTGGATGGCGGCCGCACTGAGCGCGATGATGAACGGCAGGGCGAGGATCGTCTGGGCGATGAACACGGCCTCGCGCGTCCAGATCAGCCGCAGCGAGCCGAGCGGGGCCTGCACGGTCATCAGCAGATACAGGATCGCCCCGACCAGCACCGGCGGCACGGCGAGGCTCGCGTTGGCGAGCATGCGCAGGAACTGGCGGCCCGGGAACCGACCGAGGGCGAGCCCAAGCGCTATCGGCAGCCCGATCGCGGTGGCCAGCGCGGTGGCGACCGCCGCCACCTTGAGGGTGAACCAGATGATGCTGAGCAGGTACGGGTTCCCGTGCCAGATCATCGGCAGGGCGACGCGGAGCTCGTCCCAGATCAGCCGCATCTCACGCCGTCCGGAAGCGCATCTGGATCCCGCCCGTGCGCTGCTGGATGACCGTCAGTACCCCGGCCATCACGAGGATCACCACCACCATCATGATCGCGATCGCGGTCGCCAGCGGCTGCTGGCCGGAGTAGTTGAACTGGTCCATCAGTCCGCTCGCCAGCGTCTGATCGCGGCCCTCGAAGTTGCCGCCGACGATCACCACGGCGCCCACCTCAGCGATCGTCGCGCCGGCCGCCGCGATCACGGCGGCGAGCAGGGCGATCTTCGCCTCGCGCAGCGCCAGTAGCGACAGCTGGACGCGCCCGGCCCCCAGCGCCCGCGCTTGGGCCAGCAGCCCGGGCGGGAGCCCCTGGATCGCCGCGGGGGTTAGCGCGACGATGTACGGGAGCGCCAACAGGGCCTGGGCGATGTAGACGGCCGGCAGCGTGAACTCGATCCGCAGCGAGCCAAAGGCGCCCTGGGGGAGCAGCAGCAGGACGAGGCCGATCCCGACCACGACCGATGGCAGCGCGAGGCTGGCGTTGGCGAGGATCTGGAGGGCGCGCCGGCCGCGGAACCGGCCGAGGCCCAGGGCGAGTCCGAGCGGCAGGCCGACTACGAGCGCGGCCGACGTGGAAATCACCGCGACGCGGACCGAGACCCAGAGCAGGTTCATCAGGTACGGGTTGCCGTGCGTGATCAGAGGGATCGCACCTCGTATCTGATCCCAGATGTAGCTCATTCAGTGGCTAGGGCTCGACGGCGCCGACTGCACGTAGACGAGCTGGCCGTTGGCCAGGCGGTAGACGACGCCGGCCTGGGTGCCGCGGCCGATCGTGCGCGCGCCGGGTTTGGGCAGCGGCGCCACCGTCTGCCCCGGCTGGATGTAGATGTTCTTGGCCGCCGTGGCGCGCAGGCCGTGGCTGGTGATCGTCCCGCCGAGGTGCAGCGAGGACAGCGCCGCGAGCAGGAACGCGACCGACAGCACGATCCCGAGATCGAACAGGTTTACGAGGCCGTCGAGCGGGTCGCCGGCGCGGTCGTCTCGGCTGGGGGCGTGGGGGGTGACGGAGATGATGAGTTGCCTCCTATCGGCCGTGGATCGCTGATGACCGCCGCGAGGTACTGGAGGTCGGACAGATCCTGGCTGTACATGCGGTCACGGGAAAGGGATAGGCCGAACGCGACCGCCCCGATCAGCAGGCCGACCACCGTGACGCTGAAGGCGACCCGAAGGTCGTGGCTGAGCTGGGCGGTATTGCCCGCCGCAAGGCCGGTCAGCGCCGGTGAGAGCGGGATCAGCGTGCCCATCAGCCCGAGCGCGGGGCCGGCGCGGACGAGCATGCGGGTGCGGGCCAGTCGGCGCTGGGCGTCGAAGTCGAAGTCGGCCAGCGCCTTGTTCAGCAGGTGCTCGCTCCCCGGTGTCCCGGCATGCTCGATGATGAAGTCCAGCGTCCCGGCCATCGCCGGACTGAGGGCGACCCCACTGACCGCGGCCTGGGCGGCGGCACGGTCGTCGTGGGCCAGCGCCTGGCGAGCCGCCTCGGCGGCGTGCTGAAGCGCGTCGAATCGCCGGCGCCGGCGCCGGGTCAGCTCGACCGCGTAGCTCCCGAGTTCGAAGATCACCAGCGCGAGTGCGAGCAGGGCCAGGATCAGCACCGGGACCTCGAGGGCGCTGGCGACGTGGAAGATCGCCTGGTCGATGCCGTTGCTGCTTAATCCGAAAGGAAGGAAAGCCAAGGTGCGTCAGAGAGGAAATCAGCTGCTGGACCGCAGCGCCCGCCAGCCGCGTCGGCCGCGCAGCTCGCGTCCGGCGCCGAGACCCAGCAGGAGGATGACTCCGAACGCCGCGGCCAGGGCGGGAACCGGTGATGTACGGACGGCCTGGCGCGCCGGTGGCGCCGACGCAGCCGGGGCGGCGACGCTGTGCACGAGCGGGCTCGTCCCGGCGGGCAACGTCGTCACGTCGCTGATGAGTTGCCCGTTCACGAGCGGGCCCGCGGGGAAGACGCGGGTACGCGGCTGGGTGAGGGGGGAGGTGTGTTGAGTCGGATGGCGAGCCCGGGAGGGGGCGGTCGTCGTGTGGGTGGGGGTGGCGCTCGGCGTGGCCGGATGGCTGGGCGTGGTCGACGTCGAGCTCGGTGTGGTCGAAGCCGGGGCCGTCGACGTGATCGTGGTCTTGGCGGACGTCGTCGACGGCGACTTGTGGTTCCCGGCCGCGCCCCCCGCGTGGTTGCCGCTGCTCTTGCGGGGCCCAGTCGGGGAGTTTGACTTTCGGTTCGTGCCAGCCCCCTCCTGGTGGTGGCTCCCGGTCCTCGCCGGTGGGGGCGAGCCAACCGTGATCGGGATCTCGGTGCCGCCACCCGCGCCGGCGGAGTCGGTGACCTGCACCCCGACGTCGTACTGACCGACGGCGTCGAAGGTCGCCTGAGGGTTCGGCGCCGTGGAGTTCGCCGCCTGGCCGTCGAAGCTCCAGCTGTACGAGACCGGGCTGCCGTTGGCGCCCGACACGGTGGCGCTGAAGCTGACCGCGCCGCCCGGCGCCACTTTCGTCTTCGACGCACTCGCGGTGACCGTCAGCCGGCCTCCCTCGAACACCTCGATCGAGATCGGCGCGGGCTGATCATCCTGGGTCGACTGAACCTCGTCGAGGTAGTCGTCGTCGGCCTGCCCCTGCGGGCTCCCGCGGTAGGGCCGGTCGTACTGGTTGAGCGATCCGAGGGCCTGGACCACCGGGGACTCCGATTGGTTGTTGAAGTCGCTCGGAGTCGCCAGGTCCTGAGGACTGAGCTGGGAGTCGCTGCCCACCTCAGGGGATCCAGCGGCGTTGATCACCGTGACTCCCTTGACCGAGGCGACCGGGATCGGCGTCTGGAGGCAGCCCAGGATCGTGGGCAGCGACCAGGTTGCGTTCTGCGCCAGCGGCACGTCGACGAATCCCTGGCGACCGAGCTCGTTCATGCTCGACTCCTGGTATGTGGGGCACTGGCCCGGATTGGCCTGAAGCTGGGCGACCGACACTGAGTCGATGCTGGTCCCGCTGGCGCTGTACACCGTCGCGGTCACCAGCGTGTCCGAGCCGGCGTCGGCGCCGGCGAGACCGGCAGAGCCTCCGAAGACGCCAAGTGTCAGCGCGAGCACCAAGGCGAACCGCCGCCCCGGGAAGATCCCGGGGCGGCGGTCGACCGGCCGTCGAAGTTCGCTCGCGCTAGCTCGTCGGCGCGTCACGGGCCTACTTTACGTCGATCGTTCTCAGTTTCGAGAAGCTCGACGCCTGATGCGGCTGCTCATACGCCACCTGGAGCACCCAGTCGGCCTTGCGCTTGACCTTGACATGCAGCGTGACCGTGCTGTCGCCGGCAGCGAGCGTCGCACTCCCCAGCACCTTGAAGCCGGCCGGAGCTCCCGTGGCCGTGTCCAGCCCGAGCACCACCACCTTGCCTCCGGAAGGCCCGGCGGCGGGCGCCACCCCGGCGGCAATGGTCAACTTGCCCTTCTTGGCGTGAACCGACCGGATGGTCGCGCTCGAGGTCGGCGCGGCTCCTACGGACACGTTGACCGTGCTCGACGCGGCGGCAACGCCGCCCGCGTACTGGAAGGTGGCCTCGACCTGCCAGTTCCCCTGGCGGAGTGGTGCGAGGACCGCGAAGTGCCCCTGCGTGGCGGAGAGCCGTTCGCTGGCCACCTTATGGAAGGAGCCCTTCTTGCCGAACGCCCGGGCGAGCACGGTGACCGTGCCCGCACCGTGACCGGCGGGCTGGACGGTGCCAGACACGAGTGCCTTGGCCCCCTGCGAGGTCGCGTGCAGGCCCGTGATCGCGCCGTGCACGGTGACCTTCACGGGGGTGGTGGCGGCCGGCGACAGGAGGTCGCCGTAGATCGGGCTCAACGTCGCGTTTTCGACCTGAGATATCTGCGCCGTCGTCACCTCGTAGGACCCGGTCGCCGGCGGGATGAACTTGATCTTGTAATGACCAGTCGAGTTCGTCTTGCCGCTGGCCACAGGGATGACAAGCGCTCCCTTGACCTCGTCGATCGTGACGGTCTTACCGGCCAGGGCCGGATACCCGAGTTCGGCGTTGGTGAGCGTTCCCTTCACGGTCGCCGGCTTGCCGACGTGGTAGTTGTGCGGGAACCCGGACGCGGTCAGATCCGGCGATGCGGTGGCCACGAACGGTGGACCGGCCGGATCGCTGGTGTGAGCCAGATAGTCCTTCAGTTGCGCCTGGAACGACGGCGAGGTGAGGAAGTTGACGAAGTCCTCGGCACCCTGAACGTTCACGTCCTCACCCGGCTTGTTCGGATTGATGATGTAGACGTGGAAGTAGTTGATCAGGGCGAACTCCCCGCCGGGCGCGGTTGAGCCCTGCGGTCCGCGGGTGACGATCTTCAGGTTGGGGATCGTGCCCGCCGGGTCGGTCCCGGAGGCCAGGTAGTCGAACGTCCCCCGGTCGGTCAGGACGTAGCAGGAGTTCGGGCCGGAGGGCTGGCCCGTGCACGCGTTCGTCTCCTGGACGTTCTTACCCTGGTTCACGCCGGTGATCTGGTACCAGGACGGGTTGTGGCCGTCGCCGGCAATGATCGCCCCGCTGTCCGGGCACGGCTGCCCGTTCAGCGTCGTGGTGTTGACCGGCGCCATGCCGCCGCCGTCGGCGGCGCTGACGACACACAGCGAGAGGCTCGCGGGCTGCAGGCCCGAGCTGTGGACGAGGCCCCAGATCTGGTGCTCCTCGACGGTCGTCCCGGGGGCGGTGTTGGTCCCGCCGCGGCTTAGGAACGTGGCGGTGCCGGAGGCACCGGCGCTGGCGACGTCGGCGAACGCCTGGGCGATGTTATTCGCCCCGTTGGACCCGACGCCGGCCGGGTCGCCGGTCGGCCCCGCAAGCACGAAGTCGTTGGTGAAGATCGCGTTCCCGTACTGGTTCTTGTACGAGTAACCGCCGGCCACGAACTGGTTCTCGAGCGAGGCGGCGTGCACGATCAGCGCACTCGGGCTGCCGTTGCCGCTCTCGGCCGATTGGATGGCCACGCCCGTGGCCGATCCCACGTAGTTCAGGGTGTACTGGGGATACGCGGCCTGAAACTCCGGTTTGACCAGGTTCGGTATCAGCCCCGAGTCGCTCACGTCGCTGGTGCCGACGACGGTCAAGGTCGTCTGGGCAAGCGCGAGAGCCGGTGAGATCAGCAGCAGCATCCCGGCCGTCAGCAGGCCGAGCAGCGGTACGGCGAGAAGCCGGCGCAGAGCGCCGGAGCCGCCATTCGCGCCCGGCCTTGCGCGATGACGAGGGAATGTGAAGGTTTCTTTCATCGGGCCAGCATATAGGCAATGCCTACGCAAGAGCGATCAGGATTGGGTAGGCATGGCGGCCGTCGTTACGCTCCTAATGCATGTGCGGTATACGACCGGCATCCCTTTTCCTCGCGGTGGGACTAGCGGCGCTCGTGGCGGGTTGCGGTGGAAGCAGCTACACCAAGCACGACTTCGTCACCCGAGCGGACGCGATCTGCGCCGGCGCCCTGCGCCAGGCGCGCTCGATCACGCCTGGCACATCGCTGCCTACGTACCTGGCCCAGTTCGTGCCTGTCCTGGAGTCGGAGGCGAGCCAGCTCCAGGCGCTGCGCCGGCCGCCCGATACCGTGCGCGATCACGCCACGCTCGCGCATTACTTCGCGGCGCTCCAGCAGACCGTGACCGAGTACCGGCAGCTCGAGGCGGCGGCCAAGGGCGGAGATCAGCAGGCGGTGAGCAACGCGGAGGCGGCGCTCGGGGCAAGCCCGGTTTACTCGCTCGCCACCAGCTATGGGCTCAGCTCGTGCGGGAGCCCTGGCTCGACCGCCGTCTGAGGAGCGGGCATGTACCGTCTGTGGTCAGATGCCTAACCAGGAGCTCTCACTCGGCGAGGCGGCGTCGGCGCTCGGTGTGAGCGTTGACACCCTGCGTCGCTGGGACCGCAGTGGGCGGATCAAGACCACTCGGGACGCCCGCAACCGCCGCCTGGTTCCGGTGTCGGAGATCAACCGGCTCACCTCGCGACCGACGCGCCACCGGACGGGAACCGAACGCTCGGCCCGCAACCGCTTCACCGGCGTCGTGCGCTCGGTCGAGTGCGACGGGGTGATGGCTCTGGTCGAGCTCGAGGCGGGTCCGTTTCTGGTCACTGCCGCGATCACGCGCGACTCGGTCGAAGAGCTGGGTCTCGCCGCCGGCGTGAGCGCGACCGCCGTCGTCAAGGCGACATCGGTGATGATCGAGCGAGGCGCGCCCGCGTCAGATCTGCTCGCGTAGCTCCCCGACGTCGATCTCGGCTATCCGCATTGCCCGGGCGGCGCGTCCGTGCTCGGCTGAGAGGACGCCGAGCAGCACGTGGCCCGCGTCGAGGTGACGATCGCCGCGCTTCTTCGCCGCGGCCAGCGCGCGCTGCAGGGCGAGCTTCGAGGACGTCGCGAAGCGCGGCTCGCGCCTGGCCTGCGTGGCGGGGGGAGGCTCGATTTCGTCTCGGTTCACGCCCACCGAAGCCAGGCTCCGCCGGTCCTCTTCGGTCAGCGCGTCGGCCAGGCGGTCATGGTCCAGCCCGAGCGCCTGGAACTCGTCGCGGCCGGCGAGCGCGAGCAGCAGATGCTCGGCCTCGATCGTGTCGGCGCCCGCCGACACTGCCTCGCGGCGCGCGTCTCGCACGGTCGCGCGCGCGTCCTTGGTGAATCGCTCAAACATCAGCGTCCTCCCTTCCACCCACGGATGCCGCGCAGCCGGGGAGCGTGTTTCTTGTGCACCGCCTGGCGCGTCACGCCGAGCGCCTCGGCCACCTCGGTCCACGACCACCCATCGGCCAGTGCCTGCTCGACCGCGGCGTCCTCGACCCGGTCGGCCAGGCGGCGCAGCGCGCCGACGGCGGCGAGCGCGTCGGCCGGATCCTGGGGGAATGTGGGGGGCGCGGCAACCATGCCAGCAACCTTAGTTGACAGTCCGCATTGTTGTCAACCCGAGTTGCTAGACCAGCGCCGAACGCCCGCCGCGTCCTATTGACTTTTCTCAGAACTATTCGCAGGTTTCTCAATCTGATCGGGTTACTAGAGGCGCGACACGGCCGACACCAGACGGGCACAGGCGGCGGTCACGCCGTAGTCGCTCGCGATCGCTTGCATCCGCCCGGGGTCGGCCGGATAGCGCTCGCGCCGGCCCGCGGGCAGCTCGATCGGCAGGTCGGCCACGGGTGCAACCACGCTCATCGCGCTCTCCAGGTACTCGCGGTCGGCATCGCTCAGGTCCCGGTCGCGCAGGATGCCGGCGATGTCACCGTGGCGGCGGATCATTCCCGCGGCGGTGACTGCGCCCACGCCCCGGAGGCCGGGCAGCCCGTCGGACGGATCTCCGCGCAGGATCGCGAAGTCCGCGTAGCGTCGGCCCGGGATGCCGTAGCGGCGAGTCACCTCGGCCTCGTCGATAACCGCCTGGCCCGCCTTCTCCGGATACAGGACGCGCACCCGCGGGTCCTCCACCAGCGCGAACAGGTCGCGGTCGCCGCTGGCGATCTCGATCGTGCCCGAGGCCAGCCGGCACCAGGTGGCGATCACGTCCTCGGCCTCGTGATCGGGCACGCCGACCATGTCGATTCCGATCGCGTCGAGCAGCTCGCGGATCACCGGGAGCTGGGGTATGAGCCCGGGCGGGACCGGCTCGGCCACCCGGTGCGATTTGTAGGTCGGGATCAGCTCGACCCGCCAGTCGGGCCGCCAGGCCTGGTCGTCGGCCACCGCGAGCCGCCCGGGCCGGCGCTGATCGATCAGCCGAGCCAGTCGCTCCAGGAAGCCCTGGACGGCGTTGGCCTGCCGCCCGTTGGGCGCCGGCCCTCGGTCACGCGTTCCGTAGAACGCGCGGAAGATCAGGCTCGATCCATCGATCAGCAGCCAATCGCACCCCACGACTCAGCATTCTGCCGTGCGTGCCTGCAAAAGCGCGCTTTGCCGACGTCCTCGCCACACCGTGCGCGGTTCTGCATCCACCAGGTGCAGAAGCGCGCATGACGCCAGCGAGCAGAGCGGCGTGAGCGTTTTTTCACGCCCGTCCGCGGTCCGCCCGCGAAGGGCCAGCCGCTCAGGAGGTCTGGAGCCAGCCGCTCAGGAGGTCTGAAGCCAGCCGCGCATCATCGACAGCAGCTCGTCCACGTCGACCGGCTTGGCGATGTAGTCCGACGCTCCGGCGGCGATCGCGTTGTCCCGATCGCCCTTCATCGCCTTCGCGGTGAGCGCGATGATCGGCAGGTTGGCGTGGCGCGGCATTGCGCGGATGGCGCGGGCCGTCTCGTAGCCGTCCATCTCCGGCATCATGATGTCGAGCAGCACGACATCGGTGTTGGCGTGCTGCGCCAGGCGCTCGAGTCCTTCGCGTCCGTTCTCGGCGTAGACGACCTTCATGTCCTGCTGCTCGAGCACCGAGGTGAGCGCGAAGGCGCTGCGGATGTCGTCGTCGACGACCAGCACCTTCCTGCCGTGCAGCGGCGCGTCGCCGCCTCTCAGACGATCGAGCAGGCTGCGCATCGAACTGGGCAGCGTCGCCGGCTCGCGGTGCAGGAACAGCGTCGCGCGGTCGGCCAGGAGCTCGGGGGAGTCGACGACGGCGATGACCGCCGCCTTCGCCAGGGCATCGAGGCGGGCGCGCTGCACGCGGCTGAGCTCGCGGGAGAGATAAGCGACCAGCGGGACGTCGCGCAGCACCTGCTCGGTCACCAGCTCGCGAAGCGTGGCGAAGGCATCCGTCTCCCGCCCCTCGAAGGACATGACGACCAGGTCGCACGTCGCCGCTCGCAGCGCGACCGCGGCGTCGCCCGATTCGATTCGGACGAGTTCGACCTCGTCGATGCTACGCAGCGCCCGGGCGAGCGGCTCGACGTCTCCGCCGTGGTCGACGAGCGCTACACGCCGGGCTCGTGTCTCGGTCAGTGCATCCACGCGCGCGAGCGCCGGGTCGAGCGCTTGGCCGACCATGGAGCGCTCCACGAACCCGGCTGCGCCCAACCGCAGCGCCGGCAGACGGGCCGCCATTCCACCGATGGCCACCACCGGGAGGTGGCGCGTCTCGCCATGACGCTTGAGCTCGGTCAGTCCGGACTCGATCCGGTGGGCGTCTCCGGCGAGCAGCACCGCCTCGACGCGGTGCTCGCGGGCAAGCTCGAGCACGGCGCCGGTTTCGCCGGCGACGATCGCCTTCTGCCCGCGCCCGTGCAGAATCTCGAGCGTCGCGTGCGCCCGGTCGGCGTCCGAGTCGACCACGAGCAGCACGCGGTCGGCCGGGCCGATCTGCTCGCTGTCGTCGGCGAGATCCTGCTCTGCTCCGCGCGCCGGGTCCTGGACGGCCGGGAGCGCCGCTGCCGGATCGGGCGATAGCCGCGCCGTGCGCGGCGCGGCGGGAACCAGCAAGGAGAACCGGCTGCCGAGGCCGAGGACGGATTCCACGTGGATTTCTCCCCCGAGCAGGCGCGCGATCTCGCGCGAGATGGACAGGCCCAGGCCGGTCCCGCCGTACTTGCGCGAGGTTGACCCATCCGCCTGCTGGAAGGCCTCGAAGATTGCTTTCAGCTTGTCCTCGGGGATGCCGACGCCCGTATCGGTGACCGTGAACGCGATCACCTGCTCGGCCTCGCGCCGCGCGTCGGTGACCGGACGCCTGTGGTCATCGACTGGATAGCCGACCGACAGGCGCACCCCGCCCTCGCGCGTGAACTTGAACGCGTTGGAAAGCAGGTTTCGGAGCACCTGGCCGAGGCGTTGCCGATCGGAGGCGATCGAGGACGGAAGAATCGGGTCCAGCTCGATCGCGAAGGACAGGCCCTTCTCCTCGGCCAGCGGGCGGAATGCCCGTTCGATGTCCGCGCACACATCCGACAGGGGAACCGGAGTTATCTCGAGCTCCATGCGGCCCGCCTCGACCTTGGACAGGTCCAGGATGTCGTTGATCAGCGACAGCAGGTCGTTGCCGGCCGAGCCAATCGTGCGGGCGAACTCCACCTCGCGCTCGGACAGTGACCCGCTTTCGTTGTCGGACAGCAGTCGGGAGAGCAGGAGCATCGAGTTCAGCGGCGTGCGCAGCTCGTGTGACACGTTGGCCAGAAACTCGGACTTGTACTTTGAGGCCAGGGCGAGCTGGGCCGCCTTCTCTTCCAGGCCGCGGCGCGCCAGCTCGACCTCCTCGTTCTTGAGCTCGATGTCGCGGTTCTGCGCTGCGAGGAGCCGCGCCTTCTCGTGCAGCTCCGCGTTGGTCGCTCGGACCTCGTCGTAGGCGCCGGTCAGCGCGAGCGAGTATTCGAGGCGTTGGCGGCGCTCACGTCCCAAAGTTCCCATGAGACCGATGAGGGGCAGTGCCAAGAGCACGAGGGCCGGCCGGTCCACGGCGGCCGCGGCGATCAGCAGCCCGATGCACGCCAGGCTGGCGTCGGTGGCATACAGCCAGAGCATCGGCAGCTGGCCGGAGGGCCGCACCCCTTCCGCGAACCAGGTGCGAGTGAGCCCGGCGCATAGGTCGAACGCGATCTGCGCCGCGAACGCGGCCACATACAGAGGCCACTGATGCCACGCGAACGTCTGGGCGTGGGCCAGCACCAGGACGAACGCGGGTCCCAGGGCGTAGAAGCTGTCCCCAACCCGAGCGAGTAGTCGCGTCGGCTCGACGTGGCCTCGCGCGGCCTGCGGAAGTCGGTCGGCGACCGAACAGACGGCGACGATCAACGGCACGAGCGGGGTGGGGAGGACGAACAGCATCGGCACGAAGACGAGCTCGGTCGGCGCCGTCCATGCGCTCCCGACCGGGAACTGCACGCGGCCGGCGAGGACGTAGGCCGCCACGGTCACGATCAGTGGCCAGGCTGAGAGCGAACGGGGTGAGGACGCGAACACCGCCAGCGCGCCGGCGGCCCCCACAAATGCAGCGGCTCCTGCGGCCTCGGTCGTCAGTAGCCGGCGCGCCTCCCTGCGTTCGGTATGACGCTCCTGGCCCAGGCGCAGCAGGCTCTCGGCACTCGGCGTCTGGTAGGTGTCGATCAGCATTCGCCTGACACGCCCCGGAGGACGCCGGTGGATCAGCCCCTATTCCATGGATCGACGAACACGTCATCAACGCGCACGTCGCCCGCGAGCGCGTTCAGCTGAATGGACACCTGAGCGCTCCCGTCCGACGTCGCCGCCACCAGCGCGGAATCGGTCAGCATCGGCAGAGACGGAGCCCACCCGCCGGCGACGACATCGACGCCCGCGGGCAGTGTCACGTTCCCGTACACGACGTTGACCTCGAGCAGGCCCGTCCCTTCGGTGAAGAAGCGGATCGTCGGGTACGCGGCATCTACGCAGGTCGGCGGTGATTCAGCGGAGGCGCCGGCGGGGAGCGAGAGCGACCAGGAGCCGAGCGTCCCCGTCGCGGCAAACGGTTCGCTCCCCGGCACTCGCGCTGCGCCGCCCGACAGAGTCCACCCGTCGCTCTCGAAGTCGCCACCCGGCGCGAGCTCGTACCACGACGGGTCGAGCCATGGAGAGAACGGCTGGCTGAGCGATGCGATGTTGCACGCACTCAAGTTGATTACGCCGGCCTGCGCGGCCGAGACGGGCATCGCGAGCACCGCCATGACGCCGAGAGTCACAAGAATCGAGAGGCCGGCAAGCCGGCGCCGGATTGCGCTCATCACTGTCCCCCTACAAACGCGTGTCTGCCGCCCAGATTGCGGCCACATGAAGATACACCGCAAGGCAAGCATTGGGCGCAGTCTGGACGATCGTTTGAGGGCATGCGCCAGTAGGAATTCGGACACTCATAAAGCTGCTGGTAGCAGGCGAAACGTGCCTATCTCTCCACCGGCGACATCGAGCGACGCGCCGGCCCCGGTCGGCTCGCGCGCCGCGCCGGTGTGCGTCTCGTCCAGACGCAGGCGTGTCACCGTCACGTTTCCCGTGATGCGCACGCTTTCGGTCGAGACCCCCGGGTTGAAGCAGCGCAGGATCAGACCGTCGCCGTCCTCGGCTCCCTTCAAGCATGAGAACACCACCGCGCCGTCCACCGACAACGGTGGATCGAGCTGCGCCCCGCCGTCGACGACGACGAACCCGAGCCGGTAATCCTGGGAGGCGCGCAGCAACGCAACGGCGTCGAGCGTGTCCGCGTCGGCGAGCAGCGCGTACTCGAGTTCGTGGCGCCCGAGGCACTGCCCCTCGGGTGTCGAGACCTGCGGCCCGGCGCCGAGCGGGCGGGTGGTGATCGCACCGCTGGGCCGCGAGATGACCCCGACCGCGCGAAGCAGGGTGAGGCAGAGTTCGGCACGGGCGGGGTCATCATCGGGCGCGACCCGGGCCTCGTACTCGGGCAGCCCCTTCGTCAGCAGGGCGAGCGGGCCGAGTGCGACCGCGCCGAGCGTGTGCTGCGTCGGATCGGGTGGCTCGACCCATTCGGCGCGCGGCTGCACCAGTTCGAGAGGCCTCTCCACCAGCGCGAAGTGACCTTCGGCGCGGACCGCGGCCGCGGGCGTCGCGGCGCCGACTCCGAACACGACGCGCAGGCGGTGATCCCGGGTGGTGTTCTCGACCGTCATGCGGAACTCGATGCGCTCGAGTCCTTCGACGAGCCGCACCAGCGTGGTGACGGCGAGAGGCCGCACCTCGCTTTCCGGTTGCAGGTCCGCGTCGAGGCCGGCGGGGCGCTCGGCCGTGACCTGCAGCTCGAGCTCCCAGACCGGAGGGCCCACGCGAAGAACCCGGACGGCCGCACTGCGGCTGCGCCAGGGTGGCGCGCCGTCGACCGGGCAGAAGTTGTAGAGGTCGCCCATGTCGAGCTCGTCTTCGAGGCGGTGCAGATGCTCGAAGCGCCGCCCGGTCCGCTTGTCGAGCAACGTGAACGTGCCATCGCCGCCCGCCTCCACCCGGAAGCGGTCGCTCTCGATCGCGGCACCGTCGGCACCTTCCAAGCGACTCGGCGCCGGCGTCATGTCGATGGTGCGAGCGCTGAACCCCTCGAGCTCGAGCACCACTGGCTCCATCCCGGCCACCTCGACCAGCCCTCGCCGGCGCACCGGGAGCACGTTCACCACACCGACCCTGCCGCCGACGGAGCCATCTGAATCCGTGCGGAGTCCCGCGAGTGCGCGGCGGCCGAGCGCGGCGACCGTGCGCTCGAGCAGCTCGTAGCGGACGAGCATGTCGCGGTGGACCTCGTCGCACGAGCAGCCGCAGATCGAATCGTGCGGCTGGCAACGCAGGAGCCTGCCCCAAGCCAGCCGGAAGTCGTCGATGGGAAACCGCTCCCCCGTATGCAGGGTGCGCAGTGCGCCCAGGGTCTCGACCGCGAGCAGCCGGCTTTCCGCCGTCTCGTTGGCGCGCTTGAGATACAGCCGCGCGGAGTTGACGCCGCGCAGGATGTTCTGAAGCCGGCTGCCGAGCAGCTCGCCGCTCCATGCCGGCAACCGCGCCGGCGCGAGCGCATCCACGTACTCGCGGTACCCGGCAATGACGAACGTGGTTCCGGGCCGCCTCGCCTCCAGCTCGGTGCACAGTGACGGCAGGTCGGGTCGGATACGCACGTGGTCGTCGCCCGCGCACAGCAGCAGCTCGTGGACGCCGGCTCGCGCCAGCTGCGGGCCGAACCGCTCTTCGATCGACTCCACGCGCGCGTGCGCGTCGTTCGCATCGCCCACGTGCCCGAAGTTCGAGTAGCTCGCGAGCTGCTGGATCGCGAGCACCTCGCTGCCATCCGGTGCGCGCCATCGGAACATGACGCCGAGCTCGTCGAGCTCATCGCCCAGGCCGCGCGAGAAGATGAAACTGTCGATGCCGAACCCGGCCAGGATCTGCGGCAGCTGCAGCGGATGCCCGAAGCTGTCGGGCAGGTAGCCGACCGGCGACGGTTGGGCGCCGAACCGCTCGCACACGATCCTTCCCAGCAGCAGGTTGCGCACCAACGACTCGCCGGCCACGAGCAGCTCGTCGGGCAGGATGTAGCTCGGCCCGACCTCCAGGCGCCCGTCGGCGAGCAGCTCGCGCAGCCGTCGCTCGTTGGCGGGTCGCGCCTCGAGGTAGTCCTCGAGCACGACGGCCTGGCCGTCGAGCGTGAACGAGGTGAACTCCGGATCCCGCTCGAGCACGTCGAGCACCTCGTCCACCACCGCCCCGAGCCTGAGCTGGAACTGCTCGAACGGGAGGTACCACTCGCGATCCCAGTGCGTGTGGGGGACGACGAAGCACCGACGCAGATGCGAGGCCACGCGGGCAGCCTAGTCTGCGGTAGGTTGCGCCGCGTGCGCGACCGCGTAATCGGTGGGCTGGCGGTTCGGGAGTGGGGTGACCCGGCGCAGGCGGGCATCCTGCTCTGGCCCGGGCTCAGTTCCTCAGGCGCATATTTCGACCCTCTGGCTTCCGCCTTGCCGTGGCGGGGCGTGGCCGTCGACCCTCCCGGCTCCGGCGGCTCGGCGCCGCTCGGTCCGTGCACCCTGGACCGGCTCGTCGATGTGTCTCGCGACGTCGCCGAGGTGTCCGGATGCCGCGCGGTCGTGGGTCATTCACTCGGCGCCTACGTCGCGATCGGACTCGCCGCGAACCCGCCGGCAGAGCTCCGCGCGGCGGTGCTGATCGACGGCGGCTTCCTGAGCGCCGAGGACTATGTCGAGCTCGGCATGCCGGTGAAATCGGGACCCGCCCAGCTGATCACCTGGATGGAAGCCAACGGCCCGCGCTTCCCGGACTGGGACACCGCGTTCGGGCAGCTCGCGGCGATGATCGGGGGCGAGGTGACTCCCGCGCTGCAGGGCTATGTCCGTGATGTGTTCGCGGAGGTGGACGGTGAGGTCCGCCAGCGGGCAAGGCCCGACGGGATGGCCGACCTGCTACTCGCCGTCGTAGACGACGACGCCCGCGCGCGGGCCGAGCGGATCGAGATCCCGACGCTCTTGATCGCGTGCGGCGAGCCGGCCGAGCGCCGCGCGATGCGGGAGCGGGCCTGGTCGGCGCTGGCTCAGGCGTCGCCCCTGATCGAGCTCCAAGTGGTCGAGGGCTGGTCCCACAATCCGATCCTGCAAGATCCCGAGCGGGCCTCCAGCATGATCGTGGACTGGCTGCAAGCGCGTCTGTAGGGTCGATTGGGGCCGCGCGCACGAGTCGCGGTGCCGCCGTGGACCGAGCCGGCGCGCGGCATCCGTGGGGCCGTCCACCCCGTCCGGACGGGGTCGCACGGCCCCACGGATGCCGAGCGCAGCGAGGCCCAGCAAGAGTCAGTCCGGATATTCGTCCTTGCGCCAGGCGCGGGGCTCGGCAGATCCGGCCTTCGGCGTGCGCGCCATCAGGAACGCGTGGTACGGCGCGACGAACGGGTCGGGTGCCTGCACCGTGTAGGTGTGGTAGATGGTCCCGTTCTCGCGCGCGAAGGCGATGAAGCTCGGCGCCTCGCGCAGGCCGTCCTCGAGCTTGGCGCCGATCTGGCGCGACCACTCGTCGAGCCACTCGGGCGGGTCGGCGATTATCCCCTGGAGCTCCGGCACGCCCTGCGCCCCATCCGGAGTCAGCGCGAGACTGAAATCGAACGGGAAATCGGTGCCGTAGGTCGAGACGTACGGGAACTCCCAGCCCATCCGCTCCTTGTAGGCGGTGAGCCGGTCGATCGGCGCGCGCGAGAAGCAGATCAGCGTCACGTCGCGGTGGCCCATGTGCACGCGCGGAACGCTGAGCTCGTCGCCGAGGTTCGTGCAACCGGGACACGCTCCGAGCGTGTAATCGGGCCCGAACATGATGTTGTAGGCGAGCAGCTGGGAGCGCCCCTCGAACAGCTCGCCGAGCGTCTTCTTGCCCTCCTGGGTGTCGAACACGTACTCCTTCTCCACGGCAACCCAGGGCAGCTCGCGCCGCTGCGCGGTCACCTTCTCTCCGAGCTCCGCGTACTGCGCCTCGAGCTTGGCCAGCTCAGCGCGCGCTGTTTGCCATTCCTCGCGCGTTCCAGTCGTGTGCTCGGGCATATCTCCACCTCCGGGGGTTGGTTCGCCTCTCGAGCGCTTTACCTTAGGACCGCCGAGCCGCCCGTAACTCATCGCGCCCGTAGGGCGGTCACACTCGGCACCCGAGCGGTGTCATCTGGGTAGAGAGAAAATAAGCCACTCCGCTTGGAGGATCACCATGCAGGCACGAATCGAAAGCCCGGCACAGACGGTTCCGGGCGCCATGGCGGCGCTCCAGAGGCTCGGCAGGGCCGTCCATGAGACCGGCCTACCCGAGACGACGATCAAGCTGGTCGAGCTGCGCGCGAGCCAGATCAACGGCTGCGCAGTCTGCGTCGACATGCACGCCAGGGAGCTCAAGAATCTCGGCGAGTCGGACGCGCGCATCTTCACCGTCGCCGCTTGGCGGGAGGCGCCGTACTTCACCGAAGCCGAGCGCGCCGCGCTGGCGCTGACCGAGGCGGTCACCCGCATCGCCGATCGCCCCGAGTCCGTTTCGGACGAGGTCTGGGACGACGCGGCCCGCCACTACGACGAGCCCCAGCTCGGTGGGCTGGTTCTTGCCATCGCCGGAATCAACGCTTGGAACCGCATCAACGCGACGACCCGGCAGGTCACCGGCGACTGGATCGAGCAGTTCATCGCTCCCCGGCAGGCAGCCTGACCGAGCGAGACCGGGAACGCATCGCCACGGCCCGCGGACGCGCGGCGCAGGAAGGGCCGCTCGCCCGCGAGTCGTGATCGACGTACAGCTGCGGCGCCGCCGGGTCGTTGACGAGACGCGGGCGAAGCCGCAGATAGGCCAGCGAGCCGCCGAGCCCGGGAACCCAGAGGGCGATCGCGTGGTAGACGAGGACCGCCGCGGCAGCATCGGTTCCAGAAGCGCCGTACAGGACGAGCGCGCCGGCCAGCCCGGCGTCGAGGACGCCGATGCCGCCCGGGATCGGCAGGGCGTTGGCGAGGTAGCCGATGTTGTAGGCGAGAACGACCGCGGGGACGCCGGTCGTGTCACCGAACGCGTGCAGGCACGTCCACAGGACGGCGATGTCGAAGCCCAGGTAGCCCAGGGCACCGCCGAGCCGCCAGCTCGGGTGACGGAAGGTGGTTCGCTCGGCGTCGTCGACCCCCGCGCTGATCCCGCGGATCCAGCGCGGCGTGTGCGGCCGGGAGCGAACCACGAGCGGCAGGGCGGCAACCGACGCGATGCCCAGGGCGACCAGCAGAGCCGGCAGACCGGTGCGGACAAAATCGTGCGGGCCGGCCGCGCCGAGGACCAGCGCGATGCCGGCGCCGATCACGGTGGCGCCGTTGACGGCGCTGGTCAGGAAGAAGACGCCCCCCGAGCGGCGGACGATCCACTCGAGCGGAGCGCCGGCCAGGTGAGCGAGCCAGCCGCCGATCGCCAGTCCGCCGGCACCACCGCCGGGCAGCAGTGCCCCCGTCGCCTGCTCGGTCCATGCCAGGGCGCGCGTCTCGCGGGCGGGCAGCCGGTCGAAGAACCCCCGGAACAGGACCACGAAACTCACATCGGAGGCGAACTCGAGAGCGATCGCGACCGCCAGCCAGATCGGGTTCATGTGCCGGATCTCTCGCAGGACCCCGCGGAGCGCAGGAACCGAGGCGAGCAGCGTGATCACCAGCGCCGCGAGCAGCGCCATCGTGATCAGCTGCCGGGCGATCTTCGAGCGCCACATCGCGCGCCGGGTGGCGGCGGGTGTTTCGGGTGTCGTCGTCGCGGACACGGTGAGCAGATCGGTCAGTGGGCCAGCGCGGGGGCCGCGGCCGGATCGACCTCGAGCGCCTTGGTGCCCGGCTCGAACAGGACGCCGGCGATGATCGCCCCGATCGCGAAGAGCACGCCCGCCCAGGCGAACGCGGTGACGTAACCGTGGACCGCGGCGTGGGCGAGGAGCAGTCGCGTGGGATGGGTGTGGGCGCCCACGATGTAGCTCGTCAGCGCGCTGGTGGCGACGGTCGAGAGGAGCGCGGTCCCGAGCGAGCCGCCGATCTGCTGCGACGCGCTGACGGTGGCCGAGGCGACGCCGGCGTCGGCCGGACGCACGCCCAGCGTGGCGCTGTTCATCGCGCTGGCCATCGCCAGCCCCAGGCCCGCGCCGATCGCGATGAGGGCCGGCAGGATCCCCGTGGCGTAGCTCGAGTCGACGCTGAGCCGGGTCAGGTAGAGCATTCCGCCCGCCCCCAGGAGCATTCCGGTCACGATCAGCGGACGCGGGCCGAACCGGGCGCGGAGTTTGTTCGTCGCGACCGCGGCCGAGATCATCACGGCGGCGGTCATCGGCAGGAACGCGATGCCGGTCGCCACCGGGGAGTACCCGCGGCCCTGCTGGAGGTAGTAGGTCAGGAACAGGAACACGGCGAACACGGCCGAGCCTGCGATGCCAATCGTGAGGAATGACCCGGCCCGGTTGCGGTCGGTCACGACTCGCAGGGGGAGCAGCGGATTGCGGCTGCGAGACTGGATGACCGCGAACAGCGCGAGCAGCAACACACCGGCGAAAAGGAACGCGAGCGTCGTGTGGTTGCCCCAGCTGGTGGTCTCGGCGTGCGAGAAGCCAAACACGAGCGAGAACAGGCCGGCTGACACAGCCAGGACACCCGGGATGTCGAGCTTCGGCTTCACCGCCGGAGCCTCGTTGTGAAGCAGCGCGAGCGCGCCGACGATCCCGATCGTCGCGAAGATCAGGTTCACGTACATGCTGTAGCGCCAGCTCAGCGTCTGGGTGAGCACGCCTCCGAGGATCAGGCCGACTGAGGCGCCGGCGCCGGCGATCGCTCCCCAGATCCCGAAGGCCTTGTTGCGCTCGGCCGGGTCGGTGAACGTCGTCGTCAGCAGCGACATGGCGGCCGGAGCCAGGAGCGCGCCGAACGCGCCCTGGAAGGTCCGTGCGGCGGCGAGCATGTCGAACGACTGGGCCGCGCCGCCGACCGCCGAGGCGATGGCGAACCCGGCCAGGCCACCCACGAACGTCCACTTGCGGCCGAACAGGTCGCTGATCCGTCCGCCAAGCAGCAGCAGGCTGCCGAATGCCAGGGCGTACGCGGTCACGATCCACTGCCGCTCGGAGTTCGCGAAGTGCAGCGCCCGCTGGGCGGAGGGGAGCGCGATGTTCACGATCGTCGCGTCCAGCACGACCATCAGCTGGGCCAACGCGAGGATCAAGAGGATTGTCCAGCGCTTGGTGTGGTGGGGGTGATCGACGGTCATAGCGGGCTCCGTGTCTTCGCAAATGGATAGCTGATATCCGGTTTATGGGAAGCCTAGCAGAAAACTGGATACTGTCAATCCACTTTTGCTATCCTCCGGTCATGGCCCAGACCGAGCTCCCCGATCGACCCCTCCGCAAGGACGCCGAGCGCAACCGCCAGCGGATCATGGATGCCGCCCGGGCGTTGTTCGCCGAGCAGGGTCTCGGCGTCACGCTCAATGACGTCGCCCACCACGCGGGCGTCGGCGTCGGCACCGTCTACCGCCGGTTCCCGGAGAAGTGTCAGCTGATCGAGGAGCTCTTCGAGCAGCAGACCGCTCAGCTCGTGGCGCTGGTGGAGGAGGCCCTGGCGGATCCGGACCCGTGGCGTGGGCTGACCGGCTTCCTGTGGCGCAACCTGGAGATGCAGGCTTGCGACCGGGCGTTCCGGCAGATCATGCTCGGGACGCCGGAAGGCGCGGAGCGAGTGGGGAAGATCCGCGATCGCATGTTCCCGCTCGCGGCGCAGGTGGTCCAGCGCGCCAAGGACGCCGGCGCCCTACGCGAGGACTTCCAGCCCGAGGACGTCCCGATGCTGATGCTGATGCTGACGACGATCCTCGACTCCGCTCGAGACGTCGAGCCGGATCTCTGGCGCCGCTACCTCGAGATCGTGATCCAGGGCCTGCGCGCGCACCCTAAGCGGCCCGTTCCCATCACCACGCCCGCACCTGATGCCGCCCAGGTTACGTGTGTGATGGCGGCGTTCAAGCTCCCGCGACGCTGAGGCGACGCGACCGGGGGCCGCGGCCAGTCGCCGCCGGCGAGCGACAGTCGGCGGCGGGCTCGCTGCCCGCCGCCAGAGTCGCCAATCGGCTGTCAGTCGTCGCCCAGGTACGCGGCAGGGAGATTCCGGCCGGGCACCTGGTCAGGCAGGTACACCTTCGGATCGCCCGGATACGCCACGCGCCAGTCATGCGCGGAGTACCAGTCGAACCGGTTCAGCTGCTGCGGGTTGACCCGGTCCGGACCGTCGAAGTGGCCGTCACGCCCCTGCTTGGCGACCCACGCCTCCCAGGCCTTGTACACCGACTCCATGTTGGCCGGGACGACGCCCTGCGGCCTGAACGCCCCGCGCTCGGCGGGGGTAGAGTCGGCCGCCGGCGAGGTCAGCGTCGCCGAATAGCCGGGGGCGCCCAGAGTGAGCGGGATCTGGTTTGGCTGCGCGGTGTAAGGCGCGAAGTTCGGATGATCCGTGAACGCGCTGTACATCGGCTCCGCCGCCCAGTCCTCCTGGTTCATCGCGTGGATGCCGAGAATCTGCTCGATGGTCTTGACCATGTTGAGCTGGGTGTCGTACTCGTTCTCCACTCCGGAGGCCGAATAGGGGCTGACCACGAACGCCGGGCCGCGGTGGCCGTCGACGTGGTCGACGCCGTTCTGGGTGTCGTCTTCGACGATGAAGATCGCCGTGCTCTTCCAGAACCGGCTGTGGCTGATCGTGTCCACGACCCGGCCGACGGCGAGGTCGTTGTCGGCGACCTGGGCCACCGGATCCGGCACGCCGCTGCCGGTCGTGTGGTCAGTCATCAGCCACATGAACGTCAGGTTGGGCATCTTCCCGGACTTCTCCTGCTGCTGGAACACCGGCAACCACTGGTCGACCCGATACTGGTCCGGGATCGACAGCTGGAAGTTCGGGAAGCAGGGATCGGTGATCGCCTGTAGCGACGGGATGTCTGACTGAGCCTTCGTGTACTGGCACGCGTTGCTGATCGGCTCCGTCCCCTGGCGTCCGTTCTCGAGCCACTGCGACTCGGCGTAGAAACAGTCCCAAGTGGACGGGGAGGTACCTGCCGGGGCGTTGGGTGGCAGGCACGTGGGAGTGTCCGAAGGGAGGCTGTACGGGTTGTAGATGTACTCGCCGAAGTTCTGCACGCTCAGGCCGGCCCTCTCGGCCGCATTCCAGAGGAAGCCGTCGCGCTGGTAGGCCAGCGCGTCACCCGCCTGGGACGGATACGAGCGGTAGAACGCCCCGAACTCCTTCTCGACGTAGTCATTGGCCTCGGCCTGGACGAGCCAGTTGTGACCGTCGGCGGAGAGGGTGCCCTCGTCGTAGAAGTTGTCCAAATCGCCGAAGCGCTCGGCCAGCGCGTGGGCGTTCGGTGTCACCTGGGCGCCAAACTGGGCGTCGGCGGGGTCGCCGTTAACCGACTGGCCGTCGAGGCTGGTTATGTCGCCCAGCACCTGGTCGTAGGTCCGGTTCTCCCGGACGATCACGACGACATGCTTGATCGGCGAGTACCCGCCGAGGTGGGCCGGAATGACCCGCGGCACGGTGTCGTAGTCGCCCTGGTTGATCGGCCTGATCTGGTTCCAGTCGTTGTCGGTGAAGACGGTCCGGGTGTCGTGGCCGAGCTGCCAATCCGTCGTTGGCATCGTGAACGTGGTCACGCTGCCGGTGTCCTGATAGGTGTTGCGCCCGTACGCGTTGCAGCCGCTACAGACCGGCTCGGTGTAGATGCCCTTGTTGATGCAGCCGTAGCTCGCATTCGCAGGGTACCCCGTGCATGATGTGGACGGGAGAGGGTCAATGGTGGGGCCCTGGGCGCCGATGCCCTTGTCGTTGGTGACCACGATCGTGCCGTTTCCAAGCGCGTTATCGGGCTGGACCTCCACGGGGTACCAGTCGGTCGGGAGCAGCCCGACCGGCCGCATCGGCTGGGACAGGCCGTCGTAGCGATACACCGCGATCGCGTTGTCGCGCCCGATGCTGACCAGCACGTTCGAGCCAGACATGCTGATCGCGTTGGCGTAGCTGCCCACGGTGGCGCCGGGGACTGGGTTGGTCCGCACCGTCTGCGTCACGGTGTTCGTCCGCTCGTCGATCACCGACATGCTGTCGTCGTTGGAGTTGGCGACGAACAGCGCGTTGCCGTTCTGGAAGAGCGCCGTGGGTTCGAGGCCGACGGGGATCTCCTGAGTCTCCTGGCCCTGGTTGGCGCCCAGGCCGGAGTTGAGGCTGACCACCGAGACCGTCCCCGTGCTGGCACCGCCGGTGGAGCAGTTGGACACGATCGACGTCCCGTCGGACAGGTTCGTGCACCTGTCACCCGCGTTGGACGGCCGCCCGCCCTCGTTCGACACGTAGGCGAACTCCGTGCCGTTTTTGTTGGCGAGGACGACCTGACGAGGCGCATTCCCGACCGGGATCTCGTCGAGCACGGTGTCGTTGGCGGTGTCGATCACGCCGAGCTTGTTGGCGCCGTTGAGTGCCACGTACAGCTTCGATCCGTCCGGCGACAGCGCCATTCCGGATGGCAGCTCGGCCCCGTTCGCGACGTCGCTGGCTTGGGCGCTGTTCTCGCCGAACTCCCCGGCGTCGTCGTAGCCGCTGCAGTATGTATAGCTGGGAGGTTCGTTTGGGGTGCCGCACAGAAAGATCGACCCCTCCGGGGTGGCCGCGCCAGTGCTGTCGTTGAAGCTGTACTTCTGCAGAAACTCCGACTGCGGAACCCAGAGAGTCTCGGTGCCGGCGGTCGGGCTTGGCGTGAACAGCGGCCCGTCGGCGGCGACCGTCGGATCGTCCCCGGCCGAGTCCCCAGTGAGCGCGGTTTGCGACACGATCGTCCCGGTCTTCAGGTCGACGATCGTCAGGAAGCCCTGGAAATTATTCCAGCCCAGCGCCGCCAGGTATTGGCCGTTGGGGCTGATCGCGCTCGACACGAGCCGGGCGCCCATCTGGCCGGCGCCGCCGGTGCCGTCGTTGTCGAGGATGCGCTTCCCGAGCGGGGAGATCCACTGGTTCGTCGGCAGCAGGATCGCGCTGCTCAGGGGTTGGGCGGCGACCTGATTGTCGCCGAACGGATTGAACCCACCGGCCCAGGCTGAGGCGACACCAACGACCCCGATGCAGGTTGCCAGAGCTGCGACGATCGCTACTCGACCACGCCGACGCACACGCGTCCGAACCGACACGAGATTCCTCACCGTATTCCTCCCCGGAGACCGGATCTAGTCGACGCCCGGCTTTTCGGGCGGTGGCGCTGTGACCGGAGCGCCGGGGGCACCCTATCACCGGCCCCCGGGCGTTTGGTGTTACTGACTTGTATCCATCTTGTGGTTGTACTTTGCCCGGGCGCGCGGCCTGCCTCTCGACGTTCACAGGCCCTCAGTCGCTAGGTATATTCGCGCCGTGGACGCCGTCCGGGCGACAGGACTGGTTAAGCGCTTCGGGGCGACGACTGCGGTCGACGGGCTCGATCTCGTGATCGCGGCAGGCGAGGTGCGCGGGTTACTCGGACCCAACGGCGCCGGCAAGACGACGCTGCTGCGAATGCTGTTCGGCCTGATCCGGCCGGACCAGGGCGCCGTCGAGCTCCTCGGTCACAGGCTCGACCATCTCGGCGGGGATGTGCTGGAGGCCGTCGGGGGCTTCGTGGAGGAGCCCTGCTTCTACCCGTACCTCTCCGGCCGGTCCAATCTGAAGCTGCTGGCCAAGCTCGACGGAGGATCCGCGGCGGCCGGCCAGATCGACGAGGTGCTGACGCGCGTCGACCTGGCCGCTCGAGCGGGCGACCGGGTGAGTGGCTACTCGACCGGGATGCGTCAGCGACTCGGCCTGGCCGCGGCGTTGCTGCGCCACCCGCGGCTGCTCCTACTCGACGAGCCGACCAGCGGCCTGGACCCGGCGGGCACCCGGGCCGTCGCCAAGCTCGTCCGCGAGCTGGCCGCCGACGGGGTGGCCGTCCTGCTCTCGAGCCACCAGATCGGAGAGCTCGAGAAGGTGTGCGACTCCTACACGGTGGTGCGTCACGGGCGAGCGGTGTGGGACGGGACCGCCGCCGAGCTCGACGCCCAGGCGCCCGGCTCCGCTTACGCGCTGTTCACCAGCGACGACACGCACGCGCTTGACCTGGCGGCCCGCATCCAGGGGATTCGGATTCAGCGTGCGGCACGCGGCGGTCTGGCCGTAGCCGCCCGCCAGGCGCAGATGGACGAGCTCGTGGTTGCGCTCGGCGACGCGCGCGTCCTGATCCGCCGCCTGGAGCTGGTGGTCAGCCCGCTCGAAAGCATGTTCTTCGCGCTCACCACCGAGCACGATGACGTGGCGCTCGACGCGCTCGAGCCCCAGCAGCTCACCGACACGATCCTCGCCGGCGCATGACCGCCCTCGCCCCCACCGCGCCGGTCGATCGCCCGCAGCCCGGCCTCAGCGACGGAGTCCGCAACTCCTACGAGACCGAGCTCTCGAAGCTGATGGCGCAGCTGACCACGCGCATCCTGTTGCTCGTCTGTGTGCTCGGTCCGTTCGCGTTTGCCGCCATCCTCAAGGTCCAGAGTGGGACTCCGTCCGATGCCCTGTTCGGCTTCTGGGTCCATTCGTCGGGGTTCGCCGTCTCACTGGTGATCCTCGGCTTCGCGGCGTCCTGGGGCTTTCCGATCATCGCCGGCGTGCTGGCCGGTGATCTCTTCTCCTCCGAGGATCGGCACGGCACCTGGAAGACGATCCTCACCCGCTCGTGCACGCGTGAGGACGTGTTTGCCGGCAAGCTGCTGGCGGTGGCCGCGTTGGTGGTGGGGCTGATGCTGGTCCTGGCGGCGTCGAGCCTGATCGCCGGGATCGTCCTGGTCGGCGCGCATGCGCTGGTGAACCTCAGCGGAGTTCTCACCTCCGCCGGCCGGATGTTCGCCCTGACCGTCGTCAGCTGGCTGATCTGCCTTCTCCCCGTGCTCGCCTACACGAGCGTCGCGATCCTGTTTTCCGTCGCCACCCGTAACGGCATCCTCGGCGTGCTCGGCCCGCTGTTGGTCGCGCTCATCACGCAGTTGCTCGACCTGATCGGTAAGGGCGTGATCGTCCACGAGCTGCTGATCGGCTCGGCCTTCGACGGCTGGCACGGCCTGTTCACCAGCCACCCCTACTTTGGGCAGTTGATCGTCGGGGGCGTGGTATCGGTGCTCTGGATTGCCGCGTGCCTGAGCGCCAGTTGGGCCATCATGCGCCGGCGGGACTTCCTCAGTGGGGTCAGCGGACAGGGTCCGAGTTGGACGGCCCCGGTCAAGGTGGTCGCCATCAGCATCGCCGTAGTCGCCGCCCTCGCGCTCGGCTGCAGCCTCGGACCGACCGGAGCGACCGCCTCTCGTGTCTCGAACTCGATCGGCCGCGTCTTCAATAACGCCACTCTGCTCCAGCAACAACTGATCGGCCGGCGCGTGCCGCCGAACGCCCACCTCTACGTCCGGCCCGAGTGCTACCGGCCCGGGGCCCAGGCGGCGGGCCCGGGGGACTGGAGTTGCTACGTGTACGTCTTCCTGCCCCAGGCGAACTCGGTTCCCTACCAGCTGCAGCAGGTCGACTACGACGTGAGCGTCCAGTACAACGGCTGCTGGAAGGCGCAGTCGCCGCCGGCCTTCGTCGGCAACGCCACGATGCAGGACGCCGCCGGGCGCAGCGTCGCCAATCCGCTGTTCATCGTCTACGGCTGCTTCAACATCTTCTGAGGTCGAAGCTCTCCGGTCTTTCTGACCGGTTTTTGGAGCAGCTGCGGGTGGGGTAGGGTCGCACACCTATGTTGAAAAACCACATCGCGCGCCGCGTCGGTATCGCAGTTTGCATGCTGACTCCGGTGCTCGCACTCAGCAGCCTGGCCGGCTCGGCCAGCGGATACACGACTGATTACTGCTCGCAGGTGCCGATCGTGTACGGGATTCCGCCCTGGGGCTTCAACACCGGTTCGCCGATCACCGGAGCGACCGGTAGCTATTCCCGCGGGCACGGCAACATCAACCTGGATACCAACACGGTCTCCGGGATTCTCTGTCAGGTCTTCCGAGTCCCGAACCAGCCCGACCGCCTAATCATCATGACGGTGAAGAATCACCTGGTCTACCACTCGCACTACGCGTCGATGTGGGGTTACCCCGGCAACATCATGAAGATCAACGTCCGCGTGCAGAGCAGTACCGATCCCGGGTGCAAGGTCGGCACGATCGGCCACGTGACGCTCTTCGCCAGCTACAACGGCGTGCGCAGCGACAGCGTGCAGTTCTTCTTTCCGGCCGCCTGCAAGGATCACAATCACCTGTACCACGGCACTCAGGTGAACAACCAGGTCCCGCCGCTTTAGCCGACTCTGAATCAGTACGTGTGAGCCCGCCTGCCCGCTCCGGGCGGCGGGCTCTTTACGTGGCCAGCGCGCTCGCGGAACTCGCGTCGTATTCCGGGATCCACGCGGTTCCGCGACCATCGGGGTCGCGCCCGAGGCGCCGCCGCACCGCGATCGAGACGTCGCGTCGCAGCGCCGCCATGGGGGAGGCGAGATGGTTGCTGACGCCTCGTGCGCGCGACGCTAGAACCACCTGGCTCGCTCGGGGACGCCGCGAGCGCTCATACAGGGCGAGTCCGGCGAGCGGGTCCGCTGGCTCGGCCGCGAGTGCGGCGGCCAGCACGCACCCGTCCTCGATCGCCTGACACGCACCCTGGCCCAGGTAGGGCAGCATCGGATGGGCGGCGTCGCCGAGTACGCCGACGCGTCCCCGCGTCCACCGCGGGATCGGATCCCGGTCGTACAAGGCCCACTTGTACCAGACCTCTCCTGCGGAAAAGATCCGCAGCAGCGACTCGTGCCAGCCGCTGTAGCGCTCGAGCACCTCCGCGCGCTCGCAGCGGGACACCCACGACTCGTGCCGGTACCCCTCGTCGTCGTAGTGGCAGACGACATTGATCAGCTCGTCTCGCCGCACGGGGTAAAGGACGATCGTGCCGTGCGGCCCGAGCCACTGGGCGTTGTCGTTCGGGGGCGGTCCGCCGGGCACGGCGTCGACTGGAACCACGCTTCGGTAACAGATCTTGCCCGTGAAGCGCGGGGCGTCCGGGCCGAACAGCGAGGTGCGCACGGCCGAGTGGATCCCGTCGGCGCCGATGATGAGATCGGCCTCGACCTCCCTGCCGTCCTCGAATCTCGCCACCGCGACCGAGCCGTCCGGGTCGACCCCGATGCATCGTGTTCCGAGCGTGACGAGTTCGCTCGGCACCGAATGAGACAGCACGTCGAGGAGGTCGGCGCGATGGGCGGTAGCGCCCGCACTGCCGAACAGGCTCGCCTGCTGCTGGCGCCCCGTCCTGGAGATCACGCGGCCGGTCTTGCCGTTACGGGTGAGCGCCCATTCCCAGCGCCCCGCGATGGCGCGGACATCGTCCTCCAGACCGAGCGATCTGAGCACCTTCATGGCGTTGGGGCCGAGAGCGACTCCGGCGCCTATCTCCCGCAGCTCAGGTGCCGACTCGTAGATGGCGACTTCGATGCCCTGCCGGCAGAGCGCGCGCGCCGCGATCAGCCCACCGATGCCGCCGCCGATGATGGCAACCCGCGTCATGCGATCTCGACTGTACTTCCTCGGCTCTGGCCATAGGATCACCTCATGTTGCGCCTTGGAAGCTGCGTCAGGCCAGCCGGTGGGAGTCCGGTCCGGGTAAGCGCCGGAGCGCCCGGTAGCAGGCCCCGGTTCGTGATCGAGAGGTCGCGGGCTGAGCGGGGTGTCGAGAGCCTCTTTGGAGGGAG
>DATJRS010000005.1:0-6465 GCA_035504535.1 Solirubrobacteraceae bacterium | reverse complement strand
GCGGTGGCGGAGCGGTCGATGAGTTGTGGGGCGCCGCGCATGTGCGCGAGGTGGCTGGGGCCGGCGAAGCTGTTGCCGGGGATGTTGGCGACGGCGGCGTATAGGACGGGTAGGGCGCCGTGGTCGGGGTCTTGGGCGAGGAGGGGGACGAGGAGTTGCCAGATGGAGAAGCCGCGGCCGTTGCGGTTGTAGATGGGGGTTGAGACGAGGCCGGGGTGGGCCGCGTTGGCGAGAACTTGCGAGTCGGTGGCGGCCAGTCGGCGTTGGAGTTCGGCGGTGAATAGGAGGTTGGCTTGCTTTGAGTCGTTGTAGGCGCGGCGGGAGTCGAAGGGACGGTGTTCCCAGTTGGGGTCTTCGAGGTCGAGGCGGGCGAGCCGTTCGGCCTGCGAGGCGACGGTCACGACGCGGCCTTTGAGGTGTTCGAGTAGCAGGTTGGTCAGGGCGAAGTGGCCGAGGTGGTTGGTGCCGAAGTCTGCCTCGAACCCGTCGTTGGTGCGGGCGAGCGCGGGCGCCGAGACGCCTGCGTTGTTGATCAGCAGGTCGATCGGGCCGTTCCAGCCGGCGGCGAAGGCGCGCACCGAATCCAAGCTCGCGAGGTCGAGCTCGCGGACTTCCGCCGCGCCGGGCATACCGGCGGCGGCCTGCCTGCCTTTTTCGGTGCTGCGCACGGCGAGCACGACGCGTGCGCCGGCCGCCGCCAGGTCGCGGGCGACCGATTGTCCGATGCCGCTGTTGGCGCCGGTCACGATCCCGGTTTTGCCGGTCATGTCTGGTATGTCTGCGGGGGTGAAAGTAGTCATGAGTCGCACCCAATCCGAGTCGGTAATGGAAGTAGGCATAGACTACATTGTAGATGCCGACAACTTTGTTGTCAAGGCCTACATCGATCGCTACGATCTCGCCGATGGCCGATCGCCCCTACCACCACGGCAACCTCCGCGCCGTCCTGCTCGACGAAGCCCAACGCACGCTCCGCGAACAGGGCGTCGAACAACTGTCGCTGCGCGACCTCGCACGACAGGCTGGTGTGAGCCACGCCGCCCCACGCCGCCACTTCCACGACCGCCAAGCGCTACTCGACGCCCTCGCCGATGCCGGATTCGCCCGCCTCGCCGACGAGCTGTGCGCGGCAATCGCCGACGCCAGCGAAGACTACGAGGCGCGGCTGCGGGCCGCGGCGACCGCCTACCTACGCTTCGCTATCGATGACGGCGCGCTCCTGGACCTCATGTTCGCGACCAAGAACGCCAGCGGGCCAACCGCCCTGCCGGCGTCAGCCACGCGCCTGTTCACGGCCATCGGCGACCTGATCAGCCAGGGACAGGAGGTTGATGCGCTCCCGCCGGGCGACCCCGCACGCCTCCGTCTGCTCCTCGTCGCCACCCTGCAGGGCATCGCTGCGCTGATCACCTCAGGCAGGGCCGACCCCGGACAGTCGCACGACCTGATCGCCGACACAGTCGCGCTCTTCACACGCGATCGCCACTGACCCGCCCCGCCCAGAGCAACACCGTCGAGAGTCTCCTCGAGCTGCTGTCAACTGGCATGACGATCGACGAGCTGCTCTCCGACAATTCGGACCTGGAGCGCGACGATATCCTCGCCGCGCTCGAGTTCGGAGCCCTCGCGGTCAGCCGCCGCCGGATCGTGCCGCTTTCCGCGGCGTGAAGGTTCAGAACTCGGTTCGAAGTCGCCGCCACCGCGCGTTCTTGCCGGCGCCGATCGGCTCGATCAAGCCCTCGTCGCGCATCCTCGCGAGCGTCTTCGAGATGTAGGACTGGCTGGCAGCCGGCGCGGCTCGTCGGACGTCGGCCACCGTGAACTCTGCGGCTATTGACTGCCGCACGAATTGCCTGATCGCCTCGCGCTTCGAGCCGCGACCGGCGACGACGCCCACCCGGGACTCGAACTCCTTGTACGCGGCCGCGACGATCCCGAGGAAATACTCGAGCCACGGCGTGATGTTGTGCTCGCCCGTGTGCCAGCCGATCCCCGCCGCGCGGAGTGCCTCGTAGTACGTCTCGCTGCTGTCTTGGACGAGCCGCTCGAGGCTGACGTAGCGGCCGACCTCGTATCCCGCCTGGTAGAGCAGCAGCAGCGTCAGCAATCGGCCCATTCGGCCGTTGCCATCAAGGAACGGGTGGATCGCCAGGAAGTCGAACACGTAGCAGCCCGCCAGGAGCAGCGGGTGGTTCTCGCCCGAGCGCATAGCGCGACCGAACCGCTCGTTGAGCTCGTCCATCGCCGCCGGGGTCTCCGCAGCGCTCAGCGTCCGGAACCGCACGAACCTGGTCCCGTCGGGCCGGACTTCCTCGATCGAGTTGTCGACCGTCTTCCAGTGTCCGGCCCGGACACCAGCGAACTGATACAGGTCCCGGTGGAACTGCTCGACGACGCTCGGCCTGAACGGGATCTGGAGCGCGCTTGCGTGGATCGTGTCGAGCACAGCGCGATAGCCGGCGATCTCCGCTTCGGAGCGGTTCGCCGGCGTCGTCTCCTCCTCGACCAGCTCGACCACCCGGGCATGCGGCGCGGTGATGTCTTCGATCGCGTTCGACGACTCGACGCTCTGGATGCGCGCGATCTGGATCAGGGTCTTCAGCGCCTCAGGATGCTGCAGGCCGAACGCCCGCCGGCTTCCCTGGCTCTGATCGATCGGCCGCAGCGCCACGGTCATCGGTCCGGGGACCATCCCGATCTGTGCGTCGAGGGTTCTGAACGTGTACATCGCGGCCGTCGATCGAACGTGGCACTAACCAGTCCGAACGTAGCACTTTGGCCGGACTTAGTGCCATGTTCACCGCCCTAAAACGGAGCCGCTGGCGCACGCTCTGGGCCACGGAGGCCACTCAGCTCGAAGCAGGGATGGCACGAACAACAAGAAATCACTGCAAATCCAGATGGGCACGGCTGGGCTTGAACCAGCGACCTCTCGCGTGTGAAGCGAGGGCGACTGCACCACGAAAAGAGATCTATTTGCAGGGCTATTAGCTCGATTTGCGGCGCGGCGCCGGTGCAAATCCGATGTCGCATTTGCAGGGACTTTTCATCGTGTTGGGCCACGGAAACCCTGCGTGGCCCAGGCGGAGCGGGGCGAGGGGGTCGGTTTGGCCTACTCCCTTCCGCGCGCAAACCGAGGCCGGCCATCACTCTTCCCTGGTAAGTCCCAAGCGGGGGAGAGCTTTGTCTGCCCGCTATCACCGGAGCTCAGGCGGGCGCACACTGCGGCCGAGCCGGAGCGGGCAGCGGACGGCCGGCGCCACCCCCCGCGGGCGGATGCACTGAACAGGTCGGGTTGGTTGGGTGGCTGCCGGCGATGGGCTATCTTCCGAGGCGAGAAGGAGCGCGCTGGTTCATGGTTGTTGATGATTCGATGGCAGTGGCACTGCCGGCGGGCACAGCCCTCGAGCTGGTTCGGGATGTGGAGCCAACGGTTGCGGTCAGTCATCAGAAGCCGCCCCACGACGGCAAGTCGGCGCGGGTCGACCTTGTGCAGATCGTGACGCGGCGGATCGCTGTGGCGGCGCGGCGTGAGGAGCTTGCCGTAAAGCGGGAGTGTCTGTGGAGCGAGCTGCTCGCGACCGATGTGTGGCGTCGAGAGCTCGCCTGGCGCTGTCGCGTCTCGTGCTGGCGGTTCCGGGATCTGATGGAGGCGCGATCTGCCAGCCAAGCGTCCGTGACAGCTGCGCCAAATGATCGCGTTCGCACGCTCGATTGCTATCGCGAGCAGGCAAGTTCATCGGCATGTGCGCGTGCACGCTGGGCGCCGTCGCTCGCGTAGCGCGCAGATCTCCTGATGCACCGTCGCGCTCTCATCGGTGTGGCCGTGTAGCTCGCACTGTTCGGCGCTCGATATTGCGCGGGGGCCACTCGCCCTTCCGATCAACCATGTGATACCCGCGGATCGTGGGCGGGAAGCCACAAACCGGAGCGTCGGTGCTGAATGGGTGCCTCGGCAGTACCGACCACACGGTGATCGGGGTCACGCGGCGTGGTCCGGAGCGCCGTCCTGGAGCTGCCGGCGCCGATCTCACGCGAGCAATGCTGCTGACTCCGCACGACCACGGTGGGTCGGTTCGCTGATCCTCGTCAGAGACCGACGCACTGGTTCTGCTTTGCGTCATCGCGCGTATCTCTACGGTGTTGGCCATCTGCGCCGCAACGCGCGGTTGCCGGTTTCAACCCTCGCCCTGAGCGTCGTCGACGTCATGAGGCCGCTGTCGAACTTGCCAAACGCCCATTCCGAAACTCTCAGCGCCAGCTCCAGGATGCTCGTGCGACCACGGATGCCGGACTGGCCGACCGGCTTGCCGACTGATCACCCGCGTTGCTGGTCCACGCCTGACGCCGTGTGCACCTCCCCCGGTTTCGCCTTCCCCATCGACACCACCACCGGCGGTCCGGTCGCCCACGAACACGGACAGCGGTTCATGGCCGCGTCACCGCCGTTCGCAGATCCCCGGCGTCACAGCTCAGGGCTTCTCGCCGTCAGCGACTCTGCGCCATTCTTCGGCGTGGCTACGAGCACGCCTAGCAGCTTCACGAGCCCGCGCGGCGGCTTGACGCTCCTCGGCAGCGCCCTCCTGGCCGGTCCGATCACGCCGCTGAGTGTGCTCCTCAGCGAGCGCCGCGCTCTTCTCGAGCGCCGCAGCCGTGTCCCGCATCACCCGGGAAATGCGCCGCGCCCGCTCGCCCGTCTCCTGCTGAACTCGTTCAGCGGTCGCTACGGCACGCTGAGCGGCATCTCGGTCCATCTCTTACGGCTCAGGATCCACGGAGAGTTCGAGCCATTCTTGGGCCTGCGAACGAGCCCGCTGCGCCGCCTGACGAGCGCGCTCAGCCGCGCGGCGCTCCCTTGCAGCAGCATCGGCGTGTCCGATCTGCTCCTTCCTGCGGGCGTTGTCATCGGCTACGCTGGCGCGCTCCTGAAGCTCGGCGGCCGTTTGGTTCAGAACCGCCGAGAGGCGCTTTGCGGCCTTCCGGGTGCCCTCGGCCGCGGGCGCGGTCGCGGCAGCTCGCTCGGCCCGTGTGACACGACGTTCGCTCTCGGCGGTCTCGCGGCCGATCGCGGCCCGCCCCCGCAGACCGGCCGCCTGATCACGCTCAAGCGACTCTCCAGCGCGCGACAGTCGCGCTGCCTCGTCCACAGCCGCGCTAACGGTCACGTCGCGCTCATCGGCACGACGCTCGCGCCGATCCGCCTCGTCCTCTCGCTCGTCCGCGATCCGCTCGCGCTCGTCGGCGATCCGCTCGCGCTCGTCGGCGACCTGCTCGCGCTCGTTTGCCGCCTGCGCCTGCTCGCCCGGCGTCTGCACCCGGCCGAGCACCGGAGCTCGCTGCTTGCGAACCGGCTCGCGTTGCTCAAGGAGCCTGGCGCGCTCGCGTTCCAACGCCTTGTCATCTGCACGCAGCTTCGCCGCCCGTCGCCTGAGCTCGCCAGTCGCCCGCGTGAACTCCGCACGTCCAGCTGGGTCACGCTGCGCCCCTGACCGCGCCAGCTCCGCGCGATCTGCGTCCAGCTGCGCCGCCTCACGCTCAATCTGCGCACACCGCCGCTCAAACTCAGCCCACTCGGTTTCACCGCGCGCGTCCCATTGCACAGCAGCCGCGTCATGCCGCGCAGCACTCGCCTCATGCACGCGCCTCGACCGGTCAAACTGATCTGTGCCATCGCGAGGCTGGCTTGCGGCTCCAGATTCCACCGCCAAGAGCATCACACGGGCGATCGAACACATCAAGCTCACAAGCCAGCCGCCGCCACTGACCGCCACATCGGCCTCGGCCGACCTTCAGCGTTTCTCGCCCCGATCCAGCCAGGGCCAGACCGCTGGTCGCCAGTCCGGCGCCACCGGCCGCACCGATGATTTTCCCGCTCAACGAGCGGACCAAGCACCAATCAAACCGAGGCATCAGCGGCGATCTCGGCACCGGGCGGCAGCAAGCCCTGCCTTCACTCCGCAACGGGCACTCGCGGAGCGTCTCGCGCGCCGCCCTTCTCGCCAATCTCGAGACCACCGCGCCGCATGTATTCACGTGAGGCTCGCCGGCCACCACCAGGCAAGTCCATCTGTGGATAGCCAGAAGGTGCCTGCCGAGAATCGTTCACCGTTCACGGCCCTTACTGGGATGTCGTCCTCATCGCAGTCCTCAGATCCGGCAAATTGGATCGATCCAACTCTTCGAACTCGGCCATTGCCCCGCCGCCCAAGCTGGAGTTTCCTTGTGTATGGCCGACTACCCGAACGACCAACGTGGAGGGCGGGTAGTCGGGCGCACGCACACCCCGAAATCTCAATGGCGGCGGGCGATGAGAGCCCTCCGGTCCTGCACGGCGTGCAGGACTTAGCGCAGGACATAGCGCAGGACCAATCCGGGGGTCAGAGCGGTACCGTGACGACATGTCCCGACTCGCGCCGATCACGTCAGATCCGACGATCTGCCATGGCCAGCCCACGATCAGGAGGC
>DATJRS010000004.1:0-96998 GCA_035504535.1 Solirubrobacteraceae bacterium | reverse complement strand
GGCTCCGGCGTCACCCGCGTCAAGCCCGGCGACCACGTGGTGACCTCCTACATCCCGGCGTGCGGCAAGTGCCGCTACTGCTCGACGGGGCACCAGAACCTGTGCGACCGCGGCCTCTACGCCGGCGTCGGCTGCCTGCAGGACGAGACGTTCCGCTTTCACCGAGACGGCGAGGACTTCGGCGGCTTCTGTGCCCTGGGCACCTTCTCCGACCACACCGTGGTGTCCGAGTACTCGTGCGTGCGCATCGATGACGACATCCCGTTCGAGGTTGCGTGCCTAGTCGGCTGCGGCGTGACCACCGGCTGGTGCTCGGCCGTGCGCGCGGGCGAGACGCGAGCCGGCGAGACCGTGGTCGTGATGGGCGTGGGCGGCGTCGGCATCAACGCCGTGCAGGGCGCTCGTTACGCGGGGGCCAAGAACGTGTTCGCGATCGACCCCCACCCGTTCAAGCTCGAGATGGCGCAGCGCCTGGGCGCGACCCACACCGCGACCAGCGCCGAGGCCGCCCGCGAGCAGCTGATCGACCTGACCCGAGGCCAGCTGGCAGACCTGGCCGTGGTGACGGTCGGCGTACTCGACGCCGAGATCACGGCGGACGCGGTGAGCCTGATCGGCAAGGCGGGCCGGGTCGTGCTGACCTCGGTCAGCCGCGCCGATGACCACTCGATCAGTCTCACCGGCTCGCCGATGATCGGCTGGCACAAGCGGATTCAAGGCTCCCTGGCCGGCGGCTCGAACCCGATCTTCGAGATGCCCAGCCTGCTCGGCCTCTACAAGTCAGGCGATCTCAAGCTCGACGAGATCATCACGCAGCGCTACTCGCTCGAGCACGTCAACGACGGCTATCACGACCTGCTCGCGGGCAAGAACGTCCGCGGCGTGGTCATCCACGAGAGCTGACGAGCGGCACCACGGCGCCTTCGAGCGCGCCCCTCCCAAGCGGGCGCTCGAACCACGGCGGCATGATCAGGTCCTCGCGGACGAGCTCTGCGGTCGATGCACGCCCCAAACCGAGCAGTGCGGAGTCGATGCCCATCCGCATGATGTCGAGCACGTTCTCGACCCCGGGCTGACCGGCGGCGGCGAGGCCCCACAGGTAGGCGCGCCCGATCATCACCGCCTTGGCGCCGAGCGCGAGTGCCTTGACCACGTCGCCGCCGCGCCGGATGCCGCCATCGAACAGCACCTCGATCCGGTCGCCGACCGCCTCGGCGATCGCGGGCAGGACGCGGATCGAAGCCGGCGTGCCGTCGAGGTTGTTGCCGCCGTGGTTGGACACCGAGATCGCGCTGTAGCCCGCCTCGACGGCCTTGCGCGCGTCGTCCACGCGCGTCACGCCCTTGAGCATGAACGGGCCCGCCCACTGCTCGCGCAGCCAGCGCAAATCCTCCCAGCTCGGGGGCGCGGTCATCATCCACTCGCCGTAGGCGCCGAAGAACGTCGGCGCCGGCTCCCCGAGCGGAGAGACGTTCGGCACGGTCAGGTCGGGCGGACCGCCGGCGCGGGTCCAGTCGAGCCACCAGGCCGGCCTGACCATCACCTCGGGCGCGAGCCGGAGCATCGCACGCAAGTCCATCTTGTCCGGGATCCACGGGCTCCCCCAGTCGCGGCTGTGCGAGAACGTCCAGTCGAGCGTGACGATCAGCCCGCGCGCCCCGGCCGCACGGGCGCGCTCGATCCGAGCCGCGATCTGCTCCCGGGAACCGGCCCAGTAAAGCTGGAAGAACGTCTGCTGATTCGCCTCGACCACCGCCTCGATCGGTTTCGACGCGAACGAGCTGAGCCCCATCGCGGTGCCGCGCGCGGCCGCTGCGCGCGCCACCGCCACCTCGCCCTCGGGGTGAACGGACTGCACGCCGGTCGGCGAGATCAGCACGGGCAGCGAGATCTGCTCCCCCATCACCGTCGTGGTCATGTCGCGCTCCGCCGGCGCGCCCCCGACGTGAGGCGCGAACCCAAGCTCCCGAAACGCCGCCACGTTGTCCGCGAGCGTGACCCCCGCCTCGGAGCCGGCGATCAGCGCCGAGTAGACCGACCTCGGCAGGCGCCGCTTGGCCCGTCGCTGCGCCACCGCAACCGACTCAAACCACGGGTTCCGGGTCAGCTTCACGAGCTCGGGATGACAGCGAGCGGGCTCTCCTCGCACGCCTTCGCCGGCGTGCGTCGCCGGGGCCGACGCCGTGACCTGTCGACCGAAGGCCGCGGGACCGCCGCATCGCCGCGCGTAGCCAGCAGACGCTCGCCATGCCCCATCACGCACTCGGGATCGGGACCGGCCAGCGGCAGCCCGGTGAAGAACTTGGCCGCCATACAGCCGCCGCGGCACTTGTCGAACACGCTGCAGCTGGCGCACGTGCCCGCGTGCTGCGGCTCACGAAGCTCGGCGAACAGCTCCGACTCCCGCCAGACCCCGGCAAACCCACCCGGCTCGCGGACGTTCCCGGCGCGGAACGAATCGTGGATCACGAACGGGCACGCGTACACGTCGCCGACCGGATCGATCAGGCACACCACACGACCCGCCCCGCACAGGTTCAGCCCGGGCAACGCCGAGCCGTACGCGCTCAGGTGAAAAAACGAATCGCCGGTCAAGACCTCATCGCCATGTGCGAGCAGCCATTCATATAACTCGCGCTGCTGGGCAGCGGTCGGGTGCAGCCGATCCCACACGTCCGCACCCCGCCCGGACGGCCGCAGACGCGTCAACCGCAACTGCGCGCCGTAGCCATCCGCCAGCGCCTTGAACGCTCCGAGCTGCGAGACGTTCTCGCGGGTGACGACGACCGACAGCTTGAAGGCCTCAAAGCCCGCGTCGGCCAGCCGCTCCATGGCGGCGATCGCGGTGGCGAACGAACCCGCCCCCCGGACCGCGTCGTTTACCGAAGCGGTGGCGCCGTCGAGCGAGACCTGCACATCGACGTAGTCAGAGCCAGCGAGCATGACCGCGCGCTCAGGGGTGATCCGCGAGCCGTTGGTGGAGAACTTCACCCCGACGTGGTGGGCGACCGCGTAGCCGACCAGCTCCCAGAAGTCGCGCCGGACGGTCGGCTCGCCACCGCCGATGTTGACGTAGAAGACCTGCATGCGCTCGAGCTCATCGATGACGCGTTTGCACTCCTCGGTCGTTAGCTCCCCAGGGTCACGCCGGCCGGAGCTCGACAGGCAGTGGATGCAGGCCAGATTGCACGCGTAGGTGAGCTCCCAGGTCAGGCAGATCGGCGCGTCCAGGCCACGCTCGAACTCGTCGGCCAACGAGCGCTGGGCGTCAGCCCGGCGACGCACAAACGAGAGCCTCCGGGTCCCGAAGTTGTAGGCCAGCGCGCCGAAGCGCTCGGGCCTCAGCTCGACCTCAGGATCCAGCCGCGCGGCCCGCTTGAGCTCGGCCGAAGTCACGGTTGCGGCTCTAGTAGACGCCGCACATGCCGTCGATCGAGACGTCCTCGACCAGCAGGTCCTCGACGACGAGCTCCTCGGCTTCCGACTCCGAACTCGCGGACTCCCCGATCTCGGGTTCGACGGCCGTCTCCTCGAGCTGCTCGGGCGTGGTGCTCAACGCGTACTCCTCTCCTCGCGGCGGTCGGGCGCGATAATTTAGCACTCTGTGACAAATCTCCCGGACGCGACCTGGACGGAGGTTGATCGCGCGCAGCGGCGGGCGCTGCTCGTGCCCCTCGGATCGCTCGAGCAGCACGGACCGCACCTGCCGCTCGACACCGACACCAGGATCGCGGTGGCCGTCGCCGGCGGTGCCGCGGCCGGGCGCGAGGGGGTCGCGGTCGCACCTCCGGTCACCTTCGGCTCAAGCGGCGAGCACGCGGGGTTCGCGGGCACCCTGTCGATCGGCGCAAACGCGCTCACCGAGCTTCTGATCGAGCTGGGCCGTGATGCCGCGCGCGATTGGGAGTCGCTGCTGCTGGTCAACGCCCACGGCGGAAACCTCGACGCCGTATCGCGTGCGCTCGCGCGCCTGAACGATGAGGGTCGGCGCTGCGATGCGTTTCACGCTGGGGTGGCGTCGGGGGACGCCCATGCCGGCCGCACCGAGACGGCTGTGATGCTGCAGCTGGACCCCGGTGCCGTCCGCCTCGGCCTCGCCGAGCCGGGCGAGACTCGCGCGATCGGCGAGCTGATGGATCGCCTGCGTCAGGACGGCGTGCTGTCTGTCAGTGCGAACGGCGTGCTCGGCGATCCTCGCGCTGCCACCGCCGAGGAGGGCCGCCTCCTGCTGGGGGAGCTCGTCCAAGGTTGCTCCGGAGCGCTCGACGCGCTGCTCGACCGGGTGGCCGCGCATGCCTGAGGACGACCGGCTCGCCGTCCTCACCGGAGCGGCGCGCGGGATCGGCGCCGCCACCGGCCTCGCGCTGGCCGGGCAAGGGTGGTCACTGGTGCTAGTCGACGCCTGTGGCCGGCAGCCGGGGATCGAGTACGAGATGCCCGCGCCGGCCGATCTGGACGGCGTCGCCGAGCGCTGCCGCGCCGCCGGTGCCCCGGGCGTCGAGGTCCTGTGCGCCGACGTGTCCTGCGCCGACTTCGTCTCCCGGCTGACCGGCGCCCTCGCCGGCCGGGCGCCCGCCGCGGCGGTCGCCGCCGCCGGGGTGATCGCGGGCAATCCGGCCTGGGCGACCGGCGAGCAGGCCTGGTCGACGCTGCTCGACGTCAACCTCCACGGGGTCCGGCGCCTGGCCGAGGCGACGGTGCCGGCGATGGTCGAGGCGGGCCGCGGTCGGTTCGTCGCGGTCGCCTCCGCGGCTGCACTCCGCGCGATGCCCCAGCTCGCCGCCTACTCGGCCGCCAAGGCGGCCACCGTGGCCTACGTCCGCGCGCTGGCCGCCGATCTCGCCGGCACCGGAGTGCTCGCCAACGCGGTCTGTCCGGGCTCGACCCGAGGCGCGATGCTCGAAGTCAGCGCCGACTACTACGACCTGCCCAGCCAGGACGAGTTCGCCGGCCAGCAACTCGTGCGGCGTCTGCTCGAGCCGAGCGAGGTCGCCGCCGCGATCGTCTGGCTGTGCGGCCCGGCCGCGTCGGCGATGACGGGCGCGGTGCTGCCCGTCGACGGCGGGCTCACCGCCTAGGCCGCATCGCTTGGGAAATAACTCTCGTATAGGACCAGTTATTTCCCAAGGAACGCCGCGGCCGCCGGTCCCGGCCGGCTGGCGGATCCGTCCGGCCCACGACCTGACCGTGTCCGACGGCGGTCGCACCCTCACCGGCGGCTTCCCACTGCGGATCCTGACGCTGTCCGAACCCGGCGGCCGGCTCGTCACCGCCTGGCTGGCCGGCCAACCAATCGGGGAGGATGAGGCCGAACGCAACCTGGCCCGGAGATTGCTCGACGCCGGCCTGGCCGATCCCGACCCGTCCCCGGGCGCCCGCTCAACCAAAGAGGTCACCGTCGTCGTCCCGGTCTACGCGGACGCCGACCGGCTCGCGAACGCGCTCGCGCCGATCGCAGCCGACGCCACGGTGATCGTCGTCGACGACGGATCGCCTTCGCTCACCGACACCACAGTCGCCGCCGTGGCACACAAACACGGCGCGCGCTACCTCCGCCTCCCCGAGAACCGCGGCGCCTCGACCGCCCGCAACGCCGGGATGCGGCTGGCCACGACGCCGCTGGTCGCGTTCCTCGATGCCGACTGCGTCCCACCCCCGTGCTTTCCCGAAGGCCTGGTCGATCACCTCGCCGACCCCGCGGTTGCGCTCGTGGCCCCGAGAGTCGTCGCCAGCACACGCCAAGAGGGCCCGATCGCCGCCTACGAACGCCATCGCTCCGCACTCGACATGGGCCCCTGTCCCTCCCCCATACGCCCCTACAGCCCCGTCTGGTACGTGCCCAGCGCCGCGATGGTCGCCCGTCGCGACGCACTCGCGTCAGGTTTCGACGAAGACCTCTCGCTCGGGGAAGACGTCGACCTCGTTTGGCGCCTGCACGACGCGGGATGGGATCTCCGCTACGACCCCCGGATCACGGTGGCGCACGAGACGCGAGCGCAACCGATCGCCTGGTATCGCCGCAAGATCGCCTACAACGAGTCGGTGGCGCCACTGCTGCGCCGCCATCCCGAGCGGCTGCCGGTGGTGTTCCTGACCCCGCGCGCGGGGCTCGCGTGGGCCGCGGCACTGGCCGGCTCGCCAGGACCGCTGCTCGCCCTCGCCGGCACACGAGCCGCCCAGTTTCGCCGCTCGTTCCGCGGACGCCTGCCCGACGCGACCGCAAGGGGCGCGCGTGCCGGCGCGGAGATGACTCTCCACGAGGGACGCGACCTCGCCCGCGCGGTAGGCGGCCCGTGGGCGCCGTTCGCGGTGGCGCTGGCAGTCGTCGGCCCACGCAAACTTTCTCGTCGCCTCGGCGCACTCGTGGCCGCGATGGCGGTCGGCGACTGGATCGCCGACCGCCCCGACCTCGACCCCGTCAGATACTCGGCGCTCAGACTCGCCGACGAATCCAGCCGCGGTCTCGGCATCTGGCTCGGTTGCCTGCACGAGCGCGACTTCAGAGGGTTGCTGCCGCGTCGGCCACCTCCCCCAGATCAGCGGTAGCCTGCCCGGCGTTGGTGGCGCGGAGGGCGATCAACGCCGCCCCGACAAGGAACAAGCTGCACGCCAGCAGCGCCCGTCCGAACCCGGCCGTGAGCGCGTGGTCAAGGGGGGCGCCGGCAGCGAGAAGGTTCTGCGCGCGGCTGGTCGAGATCGCGGAGAAGATCGCGAGGCCGAGCGCCCCACCGACCCAGGTGGAGGCGTTGATGAGGCCGGCGGCCAGACCGGCCTTGTCGGGCGGCACACCAGCCTGTGCGGCAGTCGTGACCGCCACGAAGATCGCGCCGAAGCCAAGCGACATGATCACCAGCCCCGGGAGGAGGTCGCTGACGTACGAGCCGTCGACCGGGATGCGCGAGAGCCAGTAGATCCCGGCCGCGTCCACCAGGGCACCGCCAACGATGAGCGGGCGGGTGCCGATACGGGGAATCAACCGGGAACAGATCCCGGCCGAGACCGCCACGCCAAGCGTGGTCGGGACGTAGGCCAGCCCGGCATCGACCTTCGAGAAGCCGAGCACATCCTGCATGTACAGCGTCACGAAGAAGAACATCGAGTACGTGCCAGCCAGCGCAACGACCTGCGTCAGATCGGCGGCGGCCAGCCCCTTGATGCGCAGGATCGAGAACGGGAACAGGGGACTGCTGTGCCGGCTCTCGTTGGCTGCGAAGGCCGCGAGCAGCCCGGCCGCCACCCCGAGGCCGCCGATCGTACGCGCGTCCCCCCAGCCGATCTGCGGAGCTTTCACGAGGGTGTAGATCAACACGAGCATCCCGGTGGTGATGAGCAGCGCGCCCAGGAAGTCGAAGTTGCGTGAAGATGCCGCGCGTCGATCGCTGGGAATCAGCCGGAACACAGCGATCAGGTCGATCGCACAAATCGGCAGGTTCACAAAGAAGACCCACCGCCAGCCCGGCCCGCCGGCCAGCACGCCACCGAGGAACACTCCCAGGGCTGAGGCAATGCCGCCGGTGGCTCCCCACGCGCCGATCGCCTGAGCTCGCTCGGCACCCTCGCTGAACGAGGTCGTCAGGATCGAGAGCGCGGCCGGGATCATCATCGCCGCGCCGATCCCCTGGACCAGTCGCGCGCCGACCAGCATCCCCTCGCTCCCGGCGAGTCCAGCGGTGAGCGAGGACGCCGTGAACACGATGGTGCCGGCCACCAGCATCCGCCGCCGGCCAACCACGTCCGCCGCACGGCCACCCAGCAGCATGAAGCCGCCGTAGGTGAGCAGGTAGCCGCTCAGCACCCACTGCAGGCTCTGGACTGAGAAGTGGAGGCTGTGCCGGATCGACGGGAGCGCGACGTTGACGATCGAAGCGTCCACGAAATCCAGGAAGGCGACGCCGCACAGGAACGCGAGGGTCACCTTCCCGCGCCGCGTGGCGAGGAACGAAGGTTGAGGGGCAACTTGAGACATAGGCGGTCCTCCGAGGTCTCTCGCAAGTAGAAGTTAGTTGACTAACTTACCAGAGTGGTGTTGGCGGCCGCTAGCATCAGTGAGATGACTGACTTAGTTCGGGCAGCGGGCAAGCGAGAGCGGCTAATCGAGGGCGCGCGCGAGGTCCTGTATGCCCACGGAGTCGAAGGGACGACGCTGGCCGACATCGCTCAGGCCGCCGAGGTCCCGCTCGGCAACGTCTACTACTACTTCAAGACCAAGGATGAGCTCGTCGACGCGGTCCTCGCCTCACGCGTCCAGGACGTACAAGATGCCCTCCAGGGGCTCGAGCAGCACCGGACGCCAAAGGCGCGCCTCAAGGCCTTTGTCCGGATGCTCGTCGGGCAGGCCGAGGAAACCGCGCGATACGGCTGCCCCAACGGCAGCCTTTGCTCAGAGCTCGACAAACGCGACGACGGTCCCGGTCCCGCGTGCGTCGAGCTCATGGGGATGCCGATCGATTGGGCCGAGGGGCAGTTCCGGGCCATGGGACGGCGCGATGCCCGTGAGCTCGCCGTCGCCCTGATCGCCTCCTATCAAGGGGTCGCGCTGCTCGCCAACACCTTTCGCGACCCCCAGATGATGGTCAAAGAGGGTCGCCGACTCGAGCGCTGGGTCGAGTCGCTGGCCTAGGCCGAATCACTCGTAGCCGGTGAACGGCTCGGTCTCGAACTGCGAGTCCTTGGCCTGGTCCTTGAAGATGTGCGTGATGCGAACCGCCGGCGAGGCGTCCTGGACCCGGCTCTCCAGCAACTTGAGGTTCGGGTCATCGCCCAGGCCGAGCTCGTTCAGCCGCTCGGCCTCGGCACGGCAGACGTCGCCGGGCGTGGGGTTGCTCTCGGGATAAGCGTCCGTGTGGTGACGAACGAGCGTGTCCCAGTGCTCGTCACCCGCCCGTTCGATCGACTCTCGGATGTCCTGTCGTGTCAACGCCATGTTTCCTCCTCACGTCCAGCCACCCATGTCACGCGCCGTGAAGGCACCACCCTGGAGATCGTGCACCTCTTCGCCGACGTCGGCGGCGTAGCGCTCGGCGTCGTCCTGAGGCTCGTAGCCCAGCTCACGCGCCGAGGTCAGGTCCCAGAACAGGCGGGTGTTCGCGGAGGCGCCGTAGACCACGCGGAAGTCGACCGCCGGGGCCGACAGGCACGCGGCGAACAGCCGGACCGCGTCCTCGTAGCTCAGCCAGGTCGAAAGCTCGCGCAGCTGGCGCGGCCGCGGTCCAAACGATCCGATCCGGACGCAGATCACCTGCAGACCGAACTTGTCGACGTAGAGCCGGCCGACCGCCTCTCCGTACACCTTGGTCACCCCGTACAGCGTGTCGGGTCGCGTCGGCTCATAGCCCGTCAGCGTTCGCTGCACCGGGTAGAAGCCAGTGGCGTGGTTTGAGCTGGCGAACACCACGCGTGAGACGCCGGCGAGCCGCGCCGCGTCGAACACGTTGAACGTGCCGACGAGGTTCGGCCCGACCAGCTGGTCGAACGGCTTCTCGGTCGAGACCCCACCCAGGTGGATCACGGCGTCGACTCCCTGCATCGCACCGGCCACCGCCTCGCGGTCGTCCAGGTCGGCCAGGACGAACCGCTCCTTCGCCACAGGCTCCACCGCCCGAACGTCGCTCAGCACGAGTTCGTCGACCAGCGGGCGCAGCCCGTCACGCAGGCACGAGCCGATTGCGCCCGCGGCGCCGGTGATCAACACGCGTGGGGGAAGCTTGGGCACTCCGGGGCATCTTGGCAAGCACATCGTCCCTTTGTCCGCTTCCGGCACATCTCGGTCTCGCCAGATGCCCGCGAGCCCGATGCGTTCGCCCATGGAACCCAAAGAGGATGTCGACGTCGTCCGCGTCGCGCTGACCGCGCTCATGCGCCGGATGACCGACGATCAGATCAACCGAGTGATCGGCGAGCTCGAATACGTCGCGGAGGAGCGGGGCGATCGGACCGGGGAGAGCGCTCACTCCCAGGCCGCCCAGCACCTGATCGACGTGCTCGAGAGCCGTCGGGAGCGGCGGAACGGCCACAGCGTCCCGCCACCGTCCCTCAACGGCGTCTCAGTTCCGGTTCACGATGCCTGACCCTGTCGATGCGCGAGCATCTACAGGCGGCATCTCCTAAATAACTCGAAGACGACGCTCGAGGGCCCGCGCCGCCGCCTCTTCGCGGTCCAGTGCCGCGCGGTACATGGCGTACGCTGCTGCCTCGCCGGCGCCCCCGGTGCTGGCGAACCACGCCCGAAGCGCGCGCTCGCTCTCGAGCTCGGCGGTGAACCACACCAGGTGGGCGTCCTCGAGCGGGCGGACCCCGATGGCGGCTAGTTCGGCGGTGATGTCTGCGGCCATCTCAGACTCCCCTCAGGCCGCCATCAGGCTGAGCGATCCCTGGTGGGCGAGCTCCCGGCGCAGTCGCCCCAGCGCTCGCTGTCGCGTCGGACCGATGCTCCCGATGGGGATGTCCAGCGCGGCTGCGATCTCCTCGTAGGTCGGCCGTGGATCGGCCATGAGCAGGCGCAGCAATGCCTGATCGCTCGTCTGGAGCCGCAGGAAGGCGCGCCGGAGCGCGGTGTCGCGCTCGGCCAGGAGCACCACCTCGCCAAGCGGGGTGTCAGTCGATTCCGACTCGCATTCGTCATCCTCGAACGGGACGGTTCGACCGCCTAGCCGCAGTACACGCAGGCACTCTCGGCGAGCGGTGGTGGCCAGCCACGGGCCGATCCGGGCTGGATCGCGGAGCCGCTCCAGATGCTCGAAGGCCCGAAGCCAGGTCGCCTGCACGACGTCGGCGGCGTCGGCGTCGTAGAGCCGGTGAGCACGGGCAACCGCCCAGATCAGTCCGCCAAACTGATCAATCAACGCGTTCCAGGCGTGCTGGTCGCCGCAGGCGGCGGCGTTGACCCGCTCAGCGAGCGTGTCGGAGGGAAAACGCCCGCAAATTGCGTGCACCGACGGCCTGATCTTCATCTGTGCGGTCATGGTCATCGCTCTCTTCGGTTCGTGGCCCGGGGAAAGCATCTGCCCGCCCGCTCACTAACCGCTCACCATCCCTTCACCAAATTGGTGATCACTCTGACAACCTCTTGGAACCACACGTGCCGGGTGGTAGCTTTCCGCCGCGTGGGGGCCGTTCTGGAACTGGGTTTCCTGGGGCCATTTGAAGTGCGAATCGACGGCGGAGCGCCCGTCGCGGTCGGGGGTGCGCGGCAGAAGGCGCTGCTCGCCGTCCTTGCGCTGCACCCGAACGAGGTCGTCTCGGCAGATCGGCTGATCGACGAGCTGTGGGGCGACAACGCGCCGGCCACCGCGGCGCACACGATCCAGGTCTTCGTGTCACGCCTGCGGGCAGCGCTGGCGGGCGCGGCCGGGAGACTGATCACCAAGTCGCCGGGGTACATGCTCGAGCTAGGCGCCGGCGATCTCGATGTCTTCCGCTGCGAGCTCCTGTACGACGGCGGGCGCTCCGCACTTGCAACGGGCGATGCGGCTGGCGCGGTCGAGCTCCTGCGCGAGGCCGAGACGCTGTGGCGCGGGCCGCCGCTGGCCGACTTCACCTATGAGCGGTTCGCGCAGGCGGCCGTGGCGCGCCTGGAGGAGCTGAGGATGACCTGCCGCGAAGAGCTCGTCGATGCTGAGCTCGCCGTTGGCCAACATGCCGCGGTCGTTCCCAGGCTGGAGGCGTTGGTCCGCGAGCAGCCGTTCCGGGAACGCCCGCGCGGGCAGCTGATGCTTGCCCTGTACCGATGCGGTCGCCAGGCGGATGCACTCGACGCGTTCCAGCAAGCCCGCCGGATGTTCCTCGATGAGCTCGGGCTCGAGCCGAGCCCGGTGTTACGAGGGCTGGAACAGGCGATCCTGCACCAGGATTCGTCCCTCGACGTCCGCTCGGCCGCGCCCATACCCGCCGAGCGCGACCGGGATGCATCCGCGCCTCGCCTTCCCCTCCCGTGGACACTCGAGCGCACCAGCCGCGGGGCGTTCGTCGGTCGCGAGGCCGAGCTCACCCGGATCCTTGAGTGGTGGGCGAGTGCCGGCGAGGAGCCGAGGCAACCGGCGCTCGTCATTGGCGAGCCCGGCATCGGCAAGACACGCCTGGCCGGTGAGCTGGCCCGCGCCACCCACGACCAGGGGGCGCTCGTTTTCTACGGTCGCTGCGAGGAGAACGTGACCGTTCCCTACCAGCCGTTCGTTGAGGCATTGCGCCCGTACGCCCTCGCGCTCGGCATGGACGGCCTCGAGGCGGAGCTTGGTCCTCGGGCGCTCGAGCTCGCCCGCCTGTGGCCAGAGTTGAGCTCCTCGGCGGCCCCCGCCCACAGCGACCCGGAATGGGCGCAAGCCGCGCTGTTCGATGCCACCTACGCGCTGCTGGAGTCCGCGGGGCGAGGTCGCCGCGTGCTGCTCGTACTCGACGACCTGCAGTGGGCGGCCGCCGGGACCGTGCTTCTGATCCGCCACCTGATCGGCCTGGTCAATCCGAGCCGGTGCTCGATGGTCGGGACCTACCGGGATGGGAATCTCGAGGAGCGCAGCCCCCTCGGTCAGCTGGTGGCCAGTCTGCACCGTGCCGAGGGTTCGATGAGATTGCCGCTGCACGGGCTTGACGAGACTGCCATCGCCGCGCTGGTCGCCAGTTCGCTTTCTCACACCGACCAGGAGCGGGATCAGGGCATCGCGCGAGCGCTACACACGCAGACCTCGGGCAACCCGTTCTTCGTCCGCGAACTGCTGGCGGATATCGAGGAATCTGGCTCCTGGCCATCTCAGGCCCCGAGCAGCGCGGGGCATATCGGCGTTCCCGAGCGGGTGCGCGCCGTGATATTCGAGCGCATCGCGCGCCTCTCAGACCTCGCTCGCCGCAGCCTGAACGTGGCCGCTGTCGCCGGAATGACCTTCCCCCTCCCGGTGGTGGAGCGGGTTGTGGGCGAGTCCAATCCCGTGCTGGACGCTCTGGACGAGGCGACGGCCGCAGGCTTGATCGCCGATGCCGGCCGTGGCGAGTACGCGTTTGAGCACGCCCTGGTCCGGCAGACCCTGTACGACGCGCTCGTCTCGGCGAGGCGGATTCGATTCCACCGTCTGATCGGCGAGGTGCTCGAGTCGCTCCCGCAGGCTCCTACGATGAACGACGAGCTCGCCCATCACTTCGCCGAGGCGGCGGCTGACGGCCAGGCGCCCAAGGCGGCAACGTACGCCCTCGCCGCGGGACGCGAGGCGGCCGCTCGTCTCGGATACGAGGAGGCCTCCGCGCTCTACCGCCGCGGTCTCGACGCGCTCCAGTCATATGGCTCACCGAGCGATGAGACTCGACCCGAGCTGATCCTTGCGCTAGCCGACGCGCTGTGGCGAACCGGCGAGGTGGACGCGGCCAAGCACCTGTGTGTGGAGGCGGCCGGGCTTGCCGGAAAAGCCGCCGATGCCGAGTTGCTGGCCCGGGCGGCGCTCGGCTTCGCCGGGCCGTTTCTGATCGAGCTGAGCGAGGAGACGGCAAGGCCGGCGGTCGAGCTTCTGAGTCGCGCCCTGACCGAGCTCGGGCCAGAAGAGACGGTGCTGCGGGCAAGCGTCATGGCGCGGCTCGCGGCGTGCCTGGCCTACGGGCGTCCGGAAGCGCGCAGGCCAGACCTGGCCCAGGATGCGCTCGAGATGGTGCGGAGAATCGGCGACAGTGACGGCCTCGCCCTCGTGCTCGCGATGTACCACCACGTGACCCTCGGCCCCGACAGCCTGGACCAGTCGCTGTCGGCCTCGCTCGAGCTCACGCGGGTCGCGAGCGCCATCGGCGACCGCCAACTCGAGCTCGAGGCCCGCTCGTGGACTCTCGACCACCTGATCGAGCTCGGGCTGGCCGACCGCGCTCAGAGAGAGCTGGAGGCCCTGCGCGAGCTCGCCGAGAACGTGGACGATCGGTTCTCGAAATGGCTTCTGACCGCGGTGATGGGGCGCGACGCACAGATCAGGGGACGCCTCGATGAGTTCGAGGCGCTCGCACTTGAAGGCCTCGAACTGGGATTCGAGAGCTCGAATCGATCCGCGGGTCAGATCTTTGGCGGCCAGATGGTGGCGCTGCGTCGCGAGCAGGGTCGTCTGGCAGAGGTGCTCGAAGGAGCCGAGATGCTCACGGCACAGTTTCCGGCCATCGCGGGGTGGCGCTGCGCGCTCGCCTACATGTACGCCGCGCTCGACCGCGAGGCCGACGCCCGCCGTGAGCTCGAGGTCCTGGCCCCCGACGCCTTCGCCGCCATCCCGCGCGACGCGTTGTGGCTGTCTTCTCTGGCCAACCTGTCCGACGTCGTCTCCTGGCTCGATGACACCGAACGAGCGGCCGAGTTGTACGCGCAGCTCTCACCATATGCGACACGCAACGTCGTCCTGTTCGGCATCCTGTGTCTCGGTTCGATCTCACGCAACCTCGGCGTGCTCGCGACAACGATGTCGCGTTACGACGAGGCGGAGCTTCACTTCAAGGATGCGCTCGAGGCGCACGCGAACCTGGGGTCACGGCTGTGGACGGCTCACACCCAGTACAACCAGGCATGCCTGTGGCTGCGCCGGGACGATCCCGGCGATCGTGAGCGCGCCCTGATCCTGCTCGACGAGGTTCTGAATAGCTCGCAGCAGCGTGGATTCGCCGCCCTCGAGGCTCGGGCGCGCCGTTCACTGGGGCCCGTCTACCAAGAAAAGAGCGCGGAGATCACGAAGAACTTGTCGCCGACGTGATGAGCGACTTCGAATTCGAGGCGCACGAAGTCGACGGGCGCCGGCCTGAAAACCTGCGTGCTGTGTGCGCGGTGGGTCGAGCTCGCTAGCCCCGCTGCGCTGCTCTGCCACTTAGCTATCTCGTTCGGGGCGACGCCCCAAGCGGTCGCGTACTGCCCGAGGCACGCTTCGGCGGCTTCCAGATCCATGGGTGCAAGCCTCACGCTGAGGTGGTTCGGCGGGCCCGGCGCGGGGAAGCTCGTAGCGGCGACCATCTCTGCGTCGGCGGTGTAGACGCGCCCGGTGGGCAGATCGACCTCGACCTTGAACGGGCGCCGTCCGGGGGCGGTCCAGACGAGGTTTCTCCGTTCGGCCGCCAGGCCCAGCGTGCGCGCCGAGGACTTGGTCCGCAGATTGAGCACGACCGGTTCGGCTCCGACCTCGGTGGAGCTCCAACCACCCAGGGCGTCGGCGCTAGGACCCGAACCTGTGCGTATGCCCCACCGGGTGAGTAGCCCCAGGATCAGCGGGCGGGCCGTGATGTCCAGGCGATACTGCTTGGCTCGCTCGGCCACCGGCACCAGCGCCGACTTCAGGGCGGCGTCCTTCTCGTCACACACGTACTTCAGATAGGCGGGCAGCGTGTCGGCCTCGATCAGGCGCCACCGGTCGGCGAAGTGCGCGACGTTCCCGTCCGGCAGAGGCGTCGTGATCCTGATCGGCGCCGGAATGCGCTTCGGCGGGAAGACCACAGGAAAGACCTCGGCCATGGAGTGCGCCTCGGGCACCGACGGGGTTCCGGCGAGTGTCATGGCGTAGGTGAATGCCCATCCCTCGGGGCCGTGATGACGAAACATCGTCACGTAGAAGCGATCGATGATGTCGCGCTGCTCGCGCCAGAGCAGCATGCGGCAGCCGTTGTCGAGCGCGTCCTGCGCACCGTCATTGCGCCCGCGGTCTATCTCCTGCCACGCCTGGAGCGTGGCCAGGTCGATGATCCCCGCCCGATAGAACCGCTCGATCTCGGGGAGACCGCTCGCCAGGTATGCCTCGTGCATGCTCGCCTGGTCCTCGAAGATCTTCTTCTGCATGGTGAGAAACAGCGTCTCGTAGAAGCCGAGCGGGCCCGCCGCGTCGCGGCGAAAGTGTCGCCATGCGCGACCGAGACCGTCGACGAGCCGGCGCGCCGCATCGGGCAGGATCGCGAGGTCCATGAACGCGGCGTAGAACGTCGCCCCGATCACGTTCGCCATGTCCGCCCAGAGAAGGAAGTTGTGCGCGACGAACCGCTCGCCGTAATAGCCGTACACGGCCTGAATCGTCTGCCGGTTCTGATCCACCCCGCGCCCCGGCCGCCAGTGCGCCGGGTCGATCGCGGCCGCCTTCATCGCGGCGTCGACCCACTTTTGCTCCAACTCGCCAGGGTCCATACCTGTACGCCCCTTATCCAGTGGCCCTTCCGGTCGGTGTATGATCGCCTCTGCGACCGAGGGGGACAAGGGGCAGTGCCTAAGAAGGTGATCATCATTGGCGGCGGTGTCGCCGGCATGACCGCCGCGCACGAGTTGGGTGCTCGCGGGTTCCATGTCGTGGTGTACGAACTGCGCAACATCCCGGGTGGCAAGGCGCGCAGCTTCAAGAATCCAAACCCCGATCCGGCGGTGCATGACTGTCCGGGCGAGCACGGCTTCCGGTTCTTCCCGGGTTTCTATAAGCACATCCCGGACACGATGAAGCGCATCCCTCTCGGTGACGGACGCACCGTGCTCGACAACCTGACACAGTCGACGAGGATCGAGATGGTTCGGGAGGGCGCTCCGGCCCTGATCCAACCTGCGCAGTTCCCGCGCTCGGCGGGCGAAGTCGAACTCGACCTGAGGGCGATATGGGCTTTCGAGACACAACTGGGGCTGACAATCGGCGATCAAATCCACTTCTCCGATTTGCTGGGCAAGCTGTTGTGCGCGTGTGAGCGGCGCCGCTTCGAGCAATTCGAGAACCAAAGCTGGTGGGACTTCTCGGGAGCCTCGAGCCGCTCGGAGGCTTACGGCACCTACATGGCCGACGGACTCACCCGCACCCTCGTGGCGGCTCGGGCGAGGGATATGAGCGCGCGTACCGGTGGTTACATCATCCTGCAGCTTCTCCAGGACATGCTCCAGCCGGGGATGCAGGTCGACCGCGTCCTAAATGCACCCACCAATGACGCCTGGATCGATCCGTGGCTGCGCCACCTGCGCTTGCTGGGCGTCGACTACCGCCTCTCCCACCGCGTGGAGGCAGTTCACTCCCAGGGGCGAGAGGTGACCGGCGTTTCCGGCCACCAGATCACATGGCCACAACAGCAGGTGACCGTTTCCTTTGAAGACACCGCGGACTACTACATCGCGGCCGTGCCGGTGGAGGTGATGCAGACCCAGTCGGCGCTGGACATCCCGCTCAAGCGCGACGTGCCCGAACTTGGAAAGCTCGACAAGCTCGTGTACCGGTGGATGAACGGGATCGTCTTCTACCTGAGAGAAGACGTACCGCTCGTGCACGGGCACCTGGTCTTCATCGACTCAGCCTGGTCGCTCACGGCGATCTCGCAGCGGGGCTTCTGGCCGGACGTGAACTTCTCGCAGTTCGGAGACGGCCACGTCGGGGGCATCCTGTCGGTCGACATCTCCGACTGGCAGACCAACGGCTGCTATGCCGCCAAGGGCAAGCCGGCTGATGAGTGCACCGAGGACGAGATCAAAGCCGAGGTCTGGGAACAGCTGAAGGCAGCCCTGAACTTCTCAGAGGAGGTGCTGCGCGACGAGAACATGATCGACGGGTTCCTCGACCCGGACATCGTCGAACCCAACCACGGGAACACGGTGACCAACCTCGAGCCGTTGCTCGTGAACGAGACGGGATCCTGGGCGAACCGTCCCGACCCGGCGTTGCCGGAGGTTCCCAACCTGTTCCTCGCGGCGGACTACGTGCGCACGTACACCGATCTCGCCACGATGGAGGGCGCGAACGAGGCGGCGCGGCGAGCCGTCAACGCGATCCTCAACGCGGAGGGCTCGAGCGAGGAGCGCTGCGAGCTGTGGAAGCTGCACGAGTTGGGCGGGCCGTTCGCCGTGGGCCGGATGGTCGACGGCCTGCTGTACCGCTGATCTCAGCCCGCGCCGGAACCGGACGGGGCAAGTGCCCGCAGGCCGAATCCGAGCAGCCGGTAGGCGTCCTGGAGGTTCGCCACGAGGTCGCTGGAAGGGTCATCGACCCACACCAGGAACGCGGCCATCGACGTGCCGAGCGCGGCGTGCGCGACCGTCTGGGGCACGAGGTCACCCGCCGAGCAACCCAGGCGCTCGGCCACCCAGACGGCGATCACCTCCCGCCACTCGGCGTAGCGCAGCGCCGAATGGGCCTGGAGCGCCGGCACGCCGGTGATCAGGCGCATCCGGATCCGCAGCTCAGGCAGTTGCTCGTCCTCGTAGCGATTTGACTCCACCACCGCGTCGCCGAGCGCCTCGTGCAGCGGCACCCCGGGCGGGGTTGCGTCGAGGCACCGGTGGAGGCGCTCGAGCACCCAGTCGAAGTCGCCCCACACCATGTCGTTCTTGGAAGCGAAGTAGCGAAACAGCGTCCGGCGACTGACGCCCAGCGCCTCGGCGATGTCATCGACGGTCGTCTCCTCGAAGCCGCGCTGCGCGAATAGCTCGAGTGCGGTCCGGGTCACCGCCCGGCGCGAGGTCCCGGGCGGGCGCCCCGGCCGCTGGCTGACGCTGTCCGTCGCGGACACGCCGACCACGTTAGTGGAAAGTGTCGGCGGCCCCTGGCGGCGGTGCCTTAGCGCGCGAGCTCGACCTCACAGCCCGCGGCCTTGATCTCCCCCACCACGGTCGGATCGGCGGTCTGGTCGGTCACGACCAGACTCACCTCGTCCAGGTCGCAGACCTTTGCCAGCTCGACCTCGCCGAGCTTTGACCCGTCGGCGACGATCACCCGCCGACGCGCGGCGAGCAGCATGGCGCGCTTGATTTCGGCCTCGGGCAGATTGATATTGGTCACGCCGCCACGCGCGTCCACGCCGTTGCAGCCGATGAACGCGACCGAGGCGTTGACCTTGCCGAGCAGTACGGTGGCGAGTGGGTTGACGAGCGAGTGCTGAAGCGGGCGCACCGTGCCGCCGGTCACCACCACGGTGATCCGTGGATAGGCCCGTTCAAGCTCGAGCGCCACGTTCAACGCGGTGGTGAACACCGTGACATCGCGCAGATCCGCACGCGCGATCAGTGCGCGTGCGACCGCAGTCGTGGTGGTTCCGACGTCGAGCAGGACGGTCTCGCCGCTGGCCACCATGCGCGCAGCGTGGTGACCGATATGTGCCTTTTCGGTGGCCAGGTCGAGCTCGGAGGCCTCAAACGGCTGCTCCTCGGGGACCACGCTGGGCGGCACCGCGCCGCCGCGGATGCGGTGCAACTTGCCGCGGGCCTCGAGCGCCTGGAGGTCGCTGCGGATCGTCACCGTGGACACCGCGAAGCGGGTGGCCAGGTCGACCACCCGCACGAAGCCCCGATCCTGCACCAGTCCGGCGATCCGCTCCTGGCGCAGCTCCGGCGGGACGTCGGCGTCGACGAGCTTGCCCGCGTCGAGGCTCATGGGCCTAGCCTAACCGGCGCTCCGACGGGGTCCCGGAGCGCCGGCCGATCAGCTCCCGACGGCGACCGCGAACACGTGGAGCGCCGGGTTGTAACCGGCGACGCTTCCCAGCGGCGGCAACGCGACCGCCTCGACCGTCTTTCCCGAGTCGATCGGGACCGACTGCTCGAACACGTACACCGTGTGGCCCGAGGAGCCGGTCGGGTAGTTGGCGTAGTTCACCGAGGCAACCTGATCATTGGTCGGGTTGCCGCTCTGACCGGACGGATACCAGAAGTTGCCCACGTCAAGCGTGTATGTGGACGTGGTTCCGTCGGTGTAGTAGACGGTGCCCGTGCCCGATTCGGGTGAGTTGTTGGCGGAGGCGAGGAAGCCAAGCTCAGACCCCGACCCCGAGACCCGGATGATCTGACCCTCGGCCATCGTGTTGTCGGGCTGGGCGGAGGGGACGTTCGGCCAGGTGAAGTCCAGGCCGCCCGCGCTCACGGCAGCACCCGGACCGAGGCCGACCGCGGCCAGACCCTGCGCCGAGAACGTCGTCCCCTCCCCGTCGAAGCCCTCGAACCCCGATGACGGGTTCGTATCGCTGTCATCGGTGATGCCCGTGTTGTTGAAGCTGGCCGCCAGCGAACCGAACGGCACCTGGAGCTGGGCGGTGCCGAGGAGCGTCCGCGATTGGCCGAACGCGGCGTACGTGGCCTTGGCCACCAGGTCGACCGCGCCGGGCGTAGATGACCCCGACGACGCGGGCGTGACCCGGAAGCTGGCCGAAGCCGATTGCCCGGGCGCAACCGTGCCGAGCGAGGCCGCACTCGCGGGGACGACGGTCCAGCCGGCCGGCGCCTTCAGGCTGACCGCGGCACCGCGCAGCGGCGCGCTGCCGGGGTTGTTCAGCGTTGCCTTGACGGTGAATGGCTGGGGGTGGGTGGGATCCCCAGTCACCAGCGCGGCCGAGCTGACCACGCCCAGAGTGGTGCTGGGAACGGTCGGCGCCCCGTACACAGTCGGGTTCCAGCCGGGGCTGTAGACGGTCTGGACCGGCACCCCTCCGCTCTGGTCACCCAGCGCCACCAGGCTCACCTTGTCGAGCCCGGCCCCACTCTGATCCAGACCCCACGCGGCGATCGCCAGCGTGTTGGTTCCGTTCTGGTTGAGGATCCCCGCCGGGATGTAGAAGCGGTGCTGGGGCCCGAGCTGGTTGTCGTACTGCCCCATCAGCCAGCCGTTGACATAGATGAACGCGCGGTAGTTGGCGTCGCCCGTCCCCGGCCCCGGCCCGGGTCCGCCGATCTGGATCGCGACCGGCACGTAGCTTCGGCGGGGCAGGTCGAGGTTGAACGTCGTCCGGTACCACCCGATCCCCGGCGGTAGCCCGCGACTGGACCAGGAGTCCGGTAGCGACACGGGCTGCCAGTCCGCATCCGGGTAGCCGGGCAGATCCCAGCCGCGGTTGGTCCCGTACAGGCCCGTGGCGTTCATCGGCCCGCGGACCGGGTCCTGGAGGTCCTCGCCGCCCTGAGCGCCTTGCAGGCGCCAGGTGACCGGCGTCGACGCGCCCTGCAGTGAGGCGCCCAGCAGGCCCCGCGGCGCCTTCTGGGCGTCGGACGGCGCCGGCCCGTAGACCCCGTCCTCGTCGTGCCCCGAGCTCTGGGTCAGCACCGCAACCACGTTGTCCTGGCCGACGCGGAGCGCGGCAGCGGGAAACGGGAACGACATCTGCGCGGAGTCTCCGCCGGCCGTGTCCGAGCCGAGGAAGGCGCCGTTCAGCCAGACCGAGAACGCGCCGTGCGTCCCGCCGCCAACGGTCAGGGTGATGCCGGTCTCGCTCCCGGTCGCCGCGAAGTGGCCCCGATACCAGACGAACCCGGTATGGAAGCCGTAATCGTCGGCGTACAGCACCGGCGTGGTCACCGGCGCGGTCGGGTTGGTGGTCACCGAATGGTCGGCCAGGACCCATTTGCTGTCGTCGTAGCCGGGCTGGGCCTCGGGCGTCTCGAACGCGAACCGCCAGCCCGATAGCGCCGGCAGAGTGACCGGCGCCGGCCCACCCACGCTGCCGGCGAGCGATCCGTCGCCGCGAGTCCTCGCGGCCAGCGGCTGACCGTTCCAGCTGATCGAGGAGATCCCGGGCGGGGCCCACACGGTGAGCGCGCCGGCGCGGCTCGTGTCGCCGGTTAGGGCCAGGGTCGAGCCCCGGGCCTGGGCGCCGCGGACCAGGTAGGCGCCGCGCACCAGCGCCGGCCCCGCGGACGTTTGCTCGGGCCAGAACTCCTCGGCCACCGTCTTCTGCGCCAGCAGGAGCAGCAGCGGCGGACGGCCGCCGCCGGTGACCTGTACCTCGGCGAGGCCGCTGTGGACATAGTCGAGCCGCTCATCGCCGCGCGTCGAGTCCCACGTGCTCGTCACCTTCCCGGACAGCACCTTCACGGTCGGCTGGCTCGCGTAGCGCAGCACGGTCTCACCGTCGGTTCCGGCGGGCCCGTAGAGCAGTGCCACCGCCCGGCCGCCGATCTGGGCCTGGGTCATCAGCTCGGAGGTCGAGTACATGAGCTGCTGGCCGTCGAAGGCGTCATTGGCCACCAGCAACTTGGCATCCCGACCTTGCAAAGTGATCGTGCCCTGCTGGGGAACGACCGGGTAATAGTCGGCGGCCTGGGCCGCGGTCGGCACGTTGATCGCGTCGATCGAGACGTAGGTGCCCGATGAGGCCGGGTTCTTCTGTCCGCTGACCTCGATCGTCAGTGTGTGGCTGGTGTCGGCCAGGCCGCTGACCGAATACTCGACTTGCTGGAAGTTCGTTCCCGGCGAGTAGCCGTCCACGGTCGCGACCTGCTTGCCGTCGAGGGAGACGTCGGCGATCCCGTGGTTGCCGGATGTCGGAGCGATCCACTGGACGGCCGTGCCGGTGAACGTGACCGACATCGAGTCGCCCGCCGTGTCACTGAAGCTCTCCGTGTTGTCGTAGTCGCCGCCGGTGTACGACTGATCGGAAACGTGCGACCAGTTGCCGGTGTACACCAGCTGCGGCGACGTGTCGTCGTAGGTGTAGGTGCCGTTCTGGTCGGTGTTCAGCGCCATGTGGGTGCTGACGGTGGCGGTCGAGGTGGCATCGGCCTGGCGCAGGTAGACGAACTGGGTGCCGTCGTCCGGGTTGGCTCGCGCGGTGGCCGCGACCGCCGAGTTGTCGAGCGCGGGCGCGGCGACCGGGACTGTCTTGGTCAGCGACGGCACGGCCTGGGTGAAGTCCCCGATCAGCTTGTTCTCACCGTACTTCGAGCCGGGGATCGTGTTCGGGTCGGTCGGCGTGCCGAGCTCGCCGGTTTCCTGAATCGCGGCCCCGTAGTCGTACGACGTGTACATGAACGGCGCCGGCAACCAGCCCCAGTTGGTCCCGCCCACGCCCATGTAGTTGCTCTGGATCGTCACGCCGTCGGCCAGGTTGCTCTTGTAGAACACGTTCTCGAAGTCGGGGCCGGTCAGCGCGTAGCAGTTCGCGTAGCCACTCCCGCCCCAGGCGTCGTAGGAGCCGCCCTGGAACTCGGGGAGCATCAGCGGCATGCCCGGCTCGGCCGAGAACGTCGGCGGATTGCCGAAGCCGCTCGTGTCGGCACAGTTGAACCCGAGCGGATAGCTGTCGTAGCCGGCAATCTGCGGGCTGCCGTTGGTGCCCTCGAACGTGTCGCTGGAGTTGTCGGTGAGCGGCACGTCGATGCCATCGGCGCGCGCCTTCGCCTCGAGCTCCGCCATGTAGTCGTCGGTGGACGTGTCCGAGTGGAACAGCTCGTTCTCGACCTGGTAGAGGATCACGTCGCCGCCGCGGGTGATCTGGTGCGCGGCGATGATCGGGTCGATCTCCGAGAGCCACTGGTCGGAGGCGGCGACGAAGTCGGGCGCGTCGGTCCGTGCCGTCCCCGACTGGGTGACCAGCCAGCCGGGGAAGCCGCCGGCGTCGGTCTCGGCGTTAATGTACGGGCCCGGGCGGGCGATCACGTACAGGCCCGCCTCCTGAGCCATGTTGAGGAACTCGTTCATGTCGCGGACGCCCGTGAAGTCGTACACGCCAGGCGCCGGTGAGGAATAGTCCCAGTCGAAGTACGGCGTCACCGCGTTGTAGCCGTCGGCCTTGATCTTCTCCAGGCGGTCGAGCCACAGGGAGGGCGATGGCAGCCGCCACGGATCGAACTCGGCCGCGTAGATGAACGTCCGCTTGCCGCCGATCATCAGCGAGTACTGGTCGTAGCTGACCGACTGCGGCTTGCCCAGCACCACGTTGCGCGGGCCCGGAATCGGCTCGGCCGTGACGCGATTCGACGACGCCGACGGGCCGGACACCCCCGAGGCGGTGTTGGCATGAACCGTGAACGAGTACGAGCTGCCGTTGGTCAGCCCGTCCGCGATCACGTAGTCGTTGGGCACCTGAGCCGTGTACTGCGCACCGCTCGAGGAGACCACGGTGTAAGAGACCACGCTTGCCTGGCCCGCCGCGGGCGGCCTCCACGTGACCGTCACCGAATTGTCTCCGCCGATGGCGTGGACGTCGGTCGGCGCGCCCGGGGAGGCGGCGGCTGCCGCCTCCCCGACCGCCGGCGCGAAAACGAGCACCAAGCAACTGACGAGCGCGATGCACGCTCCGCGGGCAGCAGACATCGTTCCTCCCTCAAGGACTGTGGACGGCAAGTCTTCCCCGGCCTGGAAGCACCGGGATTATTTGCCGCTTACGGATCCTTGTCAAGGCCCACTGTTTCGAAAGCAACATGCTTTCGGTAGTGAAAGTCAAGTTCGGCTCGGCCACGACGGTCCGGCCAAGGCTTGCTTTGGCACGAACCTCGGGTGCCACGGGGTGCCTTTCGCGCGGAGTCGGTCCCACCCGCACCACCCTTTGCGGCATAAGCGCCTTAGGGGCGCTCATGTCACGGCGAGCACCGACCGGCGGGCGGTTTCGCGCGTTGAGCACTGCCACGGGACAGCCTGTCGGCAAGTCCCGAGGCCCTTGCCACCGGACGAGCGACGGCGCTCCGCACGGCGTCCTCGGTCCCGACCAGGATCAGCTCCCGCCGCGCGCGCGTCACCGCGGTATAGAGCAGCTCGCGCGTGAGGATCCGGGAGCTGGCCGGCGGCAACAGCACCGCGGCGGTGTCGAACTGCGAGCCCTGGCTCTTGTGGATCGTCATCGCGTACACGGTCTCGACGGCGCTCAGCCGCAGCGAGCTGAACCGCAGCACCTCGCCACCGCGCTCGAACGCCGCGGCCGGGCGCTCCCCCGGGCCCTCGACGATCACGCCCGTGTCGCCGTTGTAGAGCCCGAGCTCGTAGTCGTTCTCGGTCACCAGCAGCGGACGCCCGACGTAGTCGCGCTGCTCGACGTCGAGCTCCGGGACCTCGCGGGACAGCCAGCCGACGACGCGCGAGGTCCAATCGCTCACCCCGTAGGGACCGCGCCGGTGCGCGCACAGGAGCCGGAAGCGGCCGAGTGCGCCCAGGGCTTCGAGGGCCGCCCCGCGTTGCGCAGCGTCCGCCACCGATAGCCCGGCTGAGACCGCCCGGTCGCGGACCAACTCCAGGCCGGCCTCGCTCTCGTGGACGTCGGTCGCGATCCACGTGATCTCGTCCGGCGCCGCGCCGAGCGCCGCCACCGCCGCGTCTGGATCGCCACGACGCACCGCGTCGGCCAGCCGCGCGATGCCCTCGCCGAAGCGATGCACGTGCTCGAGCACGTGGACGCCGCGGCCGGCGGCCACGATGTCGGCCAGCACGACGCCCGCCTCGATCGAGGCGAGCTGACCGGGATCGCCCACCAGCACCAGGCGCGCGTCCGGGCGCACCGCCTCGACCAGCCGCGCCATCAGTGACAGCGACACCATCGAGGTCTCGTCGACGATCACAACATCATGCGGAAGGCGATTTCCCCGGTCGTGTGCGAACCGGCTGTGGCTCCGCGGCCGCCACCCGAGCAGCCGGTGGAGCGTCGCGGCCTGGAGCCCGGTACCCGCCGCCACCTGCTCGTACACGGCCTCCTGGAGCCGCGCCGCGGCCTTGCCCGTCGGCGCGGCGAGCGCGATCAGAGGCGGCCGCGCTCCCGCGGCCGTGGCATCCGAGATCAGCCTCGCGACCAGGTGAGCCACCCAGGTGGTCTTCCCGGTGCCAGGACCGCCGGCGATCACCTCAAGCCGCCCGCTGGCGGTCATGTCGTTCAGGTCGGCGGCGAGCGAGCGCTCCTCGCGCCAGTAGCGGTCGAGATACAGGCGGGTGCCGAGCAGTCGCAGCGGCCTCGCGTCGACTGAATCACCGTCCTCGCCAAGGGCAACCAGCGCGCTCCCGGCCAGCGTGTCGAGCCACTCGGCGACCGAAGGCCAGGGCAGGCCCGAGAGGTCAACCGGCTCGTCGGATTCGACGCTCGCGGTATCGCTGATCGTGGCCAGGTCGACGAACACGTGGCCGAGCCGCGGACCTCGGACAGCGAGCGCAACAGCGAGGAGCACGGACTCGGACTCCTCGCCGACGAGCTCGCATAGCCGACGAGCCACGTGCACGTCCGCCGCCGACAGCACCCCGATGTCGTTGAACTCGCGCAACAGGCCGCTCGCCCCGGCAGCCCGCCTCGCCTCGAACGGATCGGCGAGCGCGCTCACGCCCCGCTCCCATCGAGCACGTCGCTGAGCGACTCCACGAGCGAACCGGGCGGCCGCCACACGAAGACCCCGGTCTGGGGCCCACCCACCCACCCCCCACCGCCATCGCCCGCCATGCCCCGAACGAACAGGTAGAGCACGCCGGCCAGATGGCGGTCGGGCGCGTAGCCGGGCAGCCGCCAGCGCAGGTAGCGGTGCAGCGCGACCGTGTAGAGCAGCGCCTGGAGCCCGTAGTGCGCGCGGCTCATCTCCGCCGCGAGCACCTCGGGCTGGTACTGGGCGAGCGTGAGCGGCTCGCCGGCGGGGCCCAGCCAGTTCGTCTTGTAGTCAACGATGGCGAAGCGCGGGCCCTCAAGACGGATCACGAGATCGATGCTGCCGGTGAGAAAGCCCCGCACCTGGGAGCGCAGCGCCGGGTCTTCGAGCCGCGCTGCGTACTGGAGCATCGGATCGCCGGCGGGCAGCCCCGAGCGCAGCACGCCAGCGATCGCCGACAGGGTCAGCCGGCCACTCGGAGAGTCACCCCCGGCCAGCGGCAGCTCGAACTCGAGCTCATCGAGCCGGTCGGCACGGGCGACGTCGCGTAGACGCAGGCCGCCGGCGACCGGCCCGAGCGGCGTCTCGATCGCCGCACGCAACCCCTGGAGGACCGCGTCTGAGCCGCCGCCGAGATCGAGCGCCCGCCGCGACAGCGAACTCGCGATACGTTCGGCGAGCTCCGCATCCAGGTCGGGCGCCGCGAAGTCGGTCGCCTCGAACACGTTGTGAACGAATGTTCCGAAGTCGACCCCCACGGGCGCTGACCCGAGCGGGGACTCACGCTCGAGCGCCGGCGCGACAGCGCCAGACGGAGTCAGCGCCGACACCGTCTCTGGCTCGTCGCTCAGGACCGGCCGCTCGGGCTCGCTCGCGACGAGTGGGTCATGCGCCTCGGCGGTGATGTCGGTGTAGGAGGTGCGGCGCCACGACTCATCGAGGCGGCGGTCGAACCGCGCGGCCTGGAGGTCGACCGGCGGCTCGAGCGACGGACTCCAGGCCACCGGCACTCCGGCGAGCGTCGAGCGCTCGACCGCGATCCGCCCGGGTGCGGACGCGGCGAGCTCGCGAAACCGCTCCACCACGACCGCATCGGCGGGCGTCGAGTCGCCGAACGCCTTGACCACCCCGTCGGCGTCCTTGGCGAACAGCAGGCGCGACAGCGGTGAGTTGCAGCTGTAGCGCGTGCCGGCCCACCAGATCACGGCCTGATGCTTGGCGCGCGTGAGCGCGACGTACGCGAGGCGCAGGTCCTCGCCACGCTGCTCGATCAGGTACTGATCGGAGTGGCGTTTGAACGTCCGCCCCTCGAGCCCGACGTCGACCGTGTGCTTGTAGCCGGTCGCCGGGTCGTGGAAGGCCACCGGTTCCTTTGACCGGATCCACGTCGGGTCCCACAGGAACGGGCAGTAGACGACCGGAAACTCGAGCCCCTTGCTGCGGTGGATCGTGAGCACCTGGACCGCCTCCGCGTCGGACTCGAGCCGGCGCGCGCGCTCCTCCTCTCCCTCGTCGCGATCGGCATCCGCGACGCGCTCGGCCAGCCAGCCGCGCAGCGCGGTCACCCCGAGACGCTCGGTGCTCGCGGCGCGATGCAGCAGCTGCGCGAGGTGGCGCAGATCCGTCAGTCGGCGCTCCCCGTCGCCGACCGCGAGCACGCGCGCGGCCAGGTCCTCGCCGATCGTGATCGCCTCCAACAGAGCGGCGACCCCGCGGTCGCGCAGGATCCGGCTCCAGCGGTGAAGGCGCCGGTGGACCTCCTCCCACTCCTCCTCGCGGGCAATGGCGATCCCACGAGCCCGCCACCCCAGAAAAGGAGTTAAAGCAGCAGTCCTCGCCCTGATCGGCGATGCCGGCCGCTCGATGGCCTCCAGCAAAGCCAGCCAGTCGCGCGCCGATCGCGTCGCGAACACGCTGCCGGCGCCGTTGATGACCACGGGCACGTTCGCGGCGTCGAGCTCGTGGCGGACCAGTTCCGCGGTGGCGTGAGTGCGGACGAGCACCGCGATGTGACGCGGGCAGAGCGGCTCGTGCCGGATCTGCTCCCCGTCGGGCGCGCGGTGCTCGATCGTGGCACCCGAGGACAGCAGCGCGACCACGTCGGCCGCGAGGTCGCGGGCGATGTGCACGCGGGCCGAGTCGGTCGCGGCGAACCCGTTGTAGGTCAGCTCGATCGAGGGTTCCTGGCGCAGCACGACGCGCACCCGCAGCGCGGCGTCGCTCGGCGCATGGAGCAACCGGGGCTCCTGGTGCGCCGGCGTGGCCCTGACCTGGCGGTACACGATGCCCTCGTGACCCAGCTTCGCGCCGCCGAACAGCGCGTCGTAGGCGTCGATCAGCGTCTGGTCGGCGCGCCGGTTCTGGCGCAGCGTCGCGCGCGCGCCGGCGATCTCGGCCGCCTTCAGGTAGGCGTAGACGTCGGCGCCGCGGAACGCGTAGATCGCCTGCTTGGGATCGGCGACGAGCACGAGCGTGACGCCCCCTTTCGCGAACGCGCGATCGAGGATCTGCCACTGGATCGGGTCGGTGTCCTGGAACTCGTCGACGAGCACGACGTCGAACCGAGCGCTCAGGCGAGCGCGGGCGGCCGGCCCGCTCGAGCCTGCCAGCGTGTCGTTCAGCCGCGTGAGCAGGTCGTCGTAGGTCATGATCGCCAGGCGCCGCTTGCGCTGCTCGAGCTCTTCGCGGATCGCCCGGGCCAGGCGGTAGCGCATGGCCGCGGTGCTGTCGGTCGGCTCACCGCGCGGCTCGAGCTCGGCCATCGGGTTCTCCACGGCCGCCCGCGCGATCTTCAACGCCTCGGCGCGCCTGAACCGCGCCGTCTCCCGGCGGTGAAAGCGACGGACGTAGAGATCATCGACCGCCTGCTCGATCAGCTCGGAGACATCCTCGACGAACGCCGTCTCGCGGTCGAGGTCGCCGACGGTCCCGAGCTCGGCGAGCACCTCCTGGCAGAAGCCGTGGGTGGTCGCGATCGTCGCGGCGTCGAAGTCCGCCACGGCGTGGGCGAGCCGGTCGCGCCGCATGCGGACCTCCTCGTCGGGGCCCGTCGCGAGCAGCGTCACGACCGGGTCCTCGTGCTCGCCGGAGCCGCCGGCGAGGATCGCCGACAGCGCCTGCTCGCACCCGACCAGTCGTTCGCGGACGCGGTCGCGCAGCTCGCCCGTCGCCATCCGCGTGAACGTGATCAGCAGCAGCCGGTCCAGTGGCGTGCCCTCGGCCACGTAGCGCGCGGTCAGCGCGGCGATCGTGTACGTCTTGCCCGTGCCGGCGCTCGCCTCGAGCACCGTCACCCCCGCGGGAAGTGGGCCGCAGACGTCGAAATCCGTGTACGTCGAGACCGCGCTCATCGGTCGCCGATCTCCTCGCGAGCGAGCAGGCCGTGCCACAGCCGGCGCGCGTAGGCGCCAAACCGGCTCGGCTCATCCGGATACCAAGCCTCGTCGGCGCGGGGCGTGATCGACAGCAGCTCCGACAGCGGGATCGCGCCGCCGTATACGAGCACGTGCTCTGGATCGCGGTCCTCCTTGGGGTAGTCGAACTCGCTCGTCCATGCCTTGTCGGCCGCGGCCGCGCCGTCCTGGGCGTACGCGGCGGACGCGTCGCACGCCAGCGGCAGCGGCTCGCGCATCCCGCGGTCGTAGAGGTCGATCAGGATCTCCAGCTGCGCAAGCGCGGCCCGGCGGCGCGCGGCCTGGTCATCGCCAACCGGCTGGATCCGCGCCACGGTCACCTCAGCGTGGAAGGCGCCCACCCGAGCGCGCCCGATCACCAGCGACTGGAACGGCCGCTCGGGACGGGCGGCGGTGAGCGCGAGCAGCCTGACCCACGCCCGCAGCCGGTCTCGCGGCCGCACGCGCGAGTAGGAGATCGCGCGGAGCGTGTCGCCGCAGACGCCGGTCACCGTCCCGGCCAGCGTGCGCCCATCGCCCAGCGCGAGGTTGACGTCGAGCGACCCCGGCGCTTCGTCGCCGACGAGTCCCTTCGCCGCGGCGGCGAGCTGGGCGACGACGGCGCCGATCTCCTCGAGCACCGGCAGCGCGAGGTGGCCCGGCGGCAGCGTGCCGCGCGCGATCTCGGCCTTCTTGCCGGCATCGAGCTCGGCACCGGCCAGCACGCTGTCGAGCAGCCGCTGCCCGACGCCCCACTTCTCGAGCGCGTCGAGCTCGACCGGCAGCTCGTCCTGCACCTCGTCGAAGAACTCGCTGACGCTGATCCCGAGGCGGTCGCGCAGGAAGGCTTTGACCGGGTTCTCGACGAACCGAACGAGGTTTTCGAGCTCGATCACGGCGTCCTGACGGCGTGGGAGCGGGGCCGGCAGGAACGGCTCCTCGGGGTTGCGGGGCCGCGTCAGCGCCTGAGCCCCGGCGAGCGCCTGGACGTCGAAGCTCCACGGCCCGGCCGGCACGATCTTGCCCGGGAGGAAGTTCCTCGGATCGAATGGCTGGAGCGGATGGTGGATCACAACCTGGTCGCGCGGCGAGGCCTTCTCGCAGCTCACCGTGCGCTCGACGATGTCGAGCAGCTCGCCCACCGGAACGGCCGGGGGGCGGCGCAGGTTCGTGCGCTCATCTGCCCCCGAGTAGGTGATTATCAGCCGCTCGGTCGCGGCCATCAGCGCGTCCAGCAGCATCTGGCGATCCTCGGCGCGCGGGTCGCGATCGCCGACGTGCGGCTCTGCGAGCAGGAGGTCGTCGCCGTCGCGGCGGGTTCGGCGCGGGAACTCGCCGTCGTCGAGCCCGAGGACGCACACGACCCGGTGGGGGACCGAGCGCATCGGGTGCAGCGTGCAGACGGTCAGGTGGCCGCTGCGGAAGTTCGCCCGCGTCGGGCGCCCGCGGAGACGGTCGGCAAGGAGCACCCGGATGTCGGCGAGCTCGAGCTCGGGGCCGCCGCCCTTGGTTCCCCCGGCGGCTTCGGCGTCGACGTCTCCGAGGAGGCGCTGGAGCTCGCGGCGCTGCCAGGACTCGCGCTCGCTGGTCGCGGTGAGCGAGTCGGCGGCTCGGGCGATTGCGTCGATCCAGTGGGCGAGCGGTTTCGGGTCGGTGAGCGCGTCGGCCGCTGCCTTCGCTCGGCTGACGAACTCGGCGAACCGCCCGGCGAGATCGATCGCGCCGCTGTCCACATCGTCGAGCGGCAGCACACCCTCGAGGAGCCGGCTGTGCTCCTCGGTCATCGCGACGCCGACCAGCATCCGGTCGACGCCCCGTCGCCAGGTGTTGGCCTGGAGCGAGCCGAGCTTGAACGGCTCACGGTGCGCGGCGTCGAACCCCCACCGGATCCCGCTCTCGGCGATCCACTCATGCGCGCGCGCGAGCTCGTCGTCGTCGAAGCCGAACCGCCGGCGGACGGGCTCGCGCCCGGCGAGGTCGAGCAACTGCGACGCGGTCGCGCGCTGGTCGGCGAGCGCGAGCAGCTGGCTCACGACGCCGAGCACCGGATTGGTCTGCCGAAGCGAGCGGTCGGCGAGCCGGACGCGCAGGTCGGGCGGCCGGTTGTGCGCGGCGTGCTGGTCGTCGTCGTCTCCGTCATCGTCTGCATGGCGGCCCGAACCGAACGTGGCCTGGATCAGGGGGGCGAACGTCTCGATGTCCGGGCACATCACGATCACGTCGCGCGGCTCGAGCGTCGGGTCGTCCTCGAGCAGGTGCAGGACCACGTCGCGGAGCACCTCGACCTGGCGCGCGCGGCCGTGGCAGGCATGGATCTGGACGCTCCGGTCGGCCGACGGCAGGGATCCGCGAGGCTGACGATCCTCGCGGATGTCTTGCTGGATGGTCGCAAGCAGCGTTCGGGGCTCGGTCGTCGCCAGCGCATGGTGGTGGTCGGCGGCCTCGCCGGCGTTCGCGAGCACGAGCTGGAGTTCGCGCACGTCGCGGCCCCAGGAGGCGAGCAGCCGGCTGGTCGGGGCAGCCGCAGTTCGGTCTTCACGCCGGTCCGTGATCGGGCTTCCTTGACCGAGCTCCGCCGCCACCGTCGCCCAGAGCGCGGGCGACGGGTGGAGCACGAACAGGTGGAGGTCGCGGTGGTGCGCGATCGCGGCCAGCACGTCGAGGTGCGAGCGCGGGATCCGCGTGAGCCCGAACAGTGACAGGCGCGCGGGAAGCTCGAGCAGCCCGGGGTCATCACGGATTCGCTCGCACGCCGGCTCCAGGCGCTCGGCCAGACTCGGCGAGCCGATCCGTTCGCGCAGGCGCCGCCACAGCTCGGGCTGCCAATCGTCGGGGTCCGTGCCGGCCGCCCAGGCCCTGACCATGTCCGGACGCTGCACGGAATAGCGGTCGAACAACCCGGCGACGTGGCGCACGGCGCCGAACCGGCGCATCGGGTCCTCCGGGTCGCCCCGGGCGCCCTCGAGATGGCGCGCGAGCGTGGCCAGCCACGGTTCGCCCAGGCACTCGTCGACGACCTCGAGGAGCGGCCACACCGAGCGTTCCGCCACCCAGGGGTCGGTGTCCGGGTCGATGCCGGTCGCCCCCGCCAGAGCACCCTGGATCAGCCGCGCCGGGAACGGGAAATCGACGTTCGCGCACACGCCGTCCGTGCGGGCGCCGGTGGTCCCGAGGCGGGTCGAGAGGCGCTGGGTGAGCCAGCGCTCGATCCCGCGCGTCGGCACGGCGACGACGTCGGGCGCGAACGGGTCCCCCAGCGGCTCGAGCAGCGTCGCGGCCAGGCCGTCGGCCAGACGGTCGGCGCGCTCGGCTCGGTGGACGTGGAGCATCGTTCATGACCCTAGCTCCGCCGGGCGTCATAACCCCGGGGCGTGTCATGCTCCGACGGTGGAGTTCCGTGATGTGCTGCGGCGCCGGCGGATGGTCCGCGCCTACGACGAGGACCGGCCGATCCCGCCGGACGTGGTGGAGCGACTGGTCCGCGCGGCAGTGCGCGCCCCGTCGGCGGGCTTCACCCAGGGCTGGGGCTTCCTCGTGCTCTCCTCGCCGGAGGAGATCGTGCGCTTCCGCGAGGCGGCCACGCCGGAGAGCGATGCCGACCGGTGGTTCGCCGCCAATGTCCGGGCGCCGCTGATCATCGTCCCGCACTCGAACCAGAGCGTGTACGTGGCCCGTTACAACCAGCCGGACAAGGGGCTCGAGAAGCGGTCGGACCCCTCGTGGCCGGCGCCGTACTGGGACATTGACGCCGGCTTCGCCTCAATGCTGATGCTGCTGACGGCGGTCGACGAAGGCCTCGGCGCCTGCTTCTTCGGCATCCCACCGGAACGGATCGACGACTACCGCCGCGCGTTCGGCGTGCCCGAGGAGTTTCGCCCCATCGGCGCGATCTCTATCGGCTACCCCGCCGAACCGGTCACGGACATCAGTGGCGATCGCAAGCCGCTGGACGACGTCGTCCATCGCGGCCGGTGGAACTTGACGGCGTGATCGGCCCTCGTCGCGGACCCGGGCCCGCCCCCGCATTGCACCAAATTCCGGTGGTGGCTAACCGCGCACTCGACAGCTCCGGTTCGGCGAGTGTTCGGATAAGCGCGCCCTAGGTGGCCAAGTACTCACTCGTCATCGGAGGCCAGACGAGTGAGCGGTTAGCCGGCATGTTTTCGGACGGCGGGGGGTGACTTCCGGGTCGCCTGCAACTCTAGGTAGGGAACGATGCCCGCCGCCGCCCCCGAGACCATCGCCACCGCAGCCCTCGACCGCCTGCGCGCGCTGACCGGCGACCCGGAGGCCGAGTTCCGCGACGGCCAGCTCGAGGCGATCCGCGACGTGGTGCTCGACCGGGCCCGGGTGCTGTGCGTCCAGCGGACCGGTTGGGGCAAGTCGGCCGTGTATTTCGTCGCCACCGCGCTGCTGCGCGAGGCGGGCGCCGGCCCGACTCTGATCATCAGCCCGCTCCTGGCGCTGATGCGCAATCAGCTCGCAGCCTCGGGTCGCCTCGGCTTGCGCGCCCACACGATCAACAGCACGAACCGCGAGGAATGGGATGAGGTCCACGACCGGTTGTCCAAGAACACCGTCGACCTGCTCCTGATCAGCCCCGAGCGGCTCAACAACCCGCGCTTCCGCGAGGACATGCTGCCGCTGTTCGCCGCCTCGGTCGGCTTGCTGGTGATCGACGAGGCGCACTGCATCTCGGACTGGGGGCACGACTTCCGCCCCGATTACCGGCGCGTCAAGGACATCCTCGACCGCCTGAGTCCCGGGGTCGCGGTACTGGGAACGACCGCGACCGCCAACGATCGCGTCGTCGCCGACGTCGTCTCACAACTTGAGACCGCCGACGAGGCGAGCGAGCCGCTTCGGACCTATCGCGGCGAGCTGGCCCGTCCGAGTCTGCGCCTCGAGGTGCTCGACCTCCCCCGTCCCGCGGAGCGACTCGCTTGGCTCGCCGAAAACCTGCCGAAGATGGCCGGCTCGGGGATCGTCTACACGCTGACCAAGCGCGACGCCGAGCAGGTCGCCACCTTCCTCGACGCCCAGGGCATCGCCGCCGTGGCCTACAGCGGCGAGCATGAGACCGAGGACAGGATCGACATCGAGGACCGGCTCCTGCGCAACGACATCAAGGCCGTGGTCGCCACGAGCGCCCTCGGGATGGGCTACGACAAGCCGGACCTGAGCTTCGTCGTCCATTACCAGGCGCCGGGCTCGGTCGTCGCCTACTACCAGCAGATCGGCCGCGCCGGCCGCGGCGTCGACCACGCCGACATCGTGCTGCTGCGCGGCGGCGAGGACCGCCGGATCCAGGACTTCTTCATCGAGCAGGCGTTTCCCGACCGCGACCGCGTGAAGGCCGTGCTGAGCGATCTGGAGACCGCCGGCGACGAAGGCCGCACCACGCGCGAGCTGATGACCGTGGTCAACCTCGGCATGGGCCGGATCGAGGCGATGCTCAAGATCCTCGACGTCGAGGGCGCGGTCACCCGATCCGGCAGCCGCTGGAAACTCGTGCCCGACGCCGACTGGACCTACGACGGCCAGCGCTACGCCGAGGTGACCGCGCTGCGCCGCGCCGAGCAGCGGGCGATGGCCGCCTTCGGCGCCGACGGGCGCTGCCTGATGCGCGTGCTCCAGGAGGAGCTAGACGATCCCTCGCCCGCCGATTGCGGGCGCTGCTCGGTGTGCGCCGGCGCTCGGTTCGCCGAGCCCCTCGATCCGGCCCTGGTGGAGGCGGCCGGCCGTCATCTGCGCTCGAAACCGATCGAGCTCGAGGTCAAGAAGATGGCGCCGGATCCCGCCGGCGTCATGCGCAAGATCCCCGACGACGTCCGGCTCGAGCCCGGCTGGGCCCTGGCCCGCTTCGGCGACGGCGGCTGGTGGCCGGCGATCGAGCGCGGCCTGCGCGACGGCGAGTTCGAGGACGACCTCATCGCGGCGCTCGAGGACCTCGTCACCCGCGCCGGCGCCGACTGGCTGACCACCGTGCCCTCGGTGGCGCTCGGCGAGGCGGTCGAGCGCCTGGCCGATTCTATGCCCGTGCCTCACGTGCGCCTGCTCACGCGCGCGGACGAGCGCCCGCCCCAGCGCGAGATGGCCAACGCCGCCCAGCAGGTCGCCAACGTCCGCGGCGCGTTCCGGGTCGTCGAGAGGCCGCCGCCGGGTGTCGGGGTGCTGCTCGACGACCGCCGTCACTCGGGGTGGACGCTGTCAATGGTCGGTGGCCAGCTCCGGCGCGCCGGCGCCGAGCGGATCGTGCCGGTGGCGCTGGCGACGCTGCTCTAAGGCGCCGCCGTCAGTCGCCACCCGGGCCGGGAGGGGCCGTCCCCAGCTCGATCAGCTCGTCGCTGTCGGTCAGCGAGTACCTCGACATCTCGCCGCGGAAGAAAACCCGAGCGCGGCGGCGAGGCTGTAGGCGGGAGCGGTCGATGCGATGCCGACCCCGACGCTCTGGAACAGGCCGATCGCCCCGCCCTTCAAGCCCTTCGGGACGACGACGCCCTCCTGAAAGGCTTCCTGCCGAGGCTCGTCGGGTGTCGTCGTGACGATCGCCCCTGGCTCCACGGCGCGCAAACCTAAGCTCACGCCCGGACGGTGTCAAGCGTTGTCAGCCCTCGCGCTGCCGGGCCTGCGCCGAGGCCTCCCAGAAGTCGTCGAGCTTGGTCGAGTCGCTCCGGCCGAGCCGGCGCGAGATCGCCCACATCTCGACCGGCTCGTCGCCCTCGTTGCGATGCGAGCGCGGCGTGGTCGGGGCGACGCGCACGGCAGCGGGCGCGCTGACCGTGCGGATCTCCTCGCCGAAGCGCATGGTCAGCGTCCCGCGGGTCACCAGGTAGAGCTCCTCGATCTCGTCGTGGAAATGGCCCGTGCCCTGCTCGAAGTCGGAGTGCGCCGGCACCCGGATAAGGGTCACGGCGAGCTGATCGCAGCCGAGCATCCCGGTCAGGCTGCGGAACTCGCCCGGGACGTCGCTTCCGTCGTAGTGGTCCTCGGCGTCGTCGGGGTTGAGGATCGCGAAGCCGTCGGTGGTTTCGGTGTTGGTGGTCATGGCGTCCGCTTACCCACTCGGAGCGCCGGCGCTCACTACGCTGGATTTATGCCCGAGCTTCCTGAAGTCGAGCGCGCCCGCCAGACGCTCGAGTCCGCCCTCGGCCGGCGGATCGTCGCGGTCGATGACAGCGATACCTACGTGTCCCGGCCCCACCAGCCGGGAGAAATCGCCGCCGCCCTCGTCGGCCACACCCTGGCCACCGCGCATCGCCGCGGCAAGTTCATGTGGCTCGAGACCGACGACGGCCCGGCGCTCGGCCTGCACCTCGGCATGGCCGGCCGGATCCTGGTCGACCCGGAGGACGCCACGCGCTGGGATCGCTTCACGCTCGAGTTCGCGGATGGCGGAAAGCTTGTCCTGCGCGACAAGCGGCGTCTGGGCCGCGCCGTCCTGAACCCGGACTTCTCGCACGTCGGGCAGGATGCCGCCGAGGTCGGCCGGGATGACTTTCGCCGCCTGATCGGCGCCGGCCGCACGCCGATCAAGGCCCGCCTGCTCAACCAGCACGCGATCTCCGGCATCGGCAACCTGCTGGCCGATCAGATCCTCTGGCAGGCGCGGATCTCGCCCCTGCGCAGCACCGCGGATCTCTCGACCGACGACCTCGACCGGCTGCGCCGCGAGCTGCGGGCCGCGGTCCGCTCGGCCATCCGCAAGGGCGGCGCCCACACGGGCGAGTTCATCCAGGCCCGCCGGCACGAGGGCGTGTGCCCCCGCGACGGCCACCCGCTGTCGCGCGGCCGGGTCGGCGGCCGCACCACCTACTGGTGCCCGGAGTGCCAGCTGTGACCGCGCCGTGAGCGATCTGGCGCCCCTCCCGGCCGGGTTCCGGGTCGGCCACTGGACCGATCCTGACGCGCGCACCGGGTGCACGGTCGTGCTGCCGCCGGTCGGGGCGCGGGGCAGCGTCGACGTGCGCGGCGGCGGGACGGGGACGCGCGAGATCGAGACGCTCTCGCCGCTGGCGAATGCCGAAGGACCGACCGCGGTGCTGCTCACCGGCGGCAGTGCCTTCGGCCTGGCCGCGGCCGACGGCGTCGTGCGCTGGTGCGAGGAACGCGGGCTCGGGCATCCGACGCCCGTCGCCGCCGTCCCGCTGGTTCCGACCGCGGTCGTATTCGATCTGGTCGCGGGCGAGTCGCCGCGGCGGCCCGGACCCGACGAGGGCTACGCCGCCTGCGAGGCCGCCGCCCCCGGCCCGCCCGCCCGCGGACCCGTGGGGGCAGGGACCGGCACCGCGGTCGGCAAGCTGCTCGGGCGCGCAAGCGCCACCCGGGCGGGGGTCGGCTACGCGGCGACGGCGCTCGCCGACGGCGCGATCGTCGCCGCGATCGCGGTGGTCAACGCGTTCGGCGACGTGATCTCCGCCGACGGAACGCTCCTCGGCTCGCCGCACGATGAGGACGGCAATGCGGTTCGCACCGCCGAGCTCCTGCCGGATATGCGCGAGCGGCCCGAGTGGCGCGACGCCGCCCCCGAGCAGGGGGGCAACACCACCCTGGTGTGCGTCTGCACCGACGTCTGGCTTGACAAGCGCCGCTGCGCGATCCTCGCGCGCATGGCCGGTGCCGGCATCGCGCGCGCGGTCGATCCGGTGTTCACCCCGGTCGACGGCGACGTCGTCTTCTGCGTCTCCGGGGGCGACCCCGACCTGGCATCCAGGACGCCGACGGGGCCTGGCGCCACGTGGTCGCTCACCGTGCTCGGGACGGTCGCCGCGACGGTCACGGCCGCGGCGATCCGCGACGCGGTGCATCATCCGGCGTGATCCGGTAATACCAGGGGTTATGAGTCTGAGACACGAGACGGTCTTCACGATGGAAGCCACCCCGGTGAAGTTCGGCCGGGGCGCCTCGGCCGAGGCGGGGTGGGAGCTGAAGCGTCTCGGCGTGCGCCGGGCGATGCTCGTCACCGACCCCGGCGTGGCCGCGCTCGGTCATCCCGAGCGGATCAAAGAGCTGATCGAGGCCGAGGGGATCGCCGTCGTGCTCTACGACCGCGCCCGCGTCGAGCCCACGGTCGAGTCATTTCAGGATGCGGTGGATCACGCGCTCGAGCACGAGGTCGACGGCTTCGTCTCGGTGGGCGGCGGCTCCAGCATCGACACCGCCAAGGCGGCGAACCTGGTCTCCACCCACCCCGCGCCCGTGATCGACTACGTCAACCGGCCGGTCGGCGGCGGCAAGAAGCCTCCCTCGCCGCTCAAACCCCACCTGGCGATCCCGACCACTTCGGGCACCGGCTCGGAGGCGACCACCGTGGCGGTGCTCGACATACCCGAACGCCACGTCAAGACAGGCATCTCGCATCGGTACCTGCGCCCCACCCAGGCGATCGTCGATCCCGACCTGGTCCGCTCCCTGCCGTCGCAGGTCACCTCCTCGACCGGGCTCGACGTCGTCTGCCACGCGGCCGAATCGTTCCTGTCCAAGCGGTTCGATGTGCGCGAGGCGCCGGACACGCCCGATGACCGCCCGCCCTATCAGGGGTCCAACCCGGTCGCCGACGTGTGGTCGGCCAAGGCGCTCGAGTTCGGCGGTCGCTACCTGCGCCGCGCCGTCGCCGACCCCGACGACCTGGAAGCCCGCGGCTTCATGATGCTGGCGGCGACGATGGCGGGCGTCGGGTTCGGCTCGGCCGGCGTGCACATCCCCCACTCCTGCGCGTATCCGATCGCATCGGTCAAGCACGAATACCAGCCGGCCGGCTACCCGACCGACCACCCGTTCGTGCCGCACGGACACTCGGTGATCGTCACCGCGCCGGCCGCGTTTCGCTTCACCTTCGACGCGATGCCGGAGCGTCACGTGCACGTGGCCGAGCTGCTGACCGGCGGACCGATCAGGGATCCCGGTCCGGACACGTTGCCGGATGTCCTCCGCGCGCTCATGCGCGACGTCGACGCACCGCGCGGGGTGGCCGAACTCGGCTACACCGAGGACGACATCCCCGATCTCGTCGCCGGCGCGCTCGCGCAGGAGCGACTCCTGGCGGTCGCGCCCAAGCCGGTGGGCAACGCCGATCTGGGGCACATCATCGCCGCCTCGATGACGAACTGGTGAGAACGATCGGCCATCCCCCGTCGCACCCCAGATCGTGCGTAACCCGGCAGGGTCGGGGGAATGCTCAGGGCGTGCGCATCTCGATTCGATGGGCGCTGGCCGTCGCGGTGGCGTCGCTGGCCCTGTGGCCGGCGGCGGCGGACGCGACACGCCTGGACTCCCGCTCAGACGGTGTCGCGCTTCACGCCTACCACGACTATGTACAGACCCTCCTGTCGCTCGGCCCCGCCTGGCGCCAAGCCGACAACGCGTATCTGGCGTCGATCTCAAGCCAGTGCCCGCACGTGCTCGGGGCCCTGAAGCACGCGCAACCGGGCACATTCAGCCAGTCTGCCCTGTTGGGGTTCGGCATCGAGGCGGGCGGCGATCTCAACGCCGTCGCGTATCCGCTCGCCCGGCCGGCGCTCGCGAAGCTGGCCTCGGCGCTCGATCCGCTGCACTGGTCCGGAGCCGGAAACAAGGCGGCGATCAGGCGCTACCTCACCGCCGAGGGCAGCCTCCTCCACCTCACCCCGAGCAATCTGTGCTCCGACGCGCGTGCGCTCGCCGCGTCACACGGGCGCCACGCGCCGCACAGCACGCTTACCTGGGTGCGGAAGTTCGCGCGCCGGGCCTCCGCCGCCACGCAGGACGGAACGACTTTCCTGACCGTCCTTCAGCGCTCCGCGACGCCGGCACAGAGCGGAGCGATCAACGGCATCAACCGCCTGCTGAGCCGCTTCGACTCTTCGGTGGAGAACCGCGCGCTGGCCGTCGGCAAGAAGCTGCTCACGGTTCTCGGCATCTAGCAAGTCGTGTAGCCCGGAGACCCCCGGGAACCCGCTCAGGGCGCAGGCGCGCTCTGGGACGTTTCATTCACCGAAACTGCGCAAGTTCTGCGATTCTGGGCGTTCCCCGGGCGAGGGGATAGCGTGCTCGTTCGAGGGCATCTGAAAAGGACGGGGTCGTGGAGAGCGCGTACGACGTGGTGGTCGTGGGCTCCGGGTTCGGCGGCGGCGTGACGGCCTGCCGGATGGCGGAGCAGGGGTTGCGCGTGTGCGTGCTCGAGCGCGGCCGGCGGTTCGGCCCCGGTGACTTCCCCGCCCGACCCGAGCAGGCGCCGCTGGCGTTCTGGCATCCCGAGCTCAATCCCGGCGGGATGCTCGACCTGCGGCTGATGAAGGACCTGTCGGTGATCACCGGCGTCGGCGTGGGCGGTGGATCGCTCGTCTACGCCAACGTGCAGTTGAGGGCGCCCGCGTCGGTGTTCGAAGAGCCCCCGTGGCCCGGGGCGATCACGAGGACCGAGCTCGACCCGTATTACGACCGCACCGAGGAGGCGCTCGAGCCGCGCGAAACCCCGGCGACGCCCGAGCTGCCCAAGATTCGCGCGTTCGACGCCATGGGCGAACGCGCCGGCCGCAACGCAACCCGACTGCCGCTGGCGGTGCACTTCGGCGAGGACCGCCGCCATCCATTCAGCGGCGTGTTTCAGCAGGGCTGTCAGAACCTCGGCCGGTGCGACCTCGGCTGTCCGGTGCTGGCCAAGAACACGGTGGACATCACCTACATCGCGCGGGCCGAATCCCATAAGGCGGAGGTCTATCCCCTGACCGAGGTGCAGCGGATCGACCCGCCCGACCGCGCCGGTGGACGGTGGCGGGTCGGTTTCCGTGACCTGCAGTACCGGGTGAACGGGAGCGTGGAGGCACCGGTGCTCGTCCTGGCGGCCGGCACGCTTGGCTCGAGCCGGTTGCTGCTTCAGAACCGCGGGCGGCTGCGCCGGCTCTCCCCCGGCCTCGGAAGCCGCTTCTCGGGCAACGGCGACGCCCTGGCGCTCGCCCTCGACCCCAAGGCCCCCGGCGTCGTAGACGCGCAAACCGAGTACGGGCCCTCGATGACGAGCCGGCTCGATTACACCGACGAGTTCGGGTTCATGGTCGCCGACGGCGGACTGCCCGGCAACTTCGGGTTCGTGCTCGAGATCGTCCGCGGGATCAGGACGCTTACCGGGTGGGGCCGGGTCGTGCTGCGCGCCAAGAACCTGGCGACCAGGATCGGCCTGACCGATACTCACGTCACCCACCGCAACGTGAAGCTGCACGAGGAGCCGATCGGCGACTCGCTCGTCTTCCTGATGATCGGCCGGGACGCCGCCGACGGGCAGATGTACCTGACACCGCTGTTTCGCCGCTTCGACATCCGCTGGCAGCGATCAGACAGCGCGAAGCTGTTCTCCGACATGGGTGACGTCGCCGCCAAGCTCGCCGACGCGGCGCAGGCGCGTTGCTTCTACGCGCCCGACGCCGGACCGCTCAGCAAGTTCATCACCGTCCACCCGCTCGGCGGCTGCCCGATGTCCGACGACCCGGCCGCCGGGGTCACCGATGACCGCGGGCGCGTGCACGGCTACGAAGGGCTCTACGTGCTCGACGGGTCGATCGTGCCGACCGCGCTCGGCGTCAACCCGTCAAAGACGATCGCGGCGCTGGCGGAGCGCGGCGTCGAGCACCTGCTGGCTGATCGAGGACCGTAGATGAGCGCGCCGCCCGGCTTCGCGCTTCGACGCACCTGGAAGAACCACCTCGGCAACCAGCAGATCGACCCGCTGCGCATCTACACGCCGACGACGGTCGAACAGGTCTCGGAGATCGTTCGCGAGGCCGAGGCGGCCGGCGTCACCGCCCGGGCGGTCGGGTCGGGGCATTCGTGGTCGGACGTGGCGCTGACGCGAGGCTTCCTGCTTGCAGCGGATGGAATGGCTCAGCCGATCGCCACCGGACCGGACTTCCTGCGCCAGGAGTGGCGCGAGCGGAACCTGGTGCAGACCCAGGCGGGGATCCGTATCCGGGAGCTGAACAGCTACCTGGACGGCCGGGGCCTCGGACTACTGAACATGGGCGGCTACGACCATCAGACGGTGGCCGGGGTGATCTCGACCTCGACACACGGGTCCGGCATGGAGTTCGGGCCGCTCAACGACTTCGTTCGCTCACTGGACCTCGTCGCCGCCGGCGGCGCGGTCTACCGGATCGAGCCCACAGACGGGCCCACCGACCGCGAGGAGTACGAGCGCGCGTACGGCGAGGCCCGGACCCTGGTCCAGGACGACCACTGGTTCAACGCCGCGGTCGTCGGGATGGGGTCAATGGGTGTCATCTGCAATGTCACGCTCGAGATCCGCCAGAAGTACTACCTGCGCGAGGTACGCACGTTTTACACATGGGAGGAGGTACGGGCGCAACTGATCGAGGGCGAGGTGCTGCGGCAGAACCGGCACTACGAGGTCCTGTTCAGCCCCTATCACCTCAAGCACGCATACCCGTGCCTGGTGACCATCCGCAACATCACGACAAATCCATCGCACAAGCCCCTCGACAAGCGCACGCGTAACTGGGCGGTCGAGGCCGCCTCGGCGTTCCCGCTGACGCCCGACATCCTCAACCTGGTCGTCGACCTCAGGCCGAGCCTCTCGCCCCGGATGATGGAGAGCGCGATCCGCGCGCTGATCAAGAAGGAGTACGACAACGTCTCCTACAAGGTGCTGAACATCGGCACCGCGAACCTGCTGCCGGCCTACTCGTCCGAGATCGGCGTGCCGATGGACGGGCGCCACATCGAGGCGGCCGACGCGATCATCGCCGTCGCGGCGGAGCGGCGCCGGCTCGGCGACGAGTTCCAAAGCTCCCCCATCTCGTTCCGGTTCGTCAAGGCCTCAAACGCCTACATGTCGATGATGAACGGGCGTGACACGATGATGATCGAGCTGATCCAGCTCAGCCGCTCCGACGGCGGCTATGAGCTCAACGCCGCCTATGAGAAGGCACTGAACAAGCTTGGAGGGCGGCCCCACTGGGGTCAGGTCAACACGCTGACCGCCGGGGGTGAGCTCCTCGACACCATGTATCCGCGCTACCGCGACTGGCTCGACGTTCACCGGCAGTTGAACTCGAGCGGTGTGTTCGACAGCCCGTTCACCGACCGAGTCGGAATCTCCACTCAGCGCTTCACACCGTGACGACGCCGTCACCCGATTTCGGCGCGCCCCCCGCTGCGGGCGATGACGTAAGGCGCGGGGCCGACTGGCTCGAGCTCGTCGAACTGCTCGTAGTCCTGGTCGTCGCGGCGGCCTACATCTATGTCATCGGCTGGGTAATCACCTGGGTGCGCCTGTCGGCCGCGCGGGTGCCGGTGGACGCGTCGCTGCCGATGGTCGCCAACCAGGTGGTGTTCCTGGCCGGGTTGCGGCTGGTCGTGGTCATGGCGATCGTGTTCGGCGCGATGTGCGCGATCGCCTGGGCGGTGCACGCGTGGACGTGGGAGCGGCGCGCTCCCGAGTGGCACAGCGTGATCAAGCATGGTCGCGTCGAGGCGGCCAGGCGCCACCACCGTGTCTTCGGCCGCTTCGACGTCAAGCAAGCGCTGAGTCTGAGCTCCAACCCGCCGGCCGACCTGCAGCCCGCGCCGGTCGGGGACACCTACGTGAGGATCATCGCCGGGTTCGACGTCGGCGTCGTCGCCGGCACCTTCGGCCTGGCCGTCGCGCGCATCCTGAAGGCGCCGATCGACCAGGCCTTCCCGCCCGGTCCGTGGTGGGATCTGCTCGCGCCGTGGGCGCTGGTAACCGCCCTTCTCTCGCTGGTGCTGGCCTGGCTGGGGCCGTTGTGGGGCAATCGCCTGTTCCACGCAGTGCTGTGGGTCGTGGTGGTGCTGGTCGCGCTCGTGTCAGAGGCGCCCGTCGGGCTGCTGCTCCTCACCTGGGCCGGGGTCGCGACGCTCGGGCGCGTCTACGGACGCGTGCGCAGCTCCCGGAACCAGGGCGTGGTCTCCAGCGGGCACCCGCGGCATCTCTCGTTCGCGCTCTCGCCGCTGCCATGGCTGCTGCTGACCATCTACGCGCTGGTCGGGATCGCCTACTACGGGCAGCCGCCGGTGACCTTCTCGCAGACGACCGTCACCACGACGTCGGGCGTTCGGGTCGGCGGCTATCTCGCGCGTAACAGCGATGGCCTGTACCTGGTCTCGTGCACGCCGTTGGCCGACGCGACGTCGTTCAACGTGAGCGTGTCGGTGGTCCCCCCGGCTTCGATCAAGGCGGTGGACACGAGCACGACCGCGTTCGTCGTCGACTCGGGGTTCCGTCCGTCGCTGCCGACGCTCCTGTTGCACGCCTTCGGCATCGATGGCAGCACGCCGGCATGGATCCGCCCCGAGGTCCGCGCGATCCAGCCGACCTGCGCCGGTGATCCGCCACCGGTCTCGAGCATTGGCTACCTCGTGCCTTCACTGGGAGCCGACGTGATCGCCGGCCCGGCTCCCCCCGGCGGCCGGGCGGTTGACGGCGAGCCGCCGATCGAGCAGACAAGCCCGGGGATCGCCGCACTGGCTCGGCGCTTCCAGCCCACGTTGTTGGTGACCACGGCCGATCCGTTCTGGTCGGTGTCGGTCGGGGCACTGCTCGATGACCGCGGCGCGGGCGGCCAGGTGACCTGCCTACAGCACTTGCCGGTCCTGTCCTGCCCGCCGAAGACCGCGCGCGCCGCGCCGACGATGGCCGATCTGGCCGCGCCCAGCGGCGCGGGCGACTTCTTGGAGTATCCGGTCTCGCCGGCGCTGACCGACACGCCTACCCCCCAGCTTGACTCGTTCCTGCGCGGTCAACCGGGCTTCACCGGATCGCTCCCCACGCTGCGCCAGCGGCTGGCGAATCCAGGCCTGGTGGATCCATGGATGACCGCCCAGATCTACTTCTACTACGCCGCAAACACGAACCCGGGATCGTGGCCTGCTCCTGATACAGCGATTACCGGAAAGTTCATCGCGCTCCAGTACTGGTTCTTCTACCAGTACAACTATTACCCGACGGTTTACAACGTGTCACTCATGAACGATGACCCGGAGGCCGCCGATCTCATCAACACCGACCTGCACCAGGGTGACTGGGAACACATCACGATCCTCCTGGATGCCAAGACCAAGCAGCCGCTGTGGGTGTACACCGCGCGTCACAGCAACGAGGGCCAGTATTACCCCTGGAACAGTCCCCAGCTCACATTCGACCAGGGACACGTCGTCATCCAGGCCGCGTTCGGCGGCCACCCAAGTTACCCCGCCCACTGCCGGGAGGGCCTGCGCTTCGCCCCGGCCTTGGGAGACATCCGCGGCCGCGTCGCCGACTGGATCGTGTGTGGGTCCGGCCGGTACGCCTTCCGCTGGCAGACCACGCCGCTGGTCGACATCGCCAAGGCACCCTGGGCGTGCTGGCAGGGGCACTTCGGGGTGGCGACGCCGACCGAGATCGGCAACGCCAAGCTGAACGAGGGCTCGATCCAGCGCGCGATCGACGCCGACGTGCTCGTCGCCGGCCCCCGATCCCCCCTCTGGCAGGCCGAGAACGGCCGTCTCGCCGCCGACCAGACCGCGGTGGCGGGCAAGCCGCCGCCGACCAACCACGGCGTGTGCGCCGCCGACGACCCGGCCGCACCCGAGGACGCCGCAATCAAGGCCGGCCTTTAAGGCGCGCCGGCGCGCATGTGAGGCTCGTCGAGGAGCGTCGGTCGCCAACCCCGGCCGTCCCATCCGAGGCGATTCTTATGCTGCCCCGGTGGCCCAAGCCGGCGGCACGTTTCTGGTCGCTCGTAACCCGGACCCGGACAGCTCCCTGCCCTACCTACTGCGGCTGCCGATCGATGGCGGACTCGAGCTGAAGGCCAGGGCACCGTGGCCAGCGACGGCGCGCGTCTACTGCCATCCTGCCGGCGATTGGCCGGTCGGCGCAGAAACCGTGGAAGAGGTGCCGGTGCGCCACTGTGCCCGTCGCGGCCGGGCGATCGACCTGACGCTCGACCGGGCCCGCAACAACCGCTCGCAGTTCATCTTCACCGAGCCGCACGCGGGCCGATCGGGCGGCCGGGCGATGATCTTCTGGCAGACGGCCCGGACGGTCCGCCAGGCGCGGCCCGGGCAGCGGGCCCCCACCCGTCGCGCTCCGGGGCCACGTGGTCTGACCATCGCGGTCGACTCCCGCGAGCGCTACGCGTACAAGTTCGCCGGGCGCGGAGTTGAATGCGAACGCGGCGCCCTGCCCTGCGGTGACTACGCCGTGCGGTCCGGCGAGCGGGTGCTGGCCGCCGTCGAGCGCAAGACGCTCGAGGACTACATCCACTCGCTCGTGGACGGCTCGCTGCCGTTCGCGCTCTCCGAGCTCGCCGCGCTTCCGAGCGCGATCGTCGTCGTCGAGGGGCGCTACTCCCAGCTCCTGAGTGCCCCGCGCGTCCAGCCCGGTTGGCTTGCCGAGCTGACCGCCCGGCTCCATGTCCGCTACCCCACCGTGCCGACGGTCTTCTGCGATTCGCGCAAGCTGGCCGAGGACTTCACCCACCGCTTCCTCGCCGCCGCGGTCGCCGAACTGCGCTGACCACCTGCAAGACCTGCCATTTCATCGGGCGGCGCCCAGCCGTGGCATTCGGTGCATGTGGCGCATGCGCCACATGCCACGGCTCCGGGAATCGCGCTCGATTGGCAACTTATGCATGGCCCGGAGTGGTCACTCCGTCCCGCTTTGCGACACTGAGTGAATGCGGGCGGTGGTCGTCGGCGCGATTGCGATCGCGGCTCTCCTCGCCGGGCTGATCGAGGCAAGCCGGCCGAGCGTCCGTAGCAATCCGAAGAGCCACCCAGCCACCCAGATAACCGCGGCCGCGGCTGGCACCTCGCTTGCCGAGCCGCCGGCCGAACTCGCCAACAGCCTGAACCAGGCCCAGGCGGTGATCGACGACCCCACGAGCTCACCCGCCGAGCTCTCGGACGCCGGATGGTTCGAGCAGCTGTCCACGTTGGCACTGGAGCGGGAGCGGGTCCAGACCCGACGTGCGACGCTGGCCGCTCTCGACGGCGCGGCCGCGGCCACCATGCAGGCCGACCTGTCGGCGGCCGGCGCGCTGGCGCAACTCGTCAGCCCACGCAACTCGCTCCCGCGCTGGAAGATCGTTCAGCCGCCGCCCCCCGGCACCCTGCTCGGCTACTTCAAGGCGGCGCAAGCTCGCTTCGGCATCCCGTGGCAGGACCTGGCGGCGATCGAGTTCATCGAGACCAAGTTCGGGCGCGTGGCGGGCCTGAGCACCGCGGGCGCGGAGGGCCCGATGCAGTTCCTCCCGTCCACCTGGGCGAGCTACGGCAGCGGCAACGTGCACGACCAGCGCGCCGCCATTCTCGGCGCGGCCCGCTACCTGCGCGCCAACGGCGCGCCCGGCGACATCCCGGGCGCGCTCCACCACTACAACCCGAGCATCGATTACGTCCGCGCGGTCACCGATTACGCCAGCCGCATGCGCGGCGACCCGCGCGCGTACTTCGGTTACTACGTCTGGCAGGTGACCTACGCGCTCAAGAGCGGGCTGGTCGAGCTTCCCGCCGGCTATCCGGCGGTTCGGCCCGTCCCCGTCTCGCCGAGCAGCCTGTCGGTGGCTTCGTCGGGCACGCCACCGTAAAACGCGTCGAGCACCTCGCCGAACACTGGGTTACCGGGGTCGGCCCGCGCGAACAGGGTCATCGAGGAGCGCAGCTTCATCGCGTCGATCCCGCCGAAGATATCCTGCGCGGTCGAGCCTCGGAGCCCGGCGACGACGCTCGCGCACTCGATCAGCCGCGGACCGAGCAGCGGATGGGTGAGGTAGGCGTGAGCCTCGGCCAGCGAGGCGATCGCGTAGCGCCTGGAGGTCGGAGTCTGCCCCAGGCCGGCGATCTGCGGGAACACGAACCACATCCAGTGGCTGCGCTTGCGGCCCGCGCGCAGCTCGGCCACCGCGGCCTCGTAGGTGGCGCCCTGGTCCTGGGCGGTCACGAATCGCTCGAGCTCGAATGAATCCGGCATGACCGCACGATAGTCGCACCCGACTCTGGCCGCGCGGGCTCCCTTAGGCTGAGAGAACCATTCCGCGCACAGCTCTCATCACCGGCGCAAACCGAGGCATTGGCCGCGAGATCGCGCGGCAGCTCGCGTCCGCCGGCATGACGGTCGTGATCGGCGCTCGCGACCCGCGGCTGGGCGAACAGGCCGCCCGCGAGCTACCCGGCCACCCGCGTGTCCAGCAGCTCGAGGTGACCGACCCCGACAGCGTCGAGGCCTGCGCCCACCACCTGGCGCACGACGGCGTCGAGATCGACGTCCTGGTCAACAACGCCGGCCTGTACACGACGACACCGCTGCTGGCGATCGACGAGGAGCCGCTGATCGAGGCCCTCCAGGTCAACCTCATCGGCGCGTGGCGCACCTGCCGCCAGTTCGTCCCCGCGATGCGGGAGCGCGGCTGGGGGCGCGTCGTCAACGTAGCCACCGGCTATGCGCGCTTCGCCGAGTCTGCGCCGCAGGCCGGCGCCTACGGCCTGGCCAAGGCGGGGCTCAACGTGCTCACGCGGATGATCGCCGCCGAGGCCGGGCCGGCGGTGAAGGTGAACTCGATGTCACCCGGCTGGGTCGCGACGCGCATGGGCGGGGCCGGAGCGCCGGTCACCGTCGAGGACGGGGCGGACACGGCCGTGTGGCTCGCCACGCTCCCCGACGACGGCCCGACCGATGGTTTCTTCTACCGACGCGAGCGCATCCCGTGGTAGGGGAACGCGAAATCCCCCCGGGCGGGGTCACACGAACGGCTCGCCGGGAAGGCCCGGCGCGGTCCGGCCTGCCACCCACTTCAAGACGCTCGCCCCCACGTCGGCCAGAAGCCCGTCGTGGCGCCGGCCACGGGCCCCGGCAAAGACTCCCAGCAGCGGCGCGTACTCGCGCGTGTGATCGGTGTGTGGCGCCGTCGGGTCGACGCCATGATCCGCGGTGAGGATCAGTAGGTCGTCCTCGCGCAAGAGCGAGAGCCACTCCGCGACCGCTTCGTCGATCTCGATCAACGCCTGATGAAAGCCGGCGACATCGTGCCGGTGCCCGTACACCTGGTCGGTCTCGACCAGGTTCACGAAGATCAGCCCGGATTCCAGCTCGCGCAGCAACCGCCCTGTCTCAGCGATCCCCGCGGCGTTGGTCGGCCCCGGATCCTTAAAGCTCACACCGACGCCGGCGAACAGGTCGTGGATCTTGCCGACGCCGTGCACGGGTGCCCCCGCGTCCTGAAGCTCCTGTAGGTAGGAGCGGCTGGGCGGTGGCACGGCGTAGTCCCGCCGACCTTCGCGCCGCCGGAACGCTCCCGGGACGCCCTCGAACGGCCGGGCGATCACACGGCCCACGGCGTTCTCGCCCGTCATCACCCCGCGCGCCGCCAGACACGCCGCGTACAGGTCGGGCTCGGCCAGCACGTCGACGTGGGCCGCGATCTGGAGCACCGAGTCGGCCGAGGTGTAGAGAATCGCCTCTCCCGTCTGGAGATGGTGCGCTCCGAACGCCTCGATCACCTCGGTGCCGGAGAACGGGCGGTTGCAGCAGAACCGCAGACCCGTCGCGTCCTCGAGCGCGTGCACCACGTCCTCCGGAAAGCCGTCCGGATATGTCGGAAGTGCATGCGCCGGAACGACCCCCATCAGCTCCCAGTGCCCGGTCGTCGACTCCTTGCCCGGACCGAGCGGGCGCAGCCGCCCGTAGACGGCTGGACCGACCTCCGGCGGCACACCCAAGACCGGCACGATCGAGCCCAAACCGAGTCTCGCAAGCGTCGGCAGCCGAAGCCCACCGACCTGCTCGGCCAGGTGCGCGAGCGTGTTCGAGCCCGCGTCGCCGTAGGCGGCGGCGTCCGGAAGCTCGCCGATGCCACACGCGTCCAGGACCACGACCGCCGCCCGGCGCATCAGCCCACCGTCCTTCCGGCCACCCGGGCCTCGGCGATCGAGCGCGCCAGTTTGAACGCCGCGTCTCCGAACGACTCCGGCGCATTCCCAAAAACGGGGAGATTGCAGGGAGTATGCGTCACCTGGGCGCGCGCGATCGTGGACATCGTGAAGGGCACGTTAGGCCACATCCCCGCCGTCCAGCACAGCGGTTATGGTTGCCCATTCGTACCTTGGGAAAGGAGATGCAGTGACTGGGAGTCTCAGGCTTCGCAGCCTTGTCGCTCTCGGCGTCGCGACGCTGGCTCTGGGGCTAGCCGCGTGCGGGAGCAGTAGCAGCAGCACGACCAGTTCAGCGAGCACCGCGAGCAGCGGCAGCTCCGGCGCATCGAGCGCCACCACAGCGGCCGCGTCGTCGAGCGGCTCGGGCTTCAAGGTCGGTCTGGTGACCGACATCGGCGGCCTCAACGACCACGGCTTCAACCATCTGTCCTACGAGGGCCTGCTCCAGGCCGAATCTCAGCTCGGGGTCAAGGGCACGGTGCTGCAGTCGAACTCGGGCGCCGACTACGTCCCGAACCTCACTCGGCTCGCCGCGTCCGGCAACAAGCTCGTGATCGCCGTCGGCTTCCTGATGGCACAACCGCTGCAGACGGTCGCCACGAAGTACCCGAACGTGCACTTCGCGATCATCGACAGCCCCGGCGCCACGGCTCCGGACACGGCCAAGAACATCGAGGGGATTGACTTCGCGGAGCAGGAGGCCGGGTACCCGGCGGGTTACCTGACGGGTCTCTACCTGAAGGACCACCACTACACGACCGCCTCGTCGGTCGGCGGCCAGAGCATCCCGCCGGTGACGCTGTACATCGCCGGCTTCCAGGCCGGGGTCAAGGCAGCCGACCCGTCGGCGAAGCTGCTCAACGCCTACTCGCAGAACTTCACGGATGAGTCGTCCTGCAAGGAACTCGCGCTCAACCAGATCAACGCGGGCTCGAAGGTCGTCTTCCAGGTCGCCGGCGCCTGCGGGCTCGGCGTGATCTCGGCGGGCGTCCAGACCAAGACTCAGGTGATCGGCGTCGATGCCGACCAGAGCTACCTCGCGCCGGCTCTCGTGCTGACCTCGGCCGAGAAGATGGTCAACACCGGCGTGTTCACCGCGATCAAGAACCTGCAGGCCGGCCAGTTCTCGAGCAACCTGGAGGAGAACATTCAGAACGGCGGCGTAGGCATCGGCAAGATCGGACCGGCCGGCACCCAGTGGACGTCGCAGATCAACAACATCATCGCGGAGATGAAATCGGGGCAGATCAAGCCTCCGACCACCCTCCTGGTCCCGTAGCAACACACCCCGCCATGTCGCGGTCAACCCCTCCGGCTCTCGAGCTGAAGGGAATCACGAAGAAGTTCGGCTCGGTCGTCGCCAACGACCGAGTCGACTTCGACGTGGTCCCGGGAGAGGTGCACGCGCTGCTCGGCGAGAACGGCGCCGGCAAGTCGACGCTGATGTCGGTCCTCTACGGCCTGTACAAGCCCGATGAGGGCGAGATCCTGATCGACGGCGAGCCGGTCGAGATCTCCTCGCCATCGGCCGCGATCAACCTCGGGATCGGCATGGTGCATCAGCACTTCATGCTGGTGCCGGTGATGACCGTGGCCGAGAACATCGTGCTCGGCCAGGAGCCGACCCAGTCCGGGGGCAGGCTCGACCTGAGGGCGGCCCGAACCCGGGTCAAGGAGCTCTCTGAGCGCTACGGCCTGGCCGTCGACGCGAACGCCAAGGTTGAGGACATCACGGTCGGCGCGCAGCAACGGGTCGAGATCCTCAAGGCGCTCTACCGCAACGCACGGATCCTCGTGCTCGATGAGCCGACGGCTGTCCTGACCGCGCAGGAGGTCCGGGAGCTCACCGGCGTGCTCAACCGGCTCAAGAAGGACGGGACCGCGATCGTGTTCATCAGCCACAAGCTCGGCGAGGTGCTCGAGGTCGCCGACCGCATCACGGTGCTCAGGCGCGGCAAGAAGGTCGACACCGTACCGCGCGAGGGCGCGACCGAGCTGAGCCTCGCGCGCCTGGTCGTCGGGCGCGATGTGATGCTCTCGGTGAGCAAGCCACCGGCCAAGCCGGAGGGGCCGCTGCTCGACGTCGACGACTTGTACGTGCGCGACGACCGCGAGCTACAGAAGGTGTCCGGCCTCTCGTTCGTCGTGCGCGCCGGTGAGATCGTCGCGCTCGCGGGCGTCGACGGGAACGGCCAGCAGGAGCTGGTGGATGCGATCACCGGCATGCGCGTGCCCGAGGCGGGCACGGTGAGAATCGACGGTGAGGACATCGCCAGCAAGGGCGTGAAAGCGGCGACCGAGGCCGGCGTCGCCCACATCGCCGAGGACCGCCAGCTTCGCGGGCTGGTGCTCCCGTTCACCCTCACCGAGAACCTGGCCCTGCGCGAATACCGCAAGCCCTCCTTCAGCGCCCGCGGCTGGCTCCGCCTCAGTTACTGGAAGGACCTCGCGAAACGCCTGCTCAAGGAATTCGATGTCCGGGGCGGCGGGCCGGACTCGTATGCCGCAGCGCTCTCGGGCGGCAACCAGCAGAAGGTCTGCGTCGCGCGCGAGATCGCGTCCGACCCGAAGGTGCTGGTCGCCCACCAGCCGACCCGCGGCCTCGACGTGGGCGCGATCGAGTTCGTGCACCGCCGGCTGATCGCGGAGCGCGACAAGGGTCGCGCGGTGCTCCTGGTGTCGCTGGAGTACGACGAGGTGAGGGCGCTCGCCGACCGGATCCTCGTCATCTACGAGGGTAAGATCGTCGGCGAGTTCCCGCCTGACGCGAGCGAGGAGCAGCTTGGCATCGCGATGACTGGTGGTACGAAGCAGGCGGCCGAGGTGGCCTCGTGACCTTGCTCGAAGAGGAACTCCAGGCCGAAGCCGAAGAGAGTCCGGGCGCGGCTGCCACGTCCCCGGCCGCCCTGACCGCGTTCCGGCGCGGTATGAGCGGCGTGATGATCCCGATCCTCACGACCGTGCTCGCGTTCATCGCCGCCGGAGTGGTCGTGCTCGCGACCGGCCACAACCCGCTCTCGACCTACTCCTCGATCTTCAACGGGACCGGCCTCAACTGGGTGTTTCCGTGGGTCACCGGGTCCGAGCGCGCAACCGCGGCCGGCAATCTCCAGCAGACGCTGCTCCAGGCCACCCCGCTGATCCTGGTCGGCCTCGCGGTCGCGTTCGCGTTCCGGGCCGGTCTGTTCAACATCGGCGGCCAGGGCCAGTACACCATCGGGGCGATCGTGGCCGTATGGGTCGGCTCGTCGTTCGCCGGGATGCCGGCGCTGCTCCACATCCTGTTCGCGATCCTGGCCGCGGCGCTCGCCGGCGCCCTGTGGGCCGGGATCGCCGGAGTCCTGAAGGCGACCTCCGGCGCCAACGAGGTGATCTCGACGATCATGCTCAACTGGATCGCGATCTGGCTCGGCGTCTACTGCTTTCAGCTCGGCGGGCCGCTGCACAACCCGCATTTGCCGTCGACGCCGGTATCGAACAACGTCGTCGGCAGCGCGAAGCTGCCGGTCTTCTGGGGCAGCGCATCGCTCCAGGGGCTCGACATCGGGATCTTCATCGCGCTGGCGCTCGCCGCCGTCTACGCGCTGGTGATCAAACGCACGCGACTCGGCTACGAGACACGCACCGTCGGTTTCAACCCCGAGGCGGCTCGCTACGCCGGGATCAACGTCGGCCGCACGTGGATCCGGGTGATGCTGATCTGCGGCGCGTTCGCCGGCGTGGCGGCCGCGCTCGACACCCTCGGCTGGAAGTTCAACTGGTTCACGAACGACTTCGAGGTGTCGCAGATCGGCTTCTACGGGATCGCGGTGGCGCTGCTCGGCCGGAACACCGCGGGCGGCACGGTCGCCGCCGCCGTGCTGTTCGGCGCGCTGCTCACCGGGACCTCGGATCGCAACATCCACCTGAGCATCGATCCGACGCTGGTCGAGTACCTGACGTTCATGATCGAGGGGATCATCATCCTGCTCGTCTCGACCGATGTGATCACGCTCCGGCTGCTGAAGGGCGGGCGGCAGATACGCGTGGCGCTGAAGCGAAGGCCTTCCGAACAGGCCGGCGCAAACCAGGGCGGCGCAAACCAGGGCGGCGCATCATGAGTGTGGGCACGATCGCCGTGACGCCGACCCGGACCGTTTCGGCGAAGCAGATCGGCATCGCCGGCGTCGTGCTCGGCGCGCTCGCGTGGGTGATCACGATCCCCCCGATCGAGGTTCGCGGCATGGCGCCGTCGATCGTGCTGGCCGTACTTTCCATCTGCGCCGGCGCGTGGTCGATCGCCGGCGGCGAGCGCAAGCTCGGATCCGAGGCGATCGTGGTCGCCCTGTTCGCCGTCGGCGGCGCGGTCGCCTCGGCGAACTCGTCGGTCGCGACGCTCGAGTCGGTGTTCACGTGGTCGGCGCTGGTGGCGGCGACGCTTCGCTATGCGACGCCGCTGCTGTTCGCGGCGCTCGGTGGCGTGATCTGCGAGTCGGGCGGCGTGATCAACGTCGGGCTGGAAGGCATGATGCTGATGGGGTGCTTCTGGGGTATCTACGGCGCCGACCTGCTCGGTTCGTGGGTCTGGGGCCTGGTCGTCGCGGCGGTCGCCGGAGGGCTGTTGGCGCTCCTTCACGCGTTCTTCTCTATCAACCTGCGCGGGAACCAGATCGTCAGCGGGTTCGGGATCAACTTCATCGCGCTCGGGATCACCGGCTACTTCCTCGAGTACCACTACGGACCCAACGGCACGCCGCTGAACATCTCGATGATCCCGAACGTCAAGATCCCGCTGATCCAGCACATCGGGTTCGTCGGGGTGGCGTTCGGCGACCAGAACCTGATGACGTGGATCGGGCTGGCCCTCGTCCCGGCGCTCACCTTCTTCCTGTTCCGGATGCGATGGGGGCTGCGGCTGCGGTCGGTGGGTGAGAAGCCGCGCGCCGCGGACACCGTCGGCCTGCCGGTGCTGGGGATCCGGTACGTCGCCGTGATCATGTCCGGCGTGTTTGCCGCGCTCGGCGGCGCCTACCTGTCGGTCGGCTTCGTGGGCTCGTTCAGCAACGACATGACCAACGGCCGCGGCTTCATCGCGCTGGCGGCGATGATCTTCGGCAAGTGGAGGCCTTGGGGCACGCTCTGGGCGTGCCTGCTGTTCGCGTTCGGAAACGCCATGTCCGACCGCGTCTCCGGCGTCAACCAGACGCTCGGGACACTGTTCGAAGCGCTGCCGTACGTCCTGACCCTGGTCGCGGTCGCCGGGCTCGTGGGCCGCTCGCGACCGCCGGCCGCCGACGGCATCCCGTACGTGAGGGAGTAGGGTCGAGCCCGTGGCGGTTGCCCGGCTAGCGCTCAGCAGCTTCGCGGACGGGGAGGTCCGCCTCAGCGACGAGGTCGAGCTCTACCAGCGCACGTACACGACACTGCTGCGCTCCAGCGGCGAGACGCAGCTGCGCGTGCTCGAACCCTCGCACATGGCGATGGGCTCGAGCCTGCACCCACTCGCCGCCAGCGAGGAGCTCGACCTCGGGGCCTTCCTGTACGCGGTGCGACGCCTGCCCGACGGGATCGTTGGAGCGCAGCTCGTGGTCATGGGCCAGGAGGTCGAGCAGCTGACCGCGGCCGGCGTCCCGGTCGATGGGTGGAAGGAGGCCGAGGCCCCCGCCCGCCGGCGCCGGTGGTACGACAGCGGCACGGGGACCCTGGCGGTGCTGCTGGCCAGCGCCTCCGACGTCGATGACCTGGTCCCGACGCTGGTCGCGTTCCAGATCGAGTGGAACAAGATCCGGGTCCGCCAGCGCGCCGCCGGCTGGCCGAACGCCGACTCTCCCGACGTCCCGCCCGAGGAGTGCGCTCGGGAGCTGGGCGGGAGCCCAGACGACTGGGCGCGACTGCGCGACGCCTGGGGCGCAGAGTTCGGCGCGCGCATCGCGCGGATCGGTGCGAGACGGCTGTCGCTGCGGATCCGCATGCTCGGAGGAACGCACACGGGTTACGCCCGCCTGACCCGGCGCTGGTGGGCCCCGGTCAGCGCCGAGCTTGCCGTCGAAGGACTCACCGAGCGCCCGCTCTACTTCGTCAGCTCGAACTCCCACAGCCTGGTCAACATCGTCACCGGGATCGCGCGCGAGCGCGAGCCTGAGCTGGTGTCCTTCGTCGAGGAGCTCCCCGAGGACGACATCCTGCGCCAGGAGCTGACCGCCTTCCGTGAGGGCCGCAGCGAGGGCTCGTGGGAGAACTTCATGTATTTCGTCGCCCGCGTGTACTTCGACGCCGGCGGGGCCGAGGCCAAGCGCGAACGGGGCGCGGCCGAGCGAGAGAAGGGCATAACCCACCTGCGTTCGAGGACCGCGCTCCGAGTGCCGGCCCAGGTGATTCCGCTCGCCGCACTCGATCCGCGGGCGCTCGATCCGCGGGTGGGCGAGGTCGACTTCGACGTCCTCGCCGCCACCGGGGCGGTGATCGTCAACATCGACTATCCGCTCGGCGTCGCCGCCTACAACATCCTGCGCGAGGTCGCCGTCGACCGCAGCGCGCTGCGAGGCGTCTACGTGCTGGGCAAGGCGGCCACGCTGAACGCCGACGTCGGCGACGTGATGATCTCGAACGTCGTCCATGACGAGCACACGGGCTCCACCTACTGGCTCGACAACGCGTTCAGCGTCGATGACCTCGCGGCCGATCTGCGCTTCGGCACCGGCCTTGACAACCAGCGCGCGGTCACGGTCAAGAGCACCTTCCTCCAGAACCGCTCCTACCTCGACTTCTACTACCGCGAGGCGTTCACCGTGGTCGAGATGGAGACCGGCCCGTACTGCGCCGCGGTCTACGAGATCGCCGACGCCGACCGCCACCCGGTCGGCGAGGCGGTCAACTTCTCAAAGCTCCCGATCGACCTCGGGATAATCCATTACGCCTCAGACACGCCGTACACGCAGGCGCGCACGCTCGGTGCCCGCGGACTGAGCTACTACGGGATGGACTCGACCTACGCGTCCTCGCTCGCCATTCTGCGGCGCATCCTCCGACTGGAGGGAGCGCTCGTCAACGGCGACCAAGGGCGGGGTCTGACCCGCCCGATGCCCGCGCTCCGGGACGAGTAGTTACCGGCCCGGCGTTTCGCTACGCGGCACCCCGGGTAATGATCCGCTCGGGGCATCTCGCCGGATTGGATGGGTTGCCGGAGGCGTCGCTTGTCTCGATTCGCGGTTTCTCCTGATCAGCTACTGAGCGCAGCGTCCAGCGTCGACGCCGGCGACGGCTCTGACGCGACACTGCCACCTGCGTCGCTGGCCGGCGCCGCGGCGGCGACGCCGGTCGCCGGGGCGTGGACAAGCTTCCTCGAAGACGCCATCGGAGCCTCCGCCGCGCTCGAGCTCGCCTCCGTGGAGCTGGCCGCGAACCTGCGCGCCGCAGCCACGAACTATGGCCACGCGGAGGTGCAGGCCACGGACAGCTACGGGGACCGGGACCGAGGATGACCAGCGGCGCTTCCTCGACAGCAGTCGGAGGCGAGGGCGCCACCGCATATGGGTTCGAGGTCCCGCAGGGCAGCCCGGGTGAACTCGAGGCGGCGGCTCGCGCGTGCTCGCGGTGGGGGGCGGCGTTGGGGGACCGTGCCGGGCACTTGCGGACCGGCGCGAAGGTCGCCTCGGCGGACTGGACCGGCACGGCGGAGAGCGGCTTCGCCACCGCCGCGGGTCATCTGCTCGGTGTCTACGAGTCACTCGGCGAAGTCGTCGGCGATGCGGGCCGCACGCTCTCGACCTTCTCACAGGAGCTAGACACAGCCCAGAGGATCACCAAGCAGGCCCTGCAGGAGTGCGAGGGTTTTGCCAATCAGGCCACGGCCTCGCAGCATGAGGCGGACCTGCACGGCGAGACCGCGCAAACCCTCAGCACGCAGCTCGCCGGCACGGTCCACCCGGCGATCCGCTCGGACTTGACCAACCAGCTCACGACGGCTCAGCATCAACAGGCGGCGGCCCAGCGTGACGTCACAGCGGCGCAGGATCAGCTGCGCACCGCCGAGAGGCAAGGCACGCAGGCGTGGACGGACTACCAGCACCAGGCGCAGGCCACGGCCCGCGCCCTGCAGGGGCTCCAGACGCGGATCCAGAAGGTCGAGGGACTGCCGGGCGGCGCGAGCGCGCCGCTCCTGGGCACGAGCGCCGCCGCCGGTACGGGCCTCTGGCCGGTCTTCAACGGGCTCGTCGACTCGCCCGCCTCGGACGCGACCATCGGGCTCGCCGAGGGGATCCTCAACCGCTACCGCAATTCGGATCTGGTGCTGCCGATCACCAAGCAGGCGAGCCAGCAGCTTAAGGATCTCTCCAGCGGGCTTGGCGCCGGCGGCGATCCGTGGACCCAGCTTCCCAACGGTCTGTTGGTCGGGACAGGCAGCAGCGCCGATCCGCTGACCCAGGAGATCATCGGGATGAGCGAGGGCCGCGGCTTCAGCACGCCCGGCAAGCCGTTCTTCACGGCGGGAGAGGATGACCTCGCGGCGGCGGCTCCGGAATGGGCGCGCGCCGGCGGACGCGCGCTCGGTGTGGTCGGCGTCGGCTTCACGCTCTACTCGACGGCCGATGAGGAGTGGGATTACGACAGCGCTCATCATCCTGGGTGGTCCACCACGGCAAAGGTGGCCGACACCGCCCAGACCACCGCGGTCGTCGGCGGCTCCACGGTCGCCGGGGCATTGGCCGGCGCCGAGGTCGGTGCCGAGGGCGGGGCAGCGACCGGTGCTGCCGTCGGCTCGGTCGTCCCGGTCGTCGGCACCGCCGCGGGCGGAGTCGTCGGCGGCGTGGTCGGTGGGGTCGTCGGTGGCGTCGTGGGCGGCGGCGTCGGTAACGCCATCGGCCACGGGGCGGAGGACCTGGGACACGACGCCGCGCACGCCGTCAGCCACGTCTGGAACTCGATCTTCTAATCAGTCAGCGGATGCTCCTCACAGCCTCCACCCGTGCGCCGCTCTCGGCCGGATCGCTCGTGCTGATCGTCTGCTTCTGCTCGGCGACCCTGGCCTTCGGCATCGCTCATTACCGCGGTTGGCACAGACAGTGGATCGGCTGGCTTCCGTTTGACGCGAACTTCTTCGGGCCGGCCTGGTTCGGCGCCTGCGGGTTGCTTGTGGTGCTCGCCGAGGAGGCGGGGCGGATCGGCGCGTGGCTCGAGGCCGTGCTGGCGGTGCCGGCGTTTATCGTGTTCGTGATCATGGTGATGTCACTCGTGTGGCTTCCCTCGAGGCTGCTTCCGGCCTGGTACCTGCACTGGCGTGCCCAGGGTCGCCCGCGCTTTGGTCATGTCAGCTGAGCCGTCGACCATCCAGCGGCTGTCCTGCGCCGATGGATTCTCGCTCGAGGTCCCGGGCGCGTTTCGGGAGCTGCCCGAGCTCGAGACCGGTTCGGTCTGCCTCGCCGCGCACGTCGAACCGTGGCCATCGCCAGAGGAGTTTCGACCGAGCCTCGCCGCCGAGGTCGCACCGCTCAGTCCCGACGCCGCAACCCTGCCGCAACTGAGCGCGCGGACGATCGCCGAGCAGGTCGCGGGGGGGCTGCACGTGGCCGCGTGCGATGCCTGGCTCGAGCAGGACGGCGAGTACGGACGACGGATCACCTCCATCTACCCGGCGATGGACACCACCGTGGTCCAGCGGCAGTACCTCGGCATCCGCGGCGGCCGCGCGATCACGGTGTCCGTCCAGCACGGTGGCGGCTACGAGCGCGGGATGGACATCTTCAGGCTCGCGGTGAGCACGATCCAGTGCGAGTTCGACGATCCGCCACCGGAGCCGGATCCGGCCACGATGCCCCGCCTGGACCCGATCGCCCGGGAGCGGGGCATGGACCTCGAGTACCTCGGTGGCATCCGGGCCGCGCAGCCGTTCAAAAGCGCCGGGCCGGCCCTCGACGACGCTCAGCTCGATGCGCTCCGCCGCGGCAAGCTTCGGCGCGGCACCGATCCCGCGGCGCTCCAGGCCGGCGGCCTGGTGGACGAACGGGGCCGGCTGACCGAGGTCGGCGACGCGGCCCGCCGGGCGCTCTCCTCCGGCGCGCGGCGCGAGGTGACGCTCGAGGTGGTCACCGACGACGATCCTCGCGTCGCGGTGCTGCACGCTTACCAGCTCCGCGACACCGCCGCCGTCGTGGCCAGCGCGCCGCCGGGTGAGCCCGACGCGGGCACCACCGTCGACGTGATCGCTCCGCAGACCACTCCGATCGCGCTCGCTCGCTGGGTCGGGCTCGCGCCGGCGTGGACGTTCGGGATCACCGAGGATGGCGAGGACCGGACGCTGCGACTCGACGCCGCGATCCTCGATGCGCGGCTCACCGCACCCGGCGCGCTGCCGCCCGCCGACGCCAACGAGTACCTGGTCAGGATGTGGACCCAGCCGTGGCAGGTGACGAGCCTGCGCGCGAGTCAGCCCGGGCCCCTGGTCGGCACGGTGATCACCACCCCCGAGGACGGCTCGTTCACGCTCGGCCGCGACGGCGACTCGGCGCAGGCGTCGCTGACCCCGCTGCCGAGCGCCAGCTACCTGACGGTGCTGCTGCGCCTCGGCGGGTTCGACATCGCCGTCTGACCTCGGCCGCTAAGCGCCTACGGGGTGCCACGCGGTCTTGAGCTCGGTGACCGCTTCGAGGCGCTCGAGCGCGTCGGCGGTCGCCGCGTCGTAGCTGGTAACGGCGGCGCCGTGGCGCACCCGCTTGATCGTCTCAGCCGCGAGGCGATCGAGCTCGGCGGATAGGTCAGCGTCTCCCCCGGCGTCGACGACCGCGTTCAGATCGCGGTGGGCGCCCAGTGCGCGGGCCAGCTCGCCGCGGCGCCCGGACAGGAGGTTCACCACGCCGCCGGGGACGTCGGAGACGCCCAGGACCTCGGCCAGATCGAGGCCCGGCAACGGCGCGGCCTCCGACAGGATCGCGACCGCGACGTTGCCGGCGGCCAGCACGGGCGCCACCTCGGCGACCAGCCCGAGCAAAGCGGGCGCATCGGGCGCGAGGATCCCGACCACACCCGTCGGCTCGGGCAGCGAGAAGGACAGGAACGGGGCGGCGACCGGGTTGACGCCCCCGAGCACGGCGGGCAGCTTGTCGGTCCAGCCCGCGTAGTGCAGGAGCACGTCGACGGCGTCCTGCACCTCCTCGCGCGGGACCCCGATCGTGTCCGCCCGTGACTCGAGCGCCTCGGCCGCCCGGTACAGGATCTGCCCGCGGTTGTAGGCGGTACGCGCCGCCCACGGGCCCGCGGCCTTGCGCGCGGCCGCGACCGCGTCGCGGACGTCCTTGCGTGAGGCGCGGGGAAAATTGAACCCCACGACCTCGTCGTAGCGCCCGGACTCCGAGCGGACGAACGCGCCGCCGATGTAGAGCTTGTACGTCTTGCGAACCGCCAGTCGGTCGCTCATCGCACGACCTGTAGGTACGGCCGCAGCCCGGCGGGGCCGCCCTCGCGCCCGAACCCCGACTCCTTGTAGCCTCCGAACGCCGCGGTCGGGTCGAAGTGGTTGTACGTGTTCTGCCACACGACGCCCGCCTGCAGCGCGCTTGCCACCTCGAACGCCTTGGCGCCCTTGTCGGTCCAGATCCCGGCCGCCAGCCCGTAGCGCGAGTTGTTGGCCTTCTCGATCGCCTCGGCCTGGGTCCGGAAGGTGAGCACCGATACGACGGGCCCGAAGATCTCCTCGACCGCGATCCGGTGCGCGGGCGAGACGTCGGTGAACAGCGTGGGCGCGAACCAGTAGCCGCGCTCGGGCAGCTCGCACTCGATGGTTTGCCGCACCGCCCCCTCGGATTCGCCCGCGGCCACCAGCGCTTCGATCCGCGAGAGCTGCTCGGCCGAGTTGATCGCCCCGACATCGGTGTTCTTGTCGAGCGGGTCGCCCACGCGCAGGCGGCCCATCCGCTGCCACAGCTTGGCGATGACCTCATCGCGCACGCTCTCCTGGATCAGCAGCCGCGATCCCGCGCAGCACACGTGGCCCTGGTTGAAGAAGATGCCGTTGACGATCCCCTCGACCGCCTGGTCGAGCGCTGCGTCCTCGAACACGATGTTCGCCGACTTGCCCCCGAGCTCGAGCGTCAACCCGACCGCTCTGCCCGCGAGCGCGGCCTGGATGTCACGACCGACCGCGGTCGATCCCGTGAAGGCGATTTTGTTTATGTCTTTTTCGCGCACGAGGGCCGCGCCCGTGTCCCCATTGCCCGTGAGGATGGCTACGACGCCGGGCGGCAGCTCGGCCTCCTGGCAGATCTCGGCCAGGAGCAGCGCGGTCAGCGGCGTCGTCTCGGCCGGCTTGAGGATCGCGACGTTCCCGCACGCGAGCGCGGGCGCGAGCTTCCACGCCGCCATCAACAGCGGGAAGTTCCAGGGCACGATCTGGCCCACCACGCCGAGCGGCGAGACCTCCCGGGCGTTGACGCCGTAGCGCAGCTTGTCGGCCCAGCCGGCGTAGTGGAAGAAATGCGCGGCCGCCAGCGGGATGTCGACGTCGCGGGACTCGCGCAGCGGCTTGCCGCCGTCCATCGTCTCGACCACCGCGAGCTCGCGCGCGCGCTCCTGGATCAGCCGGGCGATCCGGAACAGGTACTTGGCGCGCTCGAGGTCCTTGAGCGCGGCCCACTTCGGCGCCGCCGCCCGCGCCGCCGCCACGGCCGCGGCCACGTCGTCCGGGCCCCCGTAGGCCACCTCCGCTATCGGCTCCTCTGTGGCGGGGTTAGTGGTCGGAACGTACGTGCCGTCCGCCGGCTCGGAGAATTTCCCGTCGATGAACAGGCCGTAGCGGTCTTTGAGGCGGATGTGATCGGTTGATTCGGGAGCCCGCCCGTAGTCCCAGACGATGCTGGTGCGCGTCTCGATCGTCATTCCTTGGAGAAGTCCTCCGACCGGCCGTAGCGGCCGGTCTCGGTCTTGGCGTACTGCATAAGGAGATCATTCAGCACGGACGAGGCGCCGATCCGGATGCGGTCGGGGGTCAGCCAGTCGTCACCCAGCGTCTCCTTGACCAGCACCAGGCGATGGAGCGCCGCCTTGCTCGTCGAGACGCCGCCGGCGGCCTTGAAGCCGACGATCCGGCCGGTCCGGTCGGCGTAGTCGCGGATCGCCTCGAGCATCACGAGGCACACGCCCGGGGTCGCGCCCGCCGATGCCTTGCCCGTCGAGGTCTTGATGAAGTCGGCGCCGGCCTCCATCGCCAGCATCGAGGCGTGACGGACGTGGTCGTAGGACCCGAGCTCCGCCGTCTCGAGGATCACCTTCAGGTGCGCGTCGCCGCAGCGCTCCTTGAGCGCGACGATCTCCTGCTGCACGCGGGTGTCCTCGCCAGCCAGGAAGGCCTCGCGGGAGATCACCATGTCGATCTCATCCGCGCCGGCTGCGACCGCGTCCTCGGTGTCTCGGATCTTCGCCTCGAGCGAAACCTGGCCGGCCGGGAAGCCCGCGGCGACGCTCGCGGTCTTCACGCCCGTGCCCTGGAGCGCCTCCCTGGCGCTCGCCACCATCTGCGGGTACACGCAGATCGCCGCCACGGACGGTATCTCGGGCATCGTCGGGGCCGGGCACACGCCCTTGGCGCACAGGTGCCGGACCTTGCCCGGGGTGTCGGCACCCTCGAGGGTGGTCAGGTCGACCATCGACACCGCGAGGCGGATGCCCTGCTGCTTGGCGGTGGTCTTGATCGAGCGCTTGCCGAGCTGCGCGGCGCGCTCCTCGATCCCGACTCGGTCCACGTGGGGCAACCGTCTGATCACGATGCGAGGCTACTACGCTCGTGCGGATGAAACGCATCCTCGTCTTCTGTGGCTCGAGCCCCGGCGCTCGGCCTGAGTACGCGGCGGGAGCCGAGGAGCTCGGCCGGCTGCTGGCCGAGCGCGAGCTCGAGCTGGTCTACGGCGGCGCGAGCGTAGGCCTGATGGGAGCCCTCGCCGACAGCGTGCTCGCGGCGGGCGGGACTGCGATCGGGGTGATCCCCACCCGGCTCGTCGAGCTCGAGGTGGCCCACGCCGGCCTGACCAAGCTGCACGTGGTGGAGACCATGCACGAGCGCAAGGCGCTGATGGCCGAGCTGTCCGACGGTGTCATCGCGCTCCCGGGTGGCACCGGCACCCTCGACGAGCTGTTCGAGCTGTTCACGTGGAAGCAGCTCGGTCTGCACCGCAAGCCGATCGGGCTGCTCGACGTGGCCGACTACTGGCGGCCGCTACTGGCGTTCCTGGAGCACGCGGTCAACGAACGCTTCCTGCGCGAGGCGCTGTTCGAGACGTTGCTGGTCGAGCGCGACGCGGGGTCGCTGCTCGACCTGCTTGCCGATCACGTGCCGAAGACCCGGTCGCCGGCGTCGCCCAGTCCCGGGCGGATGTAGGCGTTCTCGTCGAGCTCGCGGTCGACCGCGGCGGTCCAGATCCTGACGTCGGGGTGCTCGGCCTGGACGGCCTCGATCCCCTGTGGTGCGGCCACCAGGCAGACGAGCTCGAGGTGCTTGGCGTTGGCGTGCTTGAGCTTGTGCAGGGCGTGAACCGCGCTGCCGCCGGTGGCGAGCATCGGGTCGAGCACATAGACGCGAGCGTCCGGAAGCCTCGGAGGCAGGCGTTCGTAGTAGTCGACGGGGACGTGCTCCTCCTCGTCGCGATAGATGCCGACGTGGCCGACGCGCGCGTCCGGGACCAGGCGCAGGAAGCCCTCGACCATCCCCAGCCCGGCGCGCAGGACGGGCACGACCGCGACCTCGTCGCGCAGCCGCAGGCCCTTGGTCGGCTCAAGCGGCGTCTGGATGTCGACCTCCTTGACGGGAAGGTCGCGCGCGACCTCGACGGCCATGATCGCGGCGGCCTCGTACAGGGCCTGGCGGAAGTCGCCGTGGGAGGTGTCGCGGTCGCGCATCACCGAGAGGCGATCAGCTAGCACGGGGTGCTCTACCACGGTCAGCGTTTCGGGCACGGCCGCGATGCTATCCGCGCGGGTCGGTGCGCGGCCTCCTGGCGGCCCATGTCGACCTGCAAAACCGCGCATCCCCCGGGATTAGCCAGAGCCGTGCGCGGAGATGCATCTGGTGGATGTATTTCCGCGCGCGGCGACGGGGATCACGACGGCACGCGCGCTTTTTCAGGGGCGGGCAGCCCGGTGTGCGCGATAGGCTCGCGCGCTTATGGCACACGTGAACCTGGAGCTGAAGGCCGTCGATCGCGACCCGGAGGCCACCGCCGCGCGCTGCCTGGCCCTCGGCGCCACCGACCGCGGCGAGCTGCGCCAGACCGACACCTACTTTATGGCCCGGCGGGGACGGCTGAAGCTGCGCGTGCAGGAGGGAGCGGCGGGTGGCGAGCTGATCGCCTACCGGCGCCCCGACGAGTCCGAGCCGACCGAGAGCGCGTACGTGCTGGCGGCGGTCTCGGAGCCCGACTCGCTCATCGAGGCGCTCGAGGCCGCCCTGGGCGTGGTCGTCGTCGTGACCAAGCGCCGCCGGTTGTTCCTATGGGAGGGGGTGCGGATCCACCTCGACGAGGTCGACGAGCTGGGCAGCTTCGTCGAGTTCGAGGCGGTGCTTCCGGATGCGGGTGATCTCGACACCGCCCGGGGCAAGGTGGCCCGACTGCGAGCCGAACTCGGCATCGAGGCCGACACGCTGGTGTCGGTGGGCTACGCCGACCTCCTCCTCGACGGCCCCCAGGCGCTGCTGCGCGCCGCCGATGCGGCGATGCGCCACGCCTACGCGCCGTATTCGCAGTTCAAGGTCGGCGCCGCGGTGCGCGGGACGAGCGGCGCGATCTACACGGGGGCCAACGTCGAGAACGCGGCCTATCCGCAGGGGCAGTGCGCCGAGACCTCCGCGCTGGGCGCGCTCGTGACCGCGGGCGAGACGGCGATCACCGCGGCCGCTGTGGTGGCCGAGCGACTCGAGCACTGCCCGCCGTGCGGGGGCTGCCGCCAGCGGCTGAAGGAGTTCGGAGCCGACTCGATGCCGGTGTACCTCGGGCGCCCGGGAAGCCGGCCACTGACGGTGACCCTCGGCGAGTTGCTGCCCGGGTCGTTCACGGCCGAGGCGCTGCGGGAGTGAGCCTCGGCTCGCCGCGCGTCGGCGTCGTGCTCGGGTCCGGCCTGGGCGCGGTGGCTGACGCCGTCGAGGACCCGGTGGTCGTCGGCTACGAGGAGCTCCCGGGCTTCCCGCGACCAAGCGTCGAGGGCCACGCCGGCAAGGCCGTCATCGGGTCGATCGGCGGCGTCCCGGTGGCCGTGCTCCAGGGCCGGGCACACCTATACGAAGGCGGCGACCCCGAGGCGGTGCGGACGCCGGTTCGGGCGTTGCGCGCCGCCGGCGCCGAGATTCTCGTTCTCACCAACGCGGCCGGGTCGCTGCGCCCCGAGGTTGGACCCGGGTCGCTGATGGCGATCACCGACCACATCAACCTCACGGGGGTGAACCTCCTGATGGGGCCGAATGACGAGGCGATCGGACCACGCTTTCCATCCCTGCGCGACGCCTACGACCCCGGTCTACTGCAGGTGCTGCGCGAGTCGGCCGGGAGCGCCGGAGTCGGGCTCGCCGAGGGCGTGTACCTGGCGGTGACCGGCCCAAGCTTCGAGACGCCGGCCGAGATCCGCGCCTTCCGGACGCTGGGCGCCGACGCCGTCGGCATGTCGACCGTGCAGGAGACGATCGTGGCCCGCCACTGCGGGCTGCGGGTCGCCGCGGTTTCGGTGATCACCAACCTGGCCGAGGGCATGACCGACGAACCGCTCTCCCACGAGCAGACGCTCGGCGCCGCGCACGCCGGTGCCACGGACCTGACCCGGCTGCTGCTTGAGTTCATCCCGCGATGCTGACGGCCGAGCTGATCCGGCGAAAGCGCGACGGCCTTGAGCTGTCGGCCGAGGAGATCTCGGAGCTGGTGTCCGGGATCGCCGACGGCACCGTGACCGACGCACAGGTTGGGGCGCTGGCGATGGCGATCGTGTGGCGCGGGATGAGCGCGACCGAGCGGGTGGCGCTGACCGGCGCCATGACCCGGTCGGGCGACGTCCTCGACTGGAGCTCCGCGGGGCTGTCGGGACCCGTTTTGGACAAGCACTCGACCGGAGGGGTCGGCGACAAGGTGAGTCTGCTGCTCGCCCCGATCCTCGCCGCGTGCGGCGCGTTCGTGCCGATGATCTCGGGGCGCGGGCTCGGGCACACGGGTGGGACGCTCGACAAGCTCGAGTCGATCCCGGGCTATGACGTGCGGCCGTCGACCGATCGCCTCCGCGACGTGGTCGCCAAGACCGGGTGCGCGATCGTCGGGCAGACCGCCCGGCTCGCCCCCGCCGACCGCCGGCTGTACGCGATCCGCGACGCCACCGGCACGGTCGAGTCGATCCCGCTGATCGTCGGCTCGATCCTGTCCAAGAAGCTCGCGGCCGGTCTCGACGCGCTGGTCATGGACGTCAAGGTCGGCTCGGGGGCGATGCTCCCGGAGCTCGAGCGGGGTCGCGAGCTGGCGCGGGCGATCGTCGAGGTGGCGGTCGGAAACGGGCTGCCGACGGTGGCGCTGCTCACCGACATGAATCAGGTGCTCGGGAGGACGGCCGGCAACGCGGTGGAGGTGCGGGAGTCGATCGACCACCTGACCGGCGCCGCCCGCGACGAGCGGCTGCTCGAGGTGACGCTCGCGCTGTGCGCCGAGGTGCTCGTGCTGGGCGGGCTCGCCGGCGAGCTGTCCGCCGCCCGCGACGCAGCCACCCGCGCGCTCGAGAGCGGCGCGGCGGCCGAGCGCTTCGCCGCGATGGTCCTCGAACTGGGCGGCCCCGCCGACCTGATCGAGGCGCCGTCGCGGTATCTGCCAGACGCGCCGGTGATCCGGCCGATCGAGCCGGACACGCGCGGGACGATCTCCGCCGTCGACGTGCGCGCGGTCGGCATCGCGATCGTCAACCTCGGCGGGGGCCGTGCCCGCGAGGACGATGCGGTCGACCACGGCGTCGGCCTGACCGAGGTGGCCGCGCTCGGCGAGCGCGTCGAGCCCGGCGGGCGGCCGCTCGCGCTCGTGCACGCGCGCGACGAGGAAGGTGCCGCGCGGGCGGCGAAGGCGGTGCGCGCCGCCTACGTGGTTGGTGAACCGGGCGGCGCAAGCCCGGACCCGGTGATCGAGGCTCAGCGCACCGTGTAGACGCCGGTCGAGACGTCGTGGTAGCCCTTGGCCCCGATGCTCCGCGCCAGCTTGCTGCGAGGGTCCTCGCTGTTGGCGAGACGGTCGAGGGCGAAGCGGAAGTCGTAGCGCGGCGACCACCCGAGCTCACTGCGCGCCCGCCCATTGACGTAAGTCCGCTCGATGGCCTCAAACATCCGCCAGCCGCGCGCGGAATAAATATCCTCAAAATCTGGATAGAGCCGCCGCACGACCGACGGCAGGCCGGTGCGGATCTCCCCCATGTCGCCGGGGGTGAAGGGCGTCGTGGCGCTGATGATGTAGCGCCCGAAGCCGATCGCCGGCGCCCGCTCCAGCGCCCGCTCGACGGCGGTCACGATGTCCTCCACGTCGACGCGGCGGTAGAGCAGCTCGTTGACCTTGATGTTCAGGTCCTCGTAGGCGCTGCGCACGTCGTCGCGGTCGTCCGGCTCGGGGAAGAACCGTGAGGTCCGCAGGATCAGGCAGGGCAGGCCGTGGTCGCGCGCGATCAGCTCGCACAGGTTCTCGGCCGCGACCTTGGTTGTCCCGTAGATGTTGCGCGGGACGGGCGCGACGTCCTCGGTGATCCACGCCGCCGGCTCTCCGGGGGCCGGCGTGAGCGCCCGGCCGAAGGCGCTCGTCGTGCTCGTGAACACGAACCGGCCGACGTTCGCCGCCACAGCCTCCTCGAGCAGATAGAGCGTGCCGGCGACGTTGGTGTCGACGAAGTCCGCGCGCGTGTGGGATTCGACGTGCGGCTTGTGGAGCGTCGCGCAGTGCACGACCGCGTCGACGCCGGCCACATATTGCCGGACGGTGCCGCGATCGGCGATCGACCCGACCACGGTCGTGTGGGGCGAGGCCACGATGTCCAGCCCGATGACCTCGTGGCCCCGCTCGGGCAGGACGCGCATCAGCGCCTCGCCCAGATGACCCGCGCTGCCCGTGACCAGAATTCTCATGGCTCAGGCATATCAGATAGACATTCGGTCCCATGCCGACCGTACCCCAGGCCGAGCTCCACGTCCATCTCGAGGGGACAGCCCCGCCCGAGCTCGTCAGCCACATTGCCGCGCGCAACGGCGTCGAGCTGCCCGAGCGCATGCTCGGGGACGACGGACGCTTCCGCTACACCGACTTTCTCGACTTTCTGGCCACCTACGACCTGGCCGCGAGTGTGATGCGGACCGGCCACGACTACCGGGACATCACCTACGAGTATCTCTGCCAGTGCGCGCGCGGCGGCGCGATCTACGTCGAGCTGACCGCGTCGCCCGACCATGCCGCGCTCGTCGGGCTGAGCGAGGAGGAGCACCTTTCGGGAATCGCGCGCGGGATCGACGAGGCCCGGCGCGACACCGGGATCGAGGGGCGCATCCTGATCTCGGCGGTGCGGAACTTCGGGGTCGAGCAGGCAGTGCGGGTCGCTCGGCACGCCGCCGATCGCCCCCACCCCTACGTGGTCGGCTTCTCGATGGCGGGCGACGAGGCCGGGTTCCCGGCGGGCGACTTCATCGAGCCGTTCGAGATCGCCGCCGGCGCCGGCCTGGGCTGCACCGTCCACGCCGGCGAATGGGCAGGAGCCGACAGTGTGCGGGCCGCCCTGTCGTTGCCGGTGACACGGATCGCCCATGGGGTGCGCGCGATCGAGGACCTAGACCTGGTCTACGAGCTCGAGGCGCGCGGCACGGTACTCGAGTGCTGCCCGACGAGCAACGTCGTCCTCGGCGTGTTCCCGTCGTATGAGGAGCACCCGTTGCCGTCGCTCCGCGCGGCCGGCGTCCGGGTCACGCTCGGCTCGGACGACCCGCCGTACTTCGGGGCCACGATCGAGGGCGAGTACGAGGTGTGCACTCGGCGGTTCGAGTTCACCGAGGACGATCTGCGTGACATCACGCTGACGGCCATCGACGCCGCGTTCTGCGACGACGAGCTCAAGGCTCTGCTGCGCAGCCGCCTCTGAACGAAGGCGTCTGTTCGGGGCCCGTGAGCGTGCATAAGCTGCCACTCGAGGCTCCGGAGGCGAGCGGTGGCATCTGGTGCACGTGGGACATGCAAGATCTGCCACGGCCCGCACCAGCCGCCCCGAGTGGCAGGTTATGCACGTCGGGACCTCGCCAGGACGCGATCCCAGCCGCGACGCCGCAGATCAGCTTCGCCTTGTTCCCCTCGTTGCTGGCGTGCCCGACGCGCGCGCCCAGTCCGCAGGCGGGATGATCAGCCGCTTCCACCGCTGCCATCCGCCCACATCGAGCAAGTTTTCCGTCCTGCCGCAGCTTTTGTGAGACTCCGCAATGTTGTGGAAGACGCTGCGCACCGACTCGATCCGGAGTCCCTCGGCTCGCACGTAGCGCGCCTGTACCGGGCCGCGTACGGTCTGACCGGGTCCCGTCAGGACGCCGAGGACCTCGTCCAGGACACGTTCGAGCGAGTGCTGAAGCGCCCTCGCTTCCTGCGCCGGGATCAGGACCTGGTCTACCTGCTGCGCGTGCTCAGGAACACGTGGATCAGCTCTCACCGCGGCAAGCGGGGCGTGGTGACATCGCCCGCGGGCGAGGAGATCGAGGCGATCGAGGCGCCGAATGACCCGATCGCGCAGTCGATCGAGGGCGCTGTCGTGTACGAGGCGCTGCAGGAGCTGACCCAACCGCTGCGCGAGGCGCTCGTGGCGGTCGACATCCTGGGCCTGTCCTACCGCGAGGCGGCGCGGGCACTGGGCACCAAGGAGGGAACGATCATGAGCCGCCTGCACCGGGGGCGCGGGCAGATCGCCGCCCGGCTCGAGCTACAGCGCTGAGAGCTCTTATGGCTCTTAGGCGTGGGCCTGTTCGAGCACGGGGGCCGCGGCGAGCCCGAGCACGACGTCCGGCCTTGTGTGCGCGGCAAGGACGCAGGTACGCCCGTAACGCACGAGCGTGACCACCGAGAGCCCGGAGGAGGTCGAGAACTCCTTCAGCGGTACCCCTTTATAGACGACGGTCCTGGCGCTTTTCGGCAACGGGACCGCTTTACCCGAGAACACGGTGTAGCTCAAAGGCGTGCCGTTCGGGAGGCGGTAGAACACGGTCAGGGCCAGCCGGCCGCCGATCCGGTCCGTCCGCTGGCCGCTGGCCGGGACGCTGAACTTGGCGTAGTTCGGATAGGTGACGCCTCCGTAGGAGGTGTCGAGCAGGGTCGCGGTCCGGACCGCCGGCGCGGGGCCGGTCGAGGGAGCGAAGGCCAGCGATGCCGCCGCGGGGATGCTCGGTCCGTTTGTGCCGCCGCCTGATCCGACGGCGACGATCACGATCGCCGCGATCACGACTGCAAGGCCGCCAACCGCGATCGCCGGGCGCCAGCCGGTGAGTGCCGATCGTGGGCGCTTGTTCCTTCGGGGTGCGGTTGCGGTTTGGGGACCGTATGCCTCGCGGACCTTCGCTTCGATCGCGCTGACGAGCCGATCCGGCACCGCCGGACCCTCGGTGCGCAGCTCGCGGGCCACGCGCCGCTCGGCCTCGACCTGGCGCCGGAGATCGGGCCCGGCCTCGCCAGCCGCCGGTTCGGCGTGCTCGTCCACCAGCCGCGTGATCTCTATTGCTTCCTGGTCTTCGGGGGTTTGCCTGAATCGCATCGTTCCGACTCTGATCATAGGGGCGGTTTCGGGGCCCCGGGGGGTTGCGCGAGGGCGTACCTCACGATTGCTTGAGACGCATTCCCCGGGCCCCTTATTCCATCCCAAACGGCAAAAAATTTCTCATCTGGGAGATGGAATGCGCCGTCGGGGACCTGCGTCTTACTGGAATGTCGGCACCTCGTGGGGGCCGGGAGAAGAGGACGTAAGCGACTTCTTCCGCCGCCGGGTGCGACCTCTTTCAGCCTCGACTCATTAGGAGAACCCATGTCTCAGCATGCCAACACGCGTGGTCGCTCGTCCGCGGGCGCATCCAAGTCCAGCCGTCGTCGTCGCGCGGCAAGGTGGGCCCGCGTCGCCCTCGCCGCCGCCCCGGTGCTGGGCGCCGGCGCAGTCGCCGCCCCGGCCGTCGCCCAGAATCGGGGCGGACAGGCCAAGTACAGCTTCGAGACGCTCGACAACAATGCCGACAACACGTTCAACCAGCTGCTCGGCATCAACGACCACGGCCTGATCGCCGGCTACTTCGGCTCCGGGCTCCAGGGGCATCCCAACCAGGGCTACCTGCTGTCGGCTCCCTACGGTCAGGGCAGCTATCACAGCGAGAACTGGCCCCAGTCAGTCCAGACCCAGGTCACCGGTCTGAACAACCACGGTGTGACCGTCGGCTTCTGGTCGACGATGAACAACGCGGGGGTCGGGAACAACCCGCCGGTGAACGACAACCGTGCGTTCGTCTCCTTCCACGGCTACTTCCTGGATGCCGACTTCCCCACCGACATGCCGGCCAGCCCGCCGGTTGACCAGCTGCTCGGTGTCAACGACAACGACATCGCCGTCGGGTTCTACACCGACGCCAATGGCAACAACCACGCCTACAGCTACAACATCCGCCGCAACTCCTACACCGAGCTGACGCCCTCGGGCATCAGCAGCCCCACCGCGGCGGCGATCAACAACAAGGGCGACATCGCCGGGTTCGGAAGCGACTCCAGCGGCGCGACGGTCGGCTACCTGCTCAAGCGCGATGGCAACGTGACCGTCCTGAACGTCCCCGGGTCGAGCTCCACCTCGGCCACCGGGATCAACGACCAGGACGAGGTCGTCGGCGTCTACATGGTCGGCACCGGTTCCAGCGCCGTCATGCACGGTTTCACGTGGACCCCGCGCTGGGGCTTCCAGACGGTCGATGACCCGCACGGCGTCGGGGCGACGACGATCAACGGCGTCAACGACAAGGGCCAGCTGGTCGGCTTCTACACCGACTCCAGCGGCAACACGGACGGCCTGCTCGCCACACCGCAGCATCACAGCTGATCCTTCGTAGCTTCGGGGGCGTTTTTTTGGAGGCCGGGCCGCATGACGCGGCCCGGTCTCGCCTTTTTTGTGCGGTTCACTCCCGAGTGCGCCGGCGGCGTGGGTCATAACCCCGGACTCCCCCGCCCTTCCACGGTGAACCCCGATTCAGGCACATATGCGGGTCGTCTCCACCGACGCGACCGGCGAGGGTTGCCGAGCCCGCAGTTGTGAGCGCGGGTTGCCGAGCCCGCAGTTGTGACCGCGGTGCCGAGCCCGCAGTTGTGGCCCAGTTCAGTCGCGCCCGCGCCGGACCACGATCTCCTCGTCGTCGAACACGGCGCGCACCTCTATCCGACCGCCCAGCGCCTCCACGTAACACTCAAGCGCCGAGAGGTAGAGGTCCTCCCGACGCTCGGCGTCCGACATGACCTCGTCAACGCGATCGAGCGCCGCCAGCACGACCTCGTGATCGACACCTCGGCGGTAACACGCGTGCGCGATTCGCTCCTGCGCCTCCATCAGCCGCTCGTAGAGCTTGGCGCGCATTTCGTTCACCGGCCTTGTCACCACCGACCAGCATGACAAGGTCCTGGGTCGATTCAAACGCGAACAAGACCCGGGTGCCACGGTCGACGCGAGCCTCCTTGAGCTTGTGCAGCTTCGACCCCTGGATCACGTCTGCATGTGGTCGCCCGCGCGTCGGGCCACCGGCGGCGATGCGACCGATCGTCGCCTTGACCTTCGCTCGCAGCTCGGGTCTCAGGCCCGCGGCCTACTGTTGGAATTCGGGCGTCGGCACGATTGCGCGGGTTGGGGGCGCCGATGGCAGGCGGCCGCCGCACCTTAGCCACCGGCGCGACCCATACCGCCGCCACCGGGCTCCCTACGGCGCGACAGCTCTGAGGTGAGGCGAAGGTGCTCGATCGTCCGCTCGGTCGACAGGTCGATGAGCTCCGTCGCACGCCGTATGTCGCGCGGATCCGCGGATTCAAGGACGGTGGCGATGGTTCCGCACAGCATCTCCAGGACCACGCGAGCGGAGTCCTCGCCTGGGTAAGCGCCATCGGGAATCGCATCGACGAGGTCCGCCGCCAGGTTGCTCAGCATTACGCCCGTCCGCAGCAGCCTCACGACGAACTCGGAGATGTGCCGGTCGACGCCGGGGATGTCCATGACGGATAAGAGCCTGAGCGGCCCGGCTTTCCTCCCCCCCTCCCCCCCGCCCGTCACTGGTTTCGGAGCCGTTCCGCTACCCGGTTGCCGCGACGAGCGCACCGGCGCGGGCCCATAACCCGTATCTCGGCGCGAGCCCAATGCCGAGTTCCATGTCAGCGGCGCTATCTGCCGCTGAATCGGAATTCACCGCCGCCGGGGCGGCGAGTTACAGGTTAGCTCCCGCCCCGGCCCGCGCCGGCTCGTGCCGCAGCCGACGGTTAGCCCTGGTGGCGCAACAGGAACTCGACCGTCGCCCCGTTGAACGCGTCGGGGTCCTCGTGCAGACCGGCGTGCGACAGGTGCTCGAATACGACCAGTTCGCTGCCGGCGATCCCGCTGGTCAACGGCTCGGCGAATCGCGTCGAGGTGACGAGATCGTGGGCGCCGAATGTGATGAGCGTCGGGGCCTGGATCTGTGCCAGCGCCGAACTGGCGTCGTGGGCGAGCACGGCGTCGGTCTGGGCCATGAACGCGTCCAGCGGCTGGGCGGGGCGCCCGCGCACGAAGTCGGCCAGCGCCTGCGCGTACTCCGGCCGTTCGACGTACATCTCGGGCATGAAACAGAACGGGAAGATGCCCTCGATGACGGCGTCGGCAACCGTCGGCAGCGCGCCGGCGAGGGCGCGCCACAGCCCGAGGACCGTGCGCAGGTACTCGTCGGTCGCGTCCCACGCGCTGTGCAGCGAGAGCGTCTTGACCCGAGCGGGATACCGGGCGGCCAGGTGCATGCCCACTGCGGCGCCGAACGACACGCCGGCGACGTGGGCACGCTCGACGCCGATCGCGGCCAGGAAGCCCGCGACCTGATCAGCGTGGGTCTCCATCGAGTACGGACCGGCCGGCTTGTCGCTTTCCCCCGAGCCGGGCAGGTCGACCGAGATGCAGCTGAAGTGCTCGGTGTAGGCCGGCAGCTGGAACGCGTAGCACGCGTGATCGGCGCCGAGGTATGGGATCAGCAGCAGCGGCTCGCCCTCCCCCTGCACGTCGTAGTTGATCGTCAGCCCCTCGACATTGACCTGTGGCATAGCCCCTCCGGGAAAGCGGTGAACAACGAGCGATCCTAATCCGGGCGGCGTGAGCAGTCCAGGTGCGTAGGCTGTGCGCTCAGCGATGCCGACTTCCTCGCCGGTTGATGGCTTTCGACTCGTCTATGACCGTTCCGGTTCGGGCGACCCGGTCGTGCTGCTGCACGGCTGGCCGGGCGACCGGCTCGACTACCGCGCGGTCGCTCCGCGCCTGACCGACGTCGCTCAGGTGCTCCATCCGGACCTCCGCGGCTTCGGTGAGTCCGACAAGCACCCCGCGAACCCCGCCGAGCAGTATTCGGCCGACGCGCAGGTGCGCAGCGTGGTTGGACTGATGGACGACCTCGAGCTGGACCGGGCGGTGATCGCCGGCTATGACGTCGGGAGCCGGGTCGCTCAAGCCCTGGCCCGGACGTCCCCGGACCGAGTGCGTGCGCTCGTCATCTCGCCTCCGGTTCCCGGCGTCGGCGACCGCGTCCTCACGCCCAAGGTGCAGGAGGAGTTCTGGTATCAGGCGTTTCATCAACTCGACCTGATCGAGGAGATCCTCGACGGCCAGCCGTCGGCGGTTCGTGCGTATCTGCGGCACTTCTGGTCGCATTGGTCCGGGCCGTCGTTCGAGCTGCCCGACGCCGCACTCGATCGCCTCGTCGACCTGTACGGGGCGCCCGGGGCGTTCACGGCGTCGATCGCGTGGTACCGCGCGGGCTCGGGCACCATCGCCCGGAGCGTCGCGGAGATGAGCGAACCGCGCCCGGAGCCGATCGTGACGCCCACGACGGTTCTCTGGCCCGAATTCGATCCGCTGTTCCCTTCAGAGTGGGGCGACCGCGTATCCGAGTTCTTCGCCGACGCCACCGTGACGCCGCTCCCGGGCGCGGGTCATTTCGTCCCGCTCGAGGCGCCGGATGAGTTCGCCGGCGCGATCCGCGCCGCGCTCTAGATTCAGACTCAGCATGCCGGCGACGGCTTCAATCGATCAGACGCTGCGTGGGCTGGCCCGCCAGCCGTTCCGAGCGCGGTTTCACCTGCGCGGCCGCGATGCCGCGACCGTCGAGCTACGCGCGCGACCGCAACCTGCTGTCGCACCTGTCTCGAGCGGTGGCACGGGATACCCAAGGGCCACGAGCTGACCGCCGGGTAGCAGGCCTACGCCGTCGACGTCATCTGCCGGTGGATCGAGACGGACCTCGCGGCGTCCGGCCGGCGCGCCCCGCGCTGAGGCAGGAAAGGGGTGCGTCGGATCGGCGATTCAATCGTGCCCGGTGGGTAGTCGAATAAAGATGTGACCGTTCGCCGGCGCGGATGTCCAAACCGACATCGCCCGTGCGTCGTATAGACAGATACGGTCACCCACCAAGAGGAACGCGAGCATGGTCTATCCACACATCCGATATGAAGGCCCGGCCCACCCGGACCAGCTCACACCCGAGAGCCCAACGGGGACGCGCGAGCTCGACAGCCGCACCAGCGATGGCATCCACGTACGTCTGCTCTGGCATTCAGACGAGGAGCGCGTGTCGGTCGCGGTGCAGGACACGAAGACGGGCGACGTTTTCGAGGTGCCGGTCCCAGACCAGGAGCGGGCACTCGACGTCTTCCACCACCCCTACGCCTACGCGCCGGACCGACCGCTCAGCGGACCGCTCCCGACATCAGGCCACGCACGTAGTAGCGCTGCAGCAGCAGGAAGATGACCAGACAGGGCGCGATCGTCACCACGACGCCCGCCTCGAGCAGACCCCAGTTGATCGCGCCGAGCTTGCCCACGACGAGCGTGGTCAGGAACACCGGCAGCGTGTAGCGCGCCTGATCTGAGAGGAAGATCAGCGCGGCCAGGAACTCGTTCCAGGCCGAGAAGAACGCGAACAGGGCCACGGTCACGACCGCGGGCTTGGCGACCGTGACCATGACCCGGCGCAGAGTGGCAAGCGTCGTAGCGCCGTCCATCGCCGCCGCATCCTCGATGTCCTGCGGGATCTCCGCGAACGCGTTGCGCATCACGAACAGCGAGAACGGAAGCTGGAACGTGATGTAGACGAGCGTGAGGCCGACCAGCGAGTTCGCCATGTGCAGGAACAGGAGCACCGAGTACAGCGGCGTGAGTAGCGCCTGGAACGGGACCATCAACGTCATCAGCGTGCCGAGGAAGAGCAGCGAGCGGCCCGGGAACCGGTAGCGGGCGAAGCCGTAGCCGGCGAGCGTGGCCAGGATCACCGTTCCGAGCACGGTCCCGAGCGAGACGACAGCACTGTTGAGGACGTAGCGCCAGATGTCGGCGTCGCTGAGCGCGCGGAAGTTCTGTCCGGAGATGTGGTGCGGCAGGTAGTGGGGCGGCGTGGCGGCCGCCTCACTCGGGGTCTTGAGCACGGTGAACACGACCATCGCCAGCGGGAACAGGAACATCAGCGCCACCAGCCCGCAGATCGCCCACCACGCGACGTCGGGCATCGCCTGGCGCAGCAGCGAGCGCCGCCGGCGGCGCGGGGTGCGCAGTGTCGGTGCGGTCGTGGTGGTCATCGCTCGGTCTGATCCCTGAGCAGATAGAGCTGCGCCCCGGTGATGATCATCAGGATCACCATCAGCACCACCGACATCGCCGCCCCGTACCCGAGCTGGAAGTTCACGAACGAGCTGTTGTAGATCCAGTAGACGACGGTCAGCGTCTGGTTGGCCGGCCCGCCGTTGGTGACGATGTAGAACTGGTCGAAGGCGAGCATTGAGCCGACGACGGCCAGGATCACCGTCGACGCGATCGTCCGGCGCAGGAGCGGTACGGTCACACGCCGCAGCGTGGTGAGGCGGCCGGCACCGTCGACCGACGCGGCCTCGTGCACGTCGTCGGGGATCCCCTGAAGCCCGGCCATGAACAGCAACATCGTGAAGCCGACGGTCTTCCAGACGATCATCAGCACGACCGCGAACAGCGCGAGGGTGCGCGTGGAGAGCCACTGGACCGGCGAGCTCGTCACGCCGAGCGCCTGCAGGGTCTTGTCGAGCAGGCCCACGTCGGGATCGATCAGCCACACGAACAGGTAGCTTGCGGCGGCGAACCCGATCACGTACGGCATGAAGAACACCGTCCGGAAGAACCCCACCCCGCGGCGCTGGCGGCGCACGAGCAGCGCGAGCCCGAAGCCGACCACGATCAGGATCGGCGTGACGATCGCCGTGTACTCGATCGTGAAGCCCAGGCTGCTCCAGAACACCGGGTCAGATCCCATCGCGGCGTAGTTGCCGAGGCCGATCCAGCTCGTATGGCCGAGCAGCGGCCAGCGGTGCAGCGACATCCAGATCATCAGCACCAGCGGCGCGAGGAAGAACACCGCGACGAACGCCAGCGCCGGCGAGACCAGCATCAGGCCGATCAGCGCGCGCCGGCGGCGCAGCGAGCGCATGCTCCCGCGCGGGCGCTAACGAGACCGGCCGGGCAACATGCGTGGCGATGTGGCGACGGTGCCCATCAGCCGCGCCTCAGGATGCTCGACATGGCCGACTGCGCCTGGCGGATCGCGCTCTCGACGTGGCCGCCGAACACCGCGTCGTCGAGCATCGTCACCCACGGCCCGGTGGCGTCGTTGATCAGCGCGTTCTCCTGGACGCTGTAGACCGCCTTGCCGCTGTGGAGCGCGTTGGCGAGCAACCGGTAGATCGCGTTGCGCGGCGCGTAGCTGTGGTATGCGACATCGCGGCGGATCGGGATGACCCCGATGTCGCCGAAGTAGCGCTGCTGGACCGCCGCCGAGGTGACCCACTCGATGAACTGCCACGCCGCCTGCTGGTGGTGCGAGCTCTTGGCGATCGCGATCGCGTCGCCGCCCGCGAACGACGCCGAGCCACCGTTCTCGCCGGGGAGCGGAGTCGCGCTCAGCGGCACCTTGGCGAGCTTCCTAACACTCGATTTCTACGGGGCGAACGTTCGCTTTTATGGCCTTGTGCGGGGCGGGCGAACCCGCCGATGTCCGGGGCGCTGAGCGCAATGCGACTGCCGACCAGGGCCGCTACCGACGGCCGATCAGGACCCTTACCGACTCCCGTCCCGGACCGCTACCGATTGCCCACCCGCACCTCGCCACCGTGCAAAAGTCGCGAAACCTTCCCGCCCCAGCCCGGCACCGCGAGATAAGCGCCTCACAGGCGCTCATGTTGCACCTGGGGCCGCCGGCGAGGCGGTTCTGCGCGAAATGCACCGCCCGCGCGCCCACTCCAACCATGGCCGCGAAAGCCCGGCTTATGTGGCCGCGGTGCTCGGAAGCCAGCTGAAGCGCCAAGCCGCGATGGCCGCCGCCGCGGCACCCCAGGCGGCGAGGATCAGCAGGTTTGTCACCGAGATGGAACTGGCGAACGACGCATGGACCGACGCGAGGTGCAGCCCGGCCGCGAGGTGCTCGATTGGGAACACCTCCCCGACCGTTCGCAGCGGGGCGCTCAGGTTCTGGGTGGCGATCAGCACGCCGGACAGGAACCAGAGCGGCATCGTCGTTGCCTGCACAATCGGCTGGGCGGCCTCAGGTGAGCCGATCATCCCCGAGACTGCGTAGCCGATGGCCGCGAACGCGAGCCCGCCGATGATCGCGGTGCAGGCGCTCGCCGCGATCGCTCCGGGTGCCAGGCCGATCCCGTAGAGCAGCCTGCCGATCACCAGCACGATCGTGGTCATGATCGCGACCGTGACCACCGCGCTCACCGCCTGGGCGCCGATCAGCACCGCGGCCGGCACCGGAGTGGCGCGACGTCGCTTGAGCACGCCGCTCTCGCGCAGCGTCGCCATCGCGACCACCAGGTTCGCGTAGGTGGCGAGCACGATCGACATGGCCAGGATCCCGGAGAAGAAGTAACGCGAAAGCTTCACGTGAACTCCATCCACGGTGGTCGTGCCGTGGAATACGCCGGCCAAGATGACGAGCAGCAGGACCGGGAAGAACACCGTGAAGAATCGCGCGCGGGGATTGCGGCTGGATGTGAGCAGCTCGTAGCGGGCCTGATGGGCCAGGAGGCCGATCGACCGCCGCGATGCTGGTTTTGCTGAATCCGGCATCGCGCTACTTCTTCCCTGTGCGCCGAGCGCTGAACTCGCGCCACTTGCGCGTGAGGAACTTCAACAGCCAGATCATGGGCTACTCCTTTTCGGGTTCGTCGGTGTCGGTGGTGAGCTGGAGGTAGACGTCCTCGAGCGTCGGGCGGGTGACCTGGAGGTCGTCGAGCTCGAGCCCGCGCTCGAGCGCCCACCCGGCCAGCTGGTGCAGGTCGGCGGCGACCGTGCCGCTGGTCAGCAGCATGCGCCCGTCGCTCATGACCTCGGCCCGGTCGGCCAGGGTCGGCGGCAGGTCGGCGGCCGGCGGGGTGAAGGCAATCCGGGCGGCCTGGAGCTGGCGGCCCGCAAGCGTCTGTGGCGTGCCCTCGGCGACGATCTGCCCGGCCGCGATCACCGCGATCCGATCGGCGAGCCGCTCGGCCTCCTCCATGTAGTGGGTCGTGAGGAAGACGGTCTTGCCGAGCTCCCGCAGGCCGCCGATGACCTCCCAGGCGGCCCGGCGCGCCGCCGGATCAAAGCCAGTCGTCGGCTCATCGAGGAAGATCAGCTCGGGATCACCGATCAGCGCGAGCGCCACGTCCAGCCGCCGGCGCTGTCCACCGGACAGCGCCGTCGCGCGCTGGTCGGCCTGGCCGGTCAGCTCGACGAGCGCCAACGTCTCGCCGACCTCGCGCGGTGCCGGGTAGTAGCCGGCGTACAGCTCCAGGCACTCGCGCACAGTCAGCCCCGGCTCGGCCTCCGATTCCTGGAGGACGATCCCGATCCGCGCCCGCCAGCCCGCGGGCGCCCCCCACGGGTTATGACCGAGAACCTTGACCTCACCCGCGCTGGCCTGGCGAAACCCCTCGAGGATCTCGACCGTCGTCGTCTTACCGGCGCCGTTGGGACCGAGGAAGGCGAAGATCTCGCCCCGCTGGATCTCCAGGTCGATCCCGCGGACCGCGTCATGGTCGTCGTAGCGCTTGCGCAGGCCGCGGACCGAGACGACCGTGTCCAGCGCTGGGTTCACGGCGCCGCTCATGGCCGAGGAGCGCGCGCGTTGATCAGCCACGCGATCGGGATAACGAGGACGAGCAGGATGCCAGCGCCCCAGGCGGCGGCGACGGTGTAGCCGTGGACGATCGCGGCGGTGTGCACGGTCGGCGCCGCTTTGCTCGCGCCGGCGTGAGCGACGAGGTAGGCCGCCGTGGCCGTGGCCGCGATCGTGTTGAGCAGCGCGGTCCCGATCGAGGAGCCGAGCTGGCCGGCCGCGCTCGAGGCGGCCGACGCCGCACCGGTGTCCTCGCGGGCGACCGCGCGCAGGCTTGCGGCAAGGATCACCGGTCCGGCCAATCCGGTGCCGATGCCCTCGACAACCTCCGCGGTCAAGATCAGTCCGATCGTGTGACCGCCGGCGGTCAGGCCCAGCAGTGGCAGCAGCCCCAGGGCGCTCAGGGCGATCCCAGCGCCGATCAGCCAGCGCGGCGCCACGCGGGTCATCAGACGGCGGGCGATCAGGATGGATCCGCACGCGGCGCAGACCGCGAACGGGGTCAGGATCAGGCCGGTGCGCAGCGGCGAGTAGTGCAGCACCGTCTGCAGCTGGAAGGTGAGGATCAGCATCATGCCCACGGTGCTGAGGCCGTTGAAGATCATCGCCACCATCGCGCCGCCCCGGGTGCGGTCGCGCACCACCCGCAGAGGCAGTAATCCGTGGGGAAGGCGGGCCTGCCTCGCGACGAAGGCGATGAACGCCGCCGCGGAGACCAGCAGCGAGCCGATGACCTGCGCCGAGCCCCAGCCGGTCGACGTCACCTCGCCGAGGCCGTAGACCAGGCCGACCATCCCGAGCGAGCACAGCAGGGCGCTGGCCGGGTCCAGACGGACAACCGGCCGTGGCGCAATCGACGGCAGCACCCGAAGCGCGCCGGGAACCGCGAACAGGCAGACGACGACGTTGATGTAGAGACACCACCGCCACCCCAGGCCGCTGGTGAGCACCCCGCCGAGAATCAGCCCGAGCGCCATCCCGGCCGTCAGGGTCGCGCCGAAGATGCTCATCGCCCGCGCCCGCTCGCGCTCGTCTCGGTACACGGTCACGAGCAGCGACTTGGTCGAGGACACCAGGACGGCGGCGAACGCCCCCTGCACCGCGCGCGCGGCGATCAGCATCCCCCCGTCGGCGGCCGCGCCGCCCACCGCGGAGGCGGCCGCGAAGCCGATCACCCCGAGCACAAGCGTGCGCCGCGCACCGAAGCGGTCGGCGAGGCGGCCGCCGAGGAGCAGCAGCCCGGCGAACGCGAGCGTGTAGGCGGTGAGGACCCACTGGCGGGCGGCGATCGACATACCCAGCGCGTGCTGTGCCGACGGCAGAGCGACGAACATGACGGTGATGTCGAGCACAGCCATCAGATGGGCGGTGGCGATCACCGCCAGCGGCCACCACCGCCGCGCGGGTTGCTCGGCGCCGTGGTCTTGGCCGCGTGCCGGAACCCGGATCGGTTCTGTGATGATTGACATTCGAGAATCCTTGGCAGTAAGATAAGAGACGTACTGCATCTAATCACACGGGACAGATAAGAGTCAAGATGTCTCCTAAGAAAATTTCGACGCCGACTTCGCGAGGCCGCTCCGCGGAGCTCGCGGATAAGGCCGAACGGCCCGCGGGCGCCACCCGACGCCGCGGGGCAACCCTCGAGCACGCGCTGCTCGACGCCGCCTGGGAGGAGCTCCAGACCTCGGGCTACGCCAAGCTGACCATGGAGCGAGTAGCCGAGAGGGCCGGCACCAGCCGCGCGGTCATCTACCGCCGCTGGCCCAATCGGGCCGCACTCGCAATCGCGGCCTGGCGGCACCGCCAGCCGGTGCTGACCGGGACCATTCCCGATACAGGCACCCTCCGCGGTGATGTGCTCGCCATCCTCCGCCGGGCGTCAGCGCGCCTCACCGAGCTCAGTCCCGACACCTTCATCGGCATGCTCGGTGACCTGCTCGCCGACGAGGATTCCTTCGACACCACGCTGGAGCAGATCACACGCAGTGGCGGCGAAATTATGGCGACGCTGCTCGCCCGGGCCGCTGCCCGCGGCGAGGCTCGCACCGACGTCAGTCCCCGCGTCGCCCGGCTCCCGCTCGACCTCCTCCGCCACGAGCTGATCATCACCCACCAGCCCCCGTCGCAGCAGGCGCTCGAGGAGATCGTCGACGAGGTGTTTCTCCCGCTCGTCCTGAGAACGCCTTAGGCCCGGATCGACTCTCGGTCAATCCGGGCCTTGGGGGTTGGGCCTGAGGAATCTGGTGGTGATCAGCGGGCGGCGCGGCGTGCCTGCAGGCGCTGGAACCCACGGACGATGTACTTGACGAGCAGGATCATGGTGATCTCCTTGTGGTGGCGGACTGCCTCTTTTGGGACCTGGTTCATTAGAGGCATCGCGTATCTAAACAGATCTGCCCATAAGAGTCAAGGCGTTTCTTATATTTCTTTTTGGGACGACACTTCCCCCCTCTCCCTTTGCTTTCTGAGGCCGCGGCCGGATAACGCCTTGCATCCTCCATGTGCGGCTCGGCTCGCTTCCGCCACGATGTGTCGATGCCCGGCGAATCGACGATCGCCCAGCTGCCGCTCGGCGCCAGCGGCCTGTTCGTCTCGCGCCTCGGGCTGGGGATGATGAGCTACGGCGCCGACCCCAAGCGCGCCTGGGCGCTCGACGAGGACGCCGCCGAGCCGATCATCCGCAGAGCCATCGAGGCGGGCTTCACCTTCTTCGACACCGCCGACATGTACTCGGGCGGTGCCAGCGAGGTAGTCACCGGCCGCGTGCTGCGAAAGCTCATCGGCCGCGAGGAGTGCGTCGTCGCCACCAAGGTCTACTACCAGTCGACGCCGGGCCCCAACGGCCGCGGACTTTCGCGGAAGCACGTCCTCGCGGCCATCGACGCATCGCTCAACCGCCTCGAAATGGACTACGTCGACCTCTACCAGGTCCACCGCTTCGACCCCGACACCCCGCTCGAGGAGACGATGCAGGCGCTCCACGACATCGTCCGCGCCGGCAAGGTCCGCTATTTGGGCGCGAGCACGATGCGCGCGTGGCAGTTCGCCAAGGCCCAGCACATAGCGATCCGCAATGGCTGGACGCCATTCGTCTCGATGCAGAACCGCTACAACCTCCTCTACCGCGAGGAGGAGCGGGAGATGATCCCCCAGTGCCTCGACCAGGGCGTGGCGATCATCCCCTACAGCCCGCTGGCCCAGGGCTACCTCGCCGGGACACACACCCGGGATGGCGAGGGTCAAACCGTGCGCGCGGCCACGCCTCGATCAGGTCCGACGCTATACGGCCGACCCGTCGACTTCGACATCATCGACCGCGTGAGCGGGATCGCCCACGCGCGGGGGGTCGCACCGGCCCAGATTGCGCTCGCCTGGCTGCTCACCAAGCCAGGGATCACCGCGCCGATCATCGGTGCCACCAGCACCCAGCACATCGACGACGCGGCCGCCGCCACCCGGCTGGAGCTCACTCCCGCCGAGACCGCGGCGCTCGAGCAGCCGTATCAGGTTCGCGACGTGATGGTCGACTAGCGCGGTCTGCGCCCGGAGTCTCCGGCCGCCGGCTCACCCCGCCGCCCACAACCGGCGCCGGCCACCGGACCCACCGTCAGGTGCGAACCCCACCGTGGTGGGTCGCTGGTCGTTCGGGATTGAGAAGGCCACGCAACCCGTCCGCACCTCGCCGGGCCCGATCGCGTTCATGAAGTCCTGAAGCGGCGTCTGGCACACCCCCCGGGGCACGAATACGGGGTTTGCCTGACCCGCGGCGGAATCAAGCGAGAAGTCGCCGGTGCTCGAGCTGTCATAGCCACCCGGTCCCGCGTTTCGTACGGCGACCAGGATCGCCACCGGCTTCATCCCCGGGATCAGGTGCGCGCCCGAGTCGCGCAGCGGATCGATCAGCGAGCGAATCGTCACCACCATCGTCGTGCCCGGCGCTCGCACCTTTTGACTGGCGCCGATGTGTGGCAGCAACGGGACGGGCGGCACGGTGTGCGCGGGGGTGGACGTCGTGGTCCCCGTTGCCGTCGTTTGCGTCGTCTGAGGCGCGGGGACCGGGGCCGTTCGAGTCGTGCTAGTGGCACGACTCGAACCGCACGCCGAAGCGGTCAGACCGACGAAGACGGCGACAAGGGCGAGGACGGGCTTCCCTGCGCGCGGCCGCACGACTCCGAAGCGTAGACGGAGCGGCGAGGGAGCGTGTCCGCCGGGCCTTCGCGCTCGAGCGAGGCTGCCCGAAGCGCCGGGGCCAGCGAGCTCCGGGAGCGCGCTTCCTCGAGCTTCGCTCGGGCTAGCTGCCAGGCCATCTCAGGATGGAGAGACATCGTTGTTCCTTTTAGCTTTGGACAAAGTAGCTGTCTATAAAGCTACTTCATAGAAAGCTGTGTGTCAAGCTACTGCTGCCGCAGCTAAGCTCTCTGTCGCAATGAGCGAGCGGAAGGCGTTGAGCGAGAAGGCTGCATCCGAGGCGGAGGACCCCGTCGCCGAGCACGTGCGCTGGGTGGTCGAGAACTGGCCGGAGATCGATCCCGACGTCCAGGGGATCGTCAACCGTGTGGACAAGATCAACCGCTACGTGCAGGACACGTTCCGCTCGAGCCTGGGCGAGGCCAACCTCACCACGGAGGAGTGGAAGGTGTTGATCGCGCTGCACGGAGGCGTGCGATCGCATGGTTGGCTTTGTCGCGACCTGGACGTGTCAACCGGGGCGATGACCAACCGGCTCGACAAGCTCGAGCGCGGCGGCCTCGTTCGGCGCGCTCCCGACCCGAACGATCGCCGCGGCGTGCTGCTCGAGCTCACTCCCGCCGGCGCGGACCGGATGGCGGAGTACGTCATCATTAGCGCTCGACAGGAGAGCGAACTCCTGGACGGCCTCGACCCGGCCGAAAGACATCAGCTCAATCAGCTCTTGTCCAAGCTGCTGGTTTCCATGCGGGCAAATGACACTTCGCCCCGCGGTCGGGGCCGGAACGCCTGACACAGATCGACCGGACGGCTTGCCGACAGGCCGTCAGCGCGGTACCTTGTGAGTCCGTCATGCAGCTCAGCCACACGCAACACATAGAAAACGTGCCGTCGGGTGACGGCCGTGTTGTGCTGCCGGTTTTCTGAGCTGACAGTCATGCACGGGCCTCGCCCGGTGACCTTCTGAATACCGCCCTCGCTGCGCGGCCTCACGCTACTCGTGCGTGGCCGTGGGCAGATGCGGAGGTTCGATTCCTCGCGGGGGAACTGCCATGGACACCACCATGAACATCACCCATACCGGCCTGCGGCCGTGGGCTCTCAAGGCGCGCCCGGCGCACTACGCTCGCCTGGACGCGGTTCCGCGCGCGCTGTTCGTCGCCGAGTTGCTCGCGCGCAGGCTCGCGCACGTGGCGCAGGACAGCTTCCGCGGACAGCCGACCCCTGCCCGCCTCGGTGAGTTGGCCTCGCCCGTGCTGGTCCGCTCCGATCCGCAGGAGAGCGAGGTCGAGGCGTTCGTGCGCCTGCGCGGCGGCGAGATCGTCTATGTCGACACCGGGCACGGGCAGGTCTGGATCGAAGCCGGCGCGGACACGGCGGCAGCGGCCCGCCGCGTGGTCGCGATGCTCCGGGAGGCGCTCGAGAGTCCTGCGCCCGTGTCGGAGCGGGTCTCGATCGCGTTCTGGATGCGCGGCGACAGCGGCGGTGACGTCCGCCACCGCGAGATCGAGGCCGCGGGCTTCGACGAGCTCGCCGATAACTACTCCGCGCCGGTGCGCGCAGCGCTCGAGCACCTAATGGCGACGCGAGCCCCCGACCGCGGCCGTCTCATCCTCTGGCGAGGCGACCCGGGAACCGGGAAGTCCCACGCGCTGCGCGCCCTCGTCCGCGCGTGGGCGTCCTGGTGCTCGGCGCACTTCATCATGGATCCCGACGAGCTGCTCGGCCGCGGCGGCGCGTACATGCTCGATCTGCTCACGTGGGGCGACAGCGACGATGACCGCTGGCGTCTGCTGATCCTCGAGGATGCCGGCGAGCTGATCACGCCCGATGCTCGCTCGGTGGCAGGTCAGGCACTGTCGCGGCTGCTCAACGTCGCCGATGGGTTGATCGGCCAGGGCACTCGAACGCTGCTGCTGATAACGACCAACGAGCCCGTGGGGCGGCTTCACCCGGCGACCCGTCGTCCCGGCCGTTGCCTGATGGACATCGAGTTCACGCCGCTGTCGGTCGCCGAGGCCAACGCCTGGCTCACCGCGCGCGGAGTGGGACGCCGGGTCGATCGTCCCACCCCGCTCGCGGAACTCTTCGGACGCTCGAGCGATGACCCGCTCGCGGCCGACTCATCGGCCGACCACGCTTTCGGATTCGCGAGAGCGCTCGCGCACAACTAGGGGCTGACCTTCACCGCCTGCCCGATCGACACTGAGGCGCCCTGGTCCTGAGACACCGGCACGAGATCGTCGGCGCTGTCTGTAGTCAGGTCAAGCGACACGACCGGCGTGCCCGCGTCCAGCTGATCAAACGCTTGCGGAACCGTCAGCAGCGTCCCCGTGGACGGCGAGCCGACCTCCGAGGCCGGGATGTGAATCGTGATCGTCCCGGTGTCCGTGTTCACGCTCCCGGTGGCAGCACTCGAGGAGGTGTCGTTGTAACCGTATGTCGAGGATTGACCGTAGGTGCCGGTGTTGCCGGACGTGTAGGTCCAGCTCCCGGTTGGCGACTCGTTCGCGCGCGCGTAATACACGGTGGCGCCGTCGAGCCAGGTCACGAAGAAGCTCGAACCGTTGGTCGCGTCGGGCGGCGGCAGGGCGCCGATGCCCGAACCCGAGAGCGTCGCGGTGATCCCGTTCGAGGCCGACGCCGACAGCGTTGCGCCGGTCAGGTCGAGCGACGGCTCGTTGCCGAGGCTCACGTCGACCGGGTCGGTCGCATTGCCCGTCGGGCTGGTCGAAGACGCCGTGCTCACCACCGCCGCCGGCTTCTCCGTGCCGGTGTAACCATCGGCAGCGTTGGTCGAGCCATCGACGTCCTGGGTGAAGTTGGCGACGTTCAGCGCTCCCCACCCACTCGCGTAATCCCATCCCGGACCGGGTTGGTAGGCGCCGTTGCCCGCGCCGTACTCCGACTGGGTGACGTCGAAGAAGTCCCTGCCGTACGAGCCACCGGTGCACGGCGTGGTGTCACTGCTTGTGCACGCGTCGGCACTGGCGGCCTGGCGATAGATCGTCTCGTCCGCGAAGCCGAGCCCGCCCCGCTTCTGGATCGCGCTCGAGGCGGCCGCCTGCACGCGCGCCCATTGGCCGACCATCAGCGGGCTCGAGAGGCTGGTGCCTCCCTCGCTCGAGGGCTCGCCGTCGATGTAGATGAAGTACGCATCGCCGGTGACGTTGCCGGACATGTCGGCCACGTCGGGCACGCCGCGGCACGTCGGCGCCGAGCCCGGCGGGTACGCGTCTCCCGTCGGCGTGCTCAGGCACGGATGGTTGACGTTCGCGACGGCGCTCTGGAAGCCGGGCTCGGGGAGGAAGTAGCTGCTGCCCCCGCCGCTGTCCGTCCACGAGGTCTCGGCCGCGCGCTGAGCCGACTGCGGGTAGGAGCTGCCGTTCACCGACACGACCGTGCCCCCGACGCACACCGCATATTCGCTGTCACACGGGAAGTTGACCATCGGCACCGGCTGGGGCGCGACGCCGTTGCCGGCGCCTGCGACCGGCGCGACGAGCTCGGGGCAGCCCGAACCGTTGTCACCCGCGGAGCTGAACAGCGTCCGTCCCTCGATCGCCGCCTGGCGCAGGATCGGGTTGCCAACGGCCTCGAGCTCGTCCCCGAACTCGGTGCCATAGGGCTGCTGCGCGAGCGGGCCGGTGACGGGGTTGGTGGGGTTCTCCTCGCACTCGCCGAAGCTGGCGTTCATCTCGCGAGGCCCGTTCGGGTCGTTGGCCCAGTAGTCGAAGTCCTCGAATATGTCCGCGTCGTACAGCGACTTGGCGAAGTAGTAATTGAGCTGGGAGACGTCGGGGGCCATGCCCGTCGCCGCCTGCGAATCCAGATACCACTCGATCGCTCCGGTGTTGTCGCCGTAGTCGGAGTCAGGTCCTCCCTCGGTGTGGACCACGCGCACGGGAACCTTCGGGAAGCCCATCGCCTGCTCGAACAGCCGCAGCTGGGCCACCACGCTAGAGGTCTCCCCCTCGCCGAAGATCCCGATCGACTGTCCCTGTCCGAAGTCGACCTTCGTGCTCTCGAGCGCAGCTGCGCTGCTGCCGCCTGAGGAGTTCGTGAGCGCCGCCGCCCCCGGGTCGTCGTAAACGCCCCACAGATCCTGCGGGGTGAGGACGCCCTCGGTTCCGCTCTGTGGCCCGACCGAGGTCTGGGTCTTGCTCGGTCCGGTGAGCGACGCGAGGCTGAATGCCCGGTAGTTGTCGAGGCCGATGACGGCGTCGATCGGAAGATCGTCGGGCACCGACGGCGGAACGTTGTTGGCCACGAAGTCCGTGCCCTTGTAGCTGTAACTGCCGATCTGCACGTCGAACAGCTGGTCGAGCTGTGCGACCGTCCCCTGGGCGGTGAAGTAGTCACCGGCGCCCGAGGTCGTGTCGATCGTCAGCCCGCCGTTTTCAAGCCAATTCTCGACCGCGGACGAAGTGGCCGCCGGCACTCCGAACTGCTGATCGAACTGAGCGGGTGTGAGGAACTGTCCGTAGTTCGGGCTCGAGGGGTTGTATAGCTCGCTGTAGAGCTGCTGCTCGCCCGCGGTGTTAGGGCGCTGAAGCGAAACGCCGATCGTCAGCACCTGGCCGGCCGGGGCGGCCCCGAGCGAGGTGGCGAGCGGAAGTCCGGCCAGCACGGTCGGAACCATCTGCGTGCCGGTGCTGGCGGCCTGCGATGTCGTCCCCGAACTCAGCAGCACCACCGGCGCGACCGCGAGGCCCGCGGCCAGCAGCCCGCTAGATCGCCGCCAGTGACGTAAGAACCACGCCCGGGCTCGGGCGAACGCCGCACGCCGGTCGGTGGTGGACGACGGACCCGTGGACATCTTCAACTGTTCCTCCTCGCGTGTACCCCGGATTTGCCGCCAGGCATATACCCGCGCTCTACTTTTTAGAAACGGTCCGAGAGTTCGGTGCAAATGGCCCCGGGTGATGTCGGCTCGGCCGGGGCCTAATCTCCGGTCAATGACGCCGGACATGACCGTCCGTCTGCTCGGGCCGCCGGACACCGAGGGCGAGTACGTGGCCCTCCGCGAGTCCGGGCGCGGCGAGGACCTCGTTCACCTCCACGACTACGAGCGCCTGTACGGCGTGCCCGGGCTCTACGAGCACATCGTCCAGGACCTCCTCGGGTGTCGCTCGCCGCAGGCCGCGGCCGAGGGACTCGCCGAAGCGTTGACCGAGCTCGAGGCCGATCCGCGCGAAGTCGTCCTGCTGGATCTCGGCGCGGGCACCGGTCTCGTGGGCGAGCTCGCGAGTGGGATCGGCATCTTGACGATCGTCGGGTTCGATGCATTGCCCGCAGCCCGCGCGGCCTGCCTGCGCGACCGCCCCGGTGTCTATCGCGACTACCTGGTCGGCGACCTGGCGGCCGGCGAGCCTCGACTGTTGGTGGAGATCGGGAGCTACCGGCCGACCGCGCTCATCTCCGCTGGAGCGATGGGCGGGACGCACGCTCCTCCGAGCGCCCTCGTCAACGCGCTGGCCGCACTGCCGGAGGGCTCCCCCGTCGTGTTCACGATCGACGAGCGCTGGATGCAGACCGATGGCCCGGGCGGCTATCGGACCGCGGTGGATGATCTGCTCGAATCGGGCGAGCTGCGGTTGATTCGCCGGTCCCGCTTCCATCATCGGGTGACGACCACCGGCGAACCGATCCACTACGAGCTGTTCGTCGGAGCGCGCGGGCCGTCCTAGGTATGGTCTTTCCTCGTGAGCGGTCTACCGGGCGAACTGCGGGATCTGATCGAGTTGGGCCCGATGACGCATCTGAGCACGGTCAATCCCGACGGCAGCCCGCAGGTGACGGTCATCTGGGTCGGGCTCGACGGCGATGACCTCGTCAGCGGCCACATGCGGTGGTGGAAGAAGCTGCGCAACATCGAGCGAGATCCCCGGGTCGTCCTCTCCTTCGACGCGCCCCGTGATCCCCGAGCCTTCATGAACCCGTACGCCACGCTGCGCGCGCACGCGACGATCGAGCCGACCGGCCAGGCCTGGGATCTCCTGAACCGGCTCGCGAAGGTTTACATGTCGCCCGACGCCGAGTTCCCCGCGCCGCGGGGACCGGGCTTCATCATCCGGTACTCGATCGAGCGCGTCGGTGGCGTCGGCCCCTGGGCCACCCGCCACTAGAACGGGCGTCCAGAACGCGTTAGCACCCCCGCGGCAGCGGGAATCACACCGATGCGGTCGCGAGGTCGGCGAGCGGCGGCACGGAGCCTACCGCCCACCCGACCCTTCCCTCATCGCCAACGTGGGCACCGCCGCGGGAAATGGAGCCCTCGCGGCGGTGTCCCACGTGGATGCCTCAGATCACCCCCGCGGTCAAGGACCGCGCCGACCCGCCGATCACCCAGGGAAGCGGGAGGGCCAAACACATACGTGGAAGGTCAGGGGCCGCAGAAGGGACCGGATGTTTAGATGATGTCAGGCATGTATGCCGCTATCAGCGGCCTGGATGCGCATCAAACGATGCTCGATGTGACGGCCAACAATTTGGCCAACGTGGATACGACCGGGTACAAGGCGCAATCGGTCGAGTTCTCCGACGAGCTATCGCAGCTCATTAGCGCCGGAAGCACCCCCAACGGCTACACCGCCGGCACGAACCCCGTACAGGTCGGCCTCGGCGTCCAGGTCGGCTCGATCGAGAACAACATGAGCGCCGGCGGCGTCGAGACGACCGGCAACGCCACCGACGTCGCCATCCAGGGCGACGGATGGCTGCGCGTCGCCAACGGCGACGTATCCAGCACTCCGCCCACGTTCGACGCGACCCAGTACACGCGTGCCGGCGACCTTACGCTCAACCAGTCGGGCTACCTCACGACGCAGACGGGCCAGTACGTGCTCGGCTACGGCGCGACGCTGAACGCCACCACGGGCACCTACGCGCCCAGCGGCGGCACCAGCAACCCGATCATCGTCCCGCCGGGCTCGACCGACGTGACCATTGGTGCCGACGGCAGCGTCAACTACGAGAACTCGAACGGGACGATGGTTACCGCGGGTTACATCTCGCTGGCCACGTTTCCCAACCAGGCCGGCCTTCAGCGCAACGGCGGCTCGCTCTGGGGTAGCACCGCCGCCTCCGGAGCCGAGACGGTAGGCCAGCCGAGTACCGGCACGCTCGGGCAGACCATCGGTGGAGAACTCGAGCAGTCCAACGTCGACATGGGCACCGAGTTCACGAACATGATCGAGGCCGAGCGCGGCTATCAGGCCAACGCGAGCACGATCACGACCGCCGATCAGATGATGCAGACCGTAGTCGGGATGAAGCAATAGCGTCGTAGGGAGCCGGACGGCAGGGCCGGCGAGCGCTGCCGATCCGGCTGCCGGCCGGACTACGCTGTAAACCGTTACGGTCGGATCCGACGAGGAGGGAGCCCTGCCCGCCAGCATTCACGATGTCGCCCGCGCCGCCGGCGTGTCGGTGGCGACGGTGTCCCGTTCATTCACCGTCCCCGACTCGGTGGCGACGGCGACCCGGGCCCGCGTGCTGGCGATCGCGGCCGAGCTTCACTACGAACCCAACCGAGCGGCACGCGGCCTGATCACGGGCCGAACCGGCAACGTGGGGGTGATCGTGCCCGATCTCGGTAACCCCTACTTCCACGCCGTCCTCAAGGGCGCGCAGGCACGCGCCCGACGCGCCGACTACGCCGTGTTCGTGGCCGACGGGCAGGAGAGCGCCACCGAGGAGGAGGCGCTCATCAGCGCCATGCGCAAGCAGGTCGACGGGATCGTGCTCTGCTCCTCGCGCCTCCCCGCCGCCAAGCTGGAATCGCTGGCCAACCCGCCGACCGTGGTCCTGCTGAACCGCCGCTCGCCCGAGCGCGCGTCGGTGGAGCTCGACAGTGCCGACGGGATGAAGCAAGCGGTAGGGCACCTGGCCGAGCTCGGACATCGGCGATGCGTGTTCGTGTCGGGGCCGCGCCGTTCGTGGTCAAACCAGCAGCGTCAGCACGGGCTGCGGGCGGCCGCGCGGGCGCACGGCATCGAGTACGAGGTCCTCGGCCCGGTAGCGCCCCAGTTCGAGAGCGGCGTCGAGTGCGCCTCGCGCGTGTTGGAGACGGGTGCGACCGCCGTGCTCGCGTACAACGACCTGGTCGCCGTGGGAATCCTCAGCCGCCTGGCCGAGCTCGGGGTCAGAGTTCCCGAGCAGCTCAGCGTGGTCGGGTTTGACGACATCCCTCTGGCCGCGATGGTGACCCCGCCGCTCACCACCGTCTCGCTGCCGACCGTGCAGGCGGGTGAAGCCGCGGTCGAGGTGCTGCTCGAGCGGCTGCAGGGCGGCGGGGTTGTGCAGGGGACGACCCGCCGGCTTCCGGCCACGCTCGTTGTCCGCGCCACCACGGCGGCCCCAGCCCGCCGTGGCAAGCGCAGCGGCGCTACTGGACCGGCGGATAGGTGAAGGCCGGGAAGCTGCACGTCGGGATCTGCCCCCAGGCGTGAATCGGGGTCACGGTCACATTCGGCCCCGACGGCACGATGTTGGAGTTGTAGAGCCCGATGTTTGCGTCCGAGGCCGTCTGAGTCGTGTTGTCGAGGCTGATGTTCTCCAGGTCGAGGTTGGAGAGATGATTGGCGTCGTAGCCCTGGAATAGCGAAGAGCCGTCAAACGTACCGTCGCTCTTTTTCGGGCTGTTCACCGCGAAGACGCCGTTGACGACGATGTCGGTGAACATCGGGATGCTCGTCCCCCCGGCCGCGTAGAACGGGTTGAAGTAGAGCTCGTTCTCCACTCCGGTCTCACAGATGTTGTGGTAGGTGACTCGCTGGGTCACTCCGCCGTACAGCGCGTCGCTCTTGATCCGGATCCCGTTGTTGCTCGTGGACTCGTTGCCCAGGCTGTCGTAGCCGTTGATCGTGTCGTCGCGGACCAGGATGTTGTTGATCCCACCCGCGGTCTGGCTGCCGATCGAGATCCCGTGGGTGCCGTAGCAGTCGTTGTCCTCGACCGTGATGTTGCTCGAGATCAGGCCGGGGTTGGACTTGATCGCGATGCAGTCGTCCCCATCCTGGAGGAAGTTGTGCGCGATCGTCACATCGCTCTCGCTCAGCGGGTCCACGCCGTCGGTGTTGCGGGCGCCGGCCGCCGGCGTGTCGACGACGATCCCCCACACGGTCAAGCCGCGCCCGTTCTGGATCAGCACGTGGTACATCGGGGAGTTGGCGAGCTCGATGTCGGCGATGGTCAGGTCATTCGCGCCGTCGCTCTGGATCAGCTTCGGGTTGTTCTGGTTGCCGCCGGACTTGGCCTCCTCGGCCAGCCCCCACCAGGACAGCGTCGATCCGAGCATGTTCATCTGACCCCGCCCGTCGATCACGCCCATGCTGCTGCGCGGGCCGCGTGTGCCCATCACGCCTGAGTGCGATCCGGCCAGGTCGATGAACGGCACGCAGCCGTTCCCGTCGCCGCTGATCGTGCCGCACGTGGTCGACCCGGGGATCTGGTACGCGGCCGGGTTCAGGGACGCGTACAGGGTCGCGCCGCCGGCGACGACGAGCACCTCCCTCTGGTTCACCGTGAGCGGCCCGCTCAGAAACGCGTCCTGACCCCAACGCGGGACCAGCACCACCGACCGGCCGGTGCCGGCGCATGCGTCGAGCGCGGACTGGATGCGCTGCGTGTCCGGAGGATTGCTCTCGTCCTGGGCGCTGAAGGTCCCGTTGCTCGTCGACAGCTGGGCCGGTACGAACCGGCACGGCGGCGGGACTGAGGGCTGGCGAACGTGACGGGGATCGCCCGTGGCCAGGCCGCTACCCGTCGACCACGTCGGCGCTGCCCCTGTCCCGCCCCACCCTACCCCTGCGTGGCCGTTCGCGGCCGTGGTCGAGTCAGCGGCTCTGCGCCCGGTGCTCGCACCGGCGCTCGCGCTCCACATCAGGCCAGCCCCGGTGAGGGCACAGGCCATCGATCCGGCCACCAGTGTGGCCAGCAGGCGGCTCGACATCAGATCCTCCGTTCTCCTCGCGGCTGGGAGGCGGTTCCGCGACCGACGCCGCACCGGGTGGCGTGGCGGCGTGGCGGCGATACGCGGCCGGTTCGGGAACCCGAACGACAGTCTCCCCGCCGACTGTAAAGGTTTGCAGCCTTCTGGGCAGAACTCTAGGAAGTCGACCGTTGGGTGTCAAGCGGGAACCGTCCGCGGTGGTCTGGTCATCGGTCACGGAGCCCCTATTCCTTGGCCCAGAGGAGCACGCGACGAGGACGGGACTCCCGGAGCTCTCGTTGACGCTCGGTTAGGAGGACCGACCGACGAATCCGATGACGGCGACGGGTGTTATGGCCAATGTGGCAGCCGGGCGACCGCCTACTCTCCCCGACGCACCTCTATCTCGAGCTTGCTCGGAAGTCCGACGCCGTGCCGCCGAGCATCGACCCCGAGTTCGCCTGAGCGCCCCCGACCACAGCCTATGCCGCCATCTTCCCCTGATCGCCCCGATTTTCCGCTGATCGACCGGCGCACGCTGCTCAGGCTGGCCGGCACGGCGGCTGTGGCGGCGCCTGGCCTGTCGATGCTCGGCACGGCGGCCACCGCGCGCGGCGCCGGGGTGGACGCGCACGCGGACTTGATGGGCGAGGCGTCGGCTGCGAAGCCCCGCATCACTCTGGGCGGGGCGCCGGTCCGACCGCCCTCGATCCCCCTGGCCGTCCGCTCCCCGTACCTGTCGACCTGGCTTCCATCGACCGTTCTGACCGGGGCGGTGCCTCAGTTCTGGAACGGATCCGGACGTGGTGTGGCCGGGCTGATCCGGATCGACGGGCACGTGTACGCCTGGGCCGGACCGCCGACGCACGACGGCATCGGGGTGCGGGCGATGCCACAGAAGTCGGTCGAGGTGACGGCCACACGCTCGATCTTCACCTTCCGGGCTCGCGGGGTCGAGCTGATCGCCGAGTGGCTCTCGCCGATCGAGCCCGGCGATCTGCAGCTCCAGTCCGTGCCCCTCAGCCTCCTCACGCTCACGGTCAGTTCGGTCGACGGCGCCCGGCATTCGGTGCAGCTATATGCCGACATCACGCGCCAGTGGGTCACCTCGGGCGCGAGCGAGACGATCGAATGGCAGATGGCGACCGGGAGCGGTGTTCGTCACTGGGCCGTCCAGCTCCGGAACCAGCAGCCCCTGACCCAGAGGGACGAGATGGCCCAATGGGGCACCCTGGTGTGGGCGACGCCGGG
>DATJRS010000003.1:0-3444 GCA_035504535.1 Solirubrobacteraceae bacterium | reverse complement strand
AGCGGACGGCACCTGCTTCTTGTGGCCGAGAGGCATCTCGCAGGTGGCGCGCGCAGACGTGAGTTGCGCGGAATCCGCGGCCGTCGCGGGCTCGGCGGCCAGCCGCGACCTCCCGGCGGACCGCTGAGTCGCGCTTGCCGCTTGCCGCGCGGAGCAGGTGCGTCAGCCGACCGTCGCCGAGTATCGCGCGGCCACCGAAGCGGGTCTTGGGCCCCGGTGTTGCTTGGGCGAGAGCGCCGCTGTCTTTCTCCCTCACGAGCGGCTGTCAGCTTGAGCGCTCGGGCGCTGCGACCTGATATCCGATGCCGGGCGCGGTCCGAATGACCGGTGGGTCTCCCAGTTTTCGTCGGAGTCTGGCGATCGTGACCCGGACGGTGTTGGTGAACGGATCGGCGTTCTCATCCCAGACTTGTTCGAGGAGTTTCTCGGCGCTCAAGCCCCCCGGGGCGGCCCTCAACAACGCCTCGAGCACCGAGCGTTCCTTGGCTGAGAGGTCGATCGTTTGCCCGTCGCGGGTGACGACGCCGGTGATCGGGTCAAGCTCAATACCAGCTGCCCGCAGGGTCCGGTGGTGGGCTGTCGGCTTGCGGCGGGCGAGCGCTTTGATGCGCAGCACGAGTTCGGGGAAATGGAATGGCTTTGCGAGGTAGTCGTCCGCGCCGAGCGCGAGTCCAGCGACGCGCTGTCCCGGTGCGCCTGCGGCGGTCAGCATCATGACCATCGCCGGATCGGTCGACCCGGTGATGATCCGGCAGAGCGCGTCGCCGTCGATGCCCGGGAGGTCGCGGTCCAGGACAATGACGTCGTACGGGTTGACGTTGAGCCTGGACGCCCCGGCGAGTCCGTCGTAGGCGACGTCGACGGCCATCCCCTGGTCGCGCAGACCCTCGGCGATCATGTTTGCCAGCTCCGGCTCGTCCTCGACGACGAGCACCCTCATGCCGGTGCCCGGCTGGAGGGCGCGGAGGTGAACGGGAGCGTGATCTCCACGCGCAGGCCTCCTTGCGCGCGGGCGTGGAGCCGCAGCGATCCTCCGTGCGCCTCGGCGACCGCTGCGACGATCGACAGGCCCAACCCGTGACCGTTTCGCGAGCCGGTTCGCTCGGCGCCCAGGCGCTGGAACGGCTGGCCAAGCTGCGCGACGCTGCGCTCGTCGAGCAGCGGCCCCCCGCTCTCGACCACCAGCCGCGCCGCCTCGCCATTGGTCTCGCAGGCGACGTCGATGAAGCCGTGTGGCTGGTTGTGGCGGACGCTGTTTTCGATCACGTTCTCGACCATCCGCGTCAGCAGCGTCTCGCTGCCAGCAACGCCGATCCGCGCTAGGGCCGTTCGTACCTCGAGGCGCTGTTCGGCGATCTGGGCCTGCCGAGCCGCGAGCGCGTCGATCACGATCCGGTCGAGCGAGACGGCCGTGCTGTCGCTGAACGCGCCGTGTTGCGCGCGCGCGAGCACGAGGAAGCTCTCCAGCAGCCGATCGACGCGGTCGAGATCCTTGCGCAGGCCCGCCTCGAGAACCTGGGTCTGTGGCGGCACACCGCCGGGCTTGGCGGCCGCGACGTCAAGCCGAGTGCGCATCATCGTCAATGGGGTGCGCAGCTCGTGCGAGGCATTGGCGACAAACCGCCGCTGCGACTCGAACGCCGCCTCCAGACGCGCCAGCAGCCCGTCGATCGTGTCGGCCAGCGTCCTCAGCTCATCCCGCGGGCCTGGCAGGCCAAGCCGACGGTGCAGGTCAGCCTCAGAGATCTGCTGCGCGGCCGCGGTGATCGTCCGCAGCGGACGCAGCACGCGGCCGGCGACGACCCAGCCGAGCAAACCCGAGACGATCGCCATCACGCCTAGCGCGATCGCCGACCAGATCACCAGTCCTTGAAGGTCGTCGGTCCGCTGCTGGCTAATCGCGAACCGCAAGAAGCCCTGCGAAGGGCCCGTGAAGAAGAGACACTGGCTGGTTGCCTGAGGCGAGTAGCACGGGCGGATCGGAGGAAGCCGCTTGGTCGTCCGTTTGGGGACGCTGACCCCGGGTGGCAAGACGCCCACCGGATACCCTTGGAAGTTGATGCCGACGCGTGACGGGGCCCTGACCTGGCTCGAGACGAGGACATAGGTCAGCCCCAGCAGCGCGGCACCGCAGACCAGGAACAGGCCGCCGTAGAGCAGCGTCAGCCGCCAGCGGACGGTCGTCGGCGGACGGCGCAGCCGAGACACGAGGCCAGCAACTTTGCGCGTCGCGCCCACGATCGCTTGCCTCTTAAGGATCGTCCCGGTTCATCGCCGCCGTCGCCGCGAGCCGTACTCAGCGTCGACCGCAGGCACCCCATCACCCGGGGGTCGGCCCGGCGTGCCTACAGCCCGCCGCGGATTGGCTTCAGCCACACGGCTAGCTCCTAGATCGCTTCTCCGCACACTCGACTCGTTTCGGCATAACAGCACCGACGCAGGAGCCTCGTCGCGCGCCGGCCTCAACCAAACAGTTTGCCCGACTGGAGATAACACCCAGTTAACAGCGTTATCGTCGTGTAACACGCCATGGCGTAGAACCCCTTCACGACGACGACCGGCCGCCCGGAGAAGGATCTGCGACATGAACGACACGAAGCAGCCGCTCCGCTTGCGCGCCGCACCTACTGGCCAAGTGAGGATCCGATGCCGCCGTCCGCGCGTGCTCGGTGCGGTCGCCTGCGCGCTGGCGATCGCCGCCTGCGGGTCCGCACACAAATCAAGCAGCACTGCATCGAGCGGCTACTCGCAGGGAGTCAGGTACTCAGACTGTATGCGCTCGCACGGGGTCCCGAACTTTCCTGACCCAACCGCCACCGGCGGGATCCCCCCGATTTCTGCGAGCTCGGGAATCAACCCAGGCTCGCCCGCGTTCCAGGCAGCCCAGTCAGCCTGCCACAAGCTGATGCCGGGCGGCCATGGTCCGGTGCACGCCAGCGCCGCGTTGGTCGCCAAGTGGCTGAGGATCTCCGAGTGCATGCGACGGCACGGCGTCCCCGGCTTCCCCGACCCCAGATTCGGCGCGCCGCCCATCAACTCGAACGCCTACAGCTTCATCTCGGATCAAAACGGCCTCCTCGTCGCAATCCCAGCCACGATCAACCCAGACTCGCCAGCATTCAGTCACGCGGCGGCCGCCTGCAACTGGAAGTTACCGCCGTTGGGGTAGCCGTTCGGGCCAAGATTCTGTCCGCGACGATCGACGTAGGCAGCGACGCCACTCCGGCCGCGATGCCCGCGCGACGACGGATGCAGGTCTCCAAGCGGACGGCATCACCGGTCTCGCAATTCGCCACCTCCGGGGGCGGACGAGGCCAACGGGCTGAACGCCATCGTCCCGGCCGACTCGGCGGCCCTGCTATTCCGCTGGCGCGGGTACGCGGACTCGGCGTCGCGGGCCCGTCCGGCGCCTCGCTTTCACGGCGCGACAGGTCTCGTGGCCGA
>DATJRS010000002.1:0-2927 GCA_035504535.1 Solirubrobacteraceae bacterium | reverse complement strand
GTTCCGGGTGCCTCCGCAGCACTCCGAGGGAGGCAGTTGAGAAGGACGCCGCGGCCAACCCTTGAATCGTCCTCGGCGGCACGGCGAACGTGGTGGATTAGGACCTCGCCCATATCTCTCACGTCGGGAGCCGCAGCGGCGATATCTCTCAGCATCGCCTGCTCGTGAGCGCCGGTAACCGGGATACCAGCCTGGAACACTCGCCCGGGCATGTCGGATTGGAGGCGAACCACGTGACGCGAAAGCCGTCGGTCGGCTCCGACAAGAACGTCCCGTCGACGGCACGCATGTTTGTGACCAGCCCGAAGTAGGACTTGAGATTTGGTGAGCTGGGAAACCTGGCCCAGCCGACGATCGCGAATTCGTGGCCCCGCCGTGCGAGCGGAACGCTGCGGAGCCGCCCATGGGCGAACCGGTCGGTTGCCCGCGCTGCCAGAGCCTCCAAGAGATCGGCTTGGTCGTGGAACTGCCTGACGAGCTCGCCGAGTGTCCTACCCAGCCAAAGGTCTGTCGACTCACGATTGACGCCGATGTCGGCGATGCCGGTGTACGCGAAGAACATGCGCTGGCCGAGCATCACCGCCTTATTCCGGTTGTCATTGCGCACGCGCGTCGACCCGTCGGACGCGACCCAGACGAGCCGGCGGTCCGAAGCCTGCAAGACGGCCTCGTGGGTCAGAACTGAGATGATGAGCGTCACGGTGCGACGCCGAGGGTAGCTAGTTCTAGCGCCCTCGCGCGTTCGCATACGCCCTTAGGTCGTCGCATGCGCGGCGCTAACCCCCTGTGATGCGCTCGCCCGGCGTGGTCACTTTCGCGAAGCAAGCAGAGCCCGTTCCGCTCGACCCACGCGACCGCTTTCGCGTGCCTCCGAGCGGCGGCGCTGCTGCTCCTCGCGCGACGACCGGTCGCGTAGGTAGAAGTGGTGTAACGGTCGCGGTGGGCGGGGTCTGAGGTTCCGACCACCGTGGCGTCCAAGCTCGTTGGCTCTTCCAGGAGTCGATGAGAAGGAGCACCACGATGGTCGAGGGTCAGAGCATGACGGTTGGTGATGTCGTTGCTGGTGCCCGTGACGGGCGGTTGGAGGACTTCGTCAGGGAGGCGGTGTTGCTGGTCGCCCGCGAGCTGATGGAGTCGGAGATCACGAGCGAGATCGGCGCGGGGCTCGGCGAGGTCGCGCCCGAGGTGCGCTCGACGCATCGCAACGGGTATCGGCCCAGGGGGTGGGAGACGAGGGTCGGCGAGCTCGGGCTGTTGATCCCGAAGAAGCGGCAGGGGCCGGCGTACTTCCCGAGCTTCCTTGAGCCCCGGCGTCGGTCGGAGCAGGCGATCGTCGCGGTCGTGATGGAGGCCTACGTGAACGGCGTCTCGACCCGCAAGGTCGACCGTCTCGTGGAGCAGTTGGGGATCGGCGGGATGACGAAGGACCGTGTCTCAGCGATCTGCCGCGCCCTGGACGAGCATGTCGAGGCGTTTCGCACGAGGCCGCTTGAGGGCGCCTATCCGTATCTGTGGCTTGATGCGAAGCACGTCAAGGTCCGCGATCGTGGGCGTGTCGTCTCGAAGGCGGTCGTGATCGCCTACGCCGTCCATGAGAGCGGCGTTCGGGAGGTGCTCGACCTTGATGTCGGTGAGGTCGAGTCCGGCGCGTTCTGGCGCGAGTTCCTGCTGCGGCTCAAGCGCCGCGGGCTGCACGGCGTCCAGCTCGTCATCTCCGACGCCCACGAAGGGCTGAAGGCCGCGATCGCCCGGGTGCTCGCCTGCCCGTGGCAGCGCTGCACCGTCCACTTCGTCAGAGACATGGACCAGCACGTCCGTCGCGACCAGCGCGGCCTGATCGGCGCCGCGCTGCGGGAGATTTTCAACGCCGAGGACCAGGCCCAGGCCAAGCAGCGCGCGACGCAGGTGCTTACCCGCTTGGCGTCGATCTCGCCGAAGGTCTGCGAGCTGCTCGAAGAAGCCGAAGCGGACCTCACCGCGTTCTACGCGCTCCCGGCCGAGCACTGGACCAAGCTCCGCAGCACGAACCCGCTCGAGCGCGTCAACCGCGAGATCGGCCGGCGCTCCGACGTCGTCGGCATCTTCCCCAACGACGCCGCCGTCATCCGCCTCGCCGGCGCACTGCTGATCGAACAGAACGACGAATGGCTCGTCAGCCGCCGCTACCTCTCCGTCGAATCGATGGCCCTGATCCTCGAAAACGGGGGGCTACTCGACGCTGCGAAGAACGAGGAAGTCACGACCGACAACACCGCCAAGGAGGCCACCCAGCTCAACGCGGCCTGAGCCGCCAACCCAATCACCAACGAGCACAGAGCGTTACACCACTACAAACGACTTGACTTCGGCGAGCTGGGCCTGGAAGGCGAGCTCTTCGCGGGGGTCCTGGCCGGTTTGGTCGATCCGGAAGCGCCATGCGTCCAGAGCGGCGAGCTGTTCGATCCTGCTGGTCGTGCGCCACCAACCGCTCTCGAGACGCTGGAGCTCTCGCGGGTACCGTGCGCAGAGCGCGAGGACGGCGAGCCACAGCTCGCCCCGCCAGATGCGCCGCTCGTCCGGGTCATGTGGTTCAAGCCACGGGGGGCGCATCTGGCGGGGCGAGCTCGGCGTGGTGGCGTTCCGCTTCCCGGCGTGGTCGGCGAGTGCGAGGTTGATGAGCGTTGCGGCGACGCGGCTGGCGGGCTGGCCGGCCGTTTGGGCGCGGCGTTCGAGCTGGTTGGCGATGTCGTCGGCGATCGTGACTTGCAGGCGGTAGCTCACGCTGGCTTTCCTCGTCGGGGTCGCTACGGCCTATGACCCCAACAGGGCCAAAACGGCCGGCGAATACGCCGCGACCCCCTGATCGGCGCGCTCAGAACCCGCTCCCCCCGCAGGGGCGTGCGTACGGATGAAATGCAAGTTCGTTTCGTCCGGAGATTGCGGCTTGA
>DATJRS010000001.1:0-13965 GCA_035504535.1 Solirubrobacteraceae bacterium | reverse complement strand
TGGTTGAGATCGGCGACTGGGTGATATTCCGGCATCCGCTGGTGCGCTCAGCTGTGTACGGATCGGCGTCTGGGCCGGAACGCCGGAGGGTCCATCGAGCGTTGGCAGACTCGACCGACCGCGACGCTGACCCCGACCGTCGTGCGTGGCATCTGGCCGCCGCGACGACGGGCCCGGACGAGCAGGTCGCGTTGGAGCTCGAGAGATCCGCCAGCCGCGCGGAGGCGCGAGGCGGCCTCGCCGCGGCGGCAGCGTTCCTGCAGCGCGCCGTAGTGCTGTCCCAGGACCTGGCGCGGCGTGGGGAGCGCGCACTGGCCGCCGCACAGGCAAATCTCCAAGCCGGCGCGTTCGACACGGCTCGGGCGCTACTGATCACGGCGGAGGAGGGGCCCCTCGACGAATTTCAGCGCGCCCGGATCGATCTGCTGCGCGCTCATGTCGCCTTCGCCGCGGGCCTTGGCAGCGATGCTCCTCCGCTGCTGCTGAAGGCCGCCAGGCGGCTTGAGCCGTTCGACCAAGGGCTCTCGCGCGAGACGTACCTAACCGCGTTGCTCACGGCGACGGCGATGGTGGAGGATCTTGCAGAAGGCGGCGTCCTACTAGAGATTTGCCGCGCAGTCCGCGCCCTTCCTCGGCCCGCCGGTGATCCGCGTGCCCTCGACCTTCTTATAGACGGCCTCGCCCTGCTAGTCCTCAACGGACATGCCATCGCTACTCCGACGTTGCAGCGAGCAGCGCGAGCACTCGCGGACATTCCCGTGGAGGACGTCCTGCGGTGGGGATGGATGGCAACCGCTGCTAGCGCCTACGTGTGGGACGTGGAGGGCTTCCACGCGATTTCCGCCAAACAGGTCCAGCTCGTCCGCGACGCCGGCGCGCTCGCTCATTTGCCATTTGGGCTCAACCAGCTGGGCCTAACCTGCGCGTGGATGGGCGACTTCGCCGCTGCGGAGTTGTGCGTCGCTGAGTTCGACGGCGTGGCGTCAGCGACTGGGAGTCCCATCGCACCTTATGCCTCGCTGAGGCTCCGAGCGCTCCAGGGCAGGGAACCCGCGGCCGCCGCGGTGGTAGCGAGGGCGCACGAGCTAGCCGCGGCCGGAGGGCAAGGGATCGCGGGGCTCTATGCGGATTGGGCGGCCTCTGTCCTCTACAACGGCCTGGCCCGCTACGAGGAGGCGGAGTCAGCGGCCCGGCAGGCCACCCCGGACGCCATCGGCCCGTGGTTGTACATGTCCGCGCTGCCGGAGCTCGTCGAAGCGGCCGCGCGCGTAGGCGACACCGCGGTCGCACACAACGCGCTCGAGCGACTGGTAGAGACGACGGAGCCCGCAGGCACCGATTTCGCGCTCGGCCTCGAAGCCCGTTCCCGCGCGCTGCTGAGCGACGGCGAGACCGCAGAACGCCTTTATCGGGAGGCGATCGACCGACTGGGCCGCACCCCCCTGCGGCCCGAACTTGCTCGCGCGCATCTGCTCTACGGCGAGTGGCTGCGCCGCGAGAGTCGCCGTGTCGACGCGCGCGCCCAGCTCCGCGTCGCGCACGACGAGCTCAAGTCGATCGGGATGGAAGCGTTCGCCGAGCGTGCGCGTAAGGAGCTGCTCGCGACGGGCGAGATGGTGCGTAAGCGGACGGTCGAGACGCGAGACGATCTGACCGCGCAGGAACGGCAGATCGCCGAGTTAGCCCGCGATGGCCTGTCGAACCCGGAGATCGGTGCGCGCCTCTTCCTTAGCCCGCGCACCGTGGAGTGGCATCTGCGCAAGGTGTTCGGGAAGCTCGGAATCCGCTCGCGCTACCAGTTGGCCGGTGCGCTTACTGGCTCCGCGTCAGAGGTCCTGCAGACCCGAGGTCAACCGTCGGAGCTCGACTTTGAACGAGGCGACCATTAGCCGCTGTTCCTCGCGGTCGAGCGACATCCGGTAGGCCGCGAACGCGAACGAGCATCGCTCGGTGCCACCAACGCGCACTTACGACATGCAGCCTGCACCCTCCGCGCACTAACCCTTCGCGGCTTACGGCATATGCCGGAACGCGTCGCCGACTCTTGCCTGCGGCACTGGGAACACGAACTGGCTCGCGGCTCGGACGTCGTCTACGACGACCTGGGTCTCGCCCGTGTTCCGGTCGCACTCGAGCGAGATCGTCAAACTGCCGCACTCGTTTCGTCGCACACAGACGCTTTATTGGCTCGGAGGCCGCACAGGGCATCGCCAATCGCATTCGTTAGGCGTGGTCGGTCTCCCGCATTAGGGAAAGAGCTTCGGGTTGCGCTGCGGGTCACATGGTCGGTAGCGGACCCTGTCGAAAGCCTGTGGAGACCCTGTCGCTGAACCGACCTGCACGCCGACCCGGGTCTTGCACGGTGGACTCGCGTGCCTCGGTTCGGTGGTGTAGAGATCGCGTCTCGCTAAGCGCTGACGAGAGATCCGCGTTGCGATAGACGCCCGCTTCTTTGCAGGCCAGGGCTAACGGCGGGATCGCGCCGCGGGCATCCGAATCTGGCGGCGACACGGAGCCTTCGCATGACGGCGGCGTTACCGCTTCGCCACTGATCGATGCTGAGGCTCGGGCCATCGACCTGGCCGCCCCGACAACCCGAATTGCCGACCCGCCAGGCCCTCACCCGGCCGTCTACCGCGATCCCCACGACGACTAGCTCGTCGCGTTCGCGACAGCCGGCGGCGCCACAGCGATCGTCACCGGCGATCGCGACCCTGTCGGACACGATCGACAGCGCGTGGCCGCTTGCCGCAAGTGTGATCGATGCGTTCGGCGCCGCGGGACTCGCTCAGCTCGTGTCGAGGTCGAACGCGGCGTGGATCGCCCTTGTCAGGTCGACCTCTTGCTCGTCGAGGAGCCGTCCGATCTGCTGTCCGAGCGCGTGTGCGGGGATGGTCGTGATGTGGTCGCATGCGACGACGCAGCGATCGTCGAGACCGTTGGCGGGTCCGCAGAGGACCTCGGTTGAAAGGCCACGGATTGTCGTGGTGATCGCGGCGATCGTGACCGTGTTCAGGTGTGGGCGAACGAGCTCGCGCGTGAGCACCAACACGGGGCGCGACTTATCCAGTCGCGCCAGGTGGATGGGGCGCATCAGCTTTGATCGGGAAGTCCGGCAGCGTAGTCAGCCAGGCCCTCGAGCTCGGGGTCTGGACCGGTCGCGGCGAGGATTTCCGCGTCACGCGCAGCCACCATTCGGCGTTGCTCGCGTTCAAGCGCCCGGGTGACCACCGCGGCGCGGCTGCGCTCCCGCCCGCTCTCGACGATCTTGTCGACGAATGCGACCAACTCGTCTGACAACCGGATCGCTATTTGCTTGCTCATACCACAATGGTACCGGTTTGGGATGAGGACGATGGCGCGCTCGCCCCGGAACAGCCACGACCGGCAGCTGTGCTCGTCGAACGCGGACATCCGGTGTGCCGCCGTCGCCGAGGTGCGCGGCGAGTGTCTCGATGAGACGTTGGGTGCGGCGACGCGGCTCGTCCGCGACCGCGGTGATCTCGATGTCTCAGATGGCATCGGGCAGACCCGGAGGCCCGCAGCCGCCGGTCCGGCGGGGACCTGTGTCAGCCCTGGAGATTCGGAAGCCGGACGGGGGAGTGCAGCGCGTCCACTCCGCGTCCACTAGATCGAGAACGAGCGCAAATCGGGCACCACGGCCGTACATCCCACATTGTGGGAATTTGCAGGGATTTAGTTCCCGTCTGAGAGCGTCCGTGAACGCTCGTAACACCCCGACCCTTCCATGGTAAGGAAGGGGTCGTCGGTTCGAGTCCGACAGAGGGCTCTCACGAATTGCCTGCAAATCTCTAGTTTTCGATCATGTGGGCGAGCTGATCGGGGCGACGCAGGGGCACCTATGGAAACTATTTGGAAGCCTCGTCCTAAAGCGTGGGCATCAACCGCGGCCGTCCCCTAGCCCCGGCGCGCGGCCGCAGCGCACTGGGGGGCCTTGGTGGCGACGGTCCGGATGGAGCTTCTGGTTCAAAGGAAGTCTTCCGTGTTTGAGCGATCCCTCCGACCTGGACGTCGTCGACTCCCGATCCGGTGCCGGCCTGGATGGCCGGGGCCGGATCGTGAGTAAGCCCGCGGCAGGCGACGTTTGAAGCGCGAGCACGCCCCGCGGGCCGCTATCGCCGCCGCTTGCCCCCTGGCCGGACGAGGGCGTCGATCCAGATCCTCGGAGAACGACCGTTGCCCCGCGACTGGTTGAAGTCGTCGAGCAGCGGCGAGCTCCATCGCGACCCGCCCGAGAGCATCCACCGGGCGGGGTCTATGAAGACTGCTGCAGGCCGCCGAGCTCGTGCCGCGACGCAGTGCCCTTCCAGCAGCATCTCCGCCGGCGTGTACTCGCCCGCCGGCCCCTCCTCATGCCGATACCGCACCGGAGCATCATCCCCGCGCGACCGGACACCCGGGTCAGCCTTTACTCCTCTGCCGCGTCCTCCCGGATGCGCAGCCACTCATCCGGGACGCGCAACACGTCCAGCCCCTCATGCCTTGCGCGTACCCGCATCGCTGTATCCGCGGTCATCACCTTCACCACTTGCCGGGCGAACTGTGCGACCTCGTGCGCCGCGTCGAGGACCTCCTCGTCCGCGTCCATCGGTCTGTACCGCGGGCGATCGGCGAGCAGCAGCTCGATCGTGTCACCGCGCCCATCCCTGATCCTCACCGGCCCCGGACCGCCGCCCGGAAACAAGCTGTCGATCCACGTCACCACACCACGTGCGACTCCGCGCAGCCGTTTGTTGTCGCCGTACTTCTTCGCGTCGATCTCCTCCATCACACGCAGCGGCACTATCACGCGCGCCTCGCCTACCTCGGTGGGCCAGGTCACGGAATCCAGCCGCTGGCACTGGAGCAGCACGTTCGAGTCCACCACGATCGGGAACCCCGGCGCACCTGTCATCCGGGCGACCTGAGCCCGCAGGTCGGTGACAACATCCGCCAGAGCGCGGCGCTTTGCCTCAAGCTCCGCGTAGATGAGCGTGGTGAGGTAATTGCCCAGAGGCATCACCAGGATGTCGCGATGCCGGGGGTTGTCGAAGAACGCCTGCGCGTCCTGCCGACGGAGAACGCTTTCCAGGTGGGCCTCGGTGTCGATCGCCCACCGGACGTAGTCGTCTCGCTGATCCACTGGGTGTTGCGAGCCCGGACGGATCGCCGCGCCCACGCCGCCGGCGAGCTGCAAGATCTCCGCAATTGCCCGAGCCGGATCAACCCCAGGTCCAAGACGCGCGCGCACCACAGTCCCCTCAGGTGGCGGCAGGCAGTTCTTCCAGGAGATCCCGGAAGAGCCGTCTTGCTTCCGCAACATCGAGATCGAACATCACAGCGCGCTCGGAGGGACCCGTCGTCACCTTCCACGTCCTCCCCGGCGACGGCTCGGCCGGACCTTTGATTGTGATTTCCACGCGGCCTTGCCCGGCGGGTTTCACAGCGTACTCCACGGCGACCTGGCTCCTGTTCGCGTCGTGCGGCCCCGGCCAGAGACTAACGGCCCGCGGGCGACGTGCACCGGGCCCACACACGTCCCGCCAGCTTTCTCCCGCAGCGCGCGAGTAGAACCAGCGCGCGCATCCATGACCTCCCGCCCTGCCCGGACAGTCCGGCCTTACGCTGCACCAGGGCCGCACTAAAAACGATCGGCAAACCGATCGAGGACCTCTCGCACCCGTGCCGCTGTGGCATAAAGCGCCACGTCACACAGTCTGTCGTACTCCCCTCCGTGCTCAAGAGCTACGTGGAGGAAGACCCCGGGGTGTGGCCTCATCTCCTCAGGAGGTTCGCTGAAGGTCCACGTCTCCACGTGTGAATGGGATTTCATCGGCCCATATATGAAGTCCGCGCCTACAAACGAGCGCGGGCGAGGGTCCATGATCACGGAGGAGTTCTTCGCGCCCGTTACCAGATGGAGCCTCCGGTGCTTGTCGATGTTGTGCCACGCGTTTAGGCGGCTCAGCCAGAATCGGTGCCACTCCCACCGGTCGGTCCGAGTTATGAAGGGCTGAAACTGTTTGAGCGCACGGCGGTCGCGGATCGCGAGGTGCTGGATGCGCCGGTGGCCCTGCTTCCACGCGCCGGCGGAGTCGTAGATTGGAAACTGAGTGGTCCCCTCGATCTTGCTCGGGATGCGTCCGCGAAAACGCCGGACGGCCAGCTCATACGCGAGGTGATCGAGCGCCGAGCGCAGGTTGAACAGGATTTCGCCGGCCTCCAGCGCCCAGTCAGGCTGGATGTCGGGCAGCTCACCCAGGTAGAAGCGGAACTTGAGGCCCGTCCGATCCGTCTCAGTCCGAACGGGCCACAGCTGGTGTGGAGGCCAGGCGGCGTTGACTTCCGCGCGGAGACGCTGCAGTTTGGCGTCTGCACGGGCCCACTTGGCGAGCGGCCCTGCAAGGCTCCCTGCCACAACGACCGCGGTCCTACGCGTCGGGCGTGGACGGGCATCCCGTCTCGCCAACTCGCCCTGCGCCACCGCTGGTCAAGCTCCAGCGTCCCATGCGTGCTCCTTGTCCGTGACCGGCCCTGCCGCGGATCCTATGCCGCCTGCTGATCGCGTCGCAAGCGCTGGCAACGGCGCACGCCGTTCCGACTACGACAGCGAGGACGGGCCGGGCACCCGGGGGATGGTCGCATGGCCGGCCCCCACGCTCGGAGCGACATGGGGTCGTCGAACCCATGGGTGCCGTTCAGGACTCAAAGCGAACCTCGCGGGTCGAGGTTCGCCGGACAGCGCAGTCACGCCGGATCTCGCCTACCGATCGCACAACACCATCCCGTCGGGACGGCGACGTACCCTCGGTTCATGGCGCTGCACCACGTAGTCCCGAAGCTTCTCCTTCGGCGATGGTCGCACCCTGACTCGGGACTAATCGAGGTGCTTGACCGTCGCGCATGGCGACTGTCTCGCGAGGATCCTGCGCGGTTCGCTGCACTGCAGGACTACAACACGGTCCTTGACTCCGATGGCAATCCAGATGATTGGATCGAATCGGAGCTGCTTGCCGGACTCGACAACGCAGCGGCCATGGCTCTGCGCCAGATCGACGTACTACCCCGACCGACCAGCCTTGCCCGACAAGCTGCTTCGAAGGGGTGGCATCCGACCCACGTGATGTCGCCACGGCTCTCAGCGCGACTGGCGATGTGGGTAGCCGCACAAGCCGTCCGTACCTCCACGTTCCGGGACGCCGTGACCCGATCGACGACAAGCGATATGCAACGCCAAATCGCCAGCCACTATGAGGCGGAACTCGCCAAGGCAACAGATGACACCCAAAGGGCTCACTTCCAGTATATGGCCGGCATTCGCGTCGTCGGAACGCGGTTCGATCAAAACAGCTTCCCGCACCTCATGGCGCATCTCGTGGTCAGGCTCGGCGAAATCCTTTACGCCGAGTACGCATGGGCGATCCAACGGATGGCACGGCCATCTCTGATCCTCGGCGACGACCCAGTTCTGCTCCTGAACATCAACGAACCGCGGCGATGCGGATCGTACTCCCACGTAGCGACGACGTTGGACGATCCGGTGTCGCTCTGGCTCCCTTGGGACGAGACCGTCAAGCGTGCGATCGCCACCATGCGCGGCAACCATTTGGTCGCAATGCCGCTTGGCCCACAGCATCTCCTGACGCTCTCGCCGACGAGCTTACTTAAGCCTGGCCGATACGACATGCCGCCAGAGAATGCGAAGCCCTATAACACCATCATCACGAGCGCCAGTCGGCGCTGGGTATGTGCGACGCCGGCGGACATCGCGCCCGAACCGCGTCCAGCCTCCGTCACCGGCGTTGCGGAGTTCGGGCGAGCGCTCATCCGCTCGCAAATATCGAAGCGCGAGCGGGCAACCGACCTCGGCGATGTGCCGAGCGACGGTCCACGAAGATAGATAACGCCGCGCTGAGTAAGCCTGGGAGCAGGCACACTGGTACGCGATTCCATCACTCCTCGGACGTAGCTAGACCGCGAGGCTGCGCGCGAGGTCTCTGGTCTCGACCATCCTCGTGTGGACCCACGTGGGATCGGCCAAGCTCTCCTCGTCGTAGTGACCGATCGCATTGCGTAGCTCGCGGACGCGCTCGAGCCTCGGGAGTAGGTCGGTCGACTCGATGCCAATTCGCTGCGCCAGTTCGGCGGGTCCTAACCCTTCGATCACCCTGATCTTCTCCCACAATGTCAGCGCTGTTGCCAGGTCTCCATGTCGGTCGGCATCCCTGAGTCTCTTCCATCGGCGGAAGCCGGACCCCACCGCCTTGAGCGCTCGGATCTTCGCGGCGGCTTGGTCGGCGTCGCTGCCGAGGTGAGGGCGGATCCATGCGGTCAAAGCCTCTTCACACACGAGAACCAACCCGAATCCGAGCAAATGCGCGGAAGGCTCGTTGAGATCGTAGATAGTGATTACTCCTTCGACGCCAGCTGCTCCAAGAGTGAAGAGGACGGAGTGGCGGTCAAGGCGGTCGAGCACTGAAAGAGCCGGAGCGTCTGCCGATACGAGTACGTCGGCGGTCAAGGGCATGACGAGATCAGCGAGCTGACTCCAATCGTTCAGGCTTTCAAGCGCCGCGCGCGAAATCATTCGCGTGATCGGCCGATGTCCGGTCCGGACAGGAAGTAGGTCGAAGCTATTTCTCGTCGCTTCATCCACAACCTCTGCGAGTGCTCGTGCAGGGTCAGCACAGTAGGGTGGTTGGGCTAACGATCCGACCTTGAGCTGATCTGCAAGCGCGACAAGTTTGGAAACCTCGGTCATGGACTTAGCCTACGGGTTCACCTACGCGGGCCGCGCTACTTAGTTCGTGGAGTGCCGCAGCTGAGTGGCCCGCCAGGCTCTGGGGGTCACGGTAGTCGAAGGTCGCAGGAAGATCGCTTTGGCGGTCCTTCGAAGGCCCCGGCTCGCCAGCGCTTCGGGGACGACGGGATTGTGTGGGGGACGACTGGCGCGCGGTGTCGCTTTCGTCCGAACGGCGCCGCGCGCAGATGATCGCCGGTCTTCTCTTAGATCAGCGCAGGATTGTCCATGGAGGGCGTACGGTGGTTGCACGTCGGCGGGCGGCGCTCCGACCCGACGCTGCTCGGCGACCCACCCCATCGAGCGTCCGGGACAGATGGTCGGTCTCCGAGGATCGGGATCGATGCCCTCGTCCGGTCAGGGGGCCGACGGCGGCCAGGTCGGAGGGATCGCTCAATCACAAGAGACTTCCTTTGAACAGAGTCAGAGCTCACGTATCGGCGAGGGGAGCGCCCAGGTCTGCGGCCGGATTGCGGCGAAGAGGCTCAGTGTGTGGTAGGTGGTCCACCTCTCGCTGGAGCGATCTGCACGATGCATCGATGGCCACGGTCGTGCCAGGGAGTTACTGTATGTGACAGCCCTTGACGCGCGTGACTCAGATCATCCGGGTACGGCCAGTATCTAGAGTTAAGTGAACTCTGTGACCACCGAGCGCGGCAAGGAGTTACGTCCGAGGCGGTAGGTAAACTAGGGGAGTAAAAATAAAGCGGCCCCGGCGGTGCTGTCACACCCCGAGGCCCGGCCGAGACCTGTTAAGGAGGTCACGACAAATGCAAGCGTACTCCATGGCGGAGACGATGCAGTCTCCCCAACTCCATCTCGTCGAACGTCCGTCGGCGATGTCTGCCGCAGTGCTCGGCGACCGCGCGCACTTGGTGGATCAGCTGCTGACGCAGCTGGCTGACCTGGTCGCGGACGCCGTCGCCGCCCGGCTCCTCGCGCCTCGAGCTGTGAGCGCGGACGAGTGGCTCGACACGCGGCGCGCTGCCGAATACCTTGGCATTGGGCGAGACAGCTTGCGACGGCTGGCAGCTGAGCGAGCGATTCCGACTGAGCAGGCAGGCGTCGGTTGCAAGCTGTACTTCCGCCGGTCGGATCTGGACCAGTGGCGCTGCTCCGGGCCGATGCCCGTGATTGCGGTGGAGAGCGGGCGACATGAGTGATTCGGAGGCAGATCCTCGGCGCGTACGCGTCGAGCGGGGGATCTATCGCCGCGCAACCGGCGTGCTGGAGGTTGGGTTCAAGGATGAGACGGGCCGCCAGCGGTGGCGGACAGTCGACGGCGGAATCCTGGCCGCGCGGAAGGTCCGGGATGACCTGGCTGCGCGGCGCGCTCGCGGCGAGAGCGTCGCTCCGAAGCCGAACCTGCGATTCGGCGAGGCCGCCGACTGCTGGCTCGCGGGTCCGGTTCTGGACCTGCGGGAGACGACGCAGGTCAAGTACCGGTGCATGGTGAACCGGCATCTTCGCCCGCGGCTACAGGGCCGCCGGCTGGACGCGGTCAACGCTGACGATCTCGCAAGACTCGTTCGTGAGCTACGAGCCGAGGGCATGAGCGAGGCGACCATCGCGGTCATCCTCGGTGTCGTGAGTGCCATCTACAAGTTCGCGACGCGGAGGCTCGGCTGGAGCGGGACGATCCCCACGACTTTGATGCTCCGGTCGGAACGGCCGAAGACCTCGCAGACGAAGCGCCGGCCGGTCTTCATAGGCGAACAGCTCGAGCAGACGATCGCCACCGCCAATGAGCCGTTTCGGACATTGTTCACCGTCGCAGCCTTGACGGGTGCACGTGTCTCCGAGCTCTGTGCGCTCACATGGGCTGACGTTCGGATCGACGATCCCGAAGATGCGGAGATCGAGTTCGGGTGGCAGGTCGACCGACACGGCAATCGCCGGCCCACCAAGACCGACGGTTCGGCGCGGACAGTCCCGGTCCCACGGGAGCTAGCGATCCTTCTCGCGCGACACAAGCTGGGGGCGAGGTACTGCGAGCATACGAGCTTCGTGTTTGCGACAGGCACCGGCCATCCGGTGCAGCAGCGCAACGTGTCCAGGGCGCTGCGCGAGGCACAGCGCCGCGCCACCGCACTGGATGGAGCGCCGACGTTCCCGATACTCCACGAGCTCGACGAGCGCGGTGAGCCTGTAGCGGTTCCGCGCGGGACACTCCCCTCGATGCATTCATTCCGCCACACCGTGGCCTCGCGCGCGCTGCTCGCGGGGGAAAGTGTTGACGACATCGCGTTCTTGCTCGGTCACCGCGACGCCAACGTGACCCGTGCGGTGTACGTGCGCGAAGTCGCGGATGCTCGGCGGCGGTCGATGCGACGGTCGCGGATGGTCGCCGAGTTCGGCGGCGCCCTTCGGGTCGCCCTCGGTCGAGACGACGAGTCGGATTGACCTGGACGCGAAGACGGTCCAACTGGTGCCGCTTTGCTTCACGAGGTCGGCGCCGGCGGAATCCACCGTTCCGTGGCGGGCAGGCCGTCGGGATTCTCTCGGAAGATCTGTTCGATTCCATTTGCGAGCATCTCGACGGCGTCTCGCGTCCGTGTCCGGGACGAGGGGAGCAGGATCAATCCGGCGTGAGACTCGCCTCGGGCGAGGCGCTCTGCGGCGAGAGGTCGGAAGTCCTTCACGTTGTTGGTGATCACGGCTCGCTGCTCGGCCGCGGCGACCTCGAGGATCACTCGGTCGCTCCGTCCCGCTAGATCGCGCCGGTCTACGACTGCTTGGACGTCGTGGCCGCGGTCTCGCAGCAGCTCCCCGATTCGTCGGGAGAGCTGCTCATCTAGAAGAGCCTTCACTCGCTGAGTGCGCGCTCGCCGGCGGCGGCCGCCTCAAGGCCGCGTTGGTACTCGGCCTCGTTCAGCGCGATCTCCTGGTCGATCTCGTCGCGGTACTCGCCGTAGTACGCGACCGCGGCTTGAACCAGTCCAAGCGGAATCTCGAGGTAGGTGGCGGCTTCCTTGACCGACCCGTCGTTGTCGCGGACGGTGGCAATCACCTCCCACACGTCGAGGCCCGATCCGACCATACTCGCGCGGCGCCCGGTAGGTCCGTCGAGGAACTGAATCAGCGGGTGTGCGTCGTGCCGGAGTCCCTCCTCGAGATATCGCTGGGCGAGCGCGCGCTCAGGCAGCCCTGCGCGACGGGCATGCAAGCTGAGCCTTGCACGCGTTCCGGCTGGGAGACGAAGCGTGTAATGGTCGGACACGAAATGGATACTATCGTGTGGGTGCCACAGTGTGGCACACTCGACCACGTTGCCAGACTCTGGCATCCGCCACCTGTGGTCAAGTGCTAGCTGACAGAGCTTGTCTGTGGCCGGGCCGACCAGGGACAGGGAGTCGGTGCGCTATGGAAACTTTTTGGAAGCCTCAACCCGCATGGAAGCCTTCACGGTCCGCTGCACCCGAAAACACGAAATCGGCTATTTGCAGCATAAACACGCAAACGCGCATCAGCTGAAGTCGTCTGCGGCGTGATGGTAAGGAAGGGGTCGTCGGTTCGAGTCCGACAGAGGGCTCTGCGTGCAAATCGTGGGAGTACGGCGCGGTGGTTGACCACTTCTCTGCAGCCCGGGTGGTTGATCACTTCCTTGCGGGGCTTGCCTTCGTCCGCGTTCGTCTTTTCCGTGTCGCTGTAGCCGAATGACTGTCCTCCAGCCGCTCGATCTCCACGTGGGCGAGACCATGCGGCGCAGCGAGCCGGGCGAGACTTGTGTGCTCGCTTAGCCCCAACATGCCCCAATCCGGCCGTCACCGGGTTGGCTGGGAATACGTGAGAGCGGTTGAGCCCGCGCCAGATCTGCTGGAGCGTCCGAGCCGTCCGCACCGTCGGTCGGCGCGAGGCGACGAACGCGGCGTTGATTGCTCCGGCCGAGGTGCCGACCAGCAGGTCGGGGCGAATCCCCAGCTCGTAGAGCGCTTAAGCATCCCTGCCTGGCAAGCACCAAGAATCGCGCCACCGGAGGGACAAATGCCACACGTATGGGGCGGTTAGGCCGCTTGCGCCGTCGCGATTGTGCGCAGGCGGCGAAGGGCCTCCCGCTCCAACTGGCGGCTGCGCTCCTCGCCGACGCCGAGCCACGCGCCGATCTGCTCGTGGCTCTGGGGTGCATCCTGCCCCAATCCATAGCGGCGAATCACGACGTCCCGGTGCCGCTGCGGAAGCAGCCTCAGCATCCTCCTGACCCTCGCAGACTCCTCGCCTGCGACCGCGCGCTCGGGCGGATCGGCGGCGTCGTGGTCGGCGAGCAGCTCGCGCAACGGCGTGTCCTCCTCGCCCACCGGCTCGTCCAGCGACGCCGTGACGCGCGCGGCCTGTTGCAGCGAACGGACGCTCTCGACACTCAGCCCCGTCCGATCCGCCACTGCAGCAGTCGACGCCGCGCCGAGGTTCGAATGCCGCAACTCGTCCTCGGCCCGGCGCACCGCGGCCAGCTGGCGGGTGGCACGCGGAGGGATCCGGATCAGCTGCGCAGCAGCGACGGCGTCGCGCAGCGAACGGCGAATCCACCACGCGGCGTAGGTGGAGAACCTAACCCCGTGGCGGTGGTCGAATCGCTCGACCGCTCGTATGAGCCCGATCGTCCCCTCTTGGACCAAGTCAGCCATCGGAACCCGCCTGCCTCGGTAGGTCCGTGCCAGCGAAACCACCAGGCGCAGGTTGCTCTCGATCATCCGCTCCTTGGCGCCCAGATCTCCTTGCTCGATTTGGATAGCGAGGTCGGTCTCTTCGGCGGCGGACAGCAGCGGCCGGCTCATGGCCCGGCGCAACAGCGTGCCGACCTGGTCGTCGCTCGTGATTAGAGAAGACTCGGTCATCGGGCTTCTCAAGCGACGGCCCGAAGGTGACGTCGTGTCGTGGGCACATCGCCACACGACTCGGCGGTGAGCCGGACGAACTCGGCGAGCGCCGGTGAAGGGGTCTCATCTCGCCACAGTAGGTCGAAGGCGACCTCGCGCGGAGCGTTCAGCGGCCGCGACTGCACACGGGGGGGCAGCGCCACGGGAGCTGTGGCCACGACGATGGCGTCGCCGGAGGCCACGCTCCGGTAGAGGGCGGGCCCGGGGGCGGTCCGCATCATCGCGGCGCTCACCCCGAGCTCGTCGAGCATGTCGGCCACCATCCGGTCGTGCCCGGCGCCGTCCCGGTGC